>NZ_JFHR01000129.1 GCF_000722875.1 Sphingobium chlorophenolicum | reverse complement strand
GACGAAGCCCTGCAGGCCATCATCGGGACCGAAGTCCAGCAAACCGTTCAGCATGAACGACAGGGCCGAAGCCGCGCCGCCAAAACCGCTCTTGTCCAGGTCGACCTCGGCGCGCTTGTAACCGGCTTCGGCTTCCAGGCGGAAACCGCCGAAGTCGTAACCGATCACGGCGTCACCGTCGAAACCCTTGTGGTAGTCCACGCCGGCAACGGTCTTGGAACCTGCGCCGGGGGCGGTGCTGCCGGGGGTGAAGGTGATGTCCTGATCTTCGACGAGAACAACGCCGGAGTCGATGCCGACATACCAGCTATTGTCACGCGCCAGGGCCGGGGTGGCCAGGGCGCTGGTCGCAAGCACGGCCGCGAGGGCAAGCTTCCGCATCTAAATTCCCCTTTCAAAAGTGTCACGAAGGACTGCTGAAACCCTGTATCGGCTAGAAAGTTTCATGGCAAGTCCACAATTGGCAAAACTGTTGCAAAAATAACGCAGTAGACCTGTCCACCTGCCCGCCAAGACTAATCAGCGGACGCCTTCTTGTAAAAAGCGGACATCCCGCAAGTCACGGCCCGGTCAGGCCGCAATCAAGCCATGCGCCCGCAAAGCGCCCAATATCGCCGTCAGCGCGGAACGGGCCTCCGCGTCCACAGTCGCGCCGCCCGACGGATCGGCGATGGCCGCCGCCCGCACTCCGACGACGCGCGCGCCGCCGACATGGAATCCGTCGCCCCCCACGCCGCAATCCCGCCAGCCCGTCCCGTCATGCAACATCGCATGCCCCCTGTCCGCGATCCACAGCGAAAGCCCGGCGCGGGGATCGGCAAAACGCCACCCCCCCTCGGTCCAGCAGGCCAGGGCGCCCGCC
>NZ_JFHR01000128.1 GCF_000722875.1 Sphingobium chlorophenolicum | reverse complement strand
GGTTCGTCTGGGCGCGGATGGGGGCGACCGGGGGCGTGGCGCTGGCGGCGATGCTGGTTTCGCGGGTGGTGTGGGGCGGCTTTTTCGCGCAGCCGCTGCTGATCGTGATCGTCGCCGGGCTGACCTATGTGGGGGCGAAGCAGGCGATCCTTTTGCTGGCGGCGCGGCGGGCGCGGGCGATCATGGCGGAATTTCCCTTCCTGCTCGACCTGATGCTGATGATGCTGGAGAGCGGCGTTTCGCTGGACCAGTGTTTCCGGTCGATTGCGCGGGACGAGGCCATTGCCGTGCCGCACCATGCGCGGCTGATCGCGATGCTGGTGGCCGATCTGGAGCGCGGGATGCGGTACGATCTGGCGCTGGACCGCTGGGCGGCGCGGGTGGCGGTGAGCGGGGCGCGGGAATTGGCCGCCCTGTTCCGGCAGGCGCTGTTCCAGGGGGTGGAGCTGGCCCCTGCCCTGCGCGAATTCGTGCGGGAATTCACGCAGCGCCGCGTCATGCGCGCGCGGGAAGCGATGGGCGGCATCACCGTGCGGATGGTGGTGCTGATGATCCTGTTCTTCATGCCCGCCCTGTTCGTGGTGCTGGGCGGGCCGCCGGTGGTGGCGATCTTCGACACGTTGCGGGGGATTTCGCGATGAGGTGGTTGCTGGCGGCGCTGCTGATGGGGGCGGCCCCTGCCCTTGCGGAGGAGGCGCCGGATATGCGGGGGCTGTATCTGCAACTGATCCATCAGGCGCGGAGCGACGGGCGACCGAGGGCAGCGCTGGCCTATCTGGACGATTTCGAGCGGCGCTATCCCGGCGATGTCGAGGCGCGGCTGTTGCGGGTCAACAGCCTGATCGACCTGGGGCAGATTGACGCGGCGGAGGCGGCGGCCTTCTATGAGCGGGCGGGTCGGGGCAGGCCTGCGGATGCCCTGCTGCGCAATGCCTGGGGCT
>NZ_JFHR01000127.1 GCF_000722875.1 Sphingobium chlorophenolicum | reverse complement strand
GGGTTAGGGGGTGGGCTGGCGCGACATCCGCGTTGTTTTGGAACGGCTAGGTCAGAAGCTCGCTTCGCTCGCGCCCACCCCTAGCCCCTCCCGCCTGCGGGAGGGGAATGTCTTGGATTGGCCATTTCCCGACATTTCGAATTGTCCACGCGGCCTAGCTTCGGCATCGTCGCGATTGGGAAGAGATTATCGAACTTAACCGCTTCTTAGCAGCTTTATCCTAACCGTTCGGCATCTCATTCAAGGTATGCCATGCCGAACTTGTTCCTCGCCAACGCCGCCGCTGCCATCCGCGTCTCGAACCGGCAGAAGCTGTTGCGTCCGTCCACCTTGCGCCTTCGGGAGCGGCCGTTCGATGTCGTCATCGACGATCTTTCCGACGAGGGTTGCCGCATATCCGCACCCGTGGCGCTGGCGGCTGGGCAAGCGGTCAGCCTGGGGCTTCCCGGCGTCGGGACATGCACTGCCCGCGTCATCTGGTCGGACGGAAAGACGGCGGGATGCCAATTCGACCAGCCGCTTCTTGCGGGACAGATCGAGAAAATCAGGTTGGCGCATACGGTCGTCGCTGCTAGTTTCGGCGGTGCCCTGCATGTCGACCGGGAAGGCGAGACCATGTCTCTTCCTTCAAAATTCAGGCGCGGCGTCCTTATCGTCGGCCTTTCCCTGCTATCCTGGGGTGTGTTCGGGTTTCTGGTCTGGGCTGTGAAGACGCTGGCCGCTTCGCTTTGAGCCGGGGTGGATTTCGATCATCCGCCATAAATCTTTGTTTTGCGGTCTTTTGTAATAAAAAAATGATTCACCTACCCCGAAGTTGCTTTAGGCAGCGCGGACAGATTCCGGATGTCGGGAAATGGCCAGTTTAAGATATCCCCCTCCCGTAAACGGGAGGGGTTAGGGGTGGGCGCGAGCGAAGCGAGCTTCTAACCTAACCGTTGCAGAACAACGCAGATGTCGCGCCAGCCCACCCCCCTAACCCCCTCCCGCAGGCGGGAGGGGGTTAGGGG
>NZ_JFHR01000126.1 GCF_000722875.1 Sphingobium chlorophenolicum | reverse complement strand
GCAGCTTCGCGAGGCGTGTCCATCAGGCCGATCGCGCCCAGGTCGCGGTCCCCCTTGCGGACCACCATTGTCGTGCGGCCGTTCTCGCGCAGCTTCGCGATTGCGTCCTGCGCGCCCTGCCCCAGCGCCGGAATGCCCTCACTCCCGAACATCTCGGCCTTGCCGATCCAGACCGTCTCGCCATCCACGCTCGCGGTGACGCCCCGACCGGTCAGGCTCTTGAGGTCGCCGGCAGTCGGCACGGCACGATCGTTCAGTCGTTCGCGGCCGTCCTTGACGATCGCTTGGGCCAGAGGATGGTCGCTCAACGCTTCGACGGCGACGGCCAGCACCAGCAGCTCGCCTTCATCGGCGCCATCGACGGGCACGACATCGGTGATGCGCGGACGACCTTCGGTCAGCGTGCCCGTCTTGTCGAAAGCGATCGCCTTGAGCGACCCGAGGTTTTCGAGCGGTGCACCGCCCTTCACGAGCACGCCGCCCCGCGCTGCACGGGCAACGCCAGACAGGACAGCGCTCGGCGTTGCAATGGCGAGCGCGCACGGGCTTGCCGCCACCAGCACCGCCATCGCGCGATAGAAGCTGTCGCGGAACGGCTCGTCGACGACCACCCATGCGAAGAGCAGGAGCACCGACAGGATCAGGACAGCAGGCACGAAGATCCGCTCAAACCGATCGGTGAAGCGCTGCGTCGGCGACTTCTGCGTCTCCGCTTCGCTCACCATCTTCACGACCTTGGCGAGCGCGCTTTCATTGGAACGGCGTGTGACCTCGATCTCGATCGCGCCGCCACCGTTGATCGTACCGGCAAAAACCCGGCTTTCCGCGTCCACTGCATCAGGCTTTGCCCGCGCCGCTGCGGCATCGGCGACCGGCACCTTGTCGACCGGGATGCTTTCACCCGTCACCGGGGCCTGGTTGATCGCGCTGGTGCCCTTGGTGACGAAGCCGTCAGCAGGCAGGCGCTCGTTCGGGCGGACGATGGCAATGTCCCCGACGACCATCTGCTCGACCGGGATTTCGCTGGTCTGCCCGCCGCGTCGCACGGTCGCGGTTTCGGGCGCGAGCTTCGCCAGCG
>NZ_JFHR01000125.1 GCF_000722875.1 Sphingobium chlorophenolicum | reverse complement strand
GCCAAGCGCCATTGATGAACCGATAGAGTTTCGTGCCTGTGGTCGGCATCAACCAGAGACGGTCGAGCGCGACGCCGGCAGGAAGGCGCGAGGCGATCTGCTTTTCGAACTGCGGCCAGTCCCCGCCCGAGATCACCGCCACATCCGTGATGGCGAGCAATCGGGCGAGGATTGCGGCCATATCCTCCGATAACGGCCGCTTGCTCTCGGCAAGCGTGCCGTCGAGGTCGAAGGCGATCAGCCACTTCATGCCGCCTTCCCTGCCGGATCGCGGTAGGCGAGCAGCCTGAGCGCATTGATGACGACGAGCAGCGTCGATCCCTCATGAACCGCCACCGCTGGCCCAATGCCGAGGCCGAGGATGGTAGCAGGCACCAGGAAGGCGACGACACCCAGGCTGACGAAGACGTTCTGCCGGATGATTCCACGGGTATGGCGGCTAAGACCGACTGCGAATGGCAGGTGCGCCAGATCGTCGGCCATCAGCGCCACGTCGGCTGTCTCCAGCGCAACGTCCGACCCCGCCGCGCCCATCGCGATGCCGACCGTGGCGCTTGCCATCGCCGGCGCATCGTTCACGCCGTCGCCCACCATCGCGACCTTGTCTTCGCCGGCGAGCTTCTTGATCGCGGCAACCTTGTCTTCGGGCATGAGGTCGCCCCACGCTTCGTCGATCCCGACTTCGTCGGCGATCGCTTCGGCGACTTTCTGGTGATCGCCGGAGATCATTATCATCCGCGACACGCCCATCTCGTGCAGCCGACGCAACGCGGTCTTGGCAGCTTCGCGAGGCGTGTCCATCAGGCCGATCGCGCCCAGGTCGCGGTCCCCCTTGCGGACCACCATTGTCGTGCGGCCGTTCTCGCGCAGCTTCGCGATTGCGTCCTGCGCGCCCTGCCCCAGCGCCGGAATGCCCTCACTTCCGAACATCTCGGCCTTGCCGATCCACACCGTCTCGCCATCCACGCTCGCGGTGACGCCCCGACCGGTCAGGCTCTTGAGGTCGCCGGCAGTCGGCACGGCACGATCGTTCAGACGTTCGCGGCCGTCCTTGACGATCGCTTGGGCCAG
>NZ_JFHR01000124.1 GCF_000722875.1 Sphingobium chlorophenolicum | reverse complement strand
ACCGTCTCGCCATCCACGCTCGCGGTGACGCCCCGACCGGTCAGGCTCTTGAGGTCGCCGGCAGTCGGCACGGCACGATCGTTCAGACGTTCGCGGCCGTCCTTGACGATCGCTTGGGCCAGGGGATGGTCGCTCAACGCTTCGACGGCGACAGCCAGCGCCAGCAACTCGCCTTCATCGGCGCCATCGACGGGCACGACATCAGTGATGCGCGGACGACCTTCGGTCAGCGTGCCCGTCTTGTCGAAAGCGATCGCTTTGAGCGACCCGAGGTTTTCGAGCGGTGCACCGCCCTTCACGAGCACGCCGCCCCGCGCTGCACGGGCAACGCCCGACAGGACCGCGCTCGGCGTTGCGATCGCGAGCGCGCACGGGCTTGCCGCCACCAGCACCGCCATCGCGCGATAGAAGCTGTCGCGGAACGGCTCGTCGACGACCACCCATGCGAACAGCAGGAGCACTGACAGGACCAGGACGGCGGGCACGAAGATCCGTTCGAACCGGTCGGTGAAGCGCTGCGTCGGCGACTTCTGCGTCTCCGCTTCGCTCACCATCTTCACGACCTTGGCAAGCGCGCTTTCATTGGAACGGCGTGTCACCTCGATCTCGATCGCGCCGCCGCCGTTGATCGTACCAGCAAAAACCCGGC
>NZ_JFHR01000123.1 GCF_000722875.1 Sphingobium chlorophenolicum | reverse complement strand
CTGACAGGACCAGGACGGCGGGCACGAAGATCCGTTCGAACCGGTCGGTGAAGCGCTGCGTCGGCGACTTCTGCGTCTCCGCTTCGCTCACCATCTTCACGACCTTGGCAAGCGCGCTTTCATTGGAACGGCGTGTCACCTCGATCTCGATCGCGCCGCCGCCGTTGATCGTACCAGCAAAAACCCGGCTTTCCGCGTCGACTGCATCGGGCTTGGCGCGTGCCGCTGCGGCATCTGCGACCGGCACCTTGTCGACCGGGATGCTTTCACCCGTGACCGGGGCCTGGTTGATCGCGCTGGTGCCCTTGATGACGAAGCCGTCGGCAGGCAGGCGCTCGTTCGGGCGGACGATGGCAATGTCCCCGACGACCATCTGCTCGACCGGGATTTCGCTGGTCTGCCCGCCGCGTCGCACGGTCGCGGTTTCGGGCGCGAGCTTCGCC
>NZ_JFHR01000122.1 GCF_000722875.1 Sphingobium chlorophenolicum | reverse complement strand
GCAGGCAGGCGCTCGTTCGGGCGGACGATGGCAATGTCCCCGACGACCATCTGCTCGACCGGGATTTCGCTGGTCTGCCCGCCGCGTCGCACGGTCGCGGTTTCGGGCGCGAGCTTCGCCAGCGCCTCGATCGCCTTCTTGGCGCGGCCCATTGCATAATGCTCAAGCGCATGGCCGAGGCTGAACAGGAACAGCAGCAGCGCACCTTCGGCCCATGCGCCCAGCGCAGCGGCGCCGGCCGCAGCGACCAACATCAGCGTGTCGATCTCGAACTTCTTCATCCGGAGGTTGTCGATCGCCTCGCGCAGCGTGAAGAATCCGCCGAAGAAATAGGCTGCGATATAGCAGGCGGTCGGCAGCCATTCGGGCGCGCCAGCGACCAGCCTCTCGATCGCGTAGCCGATCCCCAGCAGCGCGCCACAGGCGAGCGCGAAGATCAGCTCGGTATTGGGGCCGAGAAATTCGGCGTGGCTATGGTCGTGGCCATCGCCGGGGCCGTGCTTCTCTTCGCCCGCGCCGTGGCCCCCGGGGCCGTGGTCGTGGCCGGCATGTTCATCGGCAGCGACCCGCTTGCCCACCCTCACCTTCAGCTTGCGAAGCGCAGCGCGCACCTCCTCTTCGGTGGTTTCGCGGCGATCATATTCGACCCGGACAGACCCGCTGGTGCTGGCGCTTGCCTGGACCACGCCGGGCAAGGCGCACAGCGCATCGCTGACCGTGCGCGCCCGACGTTCGTGGTTGATCCCCGTCACCTGCCAGATCGCATGGCCGTAGCGCTCGGTGATTTCGGCACCTGCGGCGCGCACCATTTCGCGCAACCGTGGCAGCGGCAGCTTGGCGGCATCGAAATGGATGCACAGCGCCGCTGGCGTGTTGCCGTCGAGACAGATCACATGCGCCCGCTCGACACCTTCGCGCTTTGACAGGGTTGATACGAGACGGTCCAGGCAGGCATCGGCCGCGTCAGGAAGGTCCGGCAACAACACTGGAATGTCGAGTTCGAGCTTGTCGTTCATGACGACCTCCTTTCGCTTTTCTTGGTTTCGGCGCGCGCGTCGCGCAGGATTTCGACACCGCCCTTGATGGCGATGATGGCGGTGGCGAAGCCGACCAGCAGGTCCGGCCAATTGGTACCCAACCACAGCACCAGCACGCCGGCGATCAGGATGCCGCCGTTGGAAATGAAGTCGTTGAAGCTGAAGGTGGTTGCGGCCCGGAGATTGACGTCCGGATCCTTGAGGCGCTGGAGCAGCCGCAGGCAGAGGTAATTCACGACGCCGGCGATCGC
>NZ_JFHR01000121.1 GCF_000722875.1 Sphingobium chlorophenolicum | reverse complement strand
GCCGAACGGCCTCGGTCCCCAACTTTACCGGGAAGCACGGGGCGAACCCGCTCCCACTGCTCGTCGCTTAATCCGTGTCGATCCAAGATGGCGCTCCCTTCGCCAGTCTTGAATCCGATCCGCGCGGAAAAAGGAATCCCTTAAATGTCCACACGCCTTAGAAAACCTCCGTATTATAATGATGCCAGGCCATGATCGCCGCCGCGCTCCGATGGGGCCGCCAGGGTTCGGCCAGTTCCCGCGTCAGCTTCTCGCTCGGCCGCGCGGGCAGGCCCAATATGCGCCCCACCTCGATCTGCACGGCCAGGTCGCCCGCCGGCCAGATGTCCGGCCGGCCCTCCGCGAACAGCAGGTAGATTTCCGCCGACCAGCGCCCGATCCCCTTGATCCGCACCAGTTGCGCGATGGCTTCCTCATCGTCGGCGGGCAGGGCGTGCAGGTCGATCCCGCCGCTCACCACCAGTTCGGCCAGGCTGCGGGCATAGCCCTGCTTCTGCCGCGACAGGCCGCAGGCGCGCAGGGCATCGAAATCGCGGGCGAGCAGGATGTCCGGCGCGCAGCCCGCGCCCAGTTCCCCCTCCAGCTTGCGCCACACCGCCGCGGCTGCCGCGACGCTCACCTGCTGGCCGACGATGGTGCGCAGCAGCGTCTCGTAACCCGGCTCCCGCATGCGGGGCGGGGGATAGCCCACCCGGCCGATCGCCGCGCCGAAAGCGGGTTCCAGCGCGGCGACGGCATCCAGACTTTCCCGCAACAGATCCGCCGTGGTCACCATTTAATCGCCGTCCAGCCCTTGATTTCCCGCTGTCTCTCCGACATGAGCGGCGGGAAAAAATTTTGAGGGACCTGGGTACATGGCGAAACTGATTGTGGTCAACCGTTCGGGTGAAGAGCAGGCGGTAGAGGCGCAGAGCGGCCTTTCCGTGATGGAGATCATCCGCGACAATGGCTTTGACGAACTGCTGGCGCTGTGCGGCGGCTGCTGCTCCTGCGCGACCTGCCATGTCTTCGTCGACCCGGCCTTCGCCGACAGCCTGCCCGCGGTCAGCGAGGATGAAAACGACCTGCTCGACAGTTCGGACCACCGCAACGAGACCAGCCGCCTGTCGTGCCAGTTGACCTTCAGCGATTCGCTCGACGGCCTGCGCGTCACCATCGCCCCGGAAGACTGAGCTCCGCCTCCAACATATTCCCCTCCCGCAGGCGGGAGGGGTTAGGGGTGGGCGCGAGCGAAGCGAGCTTCTGACTTAGCCGTTGCAAAACGACGCAGATGTCACGCCAACCCCCCCCTAACCCCCTCCCGCAGGCGGGAGGGGGAATGCGGTATACAC
>NZ_JFHR01000120.1 GCF_000722875.1 Sphingobium chlorophenolicum | reverse complement strand
CGGCGATCAGGATGCCGCCGTTGGAAATGAAGTCGTTGAAGCTGAAGGTGGTTGCGGCCCGGAGATTGACGTCCGGATCCTTGAGGCGCTGGAGCAGCCGCAGGCAGAGGTAATTCACGACGCCGGCGATCGCCGACATGACCATCATGGTCGGTCCGATCGGTTCGCTGCCTTGAAGGTAGCGCCGGCCAACGTCGATCAGGATGCCGCCCGCGAAGATCAGCAGCATGACGCCCGAAGCGACCGCGGCGCGTGTCTTCCACGTCTGGCCCCAGGTGAGCGCCACAAGGCTCAGCGCATACACGGCCGTATCGGACAGGTTGTCGACGCCGTTGGCGATCAGAGCGCTCGAGTCCGCGAAAAATCCTGAGACGAAGAAACCCCCCGCGATCGCCGCGTTCAGCAGCAGGACGATCCAAAGTGTGCGACGCTCTTGCCCGCCATTGTTGTCGTTGCTCGAAATCATCCCATGATCTCCTCAAGCGTCAGCAGGGCAAGGAATCCCACGAAGAACATCGAGCTGATGAGTGGGGTGTCAGGCTTCTCGTGCGCCTCGACCAGCAGCTCTTCCGTGACGAGGTAGAGCAGCGCCATCAGACCAAAACTCAGGAAGCCAGCGACCATTACCGGTGAGAGCGTGGCGACAGGAACAGCCGCGAGTGCGCCGATCGGCAGCAGCAGCGCCAATGCCGACACAGTCACGATGATGCGCAGGCGCGAGCGATAGGTTTCCGCCAGCTCGTCGGTCAGTGTCAGACCAAGGAAGAGCACTTCGAGCGTCAGCGCGATCGTCAGCAGAAATCCCGCCTTCTCACCCGCGACGAACGCGAGGCCGAGCACCAGACCATCGACCAGAATGTCAATGCCGATCGCGGCGAGCAGTGCCATTGGCCCCTTGAAGCGGGCCTCGAAAGCCTTGAGACCCAGCATCGTCGCAACGCCCGCCGCCCCGCCGATCAACGTAGCGCTAGGTGAAGCCTCATGCTTGACCTGCGGCAGGATTTCAGTCGCTGCCGCCGCAAACACGACGCCGGCAGCGAGATGCTGGAGGCCCGCCACGACACCAGGATTTAATTTGGTCCGGCTCGCGATGATCGCGCCGAGCACGACCGCCAGCACAGGCGCAAGCGTGTACAGCAATGCCTGCATATCCTATGATTCCTCCGGGGTTCGATGACAGACGCGGATCTTCCCGCGCTGCGTGAAGGCGATCGACCCGCCGGCCACGACTGCCCGCGACCGGTCGCCGCGAAATTCCTCGCCAGTACGTTGCGCGCGCAGGATCTCAGTTCTGCCCCTGGGCAGCCAGGTGACAGCCATTTTCAGGCCGTCGTCGATGAAGTCGACATCGGCGCGTGTGCCGTCGTCGCAGTACATGATGCGCTGCGCGATTAGTTTCGACGTCAGATGCTTTTCATGCGCCGGCTCGGTAGGCTGGGTCGGCGCTGGATTACACGCCCCTATAACC
>NZ_JFHR01000119.1 GCF_000722875.1 Sphingobium chlorophenolicum | reverse complement strand
TGGTCGCCCCGCGCCCTCGGTCCAGGTCGCGCCCGCCTCCGCCGCGCAGATGCTGCTGACGCGGCTCCATTATGACGGGGCCAGCCTGCCCGCCGCCCGGCTGGACGCCGCCACCGCATCGCAGATCGGCCGTCCCCTGACCGCCGAAACGCTGCAAGCCGTCGCCAATGCCGTCGCCGCCGTCTATGCGGACAGCGACATCGCCTATTATTCCGTCGCCATCCCGCCGCAAATTCCCCAGGGCGGCGTGCTGACCGTCCGGCTGGTGGAGGGGCGGGTGCGGGATTATCGGCTGGCGGGCATGTCGCCCAGCATGCCGACGGGCCTGATCGCCGCCCATATGCGCCGCCTGATGCGCGACGCCCCCCTGCGCAAGAGCACGCTGGAACGCGCGCTGTCGCTGCTGCGCGACATTCCGGGTCAGACGGTCGACGCCCGGATGCGCCAGTCGGGCGCGCCCGGCGATCTGCTGATCGACCTGATCGTCAAGCGCAGGCAGGTGCAGATCGGCCTCACCATCGACAATAGCGGCGTCAGCAATGTCGTCGACGGGGTGCAGGCGCAATTGTCGCTGACCGTCAACGGACTGGCGCGGGAAGGGGACAGCACGCGCCTGTCGGGCTATCTGCCCTTCTATCCCGACCGCTATCAATATTATGCGCTCAGCCACAGCACGCCCATCGGCAGCGACGGCCTGACGCTCAGCGCGCAGGCCGCCCATATGCAAAGCCGGTCCCGCGACAGCAGGACGCAGGGGGAGGCGACGCTGGCGGGTCTGGCGCTCAGCTATCCGGTCCTGCGGTCGGCAAAGACCAATATGTCGGTCACGGCGGCGGTCGACGGCATTAACAGCGACAATTATTTCCTCGACATCCGCTTCGGCGATTACCGGTCGCGGGCGTTGCGTCTGGGCGCAGCCTGGTCCCATGCCGACGCGAAGGACGGTTACGCCCTGTCCGCGGTGGTCAGCCACGGCCTGAATGCTTTGGGGGCAAGGCCCTTTACCGGCTTCTCCGAAAACCGCTTCGCCAAGATCAATGTTCAGGCCGTCGCCGTCAAAGGAATCGGCGGCAAACTCAGCCTCAGGACTTCGATCAAGGGCCAATATTCGAAGGATAACCTGCCGGTGACGGAACGCTTCCCGCTTGGCGGGCGGGGCGCGGGCATGGCCTTCCGCACCGGCACGCTGACGGCGGAACAGGCGGTCGCGGGCAGCATGGAACTGACATGGACGCTGCCCGCGAAATCGCCCTTGCCAAAGGGAACCGCACTGTTCGCCGCCGTCGAAGGAGCGCTGGCGCATACGACCGCCCGGCCCTTCTACCGGCTCGCCGCGCAGGACTACAGCCTTGCGTCGGCGGGGGGCGGGGTGCGGATCGGCCTGGGGCCGAAATGGCGGGCCAGCGCCGAAATCGCCGTGCCGGTCAAGCGCCCCGGCCCGGCCCATGGCCGCAAGGCGCGCTTTTTCTTCGGACTGGGGCGGACATTCTGATCCGTCCTTTTGCGAACACGCAAAAACAACGGGTGCAGGAAGACAAGATGATGAACAATGTGTGGGAGGTATGGCCGTCGGCGCTGACCGCGGCGGAATGCGACGCCATCGTCAAGCGCGCCGCGCTCTACGCGCCGCACGGAGCCACCGTGGGCTTTGCCGAGGGCGCGCGGCCCGACCAGGGCTATCGATCGTCCACCGTCAGTTGGCTGGACGTCCACCGCGACAAGGATATCGCCGACCGCCTGATGCAGTTCGTCCATTCGTCGAACCGCACCAATTTCGGCATCGACATCGCCGGGCCGTTCGACCTGCAATATACCGAATATCACGGCCGGGCGCAGGGCAAATATGACTGGCACCAGGATGTGTGGCTGGAATCCTCCGGCCCGTTCGACCGCAAATTGTCGGTGGTGGTGCAATTGTCCGATCCGGAAGATTATGAAGGCGGCGCCTTCGAATTTTTCGGCCTTCAGCAACCGGGCGCGAATTTCGCCCCGCGCGGCAGCATGCTGATCTTCCCCTCCTTCCTCCAGCACCGCGTCCTCCCCGTGACGAAGGGCGTGCGCCGCAGCCTGGTAAGCTGGATCGAAGGGCCGCGATGGCGGTGATCCCCGCTCGCGCCGCGCCGGTCAAAGCCCCTCCTTAATGGCTGCGTGGACAAATTCGGAATGTCGGGAAATGGCCACCATAAGACATTCCCCTCCCGCAGGCGGGAGGGGCTAGGGGTGGGCGCGAGCGAAGCGAGCTTCTGACTTAACCGTTGCAAAACAACGTAGATGTCGCGCCAGCCCACCCCCCTAACCC
>NZ_JFHR01000118.1 GCF_000722875.1 Sphingobium chlorophenolicum | reverse complement strand
GTAAGCGGTAAAAATCCCCCACATGGCATTTGAGGCGGTTCTGTAATTTGGGATGGTCAGGCGGCGCTTGCGATGCCGTTCAGTTCGAACGAAGCTTGCGCGGCATTGGTGTCGACCCAGTTGTACGGCAACAGATCGTCGATCGGATCGGTGTCTGCGCGGGTGATGATCCGGGCCAGGACATCGCAGAGATAGGCGTAGGGATTGATGTCCAGCATCTTGCAGGTTTCGACCAGCGAGGAGATCGCTGCCCAGTTTTCGGCGCCGAGTTGGTGGCCGGTGAAGAGTGCATTTTTTCTTTGGAGAGTCACCGGCCTGACGGCCCGTTCGGCGGCATTGTTGTCGATCTCGATCCTGCCGTCGTCGAGGAACCGGGTGAAGCCCGCCCAGCGTTTGAGCGCATATTTCATCGCGTCGCTTGTTGCTGATCCAGCCATCATGCGCGGTGCGGTGGCGGCGAACCAGGCATGGAGCTTGTCGACCAGTGGACGGGTTCGCTCCTGCCTGACGGCAAGGCGTTCCTCGGCCGTGCGCCCGCGGATTTCCTTTTCGATGCCATAGATTTTGGCGATGCGTTGCAAGGCGTCCTGCGCGACCGGGGCGTCGGGACCTGCATCGACGAACCCGCGTCGCAGGTGCGCCCAACAGTAGGACTTGGTGACGCCGACGTCGGCGCTATCATCCTTGCCGAACTGGTCATAGGCTTGCCAGGCATCGACCTGCAGGAGGCCCTGATATGACCCGAGCAACTGCTTGGCCCACATTTTTCCGCGTCCCGGCATATAGGTGTAGAGCGCCAGAGGCGGATCGGTGCCGGCATGCGCGCGATCGTCGCGTACCATGACCCACATATAGCCGGTTTTCGTCTTGCCCGTTCCCGGCGCCAGCACCTTGACCGTGGTTTCATCGACGAACAGGCGGGCGCTGGCAAGCGCATCGGCGCGCATCCGGTTGGTGATCGGCATCACCGCAGCGATGCCGCGACCAACCCAGTTCGCCAGAGTGGCGCGGCTGATCTCGATGCCTTGCCGGGCGAGGATCTTCGATTGACGGTAAAGCGGCAGATGGTCGCAATATTTGTTGATCAGAACATCAGCGATCAGCGCTTCGGTCGGCAAGCCGCCCGGCACTACATGCGCCGGGGCCGATGCTTGGCGAACGCCGTCGCTACAGCAGCGGCAGGCATAGCGGGGGCGGATCGTCACCATCACGCGATGCTGGGCCGGGATGATGTCGAGCCGTTCGGAACGGTCCTCACCGATCTTGTGCAGCGTTCCGCCACAGGCGCATTCCAGGCTTTCGGGCTCGATCACTGTCTCGAAGCGCGGCAGATGGGCCGGCAGCGATGCGCGCTCGGCATCCGGAGCCCGTCGACGACGCGGCCTGAGGCCATGACGTTCGGCTTCCTCGGCCGCCTTGTCCTGCAAGCCATCGGCTTCGCCAAGAGCGACGTCCTGGTCTTCCAGCGTCAATGCCAGCTGATCGACCGGGAGCTTTTCCGAACGCTTGCCGAAGGTCGAGCGGTTGATCAGCTTGAGGATATGTTCGAGCCGCGCCGCGCGAGCGCGCTCGGCCAGCACCATCGCCTTGAGCTGCTCCACATTGTCGGGAAGCTCGTCATATCCAGCCTCCGGGCCGGTCTCGACAGGGGGTTCGGGATGCGCCGCCACGCCCGCATTCTAGCCGGTTTCGCACGTCTGGGAACACCTCTGCGCCAGACAGAATCAGGCGTGCGATCTACTGTGCATGAAGGGGTTTTGGCACGCGCGGCACATGCACACGCGACCAGTCCAGCCCCTCGAACAGCGCGGAAGCCTGGGCCGCCGACAGCTTCATGACGCCGTCTCCCGGACGGGGCCAGCGGAACTTCCCATCCTGCAACCGCTTCGTCACGAGTACGAGCCCGGTGCCATCCCATACGAGCAGTTTTATCCTGTCCGCTCGGCGTGCCCGGAAAATAAACACCATGCCAGAGAAGGGATTGAGGCGCAGTTCGTTCTGCACCAGCGAAGCGAGGCCCACCATGCCCTTCCTGAAGTCTACGGGCTGCGTCGCGACCAGCACCTTCAGCGGTCCAGGCGGGATGATCATGTGTTCACCTGCACGGCCAGGAGTACCCGCTCAATGTGATCGGCATCCACGTCGGAGGGGATGCGGATCGACAGCCCGCGCGTCTCGATGACGATCTGCCCGTCAGACCTCTCAGCCACGGGCACCGAAGAGACGGTAGGCGCCGGTGGTCCGGAAGATGTCGACGGCACGGGAGATGGCGACGGGGCTTCGATCACTGCCGGGACAAAGCCCATCCCCTCGGCACGCTCCCTGAAACGCCCCCGCCAGTTATAAAGTTGTTGCGGGAGCATCCCGTGACGCTGGGCGACTTCGGCCACATTCGCCCCTGCCTTGAAGCTCTCCTCTATGATCCGCGCTTTCGCCGCCGGCGTCCATCTGCGGTTGCCATTCGACAAGGGAATGACATCAAGGCGGGCAACCTTGCCTGTCCTCTCACCCCTTTCAGTTTCGAAACTGGTTTCGACATTGTCACTCATCGTCACCTCGCAAATGCAAGGATCACCATCTACCAGATCGCCAAATCATGAAAATGTGGGGGATTTTTACCGCTTAC
>NZ_JFHR01000117.1 GCF_000722875.1 Sphingobium chlorophenolicum | reverse complement strand
GTTGAGCCGAAGCCGCACCCGGCCCTTCCAAGGCCGCCATCCCCCCCCCCAGTCCCGCCGTGAAAGCCGCCGCCTTGCGCGCCACCGCGCCAATCTCCCCCCGCGCCAGCAACAACCACAAATCCCCCGGAGCCTCCCACTCCGTCAGCCGCAACTCCAGCGCAGCCCCATCCCAGCGCCCCGCCATCAGATCGGCTTCGCTGATCGCATCCGCCGTCAAAGCCCCCTCCACATCGGCATCGCTCCCCTCGACCCCGATCCCGCTCCGCACGGCGGAAGGCGTCATCCCCGGCGCAGCCCGATACAGGACATGCCCAATTGCCAAGTCCCGATCATGGCTGGTCAGCCCGATCGTCACCCCGTCCCGCCGCTCGATCCGCCAGCAAAAGGCCAAAGTCGCCAGCGGCCTCTCCAAAGCCTCCAGCCCACTCATTCGCGTATCTCCACCAAAGGCACCGAAGGCGCTCCCCCCGCCGCAAAGGTCGCCCGATTGATGTCCAGCCGATCCTCCGCAAAACGCACCGGCACATCGAACCGAAAGCCCGCCGTCAACACCGCCCCCTCAACCGGCGCGACGTCAAAGGCGATCACCCCCAACCCCACATGGCTCCACCCCCCGACCATCTCGACCCCATCCACGGCGACGCGAATGGTGCCCGCCACCGGCCGCGTGATCCGCCGCGCCTGCGCCTCCTCACCCAGCCCATAAAAGCGCTGCAAGGGAAACTCCGCCCGCACCCCGTCACCCAGCCCCAACCGCTGGTCCAAAGGCCCCGGCACGCCACCCACGCCGCAACTGCGATCATCATAAGGATCGCTAAACCGGAAACCCCGCGCAGCCCCCCGCCGCGCCCGGAAAAAAGCGATCAAAGCCGCCATATCCGCCTCCGACCTGACCCCCGGCCCCGCATCGAAGGAAAGCCGCGCATCCGCCCAATCGCTGCTCCGCCGCTCATGCCCGGAAACGCTCTCCACGACCTGCGTGGAAAAGGCCGGAGCCACGCTCGCCTCCCGCCCTATCGCCAGCGGAAAAGCCACATCGTCAAAGGCCTGCACATCATCCTCCCCACCCAATCTGAAGCAGGTGAAGCCATCCCGCGCCACCTGCGGCAATGCCCACATAAAGACCGCCGCCGTCCCCCGCTTCACCGCTGCATCCGCCGCCGCCGCAATCTCCCGCCATTGCACGGCATCCTCGCCGCGCAGCACGAAGCCCGAAAAATAATGCTGCTCCTCGACAGGATAGCCCAGCCGCCCGACCGCCAGTTCGACCCCCAGCGCCGTGAGCCGCTCCCGCCCCTCCGTCACCCAGTCATAATCCTCCAGTTGCAACACATCGAAGGCAGGTGAAGCCCACCCCAACGGCATGTTCGCCCGCTTCGCCTCCGGCGCAGCCGGATTGAGCACCGTCGGCAGATAGGCCAGCAAATGCGTCACCGCCCCCGGCGCGACCCCCTTCACCCAGGCGCAAAGCGCCGCCGTGGAAGCCGCCAACACCTCCCCCGCCCGATCCAGCAGAGCCTTTTGAGGCCCACTCAAAGCCCCCCGGACATCCGCAATCGAAACCAGCAAACCGCCAAAGACCGCCCGCGCCGCATCGTCATACAGGCAGATGCGCCCATCGCCCGGCATCACCCACCACCACGGCTCCCCCACCTGAAATTTGATCGAAATCCCGGCGGCCAAGCCAATGGAAACAAAGGCCTCCGCCACCACCCGCAAATAGCCCATCGCCCCGTCATGCGCAGGGGAGAGCAAGGTCGAAGGCGGCGACCACCCCGTCAGCGCGGGCGAACCATCCTCCGCCCGCTGCTTCCAGTCGTTCCAGCAATGCGCATCGAACAATTCATAGGAAAGCGACCAGATCACCCCCAGCCCCAGCGCCTTGGCCCGCCGCGCAAAATCCCCATGCCAGGCCGCACAGGGCGCATTCAGCACGCCCCCCGCCAGACTGACGTAAAGCCCGCCCCCCACCGGTTCGAGCCGGAAATAATGGCTCATCCCGACATAGTGGTTGATGTCCCCACGATAGCCCAGCGCATGGATCGAACCAACGATCCGCTCCGGCGTCTGGTTGAAGCAATCGTCATAGCCCGTCGCCATCGACAGCCCATGCTCCGGCAAGACCGCATCGCCCACCGCCAGCACCGACCCGGCCCCATCGCACCTTATCCCGGAAAGCTCACACCATCCCTCAACCCCTCCGGCAAAGGCGGCACTCCCCGCATCATAACCCGGCGCGACGAGCGAGATGAACATCCTGTCCACATCCCCCGCCCAGACCGGCTCCCCCCCACTCAACAGAAAGCCGCTCTTCAGATGGGCAAAATCCAGCGTAACGACAGCATCTTCCGCCCCACCGCTCGCATAATTCCACAAGCGCACATACCAGCTACGCGGCACGCCCGCCGCATCCCGCCCCTCGATGGTCAGCGTAGGCCCATGCGTCTCATCCAGCCGCCGCAGCCCCCCGCTCCGCCAGCGAAAGCGCAACACGCAATCGCGAAAATCCCGATCCGTCTCATAGGCCAGCAGAGCATGACTCCACTTGTCCTCCGCCTCCCAGATCAGCCCCGCCAGATCCCCCGACCCATAGAAAACAGCATCCACCCGCAGAGCATCCGGCGCGGTGGTAACGACACTCGCCATCATCGGCCTGGGAAAATTGACGGTCCAATAAGCAGGCGAAAACCGCTTCACGAACCGCGCTTCCTGCCCCCGCCGCGCATCCGCCAGCCAATAGCCAAGCCCACTCATCCGCCTATCGCCCCCCTCACCGCGCGAGCCACCTGCCGCGCACTGCGCGAAAGCAGGCGCGCACTATCCGCCCCCTGCCCCTGCACCGCGATGCTCACCCGCACATCCCGCGCGCCACCACCGCCATTGGGAACGACCTGCCCGCTCGCCGTCGGCACGAAGACCTCCGGCCCCCGCTCCCCCACGACATAGGCC
>NZ_JFHR01000116.1 GCF_000722875.1 Sphingobium chlorophenolicum | reverse complement strand
TCTCGTATCACGCGCCCGAAGCGCCCGCCGCCACAATCCAGCATGCGCCGACCGCGGGCGAAGCAGGCGGCACATGCTCGTCCGCGCTTTCCACCGCGCCGTGCAGCAGCATGTCGACCCGCGCCAGCGCCTCATTGTGGAAGATCTCCTTTTGCGCCTGTCCGGCGAAAAGCTGGGGCAAGGCCCAGCGGAAGGTCGAGTCCATCGTCATGATCCCATTGTCCTTTTCGTTTGAGAGGGGAAATTCCCGTTCAGCCCGCCAGAACCAGCCGCGCAGCCCGTCCCAGCGCATGGGAACCGATCTGCCGCACCTCCACCGCCCGTTCGCCCGCGCTTCCCATATCCTCGGCCACCGCCGCCGCGTCATAGGTCCAGAAGGGTCGATCGGTGACGATCCGGCGCAACTCGTCCGCCCCGGCCAGCAGGCGCAGTTCATACTCCTCCCGATCCTCGCCCAGCGGCACGTCCGTCCCGCTGGTCCAGCGCCACCCGTTCCTGCTCCGTCGCGTCCAGCCGATGGTCCAGCCGCCCGCCCCGTCCGGCCGCGCCGCCAGATGGACCGGCGAAGGCGGCACGACCGCTTCCCCCGTCACCGTCAGGGACGCTTCGCCCGGCTCGCTGTCGCCCACGCCGATGGCCGCGAGGCGAACGGCCCCGCCCATCTCCGGCACGCGGCCATAGGCAGCAAGCGGCTCGACCAGCCGGTCCTCCTCCAGCAGCAGGAAATCCTCGCCCACTTCATGGACCGCCATCGCCCATTCGGTCCCGAACAACCCGCGCCGCAGCCCCTCCAGCCGGAAACTCGCCTCCCCGGTCTGCACCGCATGGCTGAACTGGATCAGTTCCCGCCCGACCAGGCACAGGTTGCGCCCCAGCGCCAATGCCGCCTCATCCGCCCCGTTCAATTCCATGTCCGCCGCCAGCAGCCTGACCTGCACGGCATGGACGGCATCGATCAACGTCGCGCTTCCCGAAGGCAACGGGGCGTCCAGCCGTCCCATCACCGCTCGCCCCGCCGTCCGCCCGACAGGCATAGCCTCCCCCGTAGCGCCGATCGCGAACAGCGCCGCGCCGCGCCACCCTTCGCCCCCGCTCGCCGCCGCCACGACGACCGGCGCCGCCACCAGCCCGTCCCGGATCGGCGGCAAGTCCGCCAGCATCAGCGTCGTCGGCCCATGCGGCCTGTCCGCCTGCCGCACGACCGCGCCAGAGGACGCCCCCGCCGGCATCGCCGCGCCAGCCCCCGGCACGCGCCGCAACGCCAGCCGCACGGCCATCGCCTCCCATTCCCGTTCCTCGATCCGCCAAAGCCCCGGCACGCCCGCGACCGTCACCACATCCCCCGGCGCATGGCGCAATGCATCCCACCCGCACCGCAAAGTCATCGTCGCCCGCCCGGTCCAGGCCATGCCCATCTTCCGCGCGGCCAGCGCCCGCGCCTCCTCGCCCGTCAGCATGGCGGGCAGGTCCATCCCCTGCTCCAGCCGCCCCGGCCCCGGCCTGCCGATGCGCTGCACGCCCGCCTGATAATCCCGCTCCGCATCATAATAGCGCACCGAAAGCGCCACCGGCACGCCATCGGCCGCGCCGCCCGACTGTTCAAAACCCTCCAGCGTCCGCCCGTTCACCGACCGGCAAAGCCCGCCGCCGCCGACCACGGCCCCGCCTTCCGTCCCGGAAGCGCGCAAACGCAACCCGCCATCATCCGCCACCAGCGCCAGCCCGAACGCCTCCACCAGCGGTGCCAGAGCATCGCCCACATCCGCGCCGCTCGCCGCCATGCCGCCCAGCGAACCCAGTCCTTCGCCCGTCAACATCCCCCCGCTCAACTCGGCGGCCAGCCCGGCAACCGAAACTGCCCCCTCATCCGCCTCGACCTCGAAAGTCAGCGAAGGAATCCGATTGCCGTAATCCGCCAGCGCCAGATCCTCGAACACCGCATATGCGATCCCCCGATGCCCCGGCGTCAGCCCCACGCCCTCCGCCGCCGCGATCAACGGATCGACCGCCTGATCCTCACCCCCGCCATGCAGCCGGAAGGCCCCGACTTCCGTCTTGAAGTCCCCCGCCACGCCCCGCAGCAGATTCCCGTCCGCCCAGATGCGCCGCACCGACCGAACGACCCGCGCCGACAGGGCCACGGCAAAACTCGCCGAATAGCTGTAGCTGGTGACGCTCGGCCGCCCCTTGCCCCCGCCGCTCCTGTGCCGCGTCTCCTTCAGGTCCGTCGCCCAGATCACCGTTCCCGCCACCCGCATCGTCCCGAACAGCTTCGGTATCTGCGCACCATAGGTGGATGTCTGCACCTGCACTTCGGTCAGCCGCCGCCCTTCGACCCCCTTGGGCTTGAACAGCACCGCATGATCGAAGGCATTGCCGATCATTCCGCCAATGGCGCCACCCAGCGGCCCGCCAATGGCCGTGCCAAGGGCGGTCAACACAATCGTCGCCATAAAAATATCTCCCAATCGCCGCCCGCTATTCTGGCCGCCAGTATCCCAGCACCGGCCAGGGCGATTCCCCCGGCATCTCCACGACGCGCCCCACGCCCGCATGAGCATGAACATGCCCGCCCGGCACCACGATCATCAGATGAAGCTGCAAAGGCCCCGGCCGCACCAGCGCCAGATCGCCATCCCGCGCCGCTTCGACCCGCCGCAAGCCCGCCGCCCGCAACCACTCCGCCGCCAGCCCCTCATCCCCCGACCGCAGCCCGTATCCCAGCGGAGCCGCCCGCCCCAGCACCAGCGCGGCCAGCCCCACACAGTCCAGCCCCCGCTCCGGCACCCGCCCATGCAACCGGAAACGAACGCCCACCAAGGCCCGCGCCGCCGCGACAACCGCGCTCAAGCCGCCCCCGGATAGCGCGTCAGCAAATCCGTTCCCGGCAGATAAGGCTCCCCCCGAAAGTTCACCGCATTGCCGAACCGCCCGGCACAGGTCGCCAACTGCCGGTCACACCCCTCGGTCAACAAAGCCAAGGCCCCGGCCTCCACCGCAAAAGGCGGCGGATCGACCAAAGTCAGCGCCCCGCCGTCATTATCCACCACCCCCTGCACGATCCCGCCATTGGCCCCGGTCAACCACCGCAAAGTCCCAAAGGCATAGGCCCCCGCCACCACCCCCGGCACAGCGACAATCGTATCCTCGACCCCCGCCACGACGACCACCCGCCGCCGCCCGGCCAGATCGACCCGGCACTGCCGATCCCCCAACGCCGCCCGGCAATCCGGCGAAGTCGAAGGCGCAACCGGCGCTTTCAAAGCCGCCATCGCCCCCACCAGTTCCGCCGTGAAAGCCCCCGCCTTGCGCGCCACCGCGCCAATCTCCCC
>NZ_JFHR01000115.1 GCF_000722875.1 Sphingobium chlorophenolicum | reverse complement strand
CTAGGGTCAGGACTCATTGATTGATCCAGAATATGACGGTCGCGGCGATGCAGATGGCGGACATGAAGGTATGGGCGCAACGATCGTAGCGCGTGTGGATGCGCCGCCAGTCCTTGATCCTGCCGAACATATTCTCGACTTTGTGCCGCTGTCTATAGAGCGCCGTGTCGTGTGGAATGGGCACTTTCCGGTTCCCCTTTGACGGGATGCAGGCCGTGATCTTGCGGTCGGCCAGTGCCGCGCGGAACCAGTCGGCGTCATAGCCCTTGTCGCCCAGCAGGACCTTTGCCTTCGGGAAGGCATCGATCATCAGTGCAGCGCCCTTATAATCGCTCATCTGCCCTTCACTGAGCAGCATGATGAGCGGTCGGCCTTTGCCATCGCATACGGCATGTAGCTTGGAGTTCAGGCCGCCTTTGGTGCGTCCGATACGTCGGGGAACATCCCCTTTTTAAGCAGGCTTGCCGCCGTCCGGTGTGCTTTCAGGTGGGTTGCATCGATCATCAACTGGTCGGGCTTGCCGCCCTTTGCTGCCAAGCCAGCGAAGATTTTGTTGAACACGCCGAGCCTGCTCCAGCGGATGAAACGATTGTAGATCGTCTTGTGTGGGCCATACTCCTTGGGCGCGTCGCGCCACATCAGCCCGTGCTTGATGACGTAAATGATCCCAGACACTATCCGCCGATCATCCACTCTTGGCACCCCATGAGACAAGGGAAAATACGGCTCGATCCGGCGCATCTGCGCCTCACTCAGCAGAAACGGAACATCCATCGGCAGCGCCTCCTAACGCTGCTATTGAATCAACCCATCACCCAATGCGCAAGCAATTTAACAGGTCCTGACCCTA
>NZ_JFHR01000114.1 GCF_000722875.1 Sphingobium chlorophenolicum | reverse complement strand
AGCCCGTGCTTGATGACGTAAATGATCCCAGACACTATCCGCCGATCATCCACTCTTGGCACCCCATGAGACAAGGGAAAATACGGCTCGATCCGGCGCATCTGCGCCTCACTCAGCAGAAACGGAACATCCATCGGCAGCGCCTCCTAACGCTGCTATTGAATCAACCCATCACCCAATGCGCAAGCAATTTAACAGGTCCTGACCCTAAGTGATGACACGCCCTTGTAATGATGCGAACGGCGGCTAGCTTGCATCGAGATGGAAGCCCTCGCCCAGTCCCGAAGTCATAGGCTCCTTCACGCCTCGGCGCTGCCCTTATGCAACGCTCTGTCATTCTACTGTCATACAGCAGCAGTGCAAGTCGAGATCGCCACCAAATTGGCGACTTTAGAAGGAGATAGGAAGCCACGTAGCTTCGGCGGATCGCTGTAAATCGATCCTGGTTCAGCACCTCATTGCGGAGAATCCTGTCGAAAACGCTCGATCTGATGCATGCGTTCATGCAGAACAGTCACGATACCAACGGCACCATCTGACAAAACACGCCAGTAGATATAATGGCGCTCATATCGGCAATAGAACCCTTCAATGCCCAGGTCCCTTGGCACAGCCCGCCAGGCAATGCGCTGTGCGGCAATATCTTCAAACCGTGCGAAAAGGCCCCGTATATATTGGTCGGCCTGATCCTCCCCCCATGTTTCACGCGTATGGATGTAAATATCGTCAATCCGCCGACCGGCGGCCTGCTGGACGCGATATCCGATCATAAGACTCAGTTACAAGCGTTGCGGGCTATGACCGCGTCGGCATCAAGAGGCTGATAGTCACCCTCCGGCGCGGCAAATGCGCTGACCAACTCAGCCTGGAGGAGCGCCAAGCGCTCACTCTCGACCCGTTCCTTATCGCGCCGAATCAGATCTCGGACATATTCACTCACATTTTCATAGGCGCCAGCGTCTCCGATATTAGCGGAGACAAAGTCACTGAGAGCGCCGCTGACGCGCACATTCAAAGTCATAGGCTTGGACATCAGGCCACCTTTCTGTCCACAGAATATGGAATATCGAGGACAAATGCAATGGCGGCCGGACTTTCAGCTGTCGTGGGGAATATAGTCAAAGCCAATCACATCGGGATCCAGCAGCATGGCAGCACAAAATTCCTCCACCGCCTCTTCTCGCGTCTCGCTGACCGTGGAGGTGAATTCCATCCTTTCCTCGTCCAGTCGCTGGCTGATGGTCGAAGGCCTCAATCCCGCCTCGTGCAGACGCGCGCGAAAGGCCGAAGGCGCCACAGCGGCCGACCGCTTATAGCGCACCACGACCCGTGCGTAGCGGCGCTGGGGCAACAGCCGTTCGGATGCGGCCACAGCGGCGAGCACCGCCAAGCTTACGATCGTTCCGCTGATCGCCAGGCTGTAGAAACCGACACCGAACAAGATGCCGAGCGAGGAGGTCATCCATAAAGATGCCGCCGTCGTCAGCCCCCGGACATTGAACCCTTCGCGGAAGATCACTCCGCCACACAGAAACCCGATGCCTGTCAGTACGCCATGCGCCATGCGGACGGGATCGATCCTGATAATTTCGTCGGGCGTGTCGGTCAGCCAGCGAACCTGGTGTACAGCCGCCAACATCAGCAAGCCGCAAGAGAGGCTTACGAGGATGTGCGTGCGGAACCCCGCCGGGCTCGCGCGATATTCCCGTTCCGCGCCGATAACGCCGCCGGCCATAATCGCACCAAGGATCGGCAGGGCCAAGTCAGGATCGAGCAGGTTCATCAATTGGCCGGACGGCTGTTCGTGGACCAAGATGGAGTCAACGGTCAGTCTTCGCTTCCAGCTCGCGCGCCATCTTGAGATGCCCTTCGACGACCGGCGCGATCTGGCTGGCGACGGTCTTTAGCGCCGCGTCCGTGCCGCCGGAGGCGTAGGACCGCATCAGGGCCAGAGCGTCCTCATGCGCATCCACCTGGCCATCGACATATTCTTCATCGAACTTGGCGCCGGTCAGCTTCCGCAGCTGCGCCAGATCCTCCCTCTGGTCGGCGGTGAGCGCCGGGTCCGGCTGGATCGCAGGCTTGGCCCTGCCCGCCGCTGCCCTGACCTTGGCCGTGGAGTCCGTGTGAGCCTTGACCATCTGCTCGGCGAACGCCTTCACTTCGGGCGATGCCGCTTGAGCTGCGGCCAATTTCGCCGCCGCGATCTCGAAAGCATCGCTTTTGGCCGCCCGGTTCACGAAATCCTGCGCGCTAGGCGTCGGCTTCAAGGTCCCAACCACATTGTCGGCAGCATTTTCGATCCGGTCTCCAACAGCTTCGGCAGTGGCTGCGGCTGACCCTGCCGTATTTTCCGCCCGCCGCTCTGTGGCTTGGTTGCAGGCAGCTAAGGTCAAACCAGCGATCAGGAACATGGGGGTAAGGCGGGTCATGCTGCTCTCCCTCTCTATCAATGATCGCCAACGCGCGATTTGCGACACTCGTTCCCCGTAGCAAGCGGCAATGGCCAGGATCGGGCCTCGCAATCAAGCATGGCGCCTGTCATTGGCTCTGCCCGATCGCGTCCGGATCGCGACCCTGCCGATGGTCGAGCCATCGCATGGCGGGTGTAACGGTCAGGCCGTGCACAAGAATGGAAACCAGCGCGCCGAGACCCACAATGGCCCATAATCGCTCCGGGTCCGCCACGTCCATATGATTGAGGCCGTAAGCGAGATAATAGAAGGAGCCGACCCCACGGATACCGAAAAAGGCGATCGTCAGCTTCTCTACCTTGGCGGCGCTGAAGCCGGTTAGGGCTATCAACCCGGTCAGCGGTCGCACGATCAGCAACAGGATCAGCACGAGCACCGCGTCCATCGGCCGAAGGGCATTCAACAGGCCGCTTACCAACGCCCCTCCGAAGAGAAGAAGCAGAATCATCATGGCGAGCCGCTCAAACTGTTCGGTGAGGTCATGCATCTGGACGTGGAAATCATGATCCCGATGGGAAGCGCGAAGCGTCAATGCGGTGATGAAAACAGCGAGGAAGCCATAGCAGTTGAAGATCTCGATGACGCCGTAGGAAAAGAAGGTCGCGGCGATCGCGATCAGTCCGTCGCCGGTTTTGGCCAATTTGGTTTCAGCGGGCACCCGGAAGGTGAGCCAGCCGAACAGTTTTCCGATGAGCCAGCCACCCGCGACACCGACTGCGATTTCCCAAAGGACGTTGATCCCGAGCCATCGCCCGAACCAGGATTCGCCGCTGGAGGCGGCAAGCGCCATCGCAATCGCGAGATGGACGAAGGGAAAGGCTAAGGCGTGTGGACATTTAGCGCATAGCGATCTTCAGGGCCGCAAGGTTGATCATGGCGCGGTAGCTCTGATCAGTTTTCTCGTATCGGGTAGCGATGCGCCGGAATGTTTTGAGGCTACAGAAGAAGTTCTCGACGAGG
>NZ_JFHR01000113.1 GCF_000722875.1 Sphingobium chlorophenolicum | reverse complement strand
GCATCGCCCCCGCCACGACCCGCTTCTCACGCGCCCCCGCCGCAGGCGGCGCGCTCAATCCGCCCCCCAACCGCCGCTTCCACCACAGCACCGGCGCAGTCACGCACAGCAACAACAGGCAAAGGCATCCCGCCAGCATCAGCAACCGGTTCGCCTCGCCATATTCCGTCCCCTGATGGGTGGCGACGCCCCATTCGACCGCCTTCGCGCCGCCGCCGAACATGCGCCAGTCGACATCCTGCGCCACCGCGCCGGACCCGGCATCGATGGTCAGAACACGGGCCTCCTCCGCCTTCACCGCCTGCGCCGACACCAGCCACGGCATCCCCGCAGAGGCCGGAAAGCCGATCATGACCCCGCCCCGCAAGCCGCGCCCTTCGGCGATCCGCACGATCTCGTCCTCGCCGACGCCACCCGAACCGCCCGGCACCGCCCCGCCTTCCCGCAAGGCCCAGGGCAGCGCCTCCTTCACCGGCGCGCTCCACGGAATAACCGCCGCCGAAGGCCGCCCCAGCCCCCGCTCCGCAATCGCCCCGCGCAATCCGCCGCCCCAAACCGCCGTCCAGGGCATGCCGGTCACCGCCAGAAACAGGATCACCCCCGCCGCCAGAAAACCCACCGTCCCATGCAGGTCGCGCCAGAACAGCCGCCCGCCCGGCCGCCCCCGCAGCGCCAGCGCCCGGTTGCCGGCACGCGGCCAGCGCAGGTAAAGCCCGGTCACGCACAGCAGGATCGCCCAGCCCGCCACCACCTCCACCAACCGGTTGCCGACAGGCCCGGTCAGCGCCAGGCTGTGCAGATCCTTGACCGTCCGCATGACGCCGCCGTCCGCCAGACTGCCCAATATCCGCCCGTCATGGGGATCGACGAACCAGACCGTCCCGCCGACCGTCAGCCGCCAGCTTTCATCGGCGGCGGCGGGCCGCTGCATCTGGCTCACCGCGCCGCCGCTGGCTTTCTCGACCGCCGCGACCAGCCGCGACGGGGGCAGCATCGCCCCGCCCGGCCGCACCACGATCCGGTCATGATAGACGGCCCGCTCGATCTCCGGCTTGTAGAGATAGAGCGCGCCCGTCACCGCCATCAGCGCCAGCACCGGCAACACGATCAGCCCGGCATAGAAATGCCAGCGCCACATCGCCCGATAGAATGACCCGCTTTCCACGATCAGAACCGCGCCCGCACGCCGCCATAAAAGGCGCGCCGCTCGATGGGGTAGAAGGCCACGCTGCCTTCATTCGCAAGCGTCGCAGGATTGTCCGACACATAGCGCACAACCGCGCTAATATCGCCCACGGCCCGCTCCCCGGTCAGGTTGCGCGCATCCAGGAACAGGGTGACGCCCGGCTTCACCTCCGCCTGCGCGCCCAGGTTCAGCGTCGTATAATCCCCGACCCGATGCGTGTTGGCATAGTCCACCCAGGCCCCCTGCGGCAGCCATTCGACGGCGGGCGAGATGCTCATCTTCTCCGTCCCCAGCTTCAATTCCGCCCGGTAAAAATGACGCGGCACCACCGGCAGGCGATTGTCCCCGAAATGCGCATCGTCGCGGAAACGGAAATCGCTATATTGATAGACTTGCCGCAGGCTGGCCCAGCGGGTCAGCGTCAGGTCCAGCCCCGCTTCCACCCCCTGATGCCGCGTCCGCCCGGCATTGAAGGTCGCGGCGGGAATGGCGCTGTCTCCCGCCCCATATTGCAGCAATTCGCCGCGCAGGTCGGCGCGATAGAGGCTGATGTCCCAATGGGCCATGCCCCGCGTGCCCCGCGCCCCGATCTCCGCCGTCCACGCCCTTTGCGGCCTCAGCGGAACGAAGCCGACCGCCAGCGTATCGAACTGCGTCTGCCCCAGTTCGATGAAGCCCGGCAATTCCACCGACCGGCTGTAATTGGCGTAGAATTGCACCGCCGCCGCCGGCTCGAACAACAACCCGAATTTCGGCGCGAAGGCATCGAACGACACATCCCCGCTCGCCGCAGGGGTGAAGCGGTTGTCCAGCCGCCGCTCGCCATGGGTATAGATGCCCCCCGCGATCAGCCACAGCCCCGCGACCGGCGCGACCCGCACCTCGCCATAGCTGTTGATCGTCTGCGCCCGCGCCTTCTGATAGGATCGCGGCGCGCCCGCCCGGCCGTTCAGATTGACGAACTGGCGGAACCGGCCCTGCCCAAAGCGCGCCTGCCCGCCCAGCGTCACCTCCACCGGCACCCCGCCGACATTTCCCGCCAGATCGAGGCTGGCGAACACCCCGCGATCCTCCGACGTCTGCCTGACGACCTGATAGATGGGATGATCCAGCGCCTTGGCGTTGAAATAGACGCCGAACGCCAGTTCCCCGCCGTCCAGCGCCACGGTCGTGCGGTTCTGCAAGCGGATCGAATCGATATTGCGCGCCTGATCCCCGGCGAAATTGCCCTTGGCCGGGTGGTCCAGCGCATCGCTTTCAGTCAGCGCGCCCGACAATTTCTGCCGGATCGTCTGCGCGCTGGCGTAGAAGCGCGTCTCCACCCGATCGCTCAGCTTCAGCCCGACATTGCCGTTGAACCGCAAAGCCCGCCGCCGCCCATGGTCGCGGTCGCCGTCAGACCGATCGGCGGTCAGCGCGGCCCACGCATCCCCCCGCCCGTCGCTATAGCCATAGGCCAGCTTGCCCCGCAGCGTATCGAACGACCCGCCATCGACGCGCATCTCCGCGCCCGGCGCGCTGCGCCCGGTCGGCGTCACCGCATTGATCGCCCCGCCCAGCGTCGACCCGCCCAGCCGCAGCGCATTGCCGCCGCGATACACCTCCAGATGCTGGAACACCTGCGGGTCCAGTTCCTGGAAATCGCCATTATCGTCGGCCATGTTGATCGGAATGCCGTCCTGCAACAAAGTCAGCCCGCGCATATGATAGCCCCGCGACAGGCCCGATCCGCGAATGGAGATCCGCACCTCCTGCCCGAAGCGCGGCTGGGTATAGACGCCGGGCGAAAAGCTCAGCGCATCGCGCAGCGAAACCGCCAACCGGTCGCCAAATTCCGCGGCGGGCACGACATCCACCCCGCCCGGCGCGCGCAGGACTTGCGCCGCGGCCTCCTCGACCATGGGGCTGGCGGTGACGATGATCCGGCCCTGCTCCGCCGCCTCTTCGGCGCGGGCGGTGACGGACAGGGAACAGGCAAGCGCGCACAGCGAAACGCCGCGCAGAACGGGGGAAGCGGACATGAAAAGAAAACCTTACTGAAAAAGCACGGAAAGTCGGATTTTCAGAAGGTAGCGGGCGGCCCCGAAGAAGGCGGCGGCGGCGCGGCCAGCCGGGCGATCCACCCGGTCTTGAGCGCGAAGGCGATCGGCCCGAATCCAAGCTGCCAGGCGGGCAAAGGCGCATCAGCCAGAAGCAGCGGCGGCAGCGAAGGCTGCACCGACGCGGCGAAGGGGCAATGCTGCTGCCCCTGTGCGCCATCATCCGGCGCCTGATGCTTGCCCGGCGCCTGCTCCCGCTCGACCACGACATTGACCGCGCCCTGCCCCGTGCACAGCGTCACCACGACGCCATGTTCGGTCCGCACCGGCATGAATCCCGAAGGCGCGATGAGCTGAATCGCCAGCACGAGCAGAGCCAAGGCGGCCAACAGCCCCCTTGCCGACTCCGAACGTCTGATAACCCCCATCATGGCGCAGACCCCTAACCGCCCCGCCCCGCC
>NZ_JFHR01000112.1 GCF_000722875.1 Sphingobium chlorophenolicum | reverse complement strand
GGGGGGGGCTTTTCCGGCGGCGGCGGCAGCTTCGGCGGCGGCGGCGCTTCGGGGGACTGGTGATGCGTCTGCATTTGAACGAAGCCGATCACGACCGGGTGACCGAAGCGGTGGCGCAAGCGGAGAAGGCCACCGATGGCGAGATCGTCACAATCGTCGCCCGCCGGTCGGACGCCTATCATGATGCGGGATTGCACTGGGCCATCGGCGCGGTGTTCCTCGCGCTTTCGGTGGCGGCGGCGTTCCCGCAATATTTCCGCTCGCTTTGCTCCTGGCTGCTGCAAAATTGGGAACATGAGATTGAGGATTGGAAGCTGCTGACCGTCCTGCTCGGCCTGCTCATCCTCAAATTCCTGATCGTCCGCTATGCGCTGGCCTGGATGCCGCTGCGCCTGGCCCTTACCCCGAAAGCCACCAAGGCCCGCCGCGTGCGCCGCCGCGCCATCACCCTGTTCCGCGCCGTCGCTCAGGGGCGCACGCGGGGGCGGACCGGCGTCCTGATCTACCTGTCGCTGGACGAGCATCGGGCGGAACTGGTCGCGGATGCCGCCATCAACGAGAAGGTCGCGCCCGAAATCTGGGGTGACGCCATGGCTGCGCTGATCGACGGCGTGCGCGAAGGCCGCGCCGCCGACGGCATTGCGCAGGCAGTGCATCAGGTCGGCGTCGTACTGGCGCAGCATTTCCCGGCCACTGGCGACAATCCCAATGAACTGCCCGACAGGCTGATCGAATTATGAGCGAACAGGATATGGCCTCGCCTGAGGAAATCATGTGGGAGGGCCGCTTCATCACTGCCAAGCGGCGGGGCAAGTGGGAATATGTCGGCCGGGCGCGGGGCATTCGCGCCGCCGTCATCCTGGCCATCGAGGAAGCCGCAGACGGCCGCCATGTGCTGCTGGTCGACCAATATCGCGTACCGCTGGGCCGCCGCTGCATCGAACTGCCCGCAGGACTGGTCGGCGACCATGACGAGGGCGAGGAAGCCACGCTCGCCGCCACCCGCGAACTGGAGGAGGAAACCGGCTATCGCCCCGGCCGGATGGAGGCTTTGGGTGAATTTTACAGTTCGCCCGGCATGGTGTCGGAAAGCTTCACCCTGTTCCGCGCCCATGATCTGGTGAAGACCGGAGAAGGCGGCGGCGTCGACGGCGAAGACATCCGCGTCCACCGCGTGCCGGTGGATGGAATTCAACAACAGATCGCGGCCTGGCGGGCTGAGGGGTTCGCCATCGACGTCAAACTGCTGTTGCTGCTCGGCGCGGGGATTGCGGGCTGAACTTCATCATCCGGCCGATGCTGGACTAACCTCTCCTATTCCTCCCCATCGAGAGATGGGGAGGGGGACCGCGCGAAGCGTGGTGGAGGGGAAATACGCAGGTCGCGCCATTTCCCCTCCACCATTCGCTTCGCGAACGGTCCCCCTCCCCACGCTTCGCGCAGGGAGGATTTAGGGTTGATCGCTAACTGCCCCTACCCTACCCGATACCACCCCGCCACCCGATCCAGCGCCAGCGTCAGCACCAGCTTGCCCGCCCGGCTGGGCCAGCCCAACGCCTTTTCCGCCGCTACCAGCCCTTCGCCCGCGCAGACGACGCGCCACAGCACATCCGCCAGCCCCGGCCCCGCCGCCCGGATCGCGCCGTCGAACCGCTCCCGCGCCGACAGTTGGGCAAGGCCCGGTTCGACCGCCCCAGCGCCCCGGCCCCGCTGCCGCCCCGGCGCGGCGTCCCAGCGCATGGTGATTCGCGGCCCCAGCCCCGCCTTCTCCCAATCGGCGCGCAGCCTGTCCCCGGCGAGATAATGCCGCTCGCTCAAATGCCCCCGCGCATGCAGCCATGCCAGCGGCGATTCATGCAGGTTGACCGCCACCTTCTGCGCCCGGCCAAAGGGGTCTTCTATGATCTGTTCGACAAATTGCGTGGCCATGGCGGGTCTCCCAACAGGAATCGGATGCAAGGGGACTTGCCACGCGTCCGAGTTTGTAGGAAAGCGTAAAAAACCAAATAGGTGAAAACAGGACAAGATATGATCACCCGCATCCGGGAGGTACGCAAAGCCAAGGGACTGACGCTGGAGCAGGTCGGCGCATTATGCGTGCCCCCCACCACCGCCCAGACCATCGGCCGCCTGGAAACCGGCACCCGAACCGTATCGGTCAACTGGTTGAACCGCATCGCCGACGCATTGGGCGTTTCATCGTCCGAACTGGTCGCCCTGCCCGGCCAGAATGTCGTGCCGGTCGCCGCGCTGCTGGGGCCGGAGGGCGCCCGCGCCCCGACCCGCCCTCTCTCCCTCCCGCCGCCAGCCCCGCTCGACGCAATGGTGGGGGTGCAGGTTTCCGGCAGCATCGGCGATTATCGCAGCGGTGACGAAATCTGGTGCCGCCGCATCCTGCCGGAGGAATTTTCCAGCGTGCTCAATCGCGACCTGCTGCTGCCGCGCCATGCCGGGCGCTTCCTGTTCGGGCGGCTGATCGGGCGCGAGGACGACCGGCTGCACGTCCTTCCCCTGGGCATCGGCAACCGCCAGCAGGTGATAAGTGACCCACCCTGGGGCGCCGTGGCGGTCCAACTGGTGAGACGGCTGTAGACAAAGGCGTTTTCATCCTTAACCCTGCATTGACCATGTCCGCCGGAAAGCAACGCTCTAGGAAGATGCGATGACGCTGAACGTCCTGATGCTGTCGACCCTGTTCCCGGACATGAGCCGCCCCAATTTCGGCGTCTTCGTGGAACGGCAGGCCCGCGAACTGGCCAGCCGGGACGGCGTCCAGGTCACGGTGGTCGCGCCGCTGGGCATCCCGCCCTGGCCGCTGTCGACGGCGAAGCGCTATGCGTCCCTGCGCGCCCTGCCCGCCAAGGAGCGGTGGAAGGATTTGACCGTCCACCGTCCGGTCTTTCCGATCATCCCCAAATTCGGCGGCCGCTTCAACGTCCACAGCATGACCCGCGCCATCCTGCCGCTGGTCCGGCGCCTGCATGCGGAACGGCCGTTCGACGTCATCGACGCCAGCTTCTTCTTCCCCGACGGCCCGGTGGCGCAGCGCCTCTCTCGCGCACTCGGCATTCCCTATTCGGTGAAGGCACGGGGCGCGGACATCCATTATTGGGGCACGCGCAGCGGCACGCGAAAGATGGTCAGGCGCGCCGCCGAGGATGCCGCCGGACTGCTGGCCGTGTCGGACGCGATGCGCCGCTCCATGGCGCGCATGGGCATCGATGCGGACAAGATCCGGGTCCATTATACCGGCGTCGACCTCGACCGTTTCGAGATAAGCGACCGGGCGGCGGCAAAGGAAAGCCTGGGCTTCGAAGGCCCGGTGGTCCTGTGCGTCGGCGCGCTCATCCCGCGCAAGGGGCAGGAATTGCTGGTGCAGGCGCTGCCGCAACTGCCCGGCGTCACGCTGCTGCTCGCCGGACAGGGGCAATATCGCCGCGCATTGGAAAAGCAGGCGGAGGAACTGGGCGTCGACCGGCGCATCGGCTTCCTCGGCTCCGTGCCGCACGACCGGCTGCCGCGCATCTATGCCGCCGCCGACGTCATGGCGCTGCCTTCCTCCTCGGAAGGTCTGGCCAATGCCTGGGTGGAGGCGCTGGCCTGCGGCACCCCCATCGTGATCAGCGATGTGGGCGGCGCGCGCGAACTGCTCGACCGGCCCGAAGCGGGTCAGATCGTCGCCCGCGAACCCGAAGCGCTGGCCGCCGCCATCAGCGCGATCCTGATCAATCCGCCCGAACGGGAATCGGTCCGCGAAGCCGCGCTGCGCTTCACCTGGACCGCCAATGGCGACACGCTGCTGGACCATCTCCGGGCGATTGCCGGTCAGAAATCCTAGGCTGCGTGGACAAATTCCGGACTCGCCTGACGGAGGGATTTGGGTGGATTTCCGTCATCCCCCCTCCCGCAGGCGGGAGGGGGTTAGGGGGTGGGCTGGCGCGACATCGGCGTT
>NZ_JFHR01000111.1 GCF_000722875.1 Sphingobium chlorophenolicum | reverse complement strand
GGCAAAGGCCCCCGCCCGCACCACGTCGCCGCCCCGGTCCACCCGGTCGAACACCGCCGCATATCCGGCGAACCGCACGTCACTCATGCACCAGCCCCGCCAGCCCCAGCTTCACCGCCATCCCCAACAGCAGCAAAGCCATGACCACCCGCACGACCCACGCGACCACAGCCCCCCGCGCCGCCTTCTTCGCGTCGCGCCAGGCGCCCAGCAGCTCGCGCAATTCCCGCACATCGTCCCCGGCGCCACGATCCGCCAGCCCCAACCGCTCCAACGCCCGCCCAACGCCCAGTTCGCTCGCTTCCTCGATCAGCGCCCGGATCATCAGCATGTCCGCCGCCACCGGCTGCGCCTCAGCCTGCGCGACCAACCGCGCCAGCATCTCCCCATCATATTTCATCGCCCGCCTCCAATCCCACACCCGTTCGTTTCGAGCGAAGTCGAGAAACCGCCAGAACCCCCTCACCCAATTCCCAAAACCGCCCGCTTCTCCTCCGCCGACAGGAAGTCCGCCGCCCCAACCCGCTCCCAAAGCGCACTCCGCTCCTCGAACAACGAAGGCACCGCATCCAGATCGACATTCAGGCACAATTCCGGCCACCACCCCTGCAACCCCTGCGCCAGCCCGCCGCAAATCTTCGCCATCAACGGCAGGATCGTCTGCCGCCACAGCGCCCGATTGGCCTCGCGATAATTGGCGTAGCTATTATCCCCCGGCAGCCCCATCAGCATCGGCGGCACCCCGAAAGCGAGCGCAATCTCCCGCGCCGCCGCCGCCTTCAGCCCCACGAAATCCATCTCCGCAGGCGTCAGACTCATCGCCTTCCAGTCCAGCCCACCCTCCAGCAGCATCGGCCGCCCGGCATTGGCCGCGCCCGAAAAGGCGATCTCCATCTCCCGCTTCACCCGCTCATACTGGTCCGGCGCCATCACCGACCCGTCACCCGGATCATAGACCATCGCCCCCGAAGGCCGCGCCGCATTGTCCAGCAAAGCCTTGTTCCAAACCGTCGCCGCATTGTGGATCGCCACCGCTCCCGCAGCCGCGCCGACGCAACCCAACCCATAATGATCGTCCAGCGGATGCAGCGCCTTCAGATGGACGATCCCCGTCCGCCCGCTCCCATCCTCCGGCGACAGCCGCGTCACGCTCTCCCCCACGCGATAGAGGTAAGCCGCCGGCCACCCCCGCGCATCCGCCTCGACACTCACCCGCTCCGGCCGCAACGCATAAAGCTCCACCGGCACGCCATCCGCGCCGACCATCACCTGCACATAGGCATTGCCATGCAGCAGCAAATGGCTCGCCAGCGTCTCCACCAGCGACTGCCCAGAAGAACAGCGCATCACCAACGCCTTCACCCGCCGCCGATCATCCTCGCCCACGCCGCCGACGACCAGAGCCGTCCCGCCAGCCCCCTCCGCCACCAACCGCAAGGCCCGCTGCGCCACCGGATTGCCGACCACCCCGGCCCGCACCTGCGCCTCATAGCTGGCGGGCCACTCCCCCAAGGCCACACCACCCGAACCCCATGCCCGCGCCAACACCGGCCGCGCACTCTCCCGCGCCGCCTTCACCCCGAAAAATTTCATAAACCCCACCCCAACAAAAAATCCTCCCCCCAATGGGGGGAGGATGGTGAAGCTTGGCAGCAAGCTGCCTAGCGAAACCTGGAGAGGGGACCGCCCCCTCCCAAAACTCTAAGGATTCCGAGCCAAAACCCGATCGCAGGCCGAATTCGTCCCCTCGCTCTTCCCGATCACGCGCCCGGCCACAGCCCCCGCCGCACCGGCCAGCAAGGACTCGCCCAAATTCCCCCCAGCCAGCGCACCAACGCCAGCACCACCAGCCGCACCGATCACCGTCCCCTTGTCCCGCCCCTTCTTCGCCTGGAGCAGACAATAGCGCACATCATCCCGATCCCGCGGCGCAGCGCGAGCCACCCGCGCCCGCTCCTTGCTGCTCAGCGAAGCCGCCATCACCGGCCCACTCACCAAAGCCAGCCCGCCCGCAGCCATCATCCATCCGGCCCATTTCATGACCCAATCTCCTCAAAAATCACACGGATAGACTACGCAGAACCCAAACCCTTGTTCCCTCATTCCACCCCCGCAATAATCGCAACGTCAGAGGGACTCTCCAATTCCTCCCCATCTATGGATGGGGAGGAATTGGAGAGTCCCTCTGACGTTGCGATTATTGCGGGGGTGGAATGAGGGAACAAGGGTTTGGGTTCTGCGTAGTCTATCCGTGTGATTTTTGAGGAGATTGGGTCATGAAATGGGCCGGATGGATGATGGCTGCGGGCGGGCTGGCTTTGGTGAGTGGGCCGGTGATGGCGGCTTCGCTGAGCAGCAAGGAGCGGGCGCGGGTGGCTCGCGCTGCGCCGCGGGATCGGGATGATGTGCGCTATTGTCTGCTCCAGGCGAAGAAGGGGCGGGACAAGGGGACGGTGATCGGTGCGGCTGGTGGTGCTGGCGTTGGTGCGCTGGCTGGGGGGAATTTGGGCGAGTCCTTGCTGGCCGGTGCGGCGGGGGCTGTGGCCGGGCGCGTGATCGGGAAGAGCGAGGGGACGAATTCGGCCTGCGATCGGGTTTTGGCTCGGAATCCTTAGAGTTTTGGGAGGGGGCGGTCCCCTCTCCAGGTTTCGCTAGGCAGCTTGCTGCCAAGCTTCACCATCCTCCCCCCATTGGGGGGAGGATTTTTTGTTGGGGTGGGGTTTATGAAATTTTTCGGGGTGAAGGCGGCGCGGGAGAGTGCGCGGCCGGTGTTGGCGCGGGCATGGGGTTCGGGTGGTGTGGCCTTGGGGGAGTGGCCCGCCAGCTATGAGGCGCAGGTGCGGGCCGGGGTGGTCGGCAATCCGGTGGCGCAGCGGGCCTTGCGGTTGGTGGCGGAGGGGGCTGGCGGGACGGCTCTGGTCGTCGGCGGCGTGGGCGAGGATGATCGGCGGCGGGTGAAGGCGTTGGTGATGCGCTGTTCTTCTGGGCAGTCGCTGGTGGAGACGCTGGCGAGCCATTTGCTGCTGCATGGCAATGCCTATGTGCAGGTGATGGTCGGCGCGGATGGCGTGCCGGTGGAGCTTTATGCGTTGCGGCCGGAGCGGGTGAGTGTCGAGGCGGATGCGCGGGGGTGGCCGGCGGCTTACCTCTATCGCGTGGGGGAGAGCGTGACGCGGCTGTCGCCGGAGGATGGGAGCGGGCGGACGGGGATCGTCCATCTGAAGGCGCTGCATCCGCTGGACGATCATTATGGGTTGGGTTGCGTCGGCGCGGCTGCGGGAGCGGTGGCGATCCACAATGCGGCGACGGTTTGGAACAAGGCTTTGCTGGACAATGCGGCGCGGCCTTCGGGGGCGATGGTCTATGATCCGGGTGACGGGTCGGTGATGGCGCCGGACCAGTATGAGCGGGTGAAGCGGGAGATGGAGATCGCCTTTTCGGGCGCGGCCAATGCCGGGCGGCCGATGCTGCTGGAGGGTGGGCTGGACTGGAAGGCGATGAGTCTGACGCCTGCGGAGATGGATTTCGTGGGGCTGAAGGCGGCGGCGGCGCGGGAGATTGCGCTCGCTTTCGGGGTGCCGCCGATGCTGATGGGGCTGCCGGGGGATAATAGCTACGCCAATTATCGCGAGGCCAATCGGGCGCTGTGGCGGCAGACGATCCTGCCGTTGATGGCGAAGATTTGCGGCGGGCTGGCGCAGGGGTTGCAGGGGTGGTGGCCGGAATTGTGCCTGAATGTCGATCTGGATGCGGTGCCTTCGTTGTTCGAGGAGCGGAGTGCGCTTTGGGAGCGGGTTGGGGCGGCGGACTTCCTGTCGGCGGAGGAGAAGCGGGCGGTTTTGGGAATTGGGTGAGGGGGTTCTGGCGGTTTCTCGACTTCGCTCGAAACGAACGGGTGTGGGATTGGAGGCGGGCGATGAAATATGATGGGGAGATGCTGGCGCGGTTGGTCGCGCAGGCTGAGGCGCAGCCGGTGGCGGCGGACATGCTGATGATCCGGGCGCTGATCGAGGAAGCGAGCGAACTGGGCGTTGGGCGGGCGTTGGAGCGGTTGGGGCTGGCGGATCGTGGCGCCGGGGACGATGTGCGGGAATTGCGCGAGCTGCTGGGCGCCTGGCGCGACGCGAAGAAGGCGGCGCGGGGGGCTGTGGTCGCGTGGGTCGTGCGGGTGGTCATGGCTTTGCTGCTGTTGGGGATGGCGGTGAAGCTGGGGCTGGCGGGGCTGGTGCATGAGTGACGTGCGGTTCGCCGGATATGCGGCGGTGTTCGACCGGGTGGACCGGGGCGGCGACGTGGTGCGGGCGGGGGCCTTTGCC
>NZ_JFHR01000110.1 GCF_000722875.1 Sphingobium chlorophenolicum | reverse complement strand
CCCCGGCGCAAGCGGCGCGCAACTCGCCCGCCCCGGCAAGCCCAACACGGCCCCCGCCAGCCCGATCAGCCCGCCATCGCCACCGATTTTGCTCATCCCGGCCCGCAAGGCGCTGGCCGCAATGTCATCCAGCACCCGCAAAGCGACGGCCTTCAGCTCCTCAAACCCGAATTTCCCGGACCGGGCGGCCCGCAACAACTCCCGCTCGATCCGCCGCCCCGCCCGCTCAGCGCCCGTGGCAAGAGGCCCTTCCAACTCCCCGCACATGGCTTCGACATCCTGAGCAAAGGCCTGCCGATCCGCCCGCACCCGCACGATCAGATTGTCGATTTCCTCGTCCATCCCACCCTCCAAAGCCCAAAGGAAAAACCAAAAAGCCCCTCCCCTTCAGGGGAGGGGTTGGGGTGGGGGCTCACCCCACACCCACCGTTCGTTTCAAGCCCTTAGGACAGCCCAAAGCCGAGTAACAAAGTCACCCAACCTCCGTTCGTTTCGAGCGAAGTCGAGAAACGAAGCGCCTCAATCCGGCATCCCAACCCGCAATCTCTCCAACTCCCCCCGATCCATCCCCACCTCCGACGCCTCCCCACCACGAGCCGCCCGCAAAACGCTCTCCAGTTCCGCCGGCGTAGACCGCCAGAATTCCTCCGGCCGCCACCCCAGCAACCACCCCGCGACCCCGGCCAGCCGCGCCGCCGCTTTGAAAAAGCTCATTGTCCCCCCAAAATCTGCGCCAAAATCCCCCGCAACACAGGCGTCAGCTTCGCCAACCCCACGCCGACAATCGCCTCGCCCAAAGCCTCCCGCGTCAACCCCGCAGGCGGCTCCGCCAGACAATGCCAGAACAGCCCCGCCATCTCGCCAAGCGACAGCTTCCCGTCCGCCGCCCGCTCCACCAGCGCGAACAACGGCCCCAATTCCTCCTCAGCCGCCACCAAAGCCGCAAAACTGGGCCGCAACACAAAGCGCTCCCCACCCAGTTCCAGCGCCGCCTCGCCCCGAGCGCCATTCGCCGCCCCGCTCACAGCGACACCACCGGCCCGGAACTCTCCAGGCTCAGCGCATAGTTGCGCTCCCCATTATAATCCCCGGCATAGTCCAGCCGCGTCACCAGGAACCGCCCGCGCATCTTCTCGCCGCTTTCGAAACTCAGCTCATAATCGCCGATGGTCCCCGCCAGCGCATGGTTGCGCAGCCGCACCTCCGCCGCCGATCCTGTGAAGATGCCCGCCGCCGACACGCTGACCGACCGCACCCCCGCGCCCGACAGCAATTCGCGCCAGCCGCCCGAATCCTTGCTGGTGACGTTCACCGCCTCGCCGTTGACGGACAATTGCGTCGTGCGCATCCCCGCCACGGTGGCGTAGGCGACCGGCGCCCCGCCATCCCCGATCTTCAACAGAAACGCGCTTCCTTTTTCCACGCCCATGGCGCATTCTCCTCTACGATAAACCGTGCAAGATTCGGGATTTGGAGAGAGACCTGAAATGTTCGTGACCGCCCCCCTGATGCTGCTGCTGGCCGCCGCCCCGCAAAGCGGCGACCCCGTCGGCAACGGCCGCAAGGCCTATTCGGAATGCCTGTCCAAACAGGTCCAGCCCGCGCTTGACAAGAAACTGACGCTCGCCGATTTCCAGGCCACGCTGAAGACGGAATGCGGCGCCAAGGAAGCCGCCTTCCGCGCCGCCATCGTCGCAGAGGACAAGTCCGGCGGCATGTCGGAAAAGGCCGCCCAGTCCGACGCAGACGACCAGATCAGCGAATATAGGGACAAGATCCTCGGCGAATTCGAAGACTATTCCAAATCCTGACCCAAAAAATCCTCCCCATCGCAGATGGGGAGGGGGACCACGCCCAGCGTGGTGGAGGGGAAATACGCAGGTCGCGCCTCTGCACCTGGGTATCCCCTAAACCCCCACCACCCGCATCCGATAATCCACCAAAGCCTGCCACCCGTCCCGCGCGCCCGTCCGCGCCACCCGCGACCGCACCAGCCGCGCCCCGACGACCCGCCAGCCGCCAACCAGCCCAACCGCCCGCACCACGGCATCCACCCGCGCCAACAACCCCGCCAGCCGCACAGGCGCTTCCCCGACATCGAACAGGCTGACGGTCACCACCAACTCCCGCCCATCCAGATCCTTCGCGCCCCAATCCAGCGCGACACAATCCCCCACCACGCCATAAGGCGCACTGGCCCGCCCCGGCGCACCGTCGAACAACCCGTTCAGCCCCGCCATCAACGCCGCATCCCCGCGCAGCGCCGCCACCAGCGCCCCGCGCACCGCCACCTCCGCGCTCATCGCCCTCTCCCCGCTTCCCGAAGCGCCAGATCGCCCATCCACCGCCGCCTCAGCCCAACCCCGGCCAAGCGCACGACTTCCCCCTCGACCACAGCGTCCTCAACCCCGGCCGCCAAAGCCGCCGCAGCAATCCCCCGCCGCCGCGCCGCGATGCGCTCCTCCACCAGCGCCCAAAGCCGCGCCCTCACGCCAGCCGCATCCGCCGCCAGGGCCGCCACAGCGCGCTGACCACCGCAGGCGGCGTCGCCACCTCCCCGTCCCGCGCCGTGAAATGCTCCGCCGCCAGCCGCACGATCCCCTGCCGGATCGCCTCAGGCAGCCCCTCGACATCCGCCGCCAGCCCCGCCCGATAACGCACCGTCACCTTGCCCGGCCCATCCACCAGCCGCGCCCGCACCCAGCCATCGCCCGAAGCATCGATATCGACCGCATAGGCGCCCGGCGCCAAAGCAACGCCATCCACCTCCACCCCCAATATCGCCACCACCGGCCGCGCCGTCAGCCTCTGCCAACTCCCGTCCGCCACGATGGTCTCGGCGGCGTCCCGCACCACCAGCCACTGCCCGATAAACTGCTCGCAAAGCCCCGAAGCGCTCCCCAACAGCCGCTCCAGCACGCCATCCTCATCATCCGACCCGATCCGCAACCAGGCCTTGAGATCCGCCAACATGGCCCCTCCCCAACAAAAAGGGGGACGCCCACAGGACGCCCCCAAAAACCTTCTCCCCTGGGGGAGAAGGATACGCAGCCTTACCGGCTCTGCCGGTTAGGCGAAGTTGGAAGAGGGGGAGATCACGACGCCGCGAACTTCATCAACTTGATCGCCTCCGAATTCGCCACAGCCCCGCCGATCCGCTTCACCGCGTAAAAGTGGACGAACGGCTTGTTGCTGAACGGATCGCGCAAAATGCTCGTCTCACTGCGTTCGGAGATCACATAGCCCGCCTGGAAATTACCGAAGGCAATCGACATCGACCCGGCCGAAAGATCCGGCATATCCTCGGCCTCGACCACCGGATAACCCAGCAGGGTCGCCGGCTGCCCCGCCGCCAAAGAAGGCTGCCAGATAAACGCCCCGTCACTGGTCTTCATCTTGCGAATGACCGCCAGCGTGGCCGAATTCATCACGAAACAGGCCCCCTGCCGGTAAGGCGCCCGCAACGCCTGCACCAGATCGATCAGCTTGTCCGGCCCGCTCGCCGCAAAGGCCCCCGAAGCACCCGAAGCCACATATTGCAGCGACCCGAAGGCCCGCACGCTGTCAGCCTCATTGGTGGCCGTATAGGTCAGGAAACCCTTCGGCTTGTTGGTCCCATTGCCGTTGACGAAGGCCGCACCCTCCGCCGCCGCGAACTCGCGGGCAATCTCCCCCGCCAGCCAGCCTTCGACATCGAACCGCGCATCGTCCAGCATCGCCTGCGACGCCGCCGGATTGGCGTAAAGCTCGCCCGAAGGCGGCACGATCTCATTGAAACTGGGCGTGGCCGTCTCCGCCCGCGCCCCCGTCTCGCTGGCCCAGCCCGACACGATGCCGCCCGACGTCACCAGCTTGCGATAACCCGCCGACCCCGTCCGCACGACATTGGCGATGGCGCGAATGGGAGAAATCCCCTTCAGCGTCGCATCGATGATCTGATCGATCTCCCGCGGCACCGCATAACCGCCCGCGCCACCGCTCGCCCCGGAAAAGCTCTTCAGTTCGACGCCCGCTTCCAACCCCTGCCGCACATAGCGCTCGACAAAGGCGGCCCGACGCGGATCGACCGCCCCGCCCTTCACGCCATCCAGCGCGGGCCTCTGCTGAACCAGCAAAGCCCCCTTCAACGCCGCGACCTCATTCTCCAGCCCGGCGATGCGCTCACCCTGCACCACCGCGTCAAAGCTCGCTTCCAACTGATCCGTCATCCACCACTCCCACGAAAAAGGGGCGCCCCAACGGAGCACCCCTGCAAAACCTTCTCCCCTGGGGGAGAAGGATACGAAGCCTTACCGGCTCTGCCGGTTAGGCGAAGTTGGAAGAGGGGGATTGCTCGCCCCCCTCCACCGCAATCACCCGCGCCAAATCCTGCATCGGATGCGTCACGACGCTGACCTCCACCACCTCCAACTCCAGCAATTCCCTTGGCGAAACCCCCCGCGCCTCCCGAACCCGATAGCCAAAGGACAGCCCATCCACCGCCCGTTCCCGAAGCGCCCTCCCAGCCTCCCGCCC
>NZ_JFHR01000109.1 GCF_000722875.1 Sphingobium chlorophenolicum | reverse complement strand
AGCCCCAGGCATTGCGCAGCAGGGCATCCGCAGGCCTGCCCCGACCCGCCCGCTCATAGAAGGCCGCCGCCTCCGCGTCCCGCCCCCGCGCCGCCAGCACCCCCGGCAACCGCAGCGCAGGCGCGTCGCCCGCCATCCCCAGCCGCGCCTCCAGCCGCCGGTCGGCCAGCCACATCCGCACCCCGGCGGCGGCGCACGCCGCCCCCAAAACAGCGCAAAGCAGGAACAGCGCGCCCATCAAAAGGCCAGCCTCATCACCCGCCGCATCACCAGCATCCCCATGCCCTGCAAGGCGATGGCCACCAGCGCCAGCCTGTGCCCCCTGGGATCGTGCAGGAAAAAGTCGACATAGCCGGGGTTCATCGCCACCAGCAGCGCCATCGCCGCCAGCGGCATGACGATCAGCACCCGCCCGCTGATCCGCGCCTCCGAAATGGCGGCCTTCAACTCCCTCTTGATGCGGATGCGCTCGCGCAGGATGTTGGCCAGGTTCAGCAGCACTGCCGAAATCGACCCGCCATAGCGCATATTGGTGCGGATCGCGGCGGCCAGCATCGATATTTCAGGAACGCGCAGCCGCTCCGCCAGCATCTGCATCGCGTCCGCCACCGGCGCGCCCAGTTCCAGCCGCCGCGCCACCGGCGCGATAAAGTCCCGCACCACGCCCGGCGCATCGGCCAACGCCCGCTCCAATGCCTGCGCCAGCGAATTGCCCACCGCCTGCATCTGCCGCACCGCGTCGATATAATAGGGCAGCGCCTCGATCAGCGCCTCGACCCGCGCCTGCGCCCGCCGCCTGACCCAGCCCAGCAGCCCCAGCGGCACGCCCACCACCAGCGCCAGCGCCGCCACCGGCCCCGCCGCCAGCAACGCAAAGACCGCCGCCAGCGCCAAAACCCCCGCCAATATCCCCAATGCCCGCGCCGTCACCTCGACCTGCGCCCGCGCCAGCAACGGCGCCCCCGCCTCAGGCACCGACAGCACCCCCCGCCGCTGCACCGTCGCTGCTGGAACCAGCCCCAGCCGCCGGTCCACCACCGCCCGCTGCCGCCCCCGCTCGACGAGCAGCGCCCAGCCGACCCCCGCCAGCACCAGCAGCGCCAGCATCAGGAAGGCCGCCCCGCTCAACATGCCCGCCAATCCCGCAACCGCCCGGCAAAATGCGGCCGCGACGACAGGGTCCGAAACTCCCCCATCCCCGACAATGCAGGCTGCTCCTCGAATAAGAACAGTTCGTTCAGGCTATAGGCATCCCCCTCCAGCCCCGTGACCTCGCTCACCGACATCACCCTGCGGCTGCCGTTGGACAGCCGCTGCAACTGCACCACCACATGCACGCTGTTGGCGATGAAGCGCCGGATCGCCCGCACGTCGCTCTGCACCCCGGCAAAGCCCAGCAGCATCTCCAGCCGCGCAAAGGCGTCCCGCGGACTGTTGCCGTGCAGCGTCGCCATCGACCCGTCATGCCCGGTCGACATGGCCTGCAACATCTCCACGGCCTCCACGCCGCGCACCTCGCCCAATATGATCCGGTCCGGCCGCATCCGCAGCGCGTTGCGCACCAGTTCGCGTGAACTCACCTCCCGGCTGCCGTCGACCGTGGGCGGCCGCGTCTCCAGCCGCACCACATGGCTCTGCCGCAACTGCAGTTCGGCGGCGTCCTCGATGGTGATCAGCCGTTCGCGATCCCCGATGAAGGTCGACAACATGTTGAGCAAAGTCGTCTTGCCCGCGCCCGTCCCGCCGCAGATCAATATGTTCAGCCGCGACCGCACTGCCGCGCCCAGATAGGCCGCCATGTCCGCGCTCATCACCTGCCGCGCGACACAGTCCTCGATGGTCATGCTCTGCAACCGGAACTTGCGGATAGAGAGCGTCGGCCCGTCCAGAGCCACCGGCGGGATCACGATATTCACCCGCGATCCGTCCGCCAGCCGCGCATCGACATAGGGACTGGCCTCATCCACCCGCCGCCCGACGGGGCCGACGATGCGCTGGATGATGTTCATCAGATGCGCGTCGTCGCGAAAGCGCGTCTCCACCTTCTCCAGCAATCCGCCCCGCTCGGCATAGACGTGCCCCGGCCCGTTGACGATGATGTCGTCCACCCCCGGATCGCGCAGCAGCGGCGCCAGCGGCCCCATGCCAGCCACTTCATCCTCGACATCCTCGATCAGCAACAACCGTTCCGCGCTGTTCAGCGCCAGTTGCCCGCGACGGCTGCGGCTGGCGATGACCTGCTCTATCTCCTCGCGCAGCGCCTTGGGGCCAAGGGTCTCGGCGGTCTCGCCGCGCTCCTCCAACTGCTCGATCAACTGGGCGCAGGTCTGCGCCTTGGCGATCTGATAGCTGTCGCTCATCCGCTGGGCGGCGGGCTGGGCGACCGGCGCGATCCGCGCCTCCCGCGCAGGCGCGAAGCCTTCCTCCCCGGTCAGCAAACTCACGACGCCCGCTCCACGACCTTGAGCATCGCGCGCCTCAACCGATCGATCCCGCCCACCTTCGCGCCAACCCCGCAAGCCCGCCGCACCGCCGCCATATAGGCCCCGCCATCCGCCTCCATCGCCATCGGCCGCCCGGCATTCAGCGCATTGCGCATCCGCGCCCGGTCCACCGGCAGCGCCAGCACGGACCCGACCCCCAAAGCCTCCGCCATCCGCCGCCCGTCCAGCAGCACGCCGGGCAGATGATCCCACACCAGCAGCCGCATCGCCGCGACTCGCTCCCGCTCCGCCCCGATCCGGTCCAGCAACCGGCGGCACGCCTCCACCTCCCGGATCGTCTGGCCGCACAGCAATTCCACCCGATCCGCCTCCGCCGCGACCTCGCGCAGCAAGCCGCCATGACGCAGGCTCCCGGCATTCAGCACCACATGGTCGCAACAGCCGCGCAACAGCCGGATCAGCCCCGCCAGATCGCCGGGCGTCAGTCCTGCCGGCTCCACCCCGGTCCCGCCGTCGAAGGTCAGCAGCATCAGCCCGCTCGGCCCATGCCGCGCCACCGTGCTGGCCAGCAGGCTGGCGTCCAGCCTGTCCCGATCGCCGACCGCCGAAGCCAGCCCATAATCGACGCTGAGGTCGAGATAAGTCGCCGCCGCGCTCGTCGGCAAAGTGCAATCCACCAGCAAGGTCGCACCGCGCGCCCCGGCAATCGCCATATCGCTCGCGACCACGGCGCAGGCATCCCGATCCGCGCCCAGAACCAGCGTCAGCCGCCCGCGATGGCCCCGATCCGCCACCGCGTCGTTCAGCAGCCGCGCCAGCACGACGGCGATCTCCGCCCCTTCGCCGTCACGCGGAATGACATCGTCCACCCCGGCGCGAATGGCGCGCAACAGCGGCTCCGCCTCCATCTCCCCGGTCGCCAGCACCACCGGCCGCCCGCCCGCGCTCTCCACCACCGTGCCGATGGCGGCGGACAAGGCCCGCTCCGGCGGGATCGCCGCCCGGTCGATCACGATCAGGCACGGCTTGGCCAGCGCCTCCCGCTCGATGGACTGCACCAGTTCGACGGTCGCGCGCCCGCCCATCGCCTCTTCGATGCGCCGCGCCAGCATCCGGTCGACCGACAGCAGGAATATCGCCGCCATCTCAGCGCCTCACCACGCCCAGCGGCGCGCTCGTCTGGTCCAGCCCGTCCGTGCCCAGGATCATGTCGCCAATCCCCGGATCGACCGCCACGCCGGGCAGGGGCGGCACCTCCTCCGGCTTCACCGCCGTCACCAGCCGGGGCGTGGCGACGATGATCAGCTCCTGCTTCTCCTTCTGGTTCTGCTGCCGCTTGAAGAAAGCGCCCAGCACCGGCAGGTCGCCCAGAAAGGGGGTCTTTTCCTTCGTCACCGTCTGGCTGGAATAGCTGAGGCCCGCGATCACGAAACTCTGCCCGCTGCCCAGTTCCACGGTCGTCTCCGCCGACCGCCGCCGCAGCCCCGGCACGACATAGCCCTGCAACTGCACGCCATTGGCATAGTCCAGTTCGCTGACCTCCGGCGCGATCTTCAGCACGATATGGTCCTTCGACAGGACGAAGGGCGTCACCGACAGGCGCACCCCGAATTCCTTATACTGGATGGACAACATATTGCCGGACCCGGACGCCTGCGGCACCGGCACGGGAAACTCGCCTCCGGCCAGGAAACTCGCCTGCTCCCCCGACCGCACCAACAGGGTCGGCTGCGCCAGCAATTGCGACAGCCCGTTGGACGACAGCGCGCTCAACACCGCCCCGATCCCCCTGTTGGGGGCGGACAGGAACAGGTTGAACGCATTCTGGATCGGCGCGCTCGCCTCCAGCGACAGCCCGCCCGGATCGAAGGACGCGCTCCCCAGACTGCTCGGCGACACGATGGCCCCCTGAATATCCCCGGAAAGCTTGGAAAAATTGAACCCCAACGCCTTCAGCGTCGTCGCGGACACGGCGGCGAACTGCACGTCGACCGCCACCACCTGCTCCCCGGCCCGAAGCTCAGGCGCATCGATCCTCGCCTCGGCCGCCGCCACCCGCACGGCTTCCTGTCCGATCAACCCGCCATCGCCGCCAAAGACGCTGACCGTCGCCTCTCCCGCGCCGATGGCGGTCAGGCGCAACGACCGGGCGGACGGCGCGG
>NZ_JFHR01000108.1 GCF_000722875.1 Sphingobium chlorophenolicum | reverse complement strand
GCCGAACGGCCTCGGTCCCCAACTTTACCGGGAAGCACGGGGCGAACCCGCTCCCACTGCTCGTCGCTTAATCCGTGTCGATCCAAGATGGCGCTCCCTTCGCCAGTCTTGAATCCGATCCGCGCGGAAAAAGGAATCCCTTAAATGTCCACACGCCTTAGATCGGACGCCGCGATCCTGAAGTTGCGCTCGGAGGAGGAGGGGTCGAAGCGCCGCCGTTCGCACAGGCCCGTCCGGTAGATGCGCAGCGCTTCCTCCACGCCCTTGGCGATGGACTGGGCGACGGAGGTCGGCACCATGCCGTTGCGGGTCCGCACGAACAGCGGATCGTTGAAATGATCGCGAAGGGTCTGAAGATTCCGGCTGAGCGACGATTGCGGCAGTTCCAGCTCGTCCGCCGCCAGCGTCACGCTCTTCAGCCGCATCATGGCCTCGAACACCGTCAGATGGAAAAATGACAGCATGGCCGCCTGGTCGCGGCTGGTGGGCAACATATTCATGGCCTTAGCCTCTCTCCTCGCCCGTCCGCGCCTGTGTCGAGTCCCGGCGTGGCAGGCACCTTTTTCCGCAGAGTGGATACTCATAAGCGCTTTGCCGCAAGCCCGAATTATACATATTCTGAATCCGAATAACGGATATTTGTCCCGAAATGGCGAGCCATTCGCCTCAGCCGAACCGAAGAAAGGCTGCAATCATGCGGGTTTTCAGGGGGTCAGCGGTCATCCGGCCCTGGCCGCCATTCAGGGTTGAAATACAGGCAGGCATGTTTGCGGCCATGGGCATTGATGCAGGATCAAGATTTTGGATATTCAAATTCTTGACTTGAACTCGCGTCGAAGCGCCCGCACCCAGAAGGAAATCGGCAGGAGAGGCGAAGGAATATGTTGAAGCTCTATTACAATCCCGGTTCATGCTCATTGGCGTCCCACGCCGCGCTGGAGGAAGCCGGGCTTCCCTATGAAACCGAACTGGTCGACCTGACGCAGAACGTGCAGTTTTCGGAAGATTACCGGCGAAAGAATCCCTGGGGCCGCGTTCCCGCGCTGCTGATCGGTCAGGATGTCCTGACCGAGAATGTCGCCATCCTCAACTATATAGCGGGCCTTGTGCCCGAACGGGAATTGCTGCCCAAGGCGGGCCTTGCCCATGCGCGGGCCATCGAGTGGCTGTCGCTGCTCTCCAGCACCGTCCATGTCGCCTTCCGGCCGATCTTCCGGCCGAACAGGATCGCCGAAACGGAGGGCGGCCAGAAGGATGTCGCCGCCACGGGGCTGAACAGCCTGAAAAGCGTCCTCTCCCTGCTGGACCAGCGTCTTGGCGAAGGGCCCTATGCGCTGGGCGACAGGTTCAGCCTTTGCGACCTCTATCTCTTCGTCTTCGTCCTGTGGTCGCGGCGTCCCATGCTGGACGGCAAGCTGGGCGCGTTGCCCAACCTCGACGCCTTTGCGGAGCGGCTGGCCACCCGCCCTTCGGTCAGCGCCGCCCTGGCTCAGGAGGGGCTTGCATGGCCGAAGGCGCCCAGAACGGTTTAGGCTGTATCGCCCGGCCTAGGCCGCGTTGATAAAATTCAAGAGGTTCGCCGGACTGAGTAATTTGAGTGGTTTGCGGATCTCTCCTATTCCTCCCCATCGAGAGATGGGGAGGGGGACCGGCCGAAGGCCGGTGGAGGGGAAAGGGCACGACCTCCGGAATTTCCCCTCCCCACGCTTCATGTAGGGAGGATTAATGTCCGCTTTTGGCCATTTCCCGAACTCCCGAATTAGGCCGGAACCATGTCCAGATGACGGGCGATTTCCGCCTGGAGTTCGAGAAGCGGGGCCACGGTCTCGGACGGCCTGCGGCCGAAACCGCATTCCGTCGCGATGCCGAAGGCCGGAAGATGGGTCTTCGCATGCCCGGCGCGCCGCAATGCGCCTTCCAGACCGTCGCGGGCGTGCACCAGGCCCAGATAGATGGTCGTGCCCGCCTCCGTCGCCAGTTTCGACAAAGGCGCGAAATAGGTGTCGTCGGCCCGGTCGATGGGTACCGGCAGGTGGAACCAGTCGATGGGGCGCTCCACCAGCGTGGCGAGATGGTTCATGACGCTCACCATCAGCGCGGTATCCTCCGGCTCCTTGAAATGGGAATGGTTCGCATCGCCATAGCAGAGGTGGAAGCCCATCTTGACGGATGACGGAACCCAGGACGCCAGCTCGACCATCCGGCTGACGAGCGGGTCGAAATCCGTGACCGGCGCCGGGAACACGCCCTCCAGTACCGCGAATTCAAGCGCTGCGTCCCACTGGACGGCCAGACGCTCCGGCGGCACCACCGCCAGGATCTCCTGCAATTCCCGTCGCATCGCCGCGGCGTAAAGCGGTTCGATCGCCTCGAAGCTTTCCGGCTCGATGAAGGACATCATCGGCGCGAAGGGCGTCGGCAGCGCCACCATGAAACGGGTGTCGGCCGCGATCCTGCCTTCCGCCGCCAGCCGTTCGAAAGTGCGATAGGATGCGATGGCGGCGCTGGCATAGCCCAGCGGCGGAAACGCCGCGTCGTCGGCACAGTCGGCGCGCCTGGAATAAAGGTCGACCTGCACGGCGCCATATCCCTCGACATGTTTCTTGCGCTCCAGCATGGGCGCCTTGTCCATGACGCTCTTCTGCCAGTTGATCCAGTTGGTGCGGTCCCCGGTCTCTCCGTCCGGGATCGCCTTGATGCGGCTGCCCAATGTTCTGGAGACGGTGGAAAAGACCTGCTCTTCATCGCTTAACGGAACGCTGCCCACAAGCAGGATCGGAGTTGGCGCGGCATCGCTCATTCAGGCACCCTCATTGGCTTTCGGTCAATTTTTTTGCGGAAAGCGGGCGGTCTATCTCCATTCGAGCAATGTCGAGCGGACCGTCCCTCCATCCTCGACCGTCCTAGAACGGCGGTGCCTCGCGCGGAACATTGTGAAAGTGGATTCTTCCTATCCAGATTCCGGAATCGGACTTTATCGCACTATCGCAAAAGTGAATGGCCTCTAACGCCATAACGGTTTCGGGAATATATTGCGCTTACTCATAACGAACTTAGAATTTGACGGAAAGACGCAAGAATCAGCGACCGTCGACTTTGAAAGGCCAATGCTCATGGCCGGGGCGAGCGATATTTCCGTTCCGAACTCCATGCCGTCTCTTCCCTTCATGCTGCTGGAGGATCTCGAAGAGGGCACCGCCACCCTTTATGAGCGTCCCTGCGCGACCGTCACCGCCTCGACCATCGATGGGGTCGCCGATGCATTGCGGCGCGCCGACGCTCTGGTGGAGGAGGGCGCGTTCCTGGCGGGCTGGATAGGCTATGAGGCGGGCTATGCACTCGAACCGCGGCTTCATCCGTTTCTGCAACGGCGACGGCATGAAACGCCGCTGCTGCGCCTGTTCGCGTTCGAACGGCAAAGGCGTTTTCCCTTCAGCGCCGTGGATCATTGGCTTTCGGGGTCCGCCCCGCATGACGCGCATCTCGATCCGCTGGAACCGGCGATCAGCTTGGCAGAATATGCCGCTGCATTCCATCGCGTGAAGGCTGCGATAGAGGCGGGGGACATTTATCAGGCCAATCTCACCTTTCCCCTGTGCGGAGCGTGGCGGGGCGATCCGCTGTCCCTCTATCGCGCGATCCGGCCGGAGGCGAATGCCCGCTTCGCGGCGCTGATCTTCGACGGGCATGACTGGCTGCTCTCCTTCTCGCCCGAACTTTTCTTTTCGGTGAGCGGCGACAAGCTGCAAGTTCGTCCGATGAAGGGAACGCGCCCGCGCGGCGCCGACCCCGAAAGCGACAGGCGCCTTGCCCGCGAACTGGCGGAAAGCGTGAAGGACAGGGCAGAAAATCTGATGATCGTCGACCTGATGCGCAACGATCTTTCCCGCATCAGCAGGCCCGGCAGCGTGAAGGTCGACCAGCCCTTCCGCGTGGAGGCCTATCCCACCGTCTTCCAGATGACGACCGGCATCACGTCCCGCTTCGACGGCGAACCCGGATTGTCCAGCATCATCCAGGCGATGTTCCCCTGCGGATCGATCACCGGCGCTCCGAAATTGCGGGCTATGGAGATCATCCATGAGGTAGAACGCTGGAGCAGGGGCCCCTATTGCGGTGCGATAGGCGAATTTGCCCGGATGGAGGAGGGCAGGGGCGTTCAGGGCCGCTTTAATGTCGCGATAAGGACGCTGCGCCTGCGGCCGGGCGCTCATCCCGGTCAGGGGACGGCGATATTCGGGGTCGGATCGGGCATCGTCGCGGATTCCGTGCTGGAAGACGAATGGGAGGAATGTCTTCTCAAGGCCCGCTTCGTCGAACGCGGCTTCCTTCGCGGGACGGCCGACCGGGCGCGGATGCGCAAGGCCGGATAAGTCCCCTGGGCCAGCGTCTGGCCCAGGGGGTGGAGCTTCAGGCCGCGAGCGCCTGGATCGCCTCATTGGCACTGGTCTTGGCGGCGGTTTTCTGATCCTCGCTGACCTGCAAACCTTCCGCGACGATGACCTCAGGATCCTTGATCCCGATGAAGGACAGGGCGGCGCGCAGGTAGCTGTCGCCATGCTCGACCGCCGCGGCGGGGGAACCGGCGCCGTAGAAGCCGCCCCGCGTCACCGCCACGATGACCCGCTTGCCGCTTACCAAGCCCGTCGGTCCCTGTTCGGAATAGCCGAAGGTCTTGCCCGGAACCAGGATGCGGTCGACCCACGCCTTCAATTGGGTGGGGATGGTGAAATTATACATGGGCGCGCCGATCACGACGATGTCGGCCGCCAGAAACTCTTCCAATATGGCGTCGCTGTTTGCGCGAGCGGCAAGGGCGTCGCCCTCCAGCGGCCCGGCAAGCTGGGAAAGGGGATGCGCCGACGGCAGGGTCGCGGGCGTCGCATGGCCCAGCCTCTCCGCCACCAGATCGCGGGAAACGACCTCTGCATCGGTCGAGCCGCGCAGCTTGTCGACTATCGCGCCGGTCAGTTCCCGGCTGGTCGAATGATCGCCCATGATGCTGCTGTCGATACGAAGAATTTTCACCATCACCTCGCCTTGAATAATAAAGGCGTGTGGACATTTAGCGCATAGCGATCTTCAGGGCCGCAAGGTTGATCATGGCGCGGTAGCTCTGATCAGTTTTCTCGTATCGGGTAGCGATGCGCCGGAATGTTTTGAGGCTACAGAAGAAGTTCTCGACGAGGTGCCTCCAGCGATAGGCAT
>NZ_JFHR01000107.1:0-2500 GCF_000722875.1 Sphingobium chlorophenolicum | reverse complement strand
GATGCATTAGACCCGAAACCCGGCGATCTAGGCATGACCAGGTTGAAGGTGCGGTAACACGCACTGGAGGACCGAACCGTTTAATGTTGAAAAATTATCGGATGAGTTGTGTTTAGGGGTGAAAGGCCAATCAAGCCGGGAAATAGCTGGTTCTCCGCGAAATCTATTGAGGTAGAGCGTCGAATGATTGCCGTTGGGGGTAGAGCACTGGATGGATGCGGGGGTCGCGAGATCTACCAACTCTAACCAAACTCCGAATACCAACGAGTCTAGTTCGGCAGACAGACGGCGGGTGCTAAGGTCCGTCGTCAAAAGGGAAACAGCCCTAACCTACAGCTAAGGTCCCCAAGTCACGTCTAAGTGGGAAAGCATGTGGGATTTCCAAAACAACCAGGAGGTTGGCTTAGAAGCAGCCATCCTTTAAAGAAAGCGTAACAGCTCACTGGTCTAAATAAGAGATCCTGCGGCGAAGATGTAACGGGGCTCAAGACGTGCACCGAAGCTTAGGGTTCAGTCTTTGACTGAGCGGTAGCGGAGCGTTCCGTAGGCCGTTGAAGCGATCTGGTAATGGGTCGTGGAGGTATCGGAAGTGCGAATGCAGACATGAGTAGCGATTAACAGTGTGAGATGCACTGTCGCCGAAATTCCAAGGGTTCCTGCTTAAAGCTAATCTGAGCAGGGTAAGCCGGCCCCTAAGACGAGCCCGAAGGGGGTAGTCGATGGGAACCACGTTAATATTCGTGGGCCTGGAGGTGTGTGACGGATGGCGTAAATTGTTCGGCCTTATTGGATTGGTCCGGGCAGTGAAGTTGTCCCAGGAAATAGCCCCTCCGTATAGACCGTACCCTAAACCGACACAGGTGGAATGGTAGAGTATACCAAGGCGTTTGAGAGAAGTATCCTGAAGGAACTCGGCAAATTGCCTCCGTACCTTCGGAAGAAGGAGGCCCCACATATGCGCAAGCACTTGTGGGGGGCACAGGCCAGGGGGTAGCGACTGTTTAGCAAAAACACAGGGCTCTGCTAAGTCGGCTTCAAGACGACGTATAGGGCCTGACGCCTGCCCGGTGCCTGAAGGTTAAGAGGAGGAGTGCAAGCTCTGAATTGAAGCCCAGGTAAACGGCGGCCGTAACTATAACGGTCCTAAGGTAGCGAAATTCCTTGTCGGGTAAGTTCCGACCTGCACGAATGGCGTAACGACTTCCCCACTGTCTCCAGGATATGCTCAGCGAAATTGAATTCTCCGTGAAGATGCGGAGTACCCGCGGTTAGACGGAAAGACCCCGTGCACCTTTACTGCAGCTTCAGAGTGGCATTAGGAAAGAACTGTGTAGCATAGGTGGGAGGCTTTGAAGCGATGACGCCAGTTGTCGTGGAGCCATAGGTGAAATACCACCCTGTTGTTTTCTGATGTCTAACCTCGCACCGTTATCCGGTGCAGGGACCCTCTGTGGCGGGTAGTTTGACTGGGGCGGTCGCCTCCTAAAGAGTAACGGAGGCGCGCGATGGTGGGCTCAGGACGGTTGGAAACCGTCTGTTAGAGTGCAATGGCATAAGCCCGCCTGACTGCGAGACTGACAAGTCGAGCAGAGACGAAAGTCGGTCATAGTGATCCGGTGGTCCCTCGTGGAAGGGCCATCGCTCAACGGATAAAAGGTACGCCGGGGATAACAGGCTGATGATTCCCAAGAGCTCATATCGACGGAATCGTTTGGCACCTCGATGTCGGCTCATCACATCCTGGGGCTGGAGCAGGTCCCAAGGGTTTGGCTGTTCGCCAATTAAAGTGGTACGTGAGCTGGGTTCAGAACGTCGCGAGACAGTTTGGTCCCTATCTGCCGTGGGCGTCGAAATTTGAGAGGAGTTGACCCTAGTACGAGAGGACCGGGTTGAACATACCTCTGGTGTACCTGTCGTCGTGCCAACGGCGCAGCAGGGTAGCTATGTATGGACGGGATAACCGCTGAAAGCATCTAAGCGGGAAGCCTCCCTCAAGATAAGATTTCTTCGAGCGGTCGTAGACCACGACCTTGATAGGCCGGATGTGGAAGTGTGGTAACATATGGAGCTAACCGGTCCTAATTGCTCTGATCGCGCCTGAGAGTCCCACCATCAATGACAACACTGGAATAATCCCCAGCGTCAGCAACGTGGTGATCACCTCAAGCCAGATATATTTACACCCTAAAGTGCACGGCATCGATTATAACCCAAATGCGCAAGCCCCATTGCTTGGTGACCATAGCGTCTGTGACCCACCCGATCCCATCCCGAACTCGGCCGTGAAACCAGTCTGCGCCGATGGTACTGTGGCTCAAGCCCCGGAAGAGTAGGGCGTCGCCAGGCATTGAAGCTTGCGCTTTGGAAAAAAACAAAAACCCATCCACAATATTCAACGCGGCCTCCGCAGCGTACCACAGTGTCGCGGGATGGAGCAGCCCGGTAGCTCGTCAGGCTCATAACCTGAAGGTCGTAGGTTCAAATCCTACTCCCGCAACCA
>NZ_JFHR01000106.1 GCF_000722875.1 Sphingobium chlorophenolicum | reverse complement strand
GAGGAGAGGTTGCCCCATAGGGCCAGGGCGATGAGGGGGGCGGCGAGGGTTGCGGCTGGTTTGAGCTGGCGGCGGAGGGTGAGGAGCAGCGTGCCGGATGCGAGGATGGCGAGGGCGCCGAGGCCGTAGGTGCCGATCAGGGTGGAGGCGATCGCGATGCCGGTGGGGAGGAGGGTGACGCCCAGCGGGTTCCACGCGAAGCCGGTGAAGACGGTGGCGCGGAGATATTCGGATGCGAGCCAGGTGGCGGCGAAGATTAGGGTTGTCGTGAGGGCGGAAGCCTCGCTTCGCTCGGCGCCCACCCCCGGCCCTTCAAACGAGTCACGTGCCTCGTTTGAACGCCTGCGGGAGGGGAGGAAGTAGGTTGCGAGGGCGGCTAGGCCCGGATAGACGGCGAGGTAGAGGGACAGGAGGATCACCGCGCCATAGCCGAACCAGTGGGGCATCGCGTCCTGGAAGGTGAAGGCGTGGGCGATCCAGTTGAGGCCCAGGGTGAAATGGCCGACGCCGAACAGCCAGCCGCGCAGGAAAGCGCTGCGGCGGTTGGGGGCCTGTTCGATCAGGAGGATGAGCAGCGCGAAGCAGGCCAGGGTGACGGGCCAGAGTTTCAGCGGCTCGAAACCCGTCGCCGACAGGAAACCGGTGAGCAGGGCGGTCAGCTTCGGGAAGCGGGACGGAATGTCCTTCATGCCTTTGCCGGTCAGTGCAGCGTGGCGATGGTGGCGTTGCTGCACTTGTCGTTCTTGTCGCCGCCGCCCGACAGGGCCGAGGCCGCGATGAAGCCGCCGACTAGGAGCACGAGGAAAGCGGCGGAGAGCAGCGCCAGATATTTCTCTATGAACGCCTTGATCGGGCGGCCGAATTTCCAGAACAGGAAGCCGACCAGCATGAACTGGAAGGCGCGGCTGAGGATGCTGGCCCAGAGGAAGGTGAAGAGCGACAGGCCGATGAAGCCCGCCGTGATGGTGATCAGCTTGAACGGGATGGGCGTCGCGCCCTTGATCAGGATGATTTCCGCGCCGTAGTCGCGCAGATAGCAGGCGGCGACGGGGAATTTGGCGGCCAGGCCGAGGGCGTTCAATATCTGCTGGCCGACCGTTTCATAGAGGAAATGGCCGATGGCATAGCCGAACAGCCCGCCCAGCACCGAGGCGATGGTGCAGATCAGGCCGAAGCGGATCGCGCGTTCCGGGCGGGCGAGGCACATCAGGCCCAGCAGCGGGTGCGGCGGGATGGGGAAGAAGCTGCTTTCCATAAAGGAAATGGCGAAGAGCCAGCGTTCGGCGTGGGCGTGGGCGGCTTTCGCCAGCGTCCATTGGTAGAGCTTGGTAAGCATTGGGTTGAGGCCCTAACGGAACTGTTTCGGGGCCGCTAGTGATTTTGCCAGGACCAGCATTTGTTGGGGTGGGTCGAGGGGGACGGGGTAGGGGCGTCGTTCGCCGGTGGGGTGGTAGCCACGTCTTTGATAATATTGGATAAGTTTGTCATGGGTGGAGATGACGGTCATTTCCATCCGTTGCGCGGCGAAGGCGGTTGCGGCGAGCTGTTCGGCGGCGGCGATGAGCTGGTGGCCGAGGCCGCTCGACTGGAGGGCGGGGTCGACGCAGAGCAGGCCGAGATAGGCGACGCCCGCGCCCTTGTCGGAGATCTGGACGCAGCCGGAGGGCGTGCCGTCCGTTCGCAGCGCGACCAGCAGGCGTTCGGCGGGGTTGGCGAGGATCGCTTCGAGCGCGGCGATGCTGGTGCGGGGGCTGGACGGCGGGGCGGATTCGATGGCCCAGCTTTCGCGGGCGGTGTCGCCGCGATAGGCGCGTTCGATGATCGGATGGAGACGGGGGAGGTCCGATAAGGCGGCGGGGCGGATGTCCATGGCGGGGCTGTAACGCGCTTGTGATGGAAGCGACAGGGGATTGATCGGCGTGCCGCCGCCGCGCTAGGCTGGCGACATAGGAGACGCAGATGCTTGGCATGGGAGAGGGCGGTTGCCCCTTTGAATTCAACACCGATCCGGCGACGTTCAAGGTCGGGGATTCGGTCAGCTACCGGGTGACGGGGACTTTGGAAGGCATGCCCTTTGCCGGGGTGCTGCTGGAGGTGCATGCGGATCATGTCGTGCTGACGTCGGACCCGGAGGATAAGGCCAGCCGCATGCGGGCTACCCGGGAAAGTCGTCCGGTCGTGCGAGAAGAGGATATCTGCTGACGCGACGGCGTTGACGGGGCGGCGGCGTCTGGGCATGACCCCCTGCAAACAGGCCCGGCGCATCCATGTGAATTCGATTTCTTCCCCCCCTTCCAAATGGCGCGAGCGCGGCGGCGGGCTGCTGTTCGCGCTGCTGTTCAACGGCCTGTTGCTGCTGGCGTTGCTGACTTTGGCGCCGGAGCCGGTGGTGCGGCTGCCCGATTTCCGCAATCCCGTCACCTTCGAGATGGCGCCGGGGCAGAAGGCGGAAAAGGCGCAGGCAAAGGCGGAGAAGAGCGAGAAGAAGAAGCAGGAGAAGTCCGCGCAGCGCAAGGCGATGCCGGTGGTGGTGAAACCCGACCGGCCGGTGGTGACGCCGACCGAGCAGCAGCCCTCGCCCCTGCCCTTTCTGGTGATGGATCGCCAGCAGATGGCGTCGGCGGATATCGGGAAGATGGCGAAGCAGGGCGCGGCCGACGGCGCCACCGGACAGGGGAACAGCGCGGCGGTGGCCGGGCCGGGCGAGGGGCCGGGCGGGGTGCAGTTGTTCGAGGCGGAATGGTATCGGCGGCCTACCCCGGCGGAACTGGGCGGATATCTGCCCGCGAACGCGCCGGGCAATGGCTGGGGCCTGGTCGCGTGCAAGACGGTCGACCATTATCATGTCGAAAATTGCCAGGCGTTGGGAGAATCGCCGGTGGGGTCGGGCTTTGCCAAGGCGGTGCGGCTGGCGGCGTGGCAGTTTCTGGTGCTGCCGCCCAGGGTCAACGGTAAGGTGATGGTGGGAAGCTGGGTGCGGATCAGGATCGACTATACGCGGCAGGTTGCGGGGTCGGCGGAGAGCGGGCATTGATTTAACCCATATGGAACATTTTTATTGACATCGTTACGCTGTTCTGGCACATGTTGCGACAGTGGAAAAATCTGAGTCGCCGGGAAGGCGCATGAGGCTGGTCTTTGACCGGCCCTTTTCATTTTGGGCGGCTTTCATTTGGGCGTGGGGGGATGGACATGGCGGATGAGGCGAAGGAGGCGCGCAAGAGGCCGCGCTTCACGGGGCGGGCGAAGGGCCCCGACCGGGAGCTGGTGCTGGGCAATAGTCAGCAGGGCGAGGCGGGGAGCGGCCCGCAGAAGCGGGCGGCGCGATCGGACGCATGGTCGGCGGAATTGCGGCGGACGTTTCTGGAGACGCTGGCGCTGACCTGCAATGTCAGCGAGGCGGCGCGGGTGGTGGGGCGGAACCTGTCGACCGTCTATTATCAGAAGAGGCGCGATCCGGCCTTTGCGCGGGCGTGGAAGCAGGCGTTGAGCATCGGGCATGAGGAATTGAAGGCGCTGATGCTGCGGCAGGCGCTGTTCGGCACGGAGGAGGAGGAGATCGTGCTGGACGCCGAGGGCGCGGTGAAGAGCCGGAAGATCAAGCGCGGGCATCCGCATATGGTGCAGGCGATCCTGTTCAAGGCGCATCAGCAGGAAGTGGCGGAAATGCTGGAGCAGGCGGAGGTCGAGAAGCCCGATGGCGAGGATGCGGTGATGCGGTTGCGCAAGGCGCTGGAGTTGGTGCGGGAGAGGCGTGGGGGGTAGGGGGTTTTGGGTGGATAGCGGACCTGTCCTATTCCTCCCCATCGGGAGATGGGGAGGGGGACCGCGCGAAGCGTGGTGGAGGGGAAGATACGCAGGTCATGCCATTTCCCCTCCACCATTCGCTTCGCGAACGGTCCCCCTCCCCACGCTGCGCGTAGGGAGGATTTTATTGGGGGGCGTGGCGGAGGTGGATGAGGGGGTAGGGGCGGCCCTGGCCGTCGCGGTCGGAGCGGCCGGTGCGGGCGAAGCTGAGGGCTTCGTAGAAGGCTATGGCGCGATCATTTTGTTCGTTGACGTCGGTGGTGAGCGTGGGGTGCAGCGATAGCGCGTGGTCGACCAGGCGGCGGCCCACGCCCTGGCCGTGCCAGGCGGGGTCGATGAACAGCGCCTCCATATGCGTGCCTTCTATCAGCATGAAGCCGATGGGCTGGTCGTCCGTGTCGGTGGCCAGCCAGGCGGGGCTTTGCGGCAGGAAGGCGGCGACCTCCGCCTCTATGGCGGTGCGGTCGGCGGGGGTCAGGAAATCATGGGTCGCGTCGACGGCCTTGCGCCAGATGTCGAGCAGGCGGGCGCCGTCGGCGGCGCGGGCGGGGCGGATCGAACTCATGCCGGGCATATAGGGGCGTGGGGAGGATGGGCCAAATAGATGGCCTTGAAAATCGATGAATGGAGGCGGGGCGTGGGGCAACTGTCGGATTTCGAGCGGTTGGCGTTGATGCCGGACGCGGCGCGGGAGCGGGTGCTGGCGGGGCTGAACGGCGCGGCGGCGGATGCTTTGGCGCATGACTGGCGGTGGCTGGCGCGGCCGGAGCAATTGGCGCCGGAGGGGGACTGGCGCATCTGGCTGATGATGGCGGGGCGCGGGTTCGGCAAGACGCGGGCCGGGGCGGAATGGGTGCGGTTGGTGGCGGAGAGCGATCCGGCGGCGCGGATCGCGCTGGTCGGGGCGACGCTGGGCGAGGCGCGGGCGGTGATGGTGGAGGGGGCTTCGGGCCTTCTGGCCGTTTCGCCTTGGTGGAACCGGCCTGCCTTTCTGCCTGCGCTGCGCAAGCTGGTGTGGCGCAATGGGGCGGTGGCGACGCTGTTCGGGGCGGCGGAGGCGGAGAGCCTGCGCGGGCCGCAGTTCAGCCATGGCTGGGCCGATGAGATCGCCAAATGGGCAGGCGGGCAGGCGGTCTGGGACAATCTGATGATGGGGATGCGGTTGGGTGTTGCGCCGCGCGTGCTGGCGACGACGACGCCCCGGCCTGTGGCTTTGGTGCGGGGGCTGGTGGAGCGGAACGGCTGCGACGTGGCGGTGACGCGGGGGCGGACGGCGGACAATGTCGCGCATCTGGCCGATGGGTTTCTGGCGGCGATGGAGCGCAATTATGGCGGTACGCGGCTGGGGCGGCAGGAGCTGGATGGCGAGTTGATCGAGGAGGTCGAGGGCGCGCTGTGGAGCCGGGATCTGCTGGAGCGGTGCCGGGTGGCGCATGTGCGGGGGACTCTGGCGCGGGTGGTGGTGGCGGTCGATCCGCCTGCTTCGGCGCATGGGGATGCTTGCGGGATTGTCGTGGTTGGGTTGGGGGAGGACCGGCGGGCTTATGTGATCGCCGATGCGACTGTGGAGGGCGCTACCCCGGAGGGCTGGGCGCGGGCGGTGGCGGCGGCGGCTTTGGTGCATGGCGCGGACCGGGTGGTGGCGGAGGCCAATAATGGCGGCGCGATGGTCGAGAGCGTTTTGCGGGCGGCGGAGGCCGCTTTGCCGGTGCGGCTGGTGCATGCGAGCCGGGGCAAGGTGGCGCGGGCGGAGCCGGTGGCGGCTTTGTATGAGGCTGGGCGGGTGGCGCATCGGGGCGGCTTTGCGGAACTGGAGGATCAGTTGTGCGGGTTGATGCTGGGGGGCGGCTATGTGGGGC
>NZ_JFHR01000105.1 GCF_000722875.1 Sphingobium chlorophenolicum | reverse complement strand
CGCGGGGGTGGCGGCGCTGCTGAAGCAGACTGCGCCCGGCGCGCTGGTGTTGGAGCCGGATGGGAGCAGCCGGTGGACGCGGGCCGACGCGCTGCGGCCGGGCATGACGATATTGGTGGCGGCGGGCGAAAGGCTGGCGGCTGATGGGCGCGTGGTGGAGGGGGAGAGCGGGATCGACATCGCCTTCCTGACCGGGGAAAGCGCGCCGGTGCGGGTGCATCCGGGCGACGAGGTGCAGGCGGGGGCGCTGAATGTCGAGGGACCGATCCGGGTGCAGGTGACGGCGGCGGGGGCTGATACCGTCATCGCCGACATCGCCCGGCTGATGGAGGAGGCGGCGCAGGGCAAGTCGCGCTATGTGCGGTTGGCCGACCGGGCGGCGCGGCTCTATGCGCCCTGCGTCCATCTGCTGGCGGCGCTGTCCTTCGCGGGGTGGATGATCGCGGGGGCGGGCGTGCATCAGGCGTTGCTGATCGCGGTGGCGGTGCTGCTGATCACCTGCCCCTGCGCCTTGGGGCTGGCGGTGCCGGCGGCGCAGATCGTCGCCTGCGGCGCGCTGATGCGGCGGGGCGTGCTGGTGAAGGACGGGTCGGCGCTGGAGCGGCTGGCGGAGGTGAGCGAAGCCGTGTTCGACAAGACCGGCACGCTGACGCTGGGCCGTCCCGTGCCGATGGGGCTGCGCCGTTTGTGGCGGGACGACCGGTCGATCCTGCTGTCGCTGTCGCGGGCTTCGCGCCATCCGTTGAGCGTTGCCTTGCGGCAGGCGCTGGAGGCGCGGTGGGTGACGCCTGCCGCGCTCGACAATGTTCGTGAAGTGGCGGGGGAGGGGGTTTTCGCGGACTATGAGGGCGTGGCCGTGTCGCTGGCGCGGCCGCGCAGCCTGATCAACCTGTTCGGGCTGGCGTCGGAATATCGGCGGGGGGATCAGGCCATGCTGCTGGGCTTCACCGATGCGTTGCGGCCCGATGCCGTCGATACTCTGGACGCGCTGCGCGGCATGGGGGTGAAGGTGCTGATCGCCAGCGGCGACCGGCCCGACGCGCTGGAGGAGATTGCCCGTGAAACCCGCGCCACCGCTATCGGCCATCTGCGTCCGGCGGACAAGCTGGCGCTGATCGGGCGGCTGAAGGCTGGGGGCGAGAAGGTGCTGATGGTGGGGGACGGGCTGAACGACGGCCCGGCTTTGGCGGCGGGGCATGCCAGCATGGCGCCCGCCTCCGCCAGCGACGCCAGCCAGCTTGCCGCCGATGCGGTGTTCCTGGGCGACGGGCTGGCCCCGGTGGCGCTGACCGTGCATGCGGCGCGGCGGGCGGTGGCGGTGGTGAAGCAGAATTTCGCGCTGGCCATCGGTTATAATGCGCTGGCGGTGCCGCTGGCCATAGCGGGGAAGGTGACGCCGTTGGTCGCGGCGGTCGCCATGTCGACATCCTCCCTGATCGTCGTCGCCAATGCGTTGCGTTTGAAAGGAGCCGTGAAATGATTGGGCTGAGCCTGCTGATCCCGATTGCGCTGGGGTTGGGATTGTTGGGGCTGGCGGCCTTTTTCTGGGCGCTGGGGAATGGGCAGTTCGAGGATACGGACGGGGCGGCGGTGCGTATTTTGATCGATGAGGAGTGAGGGGGGACAGTAAAAATCCTCCCTGCGCGTAGCGTGGGGAGGGTCGAAGAGAGGCACGTGACTCTCTTCGACGGCCGAAGGCTGGTGGAGGGGAAATGCGGAGGTCGTGCCTCTTCCCCTCCACCACCGCCTTCGGCGGCGGTCCCCCTCCCCATCTTTCGATGGGGAGGATTGGCGATGTTTGCGCCGAAGGCTCAGGAGCGTTTCAGCAATCCGGCAACGACAGGCGCGATCTTGCCGACGATCACGTTGACCCCGGCGGGGTTGGGGTGGATGGAATCCGCCTGCATCAATTTAGGATCGCCGATCACGCCGTCCAGGAAGAAGGGATAGAGCGGCAGGCCGTAATCCTTCGCCAGCCGTGGATAGAGGGCGTTGAACTTCGCGCCGTAATCGGCCCCCATATTGGGCGCGGCCAGCATGCCGGTGAGCAGCACGGGAATCTGCCGCCGTTTCAGTTCGTCCAATATGGCGCGCAGATTCTTCTCGCTGTCCTCCGGCGCGAGGCCGCGCAGCATGTCGTTGCCGCCCAGGTCGAGCAGCAACAGGTCGGGCTTGCGCGGCAGGCCGTCCAGCGTGAAGGCCAGGCGCTGCATGCCGCCCAGGGAGGTTTCGCCGGAGACCCCGGCATTGTGGACCTGAACCGCCAGCCCCTGCGCCTTCAGCGCCTGTTCCAGCCGGAAGGGGAAGCTTTCATTCTGGGCCACGCCATAGCCCGCATAGAGGCTGTCGCCGAAGGCCAGAACCAGCTTGCCGTCCGCGACGGGGGTAGCGGCGTTCTGCGTCTGCGCGGACGGCGCGACATTATTGGCGGCAGGTTCGCCCGAACAGGCGGTGAGCAATTGCACAATCGCCGCCGCGCCCACATATATTGACCGTCTTCCCGCCTTCATGGGGTTCCTTTCGCCGATGCACGGTTCGTCCTCCCTTGCCCATATTGCGATTGAAGCGCGCAATGTCACCCTTTCGCTTGGCACGCGCGAGGCGCCTACGCAGATATTGAAGGGCGTCGACCTTTCCATCCCCAAGGGCGAGAGCCTGGCGATATTGGGGCCGTCGGGGTCGGGCAAATCGTCGCTGATGGCGATATTGTCGGGGCTGGAGCGGGCCAGCGGCGGCGAAGTGCGGGTCGCCGGGATCGATTACGGGCCGCTGGACGAGGATGCGCTGGCGCGGGCGAGGCGCGGGCGCGTGGGCATCATATTGCAGAGCTTCCACCTGTTGCCGACCATGACGGCGGTGGAGAATGTCGCCGTGCCGCTGGAACTGGCGGGGTTCGCGGACGCCTTCTCCCGCGCCGCGGACGAACTGGCGGCGGTGGGGCTGGGGCACCGGCTGCACCATTATCCGGCGCAGCTTTCGGGGGGTGAGCAGCAGCGCGTGGCCATCGCCCGCGCCGTCGCGCCGGGGCCGGACATCCTCTTCGCCGACGAGCCGACCGGCAATCTGGACGGGGCGACCAGCGGGTCCATCGTCGAACTGCTGTTCGCCCGGCGGGCGGCGAACGGCGCTACGCTGGTGATCATCACCCATGATCCTGGCCTCGCGGAGCGGTGCGACCGCATCGTCGAGATGCGCGACGGGTTGATCGTCGCGGATCGCAGGCCGTGACGGGGTTGGGTTGGCGGGGTTGCTGGCGCATTGCGCGGCGCGACCTGCATCGCGGTTTCCGGGGGTTGCGGCTGCTGTTCATCTGCCTGTTTCTGGGTGTGGCGACGCTGGCGACCATTGGCGGCCTGACCGCCGCCATCACCGGGGAGATCGCCAGCAAGGGGCAGGTGCTGCTGGGCGGCGATGTCGAGGTGGCGATGTCGCAGCGCGAGGCGGGCGCGGCGGAAAAGGCGGCCTTCCGCCGCGAGGGTGCGCTGAGCGAGACGATCAGGTTGCGGGCGATGGCTCAGCGGGTTGGGCAGGGCGATGGTCCGTCGGCCGTGTTGACCGAACTCAAGGGCGTGGATGGGGCCTACCCGCTTTACGGCGCATTGACGCTGAAAGGCGGGCGGGCCGGGCCGATGCGGGCCGATGAACTGGTCATCGGGCAGGCATTGGCGGACCGGCTGGACGTGAAGCCGGGCGATGGACTGCGCTACGGCGGGGCGACCTTCCGCATCCGGGACATCGTGGCGGACGAGCCGGACAGGGTGGGGGAGGGCTTCACCCTGGGGCCGGTGGCGATCACATCGATGGAGGGGATCAGGCGCACGGGGCTGATCCAGCCGGGCAGCCTTTATGAGAGCAAATATCGCATCCGCCTGAGCGCGGGCGGGGATGCCGGGGCGGTTGGGGAGCGGTTGAAACGCGCCTTTCCGTCTGCCGGGTTCGAGATCAAGGACCGCGACGGCGCGGCGCCGGGGACCAGCCGTTTCCTGGAGCGGATGGGGCAGTTCCTGTCGCTGATCGGCCTCGCCGCGCTGGCCATCGCCGGGATCGGGGTCAGCAACGGGGTCGCATCCTATCTGGCGATCAAGCGCAACGGCATCGCGACGTTGAAGATATTGGGCGCGTCATCCGCCGACATCGCCCGCATCTACCTGATGCAGATCGGCGCGGTCGCGCTGCTGGCCATCGGCTGCGGGCTGGCTGCGGGGGTGGTGCTGCCGCTGGGGCTGGTGAGGGCGATGGGGGACATGTTGCCGGTGCAGCCGGGTTTCGCCGTTGCGATTTGGCCGCTGGTCACGAGCGCGCTTTACGGCCTGCTGATCGCCTTCATCTTCACCATGCCGCCGTTGGCCCATGCGCGGACCCTGCCCGCCGCCGCCCTGTTCCGCGAGACGGTGGACCGGCGGCGCGGCGTCGACCGGGCCAGCATGATCGCGGTGGGCGCGGCGGGCGTTGCGGCGGTCGCGCTGGCGCTGGGCACGGCGCGGGAGCCGTGGTTCGCGGCGGCGATGCTGGGCGCGGTCGCGGCGATGCTGGCGCTGCTGACCGGGATCGGGCTGCTGGTCCGGCATGGGGCGCGGCGCATGCCCGCGCCGCGCCGTCCGCTGGTGCGGTTGGCGGTGGCCAGCCTCCATCGGCCGGGGGCGCAGACTTCGGCGCTGGTGGTGGCGCTGGGGCTGGGGCTGACCTTGTTCGTGACGCTGGCGGCGATCCAGTCGAGCCTGAGCGCTGAAATCCGCAATACCGTGCCCCGGACCGCGCCGGATCAGTTCGTGCTGGATATTCCCATTGCCGCCAAGGACCGGTTCCTCGCGCTTGTCGCCAAGGAAGCGCCGGGGGCCAGCGTCAATATGGTGCCCACCCTGCGCGGCACCATCGTCGCCTATGGCGGGCAGCGCGTGGCGGACCTGAAGCAATTGCCCGAAGGGGCGTGGTTCCTGCGCGGCGAACGCGGCGTCACCTATAGCGATGCGTTGCCGGAGGGATCGGAACTGGTGAAGGGGCAGTGGTGGCCCCGCGACTATGCCGGGCCGCCGCTGGTCTCGCTCGACCGGGAGGCGGCGGAGGTGATGGGCGTGGGCGTCGGCGACATGCTGACCGTGTCGGTGCTGGGGCGGGAGATGGAGGCGCGGATCGCGTCGCTGCGGCAGGTCAATTGGGAGACGATGGGCTTCAATTATATCATGGTCTTTTCCCCCAACGCGCTGCGCGGCGCGCCGCACAGCCTGTCCGCGACGATCACGATGAAGGGCGCGTCGGAAGGGGCGATGGCGCGGGCGCTGCTGGCGGCCTTTACCTCCATATCGATCATCGCGGTGGGGGAGGTGGTGGCGCAGGTCACCGTGCTGCTGGGGCAGATGTCGACCGCCATCGTGCTGGCGGGGTCGGTCGCGATCCTGGCGGGGATCGCCGTGCTGATCGGGGCCATCGCGGCGTCCCGGCAGGCGCGGGCCTATGACGGCGTGATATTGAAGACGCTGGGCGCGACCCGATGGCAGATATTGGGGGCGCAGGGGATCGAATATGCGCTGCTGGCCGGGGTGCTGGCGCTGGTGGCGCTGGCATTGGGGCTGGCGGCGGCCTGGTTCGTGATCGTGCGGATATTCGAATTCCACTGGGCGCCGGATTGGCTGCTGGTGCTCTCCACATTGGGGGCGGGGGCGGTGCTGACGCTGGGGATCGGGTTGCTGGGGTCGATTCCGTTGATGTCGGTGCGGCCGGCGCGGGCTTTGCGGGCGCTTTAGGGGAAGGGGGCCTATCCTGTTCCTCCCCATCGGGAGATGGGGAGGGGGACCAGCCGAAGGCTGGTGGAGGGGAAGGGGGCACGACCTGCGTATTTCCCCTCCACCACCGCTTTCAGCGGCGGTCCCCCCCCCCCCGCTGCGCGCAGGGAGGATTATCCTGGCTGGGGAATAGGGGGGAGCGTAGCAGCCGGGCCGCCGTCAT
>NZ_JFHR01000104.1 GCF_000722875.1 Sphingobium chlorophenolicum | reverse complement strand
CCTCGTCGAGAACTTCTTCTGTAGCCTCAAAACATTCCGGCGCATCGCTACCCGATACGAGAAAACTGATCAGAGCTACCGCGCCATGATCAACCTTGCGGCCCTGAAGATCGCTATGCGCTAAATGTCCACACGCCTTAGTCGAGGGCGGCGACTTACTCCCCCGGCTCGAGGCGGGCTGGCGTGGCGAGCGGCCTGTAAGAATGAGCGAACCTAAGGGCGCACTCTTCACCAGTGGGTCGGCAGTGATCGCGAGCGAACAACATATTGCCCAGGTGGGAGGACATCATCGTCGCGTTTCAGGGCTGGATATGGAGATCTATGCCGTTCATCGTGCGGTGCAGATCTCAGCGTGCCGGCCCGAGCTCATTTGCGCCAAGACGGTTGTAGATCTTGCTGGCGGTGATAAGAACGATCAACTTCAACCCTATGGCTGCGCTATTTCTGCGAAGTTCGTGGTCGAGGCTCTTGGTAGGTATTTCGGGCGAGAGGTCTAGCTAGACACTGTAAGCTCAGACTGCTCTACGCTTTAGATTGCCTCTATTTAGCCGCTGGCTAAAATATATGTCTTAGCCATCGTTAGGCTCTCGTCCATTCGTCGCACAATATCGTTATAGGTCATGAACCGTGGAAATCGTGCCAGGAAGTCGCATGTGAGCCTTTCAACGGCGTGGATTGCCGATTGCCTCACCCAAGGCCGACTGTCCCGAATGTCCTCACTCAGCTTTTGCCGTTCGGCCGCGGAGGGCCCGATGACCCAGATCTGCCTGCCAACAGCTCTGAAGCGGATATTGATCGGTGCCATAACGTACGATACGCGTGGTGCGGTTTAGATGATGATTGCCTGGGCCGCATTCAGAGCGGTGATGGCCGTCTGTACCTCAGCATAGAGATCTGCTTCGACCCCTTGCGTATCGATTTCGACGACAAGAGCGAAGCGCACCTGCGGTTCTCCGTCCTTCAACATCGCAGTGTGTTTCCACCATCCGGCGACTGGATGAACGGCCAGGAGATTGCGGCGGGCAAGGTCCGACGCTTTACACGTCAACTGGTCGATATGGAGGGAGCCGACGTCGCGCCGGCTACTTCCGAAGTCCCACAAATCATCTTCATCGACTTGGGCCCCGGCCGGCTCGGCGGCCTTGCTGATGCGGGCCATGAACTGCTGGGCATTTTCGCCGGCGCGGTTCAGCTTGAACCGGAGGTTGTGAGATGCGTAGCGATAGCGCGAACCGCGGGATGCTTCGGCGGGATTGGGGGCAATGAAGGAGCTGAGCGCGACCCGGAGCGTTACCTCTGCATTGCCGAGCTTGCGCAACTCCTCGACCGGCCAAGGCAGCGTGAAAAGCCGCATCTCCTTGTGGACGTCTCCGCCTGTTTTTTCCGAGAGACCGTAAGGAATGATGACGTCCTGAACGATCAGTGACAGGGCGTTGGACGCGCTGCGATGGGCTCTGTCGAGATCGGGCACTCCGTAGCCATAGCGCTGGAACAGTCGCGCATAGCTGCCTTTGTTCGGTTGCGGGGGAAGGTGCGAGCGCATCTGCGGCGTCCAGCGGGCGGATGCCACATAGAGCGCCCGGATAGTTTCGGGCCAGAGTAGTGGATAGTCCGACCACAACTCGGTGATCTGTTTGGCCGCGATCGCCGTTGCAGCGCTCGTGTCATAGGTGAGGCTGAACGAGCGTTGTGGATAGGCATGATGGACCGTAAGCAGCGACAGATCGCTATGCCGCATGGGCGGAGGCACTGTGCCGGCAGCCCAGTTGCCGCCTTCAAGGACAATGTCGGGCTTGAGGGGCCATGTCGATGACCACGATGCTGTTCGGGAGCTGGGCGAGAGATCGCCGAATGGCGCAACGATGGTGAGGCCATCGGCCGCCGGAAGCATCGCCTTTTCGGTGTAGGCCCCAACACTGATCGCATTCCACGCCTGCGCCGGTGATTCTAGCTCATTGTCGGGATGGTCGCAGGTATCGAGATAAGGATCCGCAGTGAACTTGAAATTATCGGTGTTGCCGGCCGACACCAGGATCAATCGTGGGTTGGTGCGATCGCCCGATACGCCGGCGGCAAGCTGGTCGACTTCGGTCGACCATGACGTCGGCGCACCGTCATGCGGAGTGTCCTCGTCAGTTGTGGCGGCCATTGTGAAGGTCCGTCTGCGAACAGTCTGCTCGACAGTGTTGATCGCGCGGCGGGTCATAACGCCCAGGAGGTGATGCGGGTTCACTCCCGCATCCGGCACCAGTTTCACCGATTCAAGCCGATGCGAGACCGTAACCGGCATCGTCGATTGCAGGTTGAGGGACAGATCGCCAAAGAGCGCGAGACCGGCGAGCTGGGTTCCATGGCCTTTGATGTCCTCCAGCCCCCATGCAGGGTCAGCGGCATGTCGGTCCTGTACGAGAAGTACAGGAGCAAGCAGCGGATGGGCACGGCTGATACCCGTGTCGAGCAGGGTGACATAGCCACCGTTCGCTCCCCCAGTATAGGTCGTTCGCTGGGAAAGGTCCTCAACCCAGGCAACTTGCTCCTGCACGTCCATTGCGTCGAAGAAATCGGCGGTAGCCGCAGGCGCGGCGAGAGCCCGAACGGCACCAAGCCGTCGCACGGCAAGGGCGATATGATCCCGCGTTGCTTGTCCTATGATGACCACATCTTCCGGGAAATACAGACGATCGGTTCCGATCTGCACCTGATAGGCAGCGGCATGCGCAATGAAGGCGTCCGCTCCTTCGGGCTCCAGCCAGATTTCCCAGTGCGCCCCACCATTATCCACCGGGAACTTGTCCTGCGGACCGCGCCAGAGCGCCCGCAGGCCAGCTTCGGTTATAGCTGCCAGGCTCTGCACGAGATTAGCGTTCTTAGGCCGACCAGGGATGAGCTGGCCATCCTTTTCCCTGTCGGGCGTATCTTCCGTTTCGAACTGCTCGATCTTCTTACGGAGTTTTTCGACACCCTTTGCCGTGGCGAAAACGGTTGCTGTCTCGATCGTACCGGCTTCGCTGACCTCGGCATCGCTACGCAACAGCGCGATGCCGCTCGATCCCAGACTATCCTTTGCCAGCGGTTCGTTCGGTCGCCCTTTGACCTCAAGATAAACGCCGGGAAGGCCATCGGTCGCTATCGGGGGGAGGAAATCAATGGCTTGAAGCAGCGCCTGTGCGTGGTCCGACCGATTGAGGACATCACTCGGCGATTTGCCGCCGCCCCCGCCTTTTGCTCGAAACGGATGCGCCTTTCCGAGATCCTTCAGAAGAAAGTGACGTAGATTCCGTGGCATTCGCGCCTCTTCCTAGCCCCTGTAGCGAGCGACGGCGCTCCAGCGAGTTTACCAGATCAAGCGTTGTTATCGTGTTCCGATCGCCAAGTACGGCTCGGCGGGCGGCGTCTTCGGCCGCGGCTACGACGTCAGCCGTCGAAAGACCGATGGCACAGTCGGTGACCTTTTTCCACGACAGGCGAGCGTAGGAGAAACCGGTCAGACGCCGTTCGAGAGCCTCACGGATCGCGACCGCATCGGGCAGCTCGTAGGAGAGAACGAGATCAAACCGACGCAGCACTGCGCGATCAAGGATCTCGGCGAGATTTGTGGTAGCGATCACGATCGAGGGGCCGGTGTCCTCGTCGAGAAACTGGAGGAATGAGTTCAGAACGCGGCGCGCTTCGCCGACATCGTTTCCGTCGCCTCTCGCTGCTGCAAGGGCGTCGATCTCGTCGAAAAGATAAACGCCTCGCGTAGATTTGATCGCGTCAAAAACGAGCTTCAGCTTCTGGGCCGTTTCACCCATGAACTTCGTGATGAGGCCGTGCAGCATCACCGAGAAAAGCGGGAATTGAAGCTCGCCGGCGAGGCCATGGGCGCTCATGGTCTTGCCGGTGCCTGGAGGCCCGGACAGGAGAATGCGCCGCCTAGGCTTAAGACCTTTTTCCTCGAGCCTCTCGCGCATCCGCGTCTCGACGACGATGTGCGAGAGCTCCTCCTCGATCAGAGGCGGCAGGATGACGCTGTTCAACCGCTCGCTCGGATAGGAGGCGAACAGGAATTGCGCGAGATCGCCGCGAGGCGCAGCGATTGGTGTGAGGTTGGGCGTTAGCGAGGCTGGTCGCGGCGGTGTTTGGCCGGCATTGGCCCATTGACGCAGGGTTTCGGCGAGCCGCTTATGTCCTTTTTGCTCCTCGGCAGCGGAGAGCTGCATCGCGAGATCGAAGAAGCGATCGGAATCCCCCTCCGCGTGGCTCTTTACGAGACCTATGAGTTGCTGCGCTGATGCCATGTCCATTATCTATCGCGGAATTGCTCGCGATACACCCCCTCATTTGCCTATTTAGATAGTGCAGGAACTATGCGTTGCGTCAATCCTTTGTGGGCTAAGTCTGGAACGGCGGCTTACCCTCATTCCCTACTGCAAACCGGACCGTCGTGAAGGTCCCCGAGCCAGTCAAAATCCGCGGGCCATTCTTGTCCAAGCGGCACGCAAATTGGCATGGGGTCATCCCCATTGCGTATGAACCCGAAGGAAAGCTGCCCCGCCGGAGCAAGCTCAACGGCGGGGACGAGTTCAAGGTAGTTGCCGCACTCAAGGGGAAAGAGCGGTGAGAATAATGTAGGCCGAGCCAGTGCCGATACAATGCCAACTGGCACCAAAATGGACTGGATACGGCATTAACCATCCTTGACGCTATAAAACATGGGATTTCTAAGCCAGTCATTGATGGCGGACTCCCGCCAGCCCATGCAGCGGGTAGCGATGCGAATCTGCCTGGGAAAGGTGCCATCCGCCACCTTGCGATAGAGGGTGGCCCGGCTGAGCCCGGTGCGGTCGAGCACGGTGTTGAGGCGGAGGATGCGGTCGGGGGACTGAGCGGTCATGGCAATATCCTATATGCTGCGATGCGGCTTGCTTGCCCCTGAGCATCAGGATTGTGGGGTCGTTCTGTCGCGTCAAGCCCGTGAGAATCAGTGGCTTTGGGTCAAATCGGGCCATAGCGGACCATGTCGGTCCACGGCGGGCCAGATCGTATGCAGAAAAATTTTGCCGATGGGCTTTGCGGCCATCGGCGATGCGGCTGCTAAGCCTCTTTTTGAGATGGGAAAGAGCTGCGGAGCGCGCTGAAGATGAGCGTGCAGGTTTCCTGATTCGGGCTTGGGGCGGCCCGTTGGTCCGCATGCGGTCATCGCGCTGTGCGCGATGGCGTTGGCCTCCGGCGTCGATCTGGCGGGGGGAGCGTCGCTTGCCCTTAGGCCTGTCGCGCCGGGCAACAACTCCGGCTTCGCCTGAGTGCTCCATTTCATTGCGCCCCTGCGGGTGCAGCCCGGCTCCCTCGACGGGCCTTTGGGTTCGCTCCTGCGGCTCTTCTGCCGCCCTCTCGTGTGGAGTAAATGATTGGGAAATGACAGCGTGCCAGTGCTGCTTTTTCAAGATGTCGGACAGCAGGAGGCCAGTTCCAGCGGATGGCGATACGAAATGCAGATTCTCAAGGTGACGCGATTTGTGAATTTTGGCGAGGGCGATCTTGCGTAATATCTTGACAAAATGTCGATATCATTCAACATGCCTCAATGAATCCGAAGATGGATCATATACTTGCTGTAATTAATGTTGTTATTACTTTTTGATGATATTTAAATAAGAATTACTTTCAATGAGTTGTTGCGGGAATTTGGATCCTGCCGCCCCAGCCAAGGATTTCTGCGGATTTCAGAGGATCGACGCAAGTTATCCACAGGGCATTCCGCACTTTATTCCGCATTTTATGCCCGTCGAGCCTCCAATTTTGCGACCGCAGAGTTGCTAAGAGAGGCTGTCATGGCCTGGTAGACATCGAGCATCCGGTTGACCGTCGTGACGGGTTGTGTGCGTCAAGTTCTGCAAATAGCGGCGGGCATGCTGGCTAGGCGGCTTGACGTAGATCGGCTTTCTTCATCTCCTTAAGGTCGTTCATGTTGAGAT
>NZ_JFHR01000103.1 GCF_000722875.1 Sphingobium chlorophenolicum | reverse complement strand
TTTCCCTTGGGGAGGGAGAAGTGGTGGAGTTTTTGCCGTCCCCTGAACACCAGCCTGTCGCCCTGAAGTTCGGCGCCTGCGCTCAGGCCCTGTTCCTTCCAGGGGATACCTGCGTCGACATCGGTTCGGTCGGCATAGAGGCTGCGCAACTGGATTTCGCCATCCTCGACGAACAGGTCGGCGAAGGGGGTGCCGCCGCCGCTGTCGAGGACGTGGCCGTAGCGATAGATGAGCTGTTCGATCTCGAACCGCGCTGCCAGAAGGTCGATGGTCATGATGAGTCTGTTCTTCCGGGCTTAGACGTTGCTGTAGGAGCCGCCGACGATTTCGCTGAGCACGCTGGGGGCGTTGGGCAGCCATCCCATGTCGTCGCGGGCGCGCTGTGACGAGCAGATGCAGGTGATGACGATGAGGTCGGCGAGCTTGCCCATCACCGCGCGGGCTTCCTCCAGGGGCTGGGACTCAGCGATAATGCCCGGCCCGAACTTGAGGGCGATGGCTTGGGCGATGTCGGCGTTGCGCACGATCTCGTCGGAGACGGCGTTGTAGATGCCGGTCGCCTTGTCGTTGGCGAGGGCGAGCAGATAGAGTTCACTCAGCGCATCGACATGGACGGTGCTGCTCCATCCGGTTCCGTCGCCGATGAAGCGGGCGACGCCGCTCGACCGGGCGCGGTTGATCGCGCTGAGCAGGATGCCGGCGCCGCGGCCGTAAATATAGCCGGGCCGCAGGATGGCGGTGCGAAAGCCGCGCTCCGTCATGGCGACGACCTGCTGGTCGTGGCGCATGCGCCAGGCGCGCAGCGGGTGGGGGTTTTCGATCGGCTCATGCTCGTCGCGGGGGGTCATGCCGGTGTCGCCGTAGATCGGGGTGGCGCTGGTGTTGACGAAGACCTTGCCGGTACCGGCGAGGGCGTCTGCGACCGCGTCGATGACGATCTTGTCGAGCCGCTCCATCTCGTCATTGTGGGACGCGCCGATATGCACCACCGCGTCGGCCTTGGCCGAGAGGTCGGATATCTTTTCGGCTTCGCTGAAGTCGCCCTGCACCCAGTCGAGGCCCGATCCGGTCCGGTCGGGGATGGTCCGGGCGATGGCGGTGACCTGATGGCCTGCGCGCAGCAGATGGTCCAGCACGACCGATCCGGTATATCCGGTCGCGCCCGTGAGAAAGATCTTCATGGATTTTGCTTTCATTTTGAGGATTTGGAACCCGCTCTAGGGTGTGTGGGGATTCAGTTCAGGGCGAGGCGAAAATGGTGGAATTCGAGAACCGGCGCGCAGCGTACTTCAGTACGTGAGCACCGGAAGCGCAGAAGTCCGCCATTTGCAGCCCGCCCTGGGCTGAATCCCCGCACACCCTAGCCGATCCAGTCGCGGCGGACGGTTTTGACGCTGGCGAGGAAGAGGATTCCGGCGAGAAAATATCCCATGACGCCGATGACGATGGAGAGTTGCAGGCCATGGGCGCTGGCCTGGGCGCAGGCGGCGGCGATGGGGCCCTGCGCTGCGGCCAGGCACTGGCCGGTGGTCAGGCCCGCTTCGGCCAGGGCGCGCTCATGGAAGAGGTCACTGAAATAGCCCATGATCGGCGGCCCCATGCCATAGCCGATGAGGTTCATGAACACGAGCGTCAGGGCGTTGGCGAGGGTGCGCAGATGGGGCGGCACGATGCTGCACACGACCGCGAAGATCGACCCCATGTAGAAATAGTTGAGCATCGCGCCGATGAAGAGGAGGGGGGCGGCGACCCGGAAGGAGTCGACCCAGTAGCCGATGACGTAGAGCGGCACGGCGGCCAGCATCCCGAGGGCAGGCAGCCATGTCGAGACGCGGGGGAAGCGCGGGGCGAGCCGGTCGCAGAGCGCGCCGCAGGCAAAGGTGCCGATCGCGGCGAACACGCCGAACATCACGCCGTTGAAGGCGGCGGCCTGGACGATGGAGAGATGATGGACGCGCATCAGGAAGGAGACGAGATATTGCGACAGGCCATAGCCCACGAAGCAGGAGGCCGATGCGCCGAGCATCAGGAACCAGAGCGTGGCGTTGCGGCTCAAAACCCGAAGCTGCGGGATCAGCACGCTCTTGGCGGCCGGGGGGCGATGGGCGCGCACCGGTTCGGGCACGGTGAACTGGAGGATGAGGGCGATGACGATGCCGGGCATGCCAAGCGCCGCGAAGGTCCAGCGCCAGCCGATGGCGTCGGCCAGCCAGCCGCCCGCGAACCCGGCGATGACGGCCGCGCACGGGACGCTGAGGCTATAGATGGCGAGCGCGGTGGCGCGGCGGGAGAAGGGGAAATAATCGACCAGCGCGGCCTGCGAGGCCGGGTTGCATCCCGCCTCGCCGACGCTGACGCCCAGCCGCCCCATGACCAGCATCGCATAATTGCCCGCCATGCCGCAGGCCGCCGTCGCGACGCTCCATGCGGCGAGCGAGACCGAGACGATGGAGATGCGGCTGTAGCGTTCGGCCAGTTGGGCGATGGGCAGGCCCAGCATCGAATAGAGGATGGCGAAGGCCGGACCGCCCAATATGCCGAGCTGGAAGTCGGTGAGATGGAACTCCTTCTTGATCGGTTCCTGCATGATGCCCAGCGCCACGCGGTCGACCAGGCTCAATGCGCTGATCAGCGTCAGCATGAACAGCGCATAGTTGCGCATCCGGGGGGTGCCGTAGCCCTGATATTGTTCGCCCGCAGCTTCGCCTGCAGGATCGGACTGGAAGTCGCCGGAATGCGCGATGCTTGCCATTAGCTGTCTTTCATGGGGGTGGGATGCGATCCGGCGGGCCGGGCGCCGTCGAGAACCTGTTGCCAGACGCGCAGGAAGTTGCCGCCCCACAATTGCGCGATCCGCGCCTCGGAAAAGCCGCGCGCGATCAATTCGGCGGTGACGTTGAGATTGTCGCCGACATTGCGCCAGCCCACCACGCCGCTGCCATGGTTGAAATCGGAGCCGATGCCGACATGGTCGATGCCCGCCACCGCGATCACATGTTCGATGGCGTCGACATAGTCGGCGACCGAGGCGATCGGCGTGTCGAGGTCGAGCGCGACATGATATTCGTGGAGGAAGTGGAGGAAGCGTTCCTCGTCCCAATGGGCGGTGGCCGGATCGTTGACCGAATAGAAGTCGCTCAGCCGCGTGGGCGCGGCCAGTCCATGCTCCTGCCAGAGCGCGGTCAGGCGGACGCGGGTCTGCGGATCGCGCAGCACGAGATAGGAGGCAAAGCCCACCACCTGCACCACGCCGCCGGCTTGCGCGATGGCGCGCAGTTCGTCGTCGCTGAGGTTCCGGTCGACATCGACCCGCGCGCGGGGCGCGGCATGGGACGCGACCACCGGCACGCGGGACAGGGCCAATATGTCGGCCAGCGAGGCGGCGGACATTTGCGCCACGTCGATGATCACGCCCAGATCGTTCAGCCGCTCGACGCCCGCCTTGCCCAGGGGGCTGAGGCCGCCGGACGACAGGCTGCCCCCGACATAGGGGTAGGGGCGGGCCGAATCCGACCAGCTATTATTGCCGATGAAGTTGAACCCCAGCATCGACACGCCCCGCTCATGCCAGGCGTCCAGATCGTCGAGGCCCGCGAGCGGCTCGGCATTCTGGAGCGAGAGGATGATGGCGAAGCGCCCGTCCGCCGCCGCCTGCCGCAGTTCGTCCGGGGACAGCACGATCGCCGCCTTGTCGGGATAGTCGCGCGCGATCCCGGTAATGATGTCGTAGCGCCGCCGCTGCTCCGCCGCGCCCGCCGTCCTGCCGGCCGCATCGCCCGTGCGATGGGGACCGGCATGGATGCACAGGGCGGCGGCGGACAATTTGCCCCGCGCCGCCTTGGGCAGGTCGAAACAGCCCGGCCCGTCGTCGCCCCCTCCTCCAAAGTCCAAGGGAATATCGACATGGGCGTCGATGCTGAGCAGCCGATTATGCAGATCGGCCGCCTTCGCAAGGTCGTCGGGGGAGGGAGCGAACGGTTTCATCCTGGCCTTCGCTCAGAAATTGATCGAAGCGCCGACATGGAAGCGGAAGCGCGGCAGATAGGCCGCATAATTCTGCCCCCGGAAGCGGATGCCGAACTCGTCGCTCCGGCCCTTGGTATAATAGATGCCGTCCGCCCAGATCTTCAGATTGTTGAGGTCGGGCATCTGCCATCCCAATTTGGTGGTCAGGCGCGCGGAGGTGCCCGAATAGCCGGTCACCGGCGCGTCGAGCGGCTGCGGGCCGGTCAACTGCTGGCCAATGTCGAACAGCAGCGTGTCGCTCTTGTTCGCATCGGGCTTGTAGTCGCCGTGCAGGCCGAAGCTGGCGACCCATTTGGCGACGTTGGGGATGGGGCTGCCGCTTTGCAGGCGACCGTGGACATAGCTGTAGTTGCCGTAGAGGCGCAGCGTGAACTGGTCGGTGCGCACGGCCATGGCCGAGGCGTCGATGTCGTAGCCGCGCCGCTTGCTTTCGCCCTGGTTGGTCGCGATCGGACCGACGAAGGTCACTTCATCGGTGAACTTGGTTTTGTAATAGTTGGCCGCGATATGGAACCGGCCCGCCCAGGGGTTGAAGGCGACGCCCAGTTCCTTGGTCGTCAGGACGCTGCTCGACAGGTTCGGGTTGGTGGGCACGCTGCGGCCGCCGTCGGGCGACGCGACGCTCTGGCCGACATTGCCGATGAAGGTGAGTTCGGGGATCGGCTGGATCGCGAAGCCGCCCTTGAAGCCGAAATGGCCGGTATAGGCGTCGGCGGCGCGGTCGATATAGGAGTTGGTCGCAGAGACATAATTCTGCGCCTTGACGTCGAAGTCGAAGCCGTCATAGCGCCCGCCCGCGGTGATCTTCAGCCAGTCGGTGGGCTTCACCGACAAGGAAGCATAGGCGGCATATTGCGTCTGCTTGATGTCCGCGATCAGGTAGGAATAGACGTCGAGCGGGTCCAGGCCGAAGATCGGCGCGCCGTTGCGCGAGGGCACCCGGGTCTGCTCGATATCGTCGTAGCGGATCGACGCGCCCATCGCCAGCAGCGCCTCGGAACCCATCAGGTCGAAGCTGAAATGCGGATCGACGCTCAGGCCATAATCCTCGCGGTTGGTCACATTATATTGCTGGGGCAGGGGCGCCAGGGTCACGAAGCGGGTGCGGTCGTTATGTTCGGCATAGGCCGTCACCTCGATGCCCTGCTGCTCCGTGCCGCCGGTATATTTGGCGAGCAGCGTGTAGAGGTTCTTCTTGCCCCCGTCGGTCTTGGCGACCGCCGCGGTCGGCTTGATCAGCCCTGCCTCGACGCCGGCGACCGAGATATAGCCCGGGCTGCTGAAGTCGATATTATAGGTCTGGAGCGAGAAGGCCAGCTTGCCCGAACCGGTGTCGAACGTGAGCTTGGAAAAGGTGCTGAGCTGCTTCTGGTCGGAATTGTCGCGATAGCCGTCATCGCGCATGCCCTGCACCGCGACATAATAGCTCATAGTGTCGGTCTTGCGGCCATAGGTGCCCAGCAGGCGCAGATTGCCGTAGGAGCCGCCGCTGATCGAAACGCCCGGATCGAGAGAGTCGACCGAGGTCGCGATCGCCGACCCCGCCTGGGCGAAGTTGCCGCCGTAGCGCGCGTTGAACGGACCCTTGACGACGGTCATGGACGCGATGGTCTCAGGAATGATCGGCGCGATGTCGAGATAGCCGTTGGCCCCAGCGCCCGACGCTTCGTTCCACTGCTTGCCGTCCAGGAAGAAGGCCACCGCCGAACTGTCGTTCGCCCCAGGCCAGCCGCGCAGCGACAGGCCCTGCGCCATGCCCACCTGCCCGAAATCGCCCACCTGAACGCCGGGGATCGACCGGAAGATGTCCACGTTCACGCCCAACGACTGACGCGCAATATCCTCCGACGACAAGGAACTCACCAGCGCCGTGTCGCTCGCTGGATCAACAGACAACTTCAAAGGCGTCGCCGCACCCTTGAACTGAACACCCGTCACTACAATGTCAGCGGGTTCAGAG
>NZ_JFHR01000102.1 GCF_000722875.1 Sphingobium chlorophenolicum | reverse complement strand
CTATCAGTGGAGGGTGAATTTCGGAGGTCGCGCCCCATTTCCCCCCCCACCCCCGCTTTCAGCGGCGGCCCCCCTCCCCATCTCTCGATGGGGAGGAATAGGAGAGGTCAGCTTTCCGCCCGCCCCTGACATTCCAAACCATCCTTCGGTACCTTCGCCATTGCCCGGCGCGTCGGGGGCGCTATGGTCGCGCCGCAACTATTTCGGCGAGATCATGACTCCTCCCTGGCTTCTTCCCGCATTCGTCCTGCTGATCGGTTATCTGCTGGGTTCCATACCCTTTGGCCTGTTGCTGACGCGCTTCACCGGGGCGGGCGATCTGCGCAAGATCGGGTCGGGCAATATCGGCGCGACCAATGTGCTGCGCACCGGGCGCAAGGGGCTGGCGGCGGCGACGCTGCTGCTCGACCTGCTGAAGGGCGGCGCGGCTGTGCTGATCGGCGCGGCGCTGGTCGACGGCGGCGGGCCAATGGCGGGGGCCATGGCCTTTATCGGGCATTGCTATCCGGTCTGGCTGCGCTTCGCCGGGGGCAAGGGCGTGGCGACCATGATGGGCGTGGTGACGGCGCTCTACTGGCCTGCCGGGATCGTGTTTGCGATCGTCTGGCTTGGGGCGCTGTTCGCTACGAAATGGTCGTCGGTGGGGGGCATGGCGGCGGCTGTGAGCGCGCCTGTCGCAATGTTGTTTTTCGAGCGGCTCGATCTGGTGCCGGTGGCCTTGGCGCTCGCGCTGATCGTGTTGTGGCGGCATCGGGAGAATATATCGCGGCTCGCCAAGGGGACGGAGCCTAAAGTCGGTTCCTCCAGGAAGGCCGCGTCCGGCGAATGAGCGAGCAGGAGCGGTTTAACCGCCTGCGCCTGATCCGGTCGCCGCGCATCGGGCCAGTCACCTTCCGTCATCTGATGGCGCGCTTCGGATCGGCGGGGGAGGCCTTGCACGCTGTGCCCGATCTGGCGGCGCGGGGCGGCGGGAAAGCGAGCATCGTCGATGCAAAGGCGGTGGAGCAGGAGATAGCGCGCAGCCGGGCCGCGGGGGCGCGTTACCTGATCATGGGCGATGCGGATTATCCCTATCTGCTGGATCAGATGGAGGGCGCGCCGCCTGCCCTGATCGTACGCGGTGACGTATCGCTGGCGGGGCGGGATTGCGTGGCGATGGTCGGGGCGCGCAATGCGTCGGCGGCGGCATGTCGCTTCGCCCGGATGTTGGCGCAGGATCTGGGGCAGCAGGGGGCTGTCGTGGTGTCCGGACTGGCGCGGGGGATCGACACGGCGGCGCATCAGGGATCGATCGGCAGCGGCACCATCGCCGTCATCGCCTGCGGCATCGACATCGCCTTTCCGCCGGAAAATGCCGGTTTGCAGGAGCAGGTGGCGAATGAAGGCTTGCTGGTGACGGAGCATCCGCCGGGGACGCAGCCCCTGGCCCGGCAATTTCCGGCCCGCAACCGGATCATCGCCGGATTGGCCAAGGGCACGGTGGTGGTGGAGGCCGCGCCCAAGTCGGGATCGCTGATCACGGCGCGTCTGGCGGGCGAGGCCGGGCGGGAGGTGATGGCCGTGCCTGGATCGCCGCTCGATCCACGGGCGCAGGGGTGCAACCAGTTGATCCGGGAAGGGGCGACGCTGATCCAGAATGCCGCCGATGTGATCGAGGCGATCGGTGTCATCGATACCCGCATGGTGCGGCAGGGCGGTTTGGATTTTGCGGGGGAGCCGCCTTCGTCCGATGTGGCGGAACGGGACCGGGCGGCGGTGATCGGTCTGCTGGGCATGGCCGCAGTGCCGGTGGATGAAGTGATACGGCTGTCGGGCCTGGCGCCCGCCATTGTGCAGACGGTGCTGCTCGAACTGGAACTGGCCGACCGGCTGGAGCGGCATGCAGGGGGAAAGGTCAGCATTTCATGATCTTGCGCTCTGGTCTTGGCTGCGAACTCCGCCTACATCGCTGGTGCTTGACGCGGGGCCGCAACAGCTTTCAGACTCGCGCGTGTACGTGAGAGATTTCAAAACCGGGGTTTGAATGCAGCTTGTCATCGTTGAATCGCCGGCGAAGGCGAAGACCATCGAGAAATATCTGGGTGGCGATTTCCATGTGCTGGCCAGCTATGGTCACATACGCGACCTACCGGCGAAAGACGGTTCGGTGGACCCCGATGCGGGTTTTGCCATGCAGTGGGAAAATTATGGCGACAAGGGCAAGCAGCTCAAGGCCATTGCCGACGAAGCCAAGAAGGCGACCCGGCTGATCCTGGCGACTGACCCTGATCGCGAAGGAGAAGCGATCAGTTGGCATGTGCAGGAGGTGCTGCGCGCCAAGAAGGCGTTGCCGCAGAAGGTCGACCGCGTGACATTCAACGCGATCACCAAGCAGGCGGTGACGGAGGCGATGGCCCAGCCGCGCGCGCTGGACGAGGATCTGATCGACGCCTATCGGGCGCGGCGGGCGCTGGACTATCTGGTGGGCTTTACCCTGTCGCCGGTGTTGTGGCGCAAGTTGCCGGGCGCGAAGTCGGCGGGGCGCGTGCAGTCGGTGGCCTTGCGGCTGGTCGTGGAGCGCGAGCGCGAGATCGAGAGTTTCGTGCCGCAGGAATATTGGTCGGTCGCGGCCGAGATGGAGCAGGCGGGGCAGGGTTTCACCGCCCGGCTGGTGCGCTGGCGCGGGGAGAAGATCGAGCGGCTGACCATCGGCCGGGAAGGCGACGCCATGGCCGCGAAGGCGGACGTGGAGGCCGGGCGCTTCACCGTCGAGAAGGTCGAGACCAAGCCGGTTTCGCGCAATCCTCCGCCGCCGTTCACGACCTCCACCTTGCAGCAGGAGGCGGCGCGCAAGCTGGGCTTTTCCGCCAGCCATACGATGCGGATCGCGCAGCAGCTTTATGAGGATGGCGCGATCACCTATATGCGTACCGACGGCGTGCAGATGGACGGCAGCGCCATTTCCGCTGCGCGCAAGGCGATAGCGGATCGTTATGACGGCGGTTACCTTCCCGAAAAGCCGCGCCAATATCAGACCAAGGCGAAGAATGCGCAGGAAGCGCACGAAGCGATTCGTCCGACCGAATTTTACCGGGATAAGGTGGGGTCGGGTGACCATGCGCGGCTTTACGACCTGATCTTCAAGCGGGCGCTGGCGAGCCAGATGGCTTCGGCGCGGCTGGAGCGGACGACCGTCGATCTGGTGGATGGGACCGGGCAGCATGGGCTGCGCGCTACCGGGCAGGTGGTGATTTTTCCGGGGTTCCTGGCGCTCTATGAAGAAGGCCGGGACGATAGCGAGGATGATGACGGCAAGCTGTTGCCGCGCATGGCGGCGGGGGATGCGCCGGCCAAGAAAAAGGTGACGGCGGAGCAGCACTTCACCCAGCCGCCGCCGCGCTATTCCGAAGCGTCTCTGGTCAAGAAGCTGGAGGAATTGGGGATCGGGCGGCCTTCCACCTATGCGTCGACTTTGCAGGTGTTGAAGGACCGCGACTATGTGCGGATCGAGAAGAACCGCTTCTTCGCGGAGGAAAGCGGGCGGCTGGTGACGGCCTTCCTGGAGCGATTCTTCGAGCGTTATGTGTCCTATGACTTCACGGCGGGGCTGGAGGAGGAACTGGACGATATTTCCGGCGGCCGCGCCCAGTGGCAGGCGGTGCTGGAAGCCTTCTGGCGCGACTTCAAGCCCAAGACCGCCGAGGTGATGGAGCAGAAACCTTCCGACATCACCGCAGAGTTGGACAAATTCCTGGAGCCGATGCTGTTTCCGCCCAAGGCGGACGGATCCAATCCCCGCGCCTGCCCGATGTGCGGCGATGGGCAATTGTCGCTGCGCGGCGGGCGGTTCGGGGCGTTCATCGCCTGTTCCAACTATCCGGAATGCAAATATACGCGGAAGTTCGGGCAGCCGGGCGGCAAGGATGGGGCCGAGGATACAGGGCCGGAGGTGCTGGGCAAGCATCCTGAAACCGGGCAGGATATCGTCAGGAAATCCGGGCGGTTTGGGCCCTATATAGAGATGGGCGATGGCAAGGAGGTCAAGCGCGGATCCATTCCCAAGGATTTGCCGGATGGGGAAATGACGCTGGATTGGGCGGTGAAGCTGCTCAGTCTGCCGCGTGAGATCGGGCTGCATCCGGAGACGGGGCAGCCCATCGTGGCGAATATCGGGCGTTTCGGACCGTATCTGCTGCATGACGGCAAATATGGGCGGCTTTCCTCCACCGCCGAGATTTTCGAGGTGGGCATGAACAGCGCCGTCGCCAAGCTGGCGGATGCGGCGAACAGGGGCGGGCGTGGGGCTTCCTCACGCGAGCCGCTGAAGGTGCTGGGCAAGCATCCGCGCACCGAAGCGGAGATCAAGCTGATGGCGGGGCGTTATGGCCCTTATGTGACCGACGGCACGACCAATGCGACTTTGCCCAAGACGATTGAGCAGGACGCGTTGACGCTGGAGGAGGCCGCGCAGTTGATTGATGCGCGTGCTGCGGCGGCTCCGGCGAAGAAGGGGAAGAAGGCACCCGCCAAAAAGGCTGCGGCCAAGAAGCCTGCGGCGAAGAAGGCGCCTGCGAAGAAGAAGGTGGCGGCGGAGTAACCATTAACCGCCGTTCACCCTGAGCGAAGTCGAAGGGTTCGGCTGAGCGCAGCGAAGCCACTTCGACAAGCTCAGTGGAGGGCTTCGACTTCGCTCAGCCCGAACGGGGCGGGGGTGATCAACCAGAACGGGGGTGGGGTTGGAACGGCTTATTCCACCCAATCCAGGCCGATGTCGCGGTAGATGAAACGGTCGTCCTCCCAATCTTCCTTCACCTTGACGTGGAGGTAGAGGTGGACCTTGACGCCGAGCAGGCTGGCCAGTTCGGCGCGGGCCTTCGAGCCGATTTCCTTGAGGCGCTGGCCGCCCTTGCCCAGCACGATGGCGCGTTGGCTGGCGCGGCCGACGAGGATCTGCTGGTGGATTTCGACCGATCCGTCGTCCCGCTCGTTATATTTTTCCGTGTCGACGGCGGCGGCATAGGGGAGTTCGGCGTGGAGTTGATGGTATAGCTGCTCGCGGGTGATCTCGGCCGCCAGCATGCGGTCGGTGGCGTCGGAGACCTGATCCTCCGGGAAGTGCCAGGGACCTTCCGGCATGGCCTTGGCGAAGGCGGTCTTGAGTTCGGGCAGGCCGTCGCCGGTCGCGGCGGAGACGAAGAAGGTCTCCGCTATGTCGAGCTGTTCATAGAGGCGCTGGGTGTGGACCAGCAGCTTTTCCTTGATGGCGATGTCGACCTTGTTGAGGATCAGCCATTTTTTTTCGGGGCGGGCGGCGAGGGCGCTGACGATCGGTTCCATCTTGGCGCCAAGTCCCGCCTTGCCGTCGACCACCAGCGCGATCAGGTCGGCGCCCTGCGCGCCGCCCCATGCGGCCTGCACCATGGCGCGATCCAGGCGGCGCTTGGGCGCGAAGATGCCGGGCGTGTCGACCAGCACCATCTGCGCGTCGCCCTCTATCGCCACGCCCATGACGCGGGTGCGGGTGGTCTGCGCCTTGGGGCTGGTGATCGCCACCTTCTGGCCGACCAGCGCGTTCACCAGCGTGGATTTGCCCGCATTGGGCGCGCCGACTATGGCGATGACGCCGCAGCGTTGCAGAGATTCTGAACCTTCCAAATTTAACTCCGTTCGCCCTGAGCCTGTCGAAGGGCTTTACTTTCTCTTTCCGGATTGCGCCAAGGTTGAGATGAGTTTCTAATCTTCCCGGATCAGCGCAAGTTTCTTGGCACGGCTCCAGCCCTTGATTTGGCGCTCTGCTTCCAGCGCCTCCATACGGGTTCCGAACTGTTGCGACCAGACCAGTTTTATGGGGCGGCGATTTTGGGTGTGGCCGGGGATTGCGCCTGTCTCATGCTGGGCGATGCGAGTCTGGAGATCGTCCGTGTGGCCGGCGTAGAAGCTGCGGTCGGGGCAATGGAGCATGTAGGTCCAGAAGGGCACTCGTCGTTCCAGAAGAAAGAAAAGCCCTTCGACAGGCTCAGGGCGAACGGGGAGGGGTGGGTGTGCCAG
>NZ_JFHR01000101.1 GCF_000722875.1 Sphingobium chlorophenolicum | reverse complement strand
GGGGTGCCTGCGGGGTCGGGGCGGTCTGCCTTGCCCTCCGCCCATTGGAAGAGGGCGGTATAGGGCGGGGCGAGGGCGTGCCAGCATTCCTCCACATCGTCGACTTCGAGGTTGAAGGCTTGGGCGAAGCCGGTCTTGGCCAGGCGGGCGGAGATGCCGACGCGCAGGCCGCCGGTCGCCAGCTTGAGCAGCGCGAAGCGGCCGGAGGCGTCGAGATGGTCCATCATCCGGGCGAGGGTCGCCGGGGCGGCGGTGCGGCTGGTGGCATGGAGCCGGTCTATGATGGCGGACAAAGTGAGGGAGCCGTCGTCCACCTCCGGCGGTTGGTCCTCGGCTTTGGGCCAGAGCAGGGCGACGGTCTCGGCGAGGTCGCCGACATAGTCGCGGCTCATTTCGAAAAGGACGGGGTCGACGCGGGCGCGGGTCATTTCGGCGATGGTGGAGGCTTTGACCGCCTTCAGGTCCAGATTGCCGGTGAGGGCGGCGAGCGCCCAGCCCCGGTCCGGATCGGGCGCGGTGCGCATATAGGCGGCGATGAGGGCGAGCTTGCCGTTGCGGGAGCGGGTGTAGACCAGGCCGTCGAGGAGTTGGGAGAAGGCGCGCATTTAATCCCGACCCCCGTTCGGATGTGGTGTGGTGAGGGCCATCATCCTTCGTCCTCGTCTTCGCGGCCTATCAGGGCCAGAGCGCGGGCGCGTATCTGGTGGGTCATGCACCAGTGAAGCAGGGCTTCTTCCCGGCCGTGGGTGATCCACGTCTCGGATGGGGCGACTTCGCGGATGGTGTCGGTCAGTTCGTCCCAGTCGGCATGGTCGGAGATGACAAGGGGCAGTTCGACATTGCGTTGGCGGGCGCGCTGGCGGACGCGCATCCAGCCTGACGCCATGGCGGTGATCGGATCGGGCAGGCGGCGGCTCCAGCGGTCGTTGAGGGCGGAGGGGGGCGCTACGACGATGCGGCCGCGCAGGTCTTTGGCCGGTTGGTCTGTGGCGGGGCGCAGGTCGCCCAGATCGACGCCGAATTGCGTGTAGAGGGCGCACATGCGGTCCAGCGCGCCGTGGATGTAGATGGGGTCGTGATGGCCTCTGGCGCGCAGCTCGCTGATGAGGCGTTGGGCCTTGCCCAGGGCATAGGCGCCGACCAGGGCGCAGCGATCGGGATTGGCGTGGAGGGTTGCGAGCAGGCGGTCGACTTCGCTGCCCGTGTCGGGGTGGCGGAAGACGGGCAGGCCGAAGGTCGCTTCGGTGACAAAGATGTCGCAGGGGACGGGTTGGAAGGGCAGGCAGGTGGGGTCGGGGCGGCGTTTATAGTCGCCGGTGACGACGACGCGCTCGCCCGCATGGTCGAGGACGATCTGGGCGGAGCCGAGGACATGGCCGGCGGGGACGTAGCTGATCGTGACGCCGTTCATGCGGATTTCTTCGCCATAGGGCAGCGCCGTGCCGGACGCGGTGCCGTAGCGCAGGGCCATGATCGCCAGCGTTTCCTGCGTCGCCCAGACATGGCCATGGCCGCCCCGCGCATGATCGGCATGGCCGTGGGTGACGAGGGCGCGTTCCTGCGGGACGGACGGATCGATCCAGGCATCGGCCGGGCGGACATAGATGCCGGTGGGGTGGGGTTCGATCCAGTGGGGCATGGCCTTGTGAAATGGTGAGGGAGACGGGTTGGTTCCGCAAGGGCCTTCACATTGCCGTAACCTGGGCGTCACGCGGAAGACATGGCTTTGCCCTATGCGGCGCCGAACGGTCCAGCGGTCAGGAGGCGCGGTTTATGGCATCTACGGCTCATCAGAATGTTACCCGCGCGGTGCATCGGCATCGGCATCTGTCCCGGCAGGGATTGCTGGAGCGCGCCTTCACCTTTGCCTTTCGAGGATTGGTCTATGCGCAGATCTGGGAAGATCCGGAGGTCGACATGGAGGCGCTGGCAATCACGCCGGATTGCCATGTCGTCACCATCGCTTCGGGCGGGTGCAATGTGCTGAGCTATCTGACGGCCGATCCGGCGAGGATCACGGCGGTCGACCTGAATACCGCGCATATCGCGCTTAACCGGTTGAAGCTGGCGGCGGCGCGGGCCTTGCCGGATCATGGGGCTTTTCATCGGTTCTTCGCCAGGGCGGATTGCAGGGAGAATGTGGCGGCTTATCGCGCTTTCGTGGCGCCGGTGCTGGACGATGCGACGCGGCGTTATTGGGAAGGGCGGGATTTCATCGGGCGGCGGCGGATCGGCGGCTTTGCGCGGGGAATCTACAAGCATGGGTTGTTGGGGCGCTTTATCGGGGCGGCGCATCTGCTAGCGCGGCTGCATGGCGTCAATCCGCGGCGGATGCTGGATGCGAGATCGCGGGAGGAGCAGCGGGCGATCTTTGAAACGGAACTGGCGCCGGTGTTCGACAGCGCCTTCATGAAGTGGCTGACGAGCCAGCCAGCTTCGCTTTTCGGCCTGGGGATTCCACCGGCGCAATATGAGGCGCTGGCCGGGGACGAGCGGATGGACGGCGTGTTGAAGGCGCGGCTGGAGAAGCTGGCGTGCGGCTTCGACCTGAAGGACAATTATTTCGCGGTGCAGGCCTTTGGGCGGGGCTATGCCGGGGGCGAGGGGCCGTTGCCGCCCTATTTGCAGGCCGCGAACCATGCCGCCGTGGTGGAGCGGGCCGGGCGGGTCGATGTGCGGCATGTGAATTTCACGGATTTCCTGGCGTCTCAGGATGCCGGGTCGGCGGATCGCTATATATTGCTGGATGCGCAGGATTGGATGGACGATGCGCAGTTGAATGCGCTTTGGGCGCAGATCACGCGGACGGCGAAGCCGGGGGCGCGGGTGCTGTTCCGGACGGCGGGGGAGCCGAGCATCTTGCCGGGCCGGGTCGATGATGCGGTGCTGTCGCGCTGGGATTATCGGGCGGAGGAGTCGCTGGCTTATACGGCGCGGGACCGGTCGGCCATTTATGGCGGCGTGCATCTCTATGTGCTGAGGGGCGCGTGATGACGGGCGGGCATGGCGGGCTGATGGACAGCGTCTATCGGCGTCAGCGGCATATCTACGACCTGTCGCGGAAATTCTACCTGCTGGGGCGGGATGGGTTGATTGCCGATCTTGCCCCGCCGCGCGGCGGGGCCGTGCTGGAGATTGGTTGCGGAACCGGGCGGAATTTGATCGCCGTGGGCAAGGCGTGGCCGGAAGCGCGGCTTTATGGCGTCGATATCAGCGAGGCGATGCTGGAGACGGCGCGCAAGGCGGTGGCCAAGGCGGGCATGGCGGATCGGGTGGTGCTGGCGCAGGGGGATGGCTGCGGGTTCGATGCGGCGGCCCTGTTCGGGCGGGAACGGTTCGAGCGGGTGTTCATCAGCTATGCGCTGTCGATGATCCCGGATTGGGAGGGGGCCTTGCGGCAGGCGGCGGAATGCGTGGCGGATGGCGGCAGGTTAGAGGTCGTGGACTTCGGACAGCAGGATGACCTGCCGGGTTTCTGGAAGCACGCGTTGTTTGGGTGGCTGGCGCGGTTCCATGTGTCGCCGCGAGCGGAATTGCGGCAAGCTATCGCAAGGCTGGCGACGGATATGGGGGGCTTTCCCCATAGCCGGAGCCTGTATCGCGGCTATGCGGTCAGGGGCGGGGTGATACGGGTTTGAGGTTTGGGCCACGTTTGGCCATGAGCGGACATTCCTTCTCCCTTGAGGGAGAAGGATACGGAGCCTTGCTGAGCGGAGCGAAGCTAGGCGCAATTGGATGAGGGGGAGCGGGCCTGCGGCCCGCGCGATCCCTTGGATCGCAACCCCCTCACCCAGCTACGACTAGGCAGCAAGCTGCCAAGTCTGCGCAGCCTCGGCCAGAGTCACGTGCCTCTGGCCGACCCTCAAGGGAGAGGGATAAAAAGAAGGTCCTCTACCACCCCTTGGCGCCGTCAGGCAGCCTTCCTGAGTTCCAGTTCCAGCCGGTCCCAGATTTCCACCAGGGCATCGACCAGTTCGCGCATCATTTCTTCGTTGTGCGCCGGGCCGGGGGTGAAGCGCAGGCGCTCCGTGCCGCGGGGGACGGTGGGGTAATTGATCGGCTGCACATAGGCGCCATATTCGGCGAGCAATATGTCGCTGATCCGTTTGGCCTTGACCGGGTCGCCCACCATCAGCGGGACGATATGCGTGACCGATGGCATGACCGGCAGGCCCGCTTCGGCCATCAGCCGCTTCAAGGTCGCGGCGGATGCCTGCTGGCCTTCGCGTTCCTCGCTCGATTGCTTGAGGTGGCGGACGCTGGCGAGGACGCCTGCGACCAGCACCGGCGACAAGGATGTCGTGAAGATGAAGCCGGGCGCATAGCTGCGGATCACGTCCACGATCATCTGGTCGGCTGCGATATAGCCGCCCATGACGCCGAACGCCTTGCCCAGCGTGCCTTCGATGATGGTGAGGCGATGAGCGACTTCATCCCGTTCGGAAATGCCGCCGCCGCGCGCGCCGTACATGCCGACCGCATGGACTTCGTCCAGATAGGTGAGCGCGTTATATTCGTCGGCCAAATCGCAGATTTCGGCGATGGGGGCGATGTCGCCGTCCATCGAATAGACGCTTTCGAAGGCGATCAGCTTGGGCGCGTCGGGGTCTTCGGCGGCCAGCAGTTCGCGCAGATGGTAGACGTCATTGTGACGGAACACCCGCTTTTCGCAGCCCGAATTGCGGATGCCCGCGATCATCGAGGCGTGGTTCAGTTCGTCGGAGAAGATGATGCAGCCGGGCAGGATCTTCGCCAGCGTCGACAGCGTCGCCTCGTTCGAGACATAGCCCGACGTGAAGAGCAGCGCGCCTTCCTTGCCATGGAGGTCGGCCAGTTCGCCCTCCAGATCGACATGATAATGGGTGTTGCCGCCGATGTTGCGGGTGCCGCCGGAGCCTGCGCCGACATCGTGCAGCGCCTCCTCCATCGCGGCGACGACCTTGGGGTGCTGGCCCATGGCGAGATAGTCGTTGGAGCACCAGACGGTGATCGGCTTCGGCCCGTTATGGCCGTGGAAGCAGCGGGCGTTGGGAAAGGCGCCCTTGTTGCGCAGGATGTCGATGAACACCCGATAGCGACCTTCGCTATGGAGCCGGTCGATCGCCTGCGTGAAGATGTGCTTGTAGTTCACTTAAGCCCTGTCCCTGTTCCCGCATCCCCTCTTTGAGGGGGCATTTACCTGCTGTGGCCGCCTATTACCAGTGATAACCGCTCGCAGCCTTAGGGAGAATTACCTATCACACTGATAGAAAGGCTTGCGATTGGACCAAAGGTCCACCCCTTCAAAGCCCCTCTATCCGTTGCAGGCGATAGCTTTCAAGGGCCGGGCGAAGCCGTTCGACGCTCTCGTCCAGGCGGGTGAAGACGGCCGTTCCGGGGAGCGGTTCCGATGGCCATGGCTGCCCCTGGGTGAGATAGGCGATGCGGCGGGCAATTCCTTCACCGCCATGCACGAACCGAAGCGGGCGGGGCGATGCGGCGGCCAGTTCGGCCTCCACCAGCGGAAAATGCGTGCAGGCCAGGACCACTATGTCCATCCGGTCGCCGCCGGGCTGGTCGAACAGTCCGGCCAGAGCGTCCCGCGCTATGGCGGGGTCCAGCGGTTCGCCGCGCAATTTCGCTTCGGCCAGTTGCACCAGAGCGGCCGAGCCGTGGCGCAGGACGGTGCAGTCGGAGCCGAATTCGGCGGCGAGGCGGTCCACATAAGGCTGGCGTACCGTGGCGTCGGTGCCGAGGACGCCGAAGACCCGGCTTTGCGAGAGCAGCGCGGCGGGCTTGATCGCGGGAACGGTGCCGACGACCGGTATGTCCAGTGCCGCTCGGACGGCCGAAAGCGCGATGGTGGAGGCGGTGTTGCAGGCGATGACCGCCAGGCGCGGGCGGTAGCGTTCGACCAGGCGGCCCAGCAATGCGGGCACGCGGGCGGCGATTTCCGCCTCGCTCCTGGTGCCGTAGGGGAAGCCTGCGCTGTCCGCCGCATAGACGACCGGGGCATGGGGCAGGGCGGCCTGGGCGGGGGCGAGGATCGAAAGCCCGCCGACGCCGGAATCGAAGAAGAGCAGGGGTGCTTGGGGTGCGACTGTCATTATGGTCCGACATGTCGCGGGATGGGGCGGGCCTGTCAACATGGGGACGGGTTTGGGGTGATTGAGATTGGCGGATGGGCGGCATTAAATCCTCCCTGCGCGCGGCGTGGGGAGGAGGGCGCTCGCATAGCGAGTAGTGGAGGGTGAATTTCGGAGGTCGCGCCCCATTCCCCTCCACCACCGCTTTCAGCGGCGGTCCCCCTCCCCATCTCTCGATGGGGAGGAATAGGAGAGGTCAGCTTTCCGCC
>NZ_JFHR01000100.1 GCF_000722875.1 Sphingobium chlorophenolicum | reverse complement strand
GGCGGAGGCGGCGGCCTTCTATGAGCGGGCGGGTCGGGGCAGGCCTGCGGATGCCCTGCTGCGCAATGCCTGGGGCTATGCGCTGCTGCGCGCCGGACGGGCGGAGGCGGCGATAGAGGCTTTGCGCGGGGCCAGCGATCTGGCGCCGGGGGATGCAGTTATTCGCAATAATCTGATGCTGGCTTTGCTGGTCGGCGGGCGGCGCGTGGAGGCCGAGGCGGGGTTGCGGCGGGTTGATGCGGCCTTGCGGCGGAGGCTGCTGAGCGAGGCGGCGCGGGTTGAGGCGGGGCGATGAGGGCTTCTCGACTGCGCTCGAAGCGAACGGCGTTGGGGGGATTATGGCGCGACCGGTCGGCGGCCGTTGCGCCGATGGTGGCGGCTTTGGGGACGTTGCTGATCGGGGCGGCGGGGTTCGCGCTGGATGCGGGGCTTTATTATGTGGGCGAGCGGGATTTGCGGGCGGCGACCGATGCCGCCGCGCTGGCCGCCGCCATGAATCCGGCGCAGGCGGCAGCGCGGGCGCGGGACAGTTTGAGCCGCAACGGCTATGATCCGGCGATTTTGCGGTCGGTCGAGGTGGGGCGCTATTGCGCCGACGCGGCATTGGGCGCGGCGCAGCGTTTCGATCCGGGCATGACGCTATGTCCCGGCAATGGGCGGGCGAATGCGGTACGCATCCGTACCGGCAAGCCCGCCGGGCTGTTTCTGATGCGGGTGTTGGGACCGGCCAATCCGCTGCCCGATCTGGCCGCGAGCGCCACGGCGGCGCGCATCGACGAGGCGGGGGTCGGCATCACGTCCGGCGTGCTGACCGTGACCAATGCGCTGGTGAACGGCGTCAACGATCTGCTGGGCGCGTTGCTGGGCATCCAGTTGCGGCTTTCCACCGCCGATGTCGAGGCGTTGATGGCCAGCAATGTCGATGCGGGGCTGTTCTTCGACGCGCTGGCGCAGCGGGTGGGGGAAAGCGGAACCTATACGGACCTGACCAACCGGACGGTGGGGTTGCGCGACCTGCTGTCCGCCGCCGCCAGCGCCGCCGACAATGGGGCGACTGCCGCCGCGCTCGACCGGGTCGCGGGGCAGGTCGGCAATGGCTATGCCGTGCCGCTGAAGGGGCTATTCGGCCTGGGCGTATGGAAGAATATGCCGGTGGGCGGCGCGGCGGGGAAACCGGCGCTGCGGGCGGGGATCAACGCCTATCAGCTCTTTTCCTACGCGGTGCAGGCGGGCAATGGGCGGGTCGGCCTGTCGAACGCGGTGGGAGCAGTCGCGCCGGGCAGCAGCGTGCTGCTGGCGGCGATGGCGACCGGACCGATGGACCGGCCGCGCTTTTCCTTCGGCCCGGCGGGGGAGACCAGCGTCGCGACGTCGGCGGTGCGGTTGCAACTGGATGTCGGCCTGCCGCCCCTTGGCGGGCTGGCGAACATCAACCTGCCCATCGTCATCGACATTGGCGCGGCGCAGGCCAGCATAAGCGCCGTCGATTGCGCCGATACCGCCGAGCAGGCGCGCGACACGCGGGTCACGGTGCAGGCCCAGACCGGGCTGGTGAACGCCTATATCGGCGCGCTTCCCGCCAACGCCATGACGCGGCCGATGCCGCCCCTTTCCGCCAGCGATGTCAGGGAGACGCCCATCGCCAGCCTGGGTCCGATCGGCATCAACGGCAGAGCGGTGGCGGGACCGATATTGGGCAATGGCGGTCCCCTGATCTTCGGAACCGGCGGACAGGGCGGCATCGGCCGCCCCGCTGCGCCGGGAGCGCCCGCCACCATCGGCAATCAGGCCATGGTGGAGCCGCTGCTGACGACATTGATCGGCAATTTGTCGCTCAACATCACGCCCTGCCTGCCGCTGGTCTGCAATCTTTCGGTGGTCACCAATCTGGTGGGCAGCGTCATCATCGCCCCGGTCGCCGCTCTGGTCGGCACCACCATCGATCCGCTGGTGAGCAATTTGCTGGCCGCGTTGGGCATCCGGCCTGGCCATGCGACCGTCTGGGTCACGGGGGCGCGGTGCGGGGTGCCGGTACTGGTGTGACATTGGTGTGAGGGAAATCAGGCGGCGGGCGCCCTCCCCTCCCCCGCCCGCCGCCATTGCCATGAGGAGGGGACAGAGGAGAATGATCATGAAGAAACTGGCATCGTTGATCGCCAAGCTGAGGCGCGACCAGAGGGGGCTGACCGCCGTGGAATATGCCGTGCTGGGCGCGGTGGTGGTGGCAGCCATCGTCGCGGTGGGGACCAATTTCGAGACGCAGTTGGGCGCGGCCTTCACGAGCATGTTCAACAGCATCCCCAGGGGGTGAGCATCATGTTGGGCCGGGCGCGCCGTCTGGCGGGATGCGAGCGGGGGCTGGCGGCGCTGGAATTCGCGCTGCTGGCACCGGCTTTGCTGATGCTGGTCTTCGCGATCGTGCTCTATTCCTTTTACTTCGCCGCGCTGATGGGCGTGCGCCATGCCGCCGTGGAGGGTGCCCGCGCCGCCGTGGCGGGCCTGTCCACCGCCGAGCGCATATCGCTGGCGCAGGACCGGGCGCGGGCGGTGGTCGACGGATATGGCGCATTGCTGGCGGCGGGCGGCGGCGCGGCGATTGCCGCCGGGCCGGATGCGACCGGCACCTTCCGGGTACGGGTAAGCTATGAGATGAGCGGCAGTCCGATGATGCGCTACGCCGCCTTCGTGCCGATGCCGTCGCCGACGGTCAGCGCCAGCATCATCGTCACCAATGGGAGCTATTGAATGAATGGAGCGTCCTTCATCGGCTGCGCGCTGATGATCCTGCTGCTGTTGCCGGTGCTGGTCCTGCATTGGGAGGGACGCGTGGTGACGGACCGGCTCTATGGGGCGATCGCGCTGGGCGGCGTTGGTTTTGCCGCGCTGTTCCATGGGGCGGTAGGGGCGATGCTGGCGGTGGGGGTGGGTCTGGCCTGCCTGTTGCTGCTGTCGTCGGCGGTGGCCGCGATCAGCCTGTTCTGGCGGCTGCGGTTGCTGACCGGCGGGCATATCAAGCTGATCGCGGCGGGGGCGACATGGTTGAGCGCGGGCGGGGCCTTGTTGATGCTGGCTTTGGCGGTGGGGCTGTTCGTGGTGGTCGCGGTGATTTTGCGTGTACGCAAAGTGGCCGACCCCCGGCCTGACATGGCGGGGATCGCGGCCATCGCGCTGCTGTCGGCGCAGCTTATGACATGACCGGCGTGGCGCGCACCGTCCAGGGTGTGTGGACAGATTCGGGATGTCGGGAAATGGCCAGGAGCGGACGTAAGTGCTTCCCCTCCCCTTCAGGGGAGGGGACTGAGGGGTGGGGGCGTGCCCCACGGGAAAGCTGTCCTGTAACGGCACTCCCCCCCCCCAACCCCTCCCCTGAAGGGGAGGGGCTTAATGACCGCAAACCACCCAAATCACTCGGTCCGGGTCTATAGTAGCGGGGCGGCGCGCACCGCGACGATGGTTTCGCGCAGCCGCGTCAGCAATTCGTCCAGATCGGCATCCTCCGCTATGCTGAGGTCGACCGTCAGGCCGCCGCCCCGGCTGGGCTTGGCGCGGCCGATGCGCGCGCCGCCCGCGATGATGGCGATGTCGCGGGCCTCCTCCTGCGATGGGGGCATGGCGGCTTCGCGCAGGCGGGCGAGCACCGTGGCGGGCGGGATCAGCCGGTCGCCCTGACGGGCCAGCGCCTGCTGCTGTTCGCCGATCAATTGCGCTTCGGCGATCATCCGTCCGCGCTGCCCCGCCTGCCGCAGCAGCGGGGTCAGCAGTTCGGAATAGCGGACGCGCAATTCGTCCCGCGTGGCGAAGGCGTCGATCACCTCCTGCGGCAATTGGGCCAGGGCGATCAGGCGGCTCAATTGGCTGTTGGACAGGTTCAGCGCCTCCGCCATGCGCGATTGCACGCCGCCGTAGAAGCGGTCGACCGCATGCTGGTAGCTGCGCGCCCGGTCCAGTTCGCTGATATCCGCCCGCTCGCGATTTTCGATGTCGGCGAGGCGGAAGGCTTCCTCGTCGGACAGGTCGACCACCAGCGCCGTCAGCCGCAGGTCGGGGCGGCCATTATGGTTGAGCCAGCCCACCGCGAAGCGGCGGCGGCTGCCGACCAGAAGCTGATAGGGCCGGTCCGATCCGGGCGGGTTGAGGCGCACCAGCACGGGGATGCGGTTGCCGCCTTCGCTGGCGATGGACTCGATGAGCGAGCGGCAGGAGTCGGCGGTCAGGCCCGGCTGGTCGCGGGGATTGCCGTCCCACACCGAACATTCGTCCGGCTGGATCGAGATGGTTCCGCCCGTCCCCGCGCCCTTGTCCGCGAAATGGGCGAGGCGCTGGTCCAGGCGGCTGAGTTCTTCCCGGTCCGCCGGGGCCTTGGCGGGTTCGTAGGACAGGGTCGCCAATATGTCGCGGATGAAGCGGGCCATGGATCACTCCCTTTTTGCGTAACCTGCGTGCGCAATAGCCCGATCGGCGCGGGCGTGGCGGGGAATCCGGTTCGTTTTGGAGCAATTTGGTTTTGGCTCGCTGACGCTCGCGGCCCACCCCCCCCCCGCTTGCGGGAGGGGGTCAGGGTGACGGCGTTTGCGTGTTCGCAAGTTTGAGGAGGCGGCTGGCCGGCCGCCTCCTCGCCCCCGCCCTACCCCCGGGGGCTATTTGGGGGAGAGCTTCGTCGGTGCGCGGCCACGCCATGCATGAGGACGTGGCGGGGCCGCGCACCAGCGTCAGTTGCCGCCCAGCAGGCCGCCGAGCAGGCCGGTGACGGGGGCAAGGGCGTTGCCGGTTCCCTCCCCCGCGCCGAGCAGGCCGTTGACGATCCCCGTGACCGGAGCGAGCGGCGATCCATCCTGCGCGCCGGGCAAGGCGGGCGTCAGGCTGTTGACCGCGTCGAGCAGGGGCGCGGCGACGCTGTCGACCGTGCTGGTGACGGCGGCGGCCACGGGGGCGACGGCGCTCGTCACCTGGGTGACGGCGGTTTCGGCTTGCGGGCCGAGGAGGCCGCCTGCGAGGCTGGCGACCGGTTGGAGGCCGGACTCTACTCCGGCGGCCGTCGTCGGGACGCTCAGGTCGACCAGATTGCCCTGCGACAGGACGCCGACCGTGGCCAATTGTCCGGTCACCACGCCGCTGTCCGACGGGAGCAGGTTGACGCCGACCAGCGTCGCGGCGGTGGAGGGGCCGGTCAGCGCGTTGCCGCCCAGATTGGCGCCCACCAGCGGTCCGGCCAACGCGGAGGGATCTCCGACGCCGCCCAGCGCGCCCGTCAGGCTGCCGACCGCGGTTTCGACCAGCCCGGTGACGGGGGCGAGGACGCCATTGTCGGCGACCAGCGGGTCGGTGACAGGCGACAGCGCGCCGTTGACGGTGCCGAGCAGCGGCGCGGCGACGCTTTCGACCGTGGAGGTGACGGCGGCGACGGTGGGCGAAAGGCCGTCGGTGAGTTGCGTCGCCGCCTGCCCCGCCGGAGCGCCGAGCAGGGTTCCGGCAAGCGTGCCGACCGGGGCCAAGCCCTGCTGCACGCTTTGGGGCGTGGTGGGCAGGGCGGCCTGCGCGACGGTGCCGTCGCCCGTCAGCAGGTCGACCGTCGCCAAGCTGCCGGTCGAGGGCGTCGCGCCGGGCAGCAGGTTGACGCCGACCAGCGAGCCGGGGCCGGTGGGGCCGAGCAGAGGCTGGCTGCCGACCGAGGCCCCGATGACGGGTCCGCTGGCGGTGGGGCCGGTTGGACTGGTTGGACCTGTCGGGCCGCTGGGACCGGTTGGGCCAGTGGGACCGGAAGGTCCGGTGGGACCACCGGGGCCGGTCGGGCCGGATGGACCCGCTGGACCGGAAGGGCTGGTCGGACCCGATGGGCCGCTGGGGCCCGTGGGGCCGGAGGGACCGCTGGGACCGGAGGGGCCGCTGGGGCCGGAGGGGGACTGGCCGCCGCCCGCGCCTATGTCGAAACCGACGCCATCGGCGCAGGCGCTGAGCAAAAGAAGAGGTATCGCCGTGGCGCTCAGCAGATAGCGCCTTCCCGATCGAACCGGTCCGTGACGTGACATGGCATGACTCCCTGTTTCCCTGCGATCAGATCGCAACAGGGGCAGGTTAAGCCGGGCAGTCCCCATCGCCTCGTCAAGAAGAAACCGGTCTGGTTGGAACATGTCGCCTGCCGCGAAAGATCCATCTTGGCGTACGCAATGGGGGCTTCCGTTGTGCGCAACGCCTGTCGGGAGATTCGGAATTGACGTGGGGTGGGCCATTTTGCCGGGTTTTCAGGGCTTTTGATGGGCAAAATACGGGGGTGGGCAAGCAAATCGGGGTGAGGGCGCTTTTCGCCGAAACGGTCCAATTTATGGCATCGCGTTGCATACGGGGCCATTTGGATTGGCGGATAGCAATCAATACTGGTCGTGTAGAGGTAACCCCATGAAGCTCCAGAGCGACCGTTCCCCATCGACTGGGTATATATGCTCTGTATCTGCCCTTAGGCCGTGTGGACAAATTCAAGACTCGTCGGACTGAGTGATTTGGGTGGAGAGCCGCCATTCCCCCTCCCGCAGGCGGGAGGGGGTAAGGCGGCTCTCCACCCAAATCACTCAGTCCGACG
>NZ_JFHR01000099.1 GCF_000722875.1 Sphingobium chlorophenolicum | reverse complement strand
CCTCGTCGAGAACTTCTTCTGTAGCCTCAAAACATTCCGGCGCATCGCTACCCGATACGAGAAAACTGATCAGAGCTACCGCGCCATGATCAACCTTGCGGCCCTGAAGATCGCTATGCGCTAAATGTCCACACGCCTTAATCGAACGACATGCCCACCATTGCAATATCCCGGCGGGTCCGCTCCACGGCAAAGGCTTTTCCACTTGACGGATAGTGCCCCCGTTCCGAATCCGGATAGGCACAATTCGTTCATCGAATAAGCAGCGCATCCGCCGCCGCCGATCCCAATAAAATACAATGAATACAATATATTAAATGCAATAGACCGTCCTGCCCGGCCTCGCCGGCATGCCCATCGGCCCCTTGTGCCCCCGCCCGATTTCCCGTCTTATCGGCCCCTATAGAGAGAGGAATCTGATGCAGTTCGTTTATGATCCCCTTCCATATCGGGTTATCTTCGGTCCGGGTTCGGTGCGCCAGGTGGCCGACGAGCTCCCGAAAATAGGAAATCGCGCGCTGGTCCTATCGACCCCCGAACAAATCGACAGCGCCCGCCACCTCGCCAATTCATTGGGGGAAAAGGCCGTCGGCATCTTCAGCCAGGCGGTAATGCACGTTCCCGTGGCAACGGTTGACGCCGCCGCCGCCAAGGCGAAGGAACTGGACGTCGACTGCACCGTCGCCATCGGCGGCGGCTCCACCATCGGCCTGGCCAAGGCGCTCTCGCTTCGGCTCGACCTGCCGTCCCTCGTCGTTCCGACCACCTATGCCGGTTCGGAAGTCACGCCGATCTGGGGCATGACCGAAGGCGGCATCAAGACGACGGGACGGGACAAGAAAGTGCTGCCGAAGATCGTGGTCTACGATCCCGATCTCACCCTGTCGCTGCCCGCCGAAATGTCGATCGCCAGCGGCCTCAACGCCATCGCCCATGCGATGGAGGGCCTCTACGCCTTCGACGGCAATCCCATCGTGTCCCTGATGGCCGAAGAAAGCATCCGGGCGCTGGCGAGGAGCCTGCCCCAGATCAAGGCTGACCCTACCGACGCGAAGGCGCGGGGCGATGCGCTCTATGGCTGCTGGCTCGCCGGCAGCGTGCTGGGTGCGGCCAGCGTCGCGCTCCACCACAAGCTCTGCCACACCCTTGGCGGCGCGTTCGACATGCCGCACGCCCAAACCCACACTGCGGTTCTGCCGCACGCCATCGCCTATAACGCCCCGGCAGCGCCGGAGGCGATGGAGCGGGCCAGCCGGGCGCTGGGCGGCGGCGATCCGGCGCTGAAACTCTATGAACTGGCGTCAGGCCTGGGCGCGGAGATGTCGCTGGCGAAGCTCGGCATGCCCGCCGACGGAGTCGCCAGGGCGGCTGCGCTGGCCGTCGCCAACCCCTATCCCAATCCGCGCCCGATCACGGAAGAAGGCATCGTCCAGCTTCTGAGCCGCGCCGTGGAAGGGCTTCCGCCCGTCACCATATAGGGCCTGTATCCCCGTCATGCCGGGTTCGTCCCGGCATGACGGATTTCCCCTGGAGCGCCCTCAGCCGGCCTCCGCCCCCAGCCAGGCCTGCACCGCCGCCTTGATCGGCAACGGCAGTTCATGCCCGCCTTCATAAGGAAGGAAGCTGGCCCGCGCCCCGCTGGGTCCAGCAAGATAGGCTTCGGCCTGTTCGAATTTCCAGCGCGGAATCACATCGTCGAAGCTGCCCCGGCAGAACAGGACAGGCTTGCCCGCAAGGCCGTTCTCCGGAAGATCGCCATCCTCCACCGCAAAGCAGCCGGCGATCATGCTCAGGCCGCTATAGGCCGCCGGATTGGCAAGCAGCAGGCTGGCGGCCATGGCGGCCCCGTTGCTGAAGCCGCACAGCCAGGGCAGGCGGCGCCCCGTGTCGGCGGCGATCCAGTCCCCGACCTTGGCGGTTTCGCCGGACAGGCTTTCGGGCAGGGCGACGCCGATCCCGGCATTTTCGAACCAGGCGAATCCCGCGCCCTGCGAAAGCGGCCCGCGATAAGAGCGCACATTGGCGCGGCCGAAGAGCGGGAGGGCGAAGCCGCCCTCCCGCTCGGTGCCGCCCCGGCCGTGCAGATATACGATGTCGCACTGGGCCTGGATGTCGGGACTGTCGTACCGCATGACGATGGCGTTGTTTCGAGACATGTTCGCTTTCCATCCTTCGCAATGCGGAGCATCTTCGCATTGTGGAACTGGGCCGAGTCCCCCGCGCAAAAGTCCAGGAAGACCCTTGTGAGCGGCCGGTTCCGATTTAATCAAATCCGCGTGACGAATATTCTCTATTCACGCGCGGTGATTTTCTCCGCGCGTGAAAGCTGCGATCCCCTTAGCGCGGCCCAATAGCCATGATCTCTACTGTGCCGGACAGATAAAGCGCCAAGAATAATGGCGCATGGAGGGGATATTCCTATGCTTCGTTCGTCTGAGCAACCCATTGTCATGTCCTTTCGTCGTCTGCTCTTGGCGTCGACGTTCGCAGGGGCGCTTGTTGCGTCCGCTGCCCAGGCGCAAAATGCCCCGGCGGGCAGCGGCGCCAGCCAGGGCGTCGGCGACATCGTGGTCACTGCGCGCCGCCGCGCCGAATCCCTTCAGAACACGCCCGTCGCGGTTTCCGCCATCACCAGCGCGGCATTGGAGCAGAAGGGCGCGACCAACATCGCAGCCGTGGCGCAATCGGTGCCCAGCCTGACCTTCAACACGACGGCGGGCAATAGCGGCGCCAGCAACGCCGCCGTGGTTTTCATCCGCGGCATCGGGCAGGACGATTTCTTTCCCACCATCGACCCCGGCGTCGGCATCTATCTGGACGGCGTCTATGTGTCGCGCACGCTGGGCGGGGTGCTGGACACCGTCGACCTGGAACAGGTGGAGGTTCTGCGCGGTCCCCAGGGAACGCTCTTCGGCAAGAACACCATCGGCGGCGCGGTTCAGATCACCACCAAGAAGCCCGGCCCCGATCTAGAGGGCTATCTCGAAGCCACGACCGGCCGTTTCGACCGGATCGACGTGAAAGGGAGCGTGAACCTTCCCTTTTCCGACACGCTGTTCGCCCGCTTCTCGCTCGCCACGCTCAACCGCGACGGCTACATCACGATCCTGCAAAAGGATCCTGTGACCGGCGCCGTCAGCGAGGCGGACGCGCCCAAGCTGGGCAACATATCCACCATGGCGGGCCGCGCCGCGCTGCGCTGGCTCGCCAGCCCGGACCTGACGTTCGACCTGGCGTTCGACTATACCGGCAAGCGCGAACAATCGTCCGGATCGACGCTGTTGGCGACTCAGCCGCTCGTTCCGGGGCTGACCTTCGATCCGAACGATCCGGCGTCGATCCAGCAATATGTCCAGGCGAATGCCGCGACCGTGGGCGGCTTCCACAATCTGATCGTCGCGGGCGCGCAGGGGTGCAGCCCGTTGGCGGGCGGCGACGCCTTCAACCTCAACAATCCCGCCTGCTTCAACGACCAGTGGATCACCGGCAGCCCCTACAAGACATTTTACGAGCCGAACGCTTCGGTCTCCAACCTCGATGTCTTCGGCCTGACCGGCGTCGTCGATTGGGAAGCCAGCCCGGCCTTCGGCGTCAAGTCGATCACTGCCTATCGCGTCACCCGGTCCTTCTTCCGGCGCGACGACAACACGCCGCTGCAACTGATCGAATTGCAAACCGACCAAACGGCGAAGCAGTTCAGCGAGGAACTGCAATTTTCCGGCAAGGCGCTCGACAACAGGCTGAACTGGCTGGTGGGCCTCTTCTACCTCAACGAGAAGGTCGATTTCGACAATCCCGCCTGCTTCTCCTTCATCTGCACCGGCGTCTCGACCAAGCTGGAGACCAACAGCTACGCGGCCTTCGCGCAGGCGACCTATGCGATCGGCGAAGGCACGAACATCACTGCTGGCGGCCGCTACACCAATGAGAAGAAGACGAGCGATCCGGACAATTTCTTCATAGACATCGGCTTCGGGCTGGGGCCGCTCTCCATCGGCAATCCCAACCCCAATCCCGCGACGATCATCGACAATCCCGTGTCCGTGAAATTCGACAATTTCTCGCCCATGCTGTCGATCGACCATCGCTGGTCCTCCAGCATCATGACCTATGCCTCCTATTCGAAGGGCGTGAAGGGCGGCGGTTTCCAGCAACGCGTGATCGTGCCCCGCATCCTCCAGCCGACCTTCGGCCCGGAAAAGCTGACCGCCTATGAAATCGGCGCGAAGACCGACTTTTTCGACCGCCGCCTGCGGATCAACGTCGCGGCGTTCCAGTCCAATTATAATGATCTGCAAGTCACCACCTTCCCCGGCGGCGCCAGCAGCATCGAACCGGTGCAGGTCAATGGCGGCCGGGCGCGTATCCGGGGCGTCGAGGTTGAGGCGACGGCAAAGCCGGTGGAGGCCCTCACGGCCAATTTCGGCCTGGGCTATCTGAAGACGAAATATCTGGAGATCGCGTCGGGCGCGGTCATTCCGGCCAATGCCGTGCTGCCCTATACGCCGAAGTGGAACCTGTCGGGCGGACTGGCCTATCGGCTGGAGGTCGGCGGCGCGGGCTGGCTGACCTTGCAGGGCGACTGGAACTACAGGTCGACCACCTTCATGTCGGCCGACAACAACCCGATCCTGCGCCAGCCCGGCTATCACATGGTCAATGCCTCCGCCTCCTTCGAGACCGCGAGCGAGCGCATCCGTATCACGGGAGGCGTCACCAACCTGACCGACAAGGCGGTGCTGATGTCGGGCTTCGCCGACCTTCAGGGTTCATCCTTCGCAGACGGCACCTATGGCCGGCCCCGCGAATGGTATCTGACGGTTCGCTACTCCTACTAGAACATCGTGCGGAAAGGGGGGACCGGCTTTCCGCTGCAAAGGATGCGACAAGAAAAGCGGAGCGCGCGCGGCCTGCGTCTGATTGAATGCAGCGCGCTCCAGAATAAGTGGATTTGGTAGAGGAAGATGGAATGCCTGTTGGAATGCGCTGTTTGGACCCTTCGATCGCCGACCGCATAACGTCATTGTCGGCCACGAGAAATAATGACGAGATATTCGAAACCTTCGGATTCAGTTACAACACGCTGAGGAAAGTCTCCAACGGCATGCCGTTGCGCGGATCATTGGCCGACCGGATCGAAGAGCGCGCCAGAAGGGTGTTCGAGGCGGACGGACATTCGAGCATGTCCATTTGAGTATTGCAGGATGCCGCGATTGTCCTGGTTCTCGCCGGACTGAATGAATTGGGTGGTCAGCGGACTTGTCCTATTCCTCCCCATCGAAAGATGGGGAGGGGGAGCACGCTTCGAGCGGTCCCCCTCCCCACGCTTCGCGTAGGGAGGATTTGGTGGCGGCTATCGCCCATCTCTCGATTTGCCCACGCGACCTAATCATCCCAGATCATGCGCCGCTTCAACCGGCCCACTCCATCTCCCGCCTCGTCTTGGCGATCCGGTACCGGACGGAAGCCATGGCAGGCGGGATGGCAGCCGGCTTGAACAATTCGATATCCACGCAGTTGATGCGCTCCAGGGCGATCAAGCGGTGCGCCAGTTCGCGGATCAGCGTTTCGATCAGTTCGAAATGGCGTTCCCGCGTCAGCGACCGCGCCTGCTCCACCAGGGTGCGGTAATCGATCGTATCGCCGATCCAGTCGTCTTCGGGTTCGACCACCTCGGCGGCGATGTTGAAGATGATCTCCTGCCGACATGTCTTCTCGCCGCGATAGATGCCGACGCTCGCCATGAGCGAAACCTGTTCCGCCCTGACCCAGAGCTTCCGTTCATAGCGGGCTTCCAATTCCCTGAAGTCCGACATGGCGATTTTGATATGTTCGTTCATGCACGCTCGCCCAACCGAATATGACGAGGCGCGTCGGCAAAGCCGTTCACCGGCCCGTCCGCCCGCTCCTCTCCCTGATCGGAAGCCTAGTGGAAAGGCGGCTTTTGGCCTAACTTGCAATCCGGATTTGACAGTTCCGGCAGGGGGATTCAGCCCGCCGCCCTGACCCGCATGTCCGGGGAGAGAATGGCCTGCGCGCCCGTCGCCGTCTCCCTGGAGGGCAATACGGTGATCTGGCGCGCTTCGCTTTGATGATCCGCCCGGCATTCCGCGATCAGGGAGCGGAGCCACATATTGCCCGGATCATGGTCGAAGCGCTCATGCCAATATTGCTTCACTTCGATCGTCGGCAGGTCCAGCGGCGGCGCGACGATGGTCATGCGCGGCGACCGCACCACCCGCGCCACGGAACGCGGCACGGTGAGAACCAGATCGTTCGTCTCCGCGATCAGCGCCGTGACCATGAAGGTTTCCGACACCATCCGCACCCGCCGCTGGTCGATCGTCTCCAGGATCAGCCGTTCCGCCTCCTGATGGCCATGGCTGTAATGGCGGCCGTCCACGACGATATGATCCAGCGCCTTGTAGTCGCTGAGGCTCAGGACGCCGTCGGGCGCCAGCGCCTTGGGCAGGATGCAGACATAATCCTCCCGGAAAAGCGTCTGTTCCTTCACATTGGCGTAGAGGCTGGGATAGCTGCCCACGGCGATATCGGCGGCGCCCGCCTCCAGTTCGGCAATCAGCTTGCCCCGGCCGATGGGAACGGCGGTGAAGGTCACGTCCGGCGCCGTCTCCATCGAATGTCTCTGGACCAGCGGCATGATGCAATAATGACCTAAGGCGTGTGGACATTTAGCGCATAGCGATCTTCAGGGCCGCAAGGTTGATCATGGCGCGGTAGCTCTGATCAGTTTTCTCGTATCGGGTAGCGATGCGCCGGAATGTTTTGAGGCTACAGAAGAAGTTCTCGACGAGGTGCCTCCAGCGATAGGCATGGAAGTCGCAGTCGATTTTT
>NZ_JFHR01000098.1 GCF_000722875.1 Sphingobium chlorophenolicum | reverse complement strand
CACCACGCCCCAGCAATTTCACCCCTCAAACCCACCCTTATGGGTAAACCCCCTTTACATCCCTCCCCGGAAAGTCTGTGAAGAACGGAGCGCGCAGCCAAGGACAGGAAACCGCCCATGACAATCCTCGTGACCGGCGCGGCCGGCTTCATCGGCATGGCCGTCGCGGACCGCCTCCTGTCGCAGGGCCGGGCGGTGTTCGGCATCGACAATATGAACGACTATTACCCTGTCTCGCTCAAGCGCGACCGGATCGCCGCCCTGCACGAACGCCATGGCGGCCTCTTCACCTTCGCCGAACTCGACTTCGCGGACATGGACGCGCTGCAAACGGCGCTGCACGACCATCCCATCGATGCCATCGTCCATCTCGGCGCCCAGGCGGGCGTGCGCTATTCGTTGATCAATCCCCACGCCTATGTCCGCTCCAACCTCGCGGGCCATGTCAACATGCTGGAAGTGGCGCGGGAAAGGCGGGTACGGCACCTCGTCTACGCCTCCTCCTCCTCGGTCTATGGCGGCAACGACACGCTGCCCTTCCGCGTGGAGGACCGCGCCGACCACCCCGTCTCGCTCTACGCCGCCACGAAACGCGCCGACGAACTGATGAGCGAAACCTACGCCCATCTGTTCCGCATCCCCATGACCGGCCTGCGCTTCTTCACCGTCTATGGTCCATGGGGCCGCCCCGACATGGCGATGTGGATCTTCACCTCGAAAATCCTGGCGGGCCAGCCCATCCCCGTCTTCAACCATGGCCGGATGCAGCGCGACTTCACTTATATCGACGATATCGTCAGCGGCGTGATCGGCTGCCTGGACCATGCGCCGGAGGATGACGGCGCGGCCAAGGCGGGGGGCAGCCGCTCGCCCCACCGGCTCTACAATATCGGCAACAACCGGCCGGAGGAGCTGATGCACCTCATCTCCGTTCTGGAGGATGCCTGCGGGCGCAAGGCGGAGATTGACTTTCAGCCGATGCAACCGGGGGATGTCCCCGCGACCTTCGCCGACATCAGCGCCATCGCCCAGGACATCGGCTTCGCGCCGACCACCGGCATCGAAACGGGCGTGCCGCGCTTCGTCGACTGGTACCGCGCCTATCACGCCCAGGGATGAAGGGCCGCCCATAACCGCCTCAACCATGAAAGGTTCCGCCGTCGGACGGCCTTATTGATCAACTGATCGCTTTTTGGTCCATTGTGGCGTTAATGCCGCTTAAATCATCATTCGCACTTGCGAAATGGATTGCTAAAAACAATGGAAGACGCCATCCACGACAACCGGGTGCCGATTGGTTCCAATCGGTCGGGTCGCGGAACGAGGTAAGGGCGGAACACCGTGGGGCGGTGGTTCGTCGCCGCTATGGTCAGCCGGGAAGAAATCCGGCGGCGATGGCGGAAAAAAGGGCTTACGCGTGTCGACAGTAACGAAGATCGTGCCATTCGGCTCAGGCGGACGCATCGCGGAAACCGCGCGCCGCACATTGTCCATCGCGGCGGAGGGGCTGAACGCCCTCGAAGCGAAATTCGCGGACCGGGAATTTGCGGCCAATTTCCTGCGTATGGTCGGCGTTATCATGAACGTCCGGGGCCGCCTGATCGTCACCGGCATGGGCAAGAGCGGCATCGTCGCGCGCAAGATGACGGCGACGCTCACCTCCACCGGCACGCCCGCCATCTTCCTGCATCCCGCCGACGCCGGTCATGGCGATCTGGGCATGGTGACGCCGGACGATGTGGTACTGATGCTGTCCCATTCGGGCGAATCCAACGAACTTGGCCCCATCATCCAATATTGCAAGCGGTTCGGCATCCCGTTGCTCGCCATGACCGCGCAGCCGCACAGCACGGTCGCGGCGGCATCGGACATCTGCATTCTGATGCCGAACGTGAAGGAGGCATGCCCCAACGCGCTGGCGCCGACCACCTCCACCACGATCCAGATGGCGTTCGGCGACGCGCTCGCCATTTCGCTGATGGAGATGCGGGGCTTTTCGGCGGACGATTTCCACAAATTCCACCCCAATGGCCGGCTCGGCGCGCAACTGGTCAAGGTGCGCGAGCTGATGGCTTCCGGCAGCGACGTGCCCCGCGTGGAGGAAGACGCCTCGCTGCTGGACGCCACCATCGAAATGACCCGCGCGCGCCTGGGCGGCACGGCGGTCGTCAATGGGGAGGGGGCCTTGATCGGCGCCTTCACCGACGGCGACCTGCGCCGCACCGTCACCGGCACCCGCCACATGAACGAACCGGTCGGCCGCTACATGACGGTAGAGCCGCTGTCCGTCGGGCCGGAGGAACTCGCCTCCGAAGCGCTGCGCCTGATGCACGACCATAATATCACGCTGCTCTTCGTCTGCGAAAAGGACCGTCTGGTCGGCGCCCTCCACATGCACGATCTCCTCCACGCAGGCGTCGCTTGAGCAGCGTGAACGAATTCAGGCTCCAGACCGACCGATTTGAGGTGGTTTCCCGCCCTCACCCTATTCGTCACCCTGAACTTGTTTCAGGGTCCATTTCTCCGGATTGAGCCTTGGTTCGTGGGGAAAAATGGATGCTGAAACAAGTTCAGCATGACCTATGAGGTTGGCAGCTCATGTCTCCTTCCGGCCCCCAAAGACAACCGTGCTCCTGCGAAGGCAGGAGCCCAGTCCCGCCGCCTGAGCTGGTCCTGAAATGACCCAAAGCCTCATCGTCATCCCGGCCCGTGCCGGTTCCTCCCGCCTGCCGCGCAAGCCCCTCCGCCTGATCGCGGGCCGCACGCTGCTGCACCGGACGATCGCCATGGCCCGCGCCGCCACCGCGAACCTCCCGAACGCGCACCTGCTCGTCGCCACCGATGACGAGGAAATCGCCGCCCATGCCCGCGCCGCGGGCTGCGAAGCCGCCATGACGGACAGCGCCATCGCCACCGGCTCCGGCCGCGCCCTGGCCGCCGCCCGCCAGTGCGCCAGCCCGCCCCGCTTCATCGTCAACCTTCAGGGCGACAGCCCCTTCCAGCCCGAAGCCACGCTCAGCGCCGTCATCGCCGCGCTGGAGGCGGGCGCGCAGGTCGCCACCCCCGTCATAGCCCTGGACTGGCCCGCGCTGGACGCCCTGCGCGACCACAAGACCCGCTCTCCCTTCAGCGGCACCACCTGCGCCCGCGCCCCGGACGGCCGCGCCCTCTGGTTCTCGAAGAACATCATCCCCGCCATCCGCAATGAGGAAGCCCTGCGCCAAAGCCAGCCGCTCTCCCCCGTCTGGCGCCATGTCGGCCTCTACGGCTACACGTTCGAAGCCCTGACTCGCTTCGAAGCCACGCCCCCCACTGCTCTCGAAACCCTCGAAGGGCTCGAACAGCTCCGCCTGCTCGAACTCGGCATTCCGATCACCACCGTCCCGGTCCCGCCGCCCATCTTCGACAGTTCCGGCATCGACACCAAAGCCGACATAGCCCGCGTCGAAGCCCTCATCGCCACCCACGGCGACCCCACGCCCTAAGCGTCCGTTTGTTTCGAGCGAAGTCGAGAAACCGCCATGCGCCGCATCTTCATCATCCGCCACGGCAACACCTTCGAAAGCAGCGCCGACGCCCGCCGCATCGGCGCCGCCACGGACATCCCGCTGGTGGCAAGCGGCCACGCCCAGGCTGAGCGCCTCGCCGCATGGTTCGCCGCACAGGACTTCCCCATCCGCCGCCTGCACAGCAGCCCACTCCTCCGCGCCCGGCAAACCGCCGCCGCCATCGCCGCCGCCACCGGCCATCCGCTCGACGGCCCGCTCCCCTGGCTCAATGAGATCGACCACGGCCCCGACGAAAACCAACCCGAAGCGCAAGTCCTCGCCCGCCTCGGCCAGCAGGCCCTAACCGCCTGGGACGAACAAGCCATCCCCCCCCAGGACTGGAAGGTCGACGCGGAATCCCGCCTCACCGCCTGGAAAAACTGGTTCGCTCAGAAAGGGGAGGGCGCCGACCTCCTCGTCACCAGCAACGGCGCCGCCCGCTTCGCGCTCCTCGCGCTGGGCCTGCCGCTCCAAAACCTCAAGCTCCGCACCGGAGCCTTCGGCGAACTCGCCATAGACGAAACGGGCGCAACCCAACTGATCCGCTGGGACGAACGCCCCTAAATCACTCTTTCCGCTGCGGCACCGAAAAAGTCCCGGACACGCGCCCGCCAGCCCCGCTGGAAACGCCCGGACCACCGCCCCCGGCAGCCCGCCCATCCACGGTGGACCGCCCACTGGTCAGATCGATCACCAGCCGCCCCCCGGTCAGCCTGTTGCTCCCCTGGGTCAGCGAAACATTCCCCAACATGGTGATCAACCGGCTATTCAGATCATAGATAGCGACATTGCCCTTCGCCGTCTGATCCGCCTTGGTCACGACGACATTGCCGGACGCGTCGATCCGGTCGATCTCCACCCCGTTGGTCCCGGTCCCGCCGCCCGGCTGGTTCCGGTAAGCCACCGTCATCCGCGCCGCATTCAGCGTCATGCCCGCCTGCGTCACCTCGACATGGCCGGACACGATCACGCGATCCGCGCGGTCCTGCACCTCGATCCGGTCGGCGGTGAAGTTCACCGGCGCATTGCTGTCATGATTTTTCAGCACCTGCGCCCCGGCCCCGGCATAGACCAGCCCGGCCGCGCCCAGGGACAGCAGAATAAGGGTCTTTTTCATCACCTTCGCCCTTTGAGGCCATTTTGTTCGATACGCAAGGTCGCTCGCCCGTTCAGAGTCACCGTCCGCTCCACCAGATCGGCCTCCAGACGGTCGCCGCTGAACGTCCCGATGGGTATCCGCCCATCGACCCGCCCCGCGCTTTGCATCCGCCGGGATTTCAGGTCCACGCCCACGTCCCGCGTCGTCATCCGGTATCCGCCCTCCGATTGGAACTGCACCGGCCCGTCAATCGCGACCCGCTCCGTATCCATGTCGTACCGGCCCTTCTGCGCCCGCAGCAAAGCCTGCCCGTCGGACAGCAATATCCGTGCCGACATGTCGTTCAGGTCGACGATCGGCTCGCGCGAACTCTTCTGCACCGCCGATCCGGCGCGCAGGGAAAAGGGCTGCCCCTTGCTGTCCTCCCCGCGATACAGCGCCTCGGTCACGCGCATCCGTTCCTTCGCCACCTCGACCTTGTTCTTGTCGAGCACGAAGCTCACCTTGTCCCCCCCGGTGAAGGGCGCCGTCGCCAGCAAGGCCGCCAGCACGCCCACCGACACCGGCAGCCAGTTCTTCAGCAGCCCGACCAGCCGGTCATGCCGCCCCCCCGGCCGCGCCCAGTGGCGGCGCACATCGCGTTGCTGATCGGCCTGTAACGACATTCAAGCCCTCACATATGCGCGAAGATGTCGATCTCCGGCCATCCCGCCAGGTCCAGTTCGGCCCGGTGCGGCAGGAAATCGAAACAGGCCTGCGCCAGTTCCATCCGCCCCTCGCGCACCAGCCGCTTGTCCAATTCGGCCTTCAACGCATGCAGGTAACGCACGTCCGACGCCGCATATTCCTTCTGCGGGTCCGACAGCACCGGCCCGCCCCAGTCGCTCGACTGCTGCACCTTGGACAATTCCTGCCCCAGCAATTCGCGCACCAGTTCCTTCAGCCCATGCCGGTCGGTATAGGTCCGCACCAGCCGCGAAGCGATCTTGGTGCAATAGACCGGCGCTGCGACGATGCCCATATAATGGCGGATCGCCGCAATATCGAACCGCCCGAAATGATAGAGCTTCAACCGCGCCGGATCGGCCAGCACGGCGCGCAGGTTGGGCGCGGCATAATCGCTGCCGGGGTTGAAACGCACCAGATGCTCGTCCCCCTGTCCGTCGCTGATCTGCACGACGCACAGGCGGTCGCGGGGCGTGATCAGCCCCATGGTTTCGGTGTCGACGGCGATCGGGCCGGGGGCAAGGACGCCCTGCGGCAGATCCTCTTCATGGAAATGGACGGTCATGATTCCCCTCTATGGCCAAAGCCGCCAGTTCGCAATCGCCTTGGGACGGTAGAACGAAAGGCGACCAATCGCCCCGAAAGCCGCTATTTCGCGGCCTTTGCCCGCCTCAAAAATCATTCGCGCTCCCCCGAAAAGCTGATATAGTGATTCCCAAACCGCGACTTGGCGGTGGATTCTGCATGTCATTCGCCCGACATGCTTGTCTGGTTTAGTCTGGGGCGAAGCGAAAGTGACCAACAGGGCATGAGTTTTGATAGAGGTCGCCGCGGCGGGCGCGGCAAGGATAAGCGCGACGGTTTCGGCGACGAGGGTTTCTATGAAGGCGGGCGCGGCGGCTTCGGCGGCGGCGATCGTTTCGGCGGTGGCGGTTTCGGCGGCGGTGATCGCTTCGGCGGCGGCGGTGGTGGCTTCGGCGGCGACCGCGGCGACCGCGGCGGCTTCGGCGGCGGCGGTGGTGGCGGCTTCCGCAGCGGCGGTGGCGGCGGCTTCGGTGGCGGCGGCGGCGGTTTCGGCGGCGGCCGTGGCGGCGGCATGCCCGCGCAGGTCGTCGGCGAAGGCACTGGCGTGGTCAAATTCTTCAACGGTCAGAAGGGCTTCGGCTTCATCGTCCGTGACGATGGCGGCGAAGACGTGTTCGTGCACATCAGCGCTGTCGAACAGGCTGGCCTGACCGGCCTGGCCGAAGGTCAGCAGCTCGGCTTCACCCTGGTGGATCGCGGCGGCAAGGTGTCGGCGACCGATCTCAAGATCGAGGGCGAACCGCTCCCGGTCACGGATCGTCCCCGCGAACCGCGCGAACCCCGCGCAGGCGGCTTCGGCGGCGCGGATCGCGGCCCGCAGCGCCAGCTCACCGGCGAACGCGCCAGCGGCACGGTGAAGTTCTTCAACGCCATGAAGGGCTTCGGCTTCATCCAGCGCGACGACGGCCAGCCCGACGCATTCGTGCACATCAGCGCCGTAGAACGCGCCGGCATGAGCGCCCTCAACGAAGGCGACCGCCTCGATTTCGAACTGGAAGTCGACCGCCGCGGCAAATATGCAGCCGTCAACCTTCAGACGAAGGCCGACTAAAGAACAGCCTGCCTGCATTCGGGAGAGGATCAGAAGGGGTCGCCTGCCCGGCGGCCCCTTTTGTTATGCCTTAAACTGCGGTGCATGGCGTTGGCAACAGAATGGCGACCTATTCTGTCATCAACAATTATTGATGAGAGTTCGCTATCATCAACCAAGATTGATGACAGAATACGGCGCCATTCTGTTGCCAAGGGCTTTTGGTGCTATTAGAATGGCGTCAATCCCGTTGATGACAGGCCAGCCCTAGAAATGAGTACCAACCCCTACGACCTTTCGGAGGCCGTTTATTACCATATGGGAGCATTCCCGCCCCGCATTCTCGATTATGAGGTGTTGATTGCCACTGAGAGTTGACCCGGGAAGGGCCGATATTTCCACTGAGAAGTGACCCATGTTGAACTCACCCCTGGCTTTGGCGAGCGAGGGGTCATGGAGTGTTGGACATGGCGTTATTGAGCGTAATCCGGCGCTGGCATTAC
>NZ_JFHR01000097.1 GCF_000722875.1 Sphingobium chlorophenolicum | reverse complement strand
TGGCTAAATTGGTTGTTAGGAAAGGACATATGCTGCTTTATCTCCCCCCCCCCCCCGCGGGGGGGGGGGGGGGGGGGGGGGTGGGGGCGTGCCCCATGGGAAAGCTTTGTTGTAACGGCACGCCCCCACCCCAACCCCTCCCCTGAAGGGGAGGGGCTTAATGACCGTAAACCACCCAAATCCCTCCGTCCGGCGAGTCTTGAATTTGTTCATGCTGCCTAGACGTCACAGGATGAAGTTAACCGTCGCCCGTAATGAGATGGCGACGTGATTTTGTTGCTGCTCCGCGCCGAATTCGCCGCCGACGCGGAAGCTGTCGGTGCCGCCGATCAAGCGGGCGCGCCCGGTCCAGCCGCTGGTGCGCTTGTCGGCGATCAGGGTGAAATCCTGGCCGCCGGTGAAATGCGCTGTGGTGTCGTCCAGTGAGCCGTTGATGATCTGGCGCCGTCCGCCCTCCAGTTCGAAGCGCATCCAGCCGTCTTCGCGGGTCAGGCTGCCGAAATCATAGCCCACCGTCACATTGCCGCTGGCGGTCAGTTCATCGCTGGTGCGACCGTCGACGATCAGGTTGAACGCGTCGCCGCCGCCGGTTTCGCTATAGCCGTCTTCCTTCAGCCGATAATAATCGATGCTGGCCGCCGGGCGCAGGGAGAAGCGATTGAACCGCATCTCATAGGAGCCGCCCGCCGTTGCGGAGACGAGCTTGCCTGTCCAGTTGCCGTTGGCGGTGCGGACGACGTCGCCGCTTTCGAAATGGCGGCTGCCGTCGAATTTGATGTGGGCGGCGGAGAGGCGGGCATAGGTCTGGAGCGGGCCCCAATCGCCGCGCCAGTGCGCCGCCAGTTCGAACTGGTCCGAATCCACGGCATTGTCGGTGGTGCCCGACGTGTCGCTGCCGTGGATATAGGCGAACGACCCGCCAAAGGCGCCGATCCCCGTCAGATATTCCGCGCCGAAGCTCGCGCCCCAGCCGTTGATGTCGTAGGATGCGGTGTCGCCCACGCTCTTCGAACTGCCGAACGCCACCTGTTGCAGCCAGAAGCCCAGACGCCCGTCCGCCGTGCGATAGATGCCGCCCGGATCGGACAATATGCGGGCGGTGGCGCGGGAACCGGCCGTCACCGCCTCGAACGTGCCGCCCGCATGGTCGGGCAGCATCTGTTGCAGATTGGCCTTCAGCGTGTCGCCGTCGGTGATGGACAGATAGGTGCCGGAGAAGGCGGCGTCCTTGTCCAGCGCGTTGAAGACCGCACTATAGGCCCGCGCCTGCGATCCGGTGAGGCCCAGTTCGGCGACCGTCTTGGCGGCGATGGACAGCGTGACTTCGCCGGTCGCGGCGTTCCCTGCGATCGCGCCCTTGAACATATAGGGGATCAGCGTCGTGCTGGAGAGGGTGGGCGCGCCGCTCAGCGATCCGGCGCGGACGATGACATAATCGCCCGCCGAGCCGACCACGCTGCTCAGCGTCGCCTTGACCTGCGCGCCGTTGGCGAAGGTGGCGGCTCCGGCGACATTATAGAGGGTGTTGGTGTGATTGGCGGCATCGATGGTCACGCCGATGACGGAGGAGCCGCCGACCGCCAGCGATGCCAGCGCGACCGTTCCCTTGTTCCCGGCGTTGATCGTGCCGCCATTCACGATGACGGCGGTGTTGGCCGCATTGTTGATCGTGCCGTTGAGCGCTGCGGTGCCGGAGAGGGTCAGGCTGGACGCATTGCCGCCGAAATCGACGCCGCCATTGAGTTGCGAACTGCCTGCGAGGCTGAGGCTGGAGCCGTTGCCGCCAAGCGCCACGTTGCCGGTCAGGGCGGACGCGCCGGACAGGGCCAGGCTGTTGCTGCCCGCGCCGAGATCGACATTGCCCGTGATGCTGCCTGCGGAGACGGTGACGACATCATTGCCCGACCCAAACCGGACATCGCCGACGATTTTCGGCGCGGCGGCTGTGGCGGAGGCGAGCGACTGGGTCAGGGTGACGCCGCTGGTGTTGGCGGTGAAATCGATGGCGACGTTCGATCCGGCCTTGCCGCCCGATGCGGAGATGGTGCCGCTGTTGGCGAGGGACGACACGGTGCCCGATGAATCGAGAATGGCGGTGGCCGCGCCATTCGTGGTGCTGAGCGCGGTGGCGGAGATGGTGCCGCTGTTGACGATGGCGCGGCCCACGGCCCCTGCGTCGATCACCAGCGCGCGGGCCGACGTGCCTGCGACGCTGGAGCCGGTCGCGCCGACGGTGCCGCTGACCTGGATCGTATCGGCGGTCGCGCCGCTGCCCAGGCGGACGGCTGTGGCGTTGCTGTCATAGGAAACCGCGCCGACCGATCCGGCGATCAGCATGCCCTTGGTCAGCGTGACATTGCCGCCCAGGCCGCCAATGACGAGGCCGTTGGCATTCACGCCGTTGTAGACGCCATAGCCCGCGACCGAACCCTTGATGATCAGGCCGTAGCCGGAACTGTCGGCGGCAACCGCGCCAATGGTCGTGTCGGCGGTGGCCGATCCGATCCGCACGGCGGCGGCGGAGCCATAGGTGACGATATTGGCGGACCCTTCGCTGGCGTCGGTCAGCCCGTCATTGTCGACGTCGGGCTTGGTGCTGTCCAATGTCGGCGGGATGTCGAAGATCACGCCGCCGGTCACATTGCCCGCGATGGTCACTGCCGATCCGCCTTGCAGCAGGTCGTCGGCGTCCAGTTTCGTCACGTCGCTGGGTCGGGTGGTGGAGCGGTAGCCGGTGCTGGTGACGGTGCCCTGAATCTTGACCGCGCCCGTGACGTCGCCCTGCAACGCCACGCCGACGCTGCTGGCGCCGACCACGGTGGTTGCGCCGCGGATGGTGACATTGCCGGTGACGGCGTTCGCCACCACGCCACGGCCATTGTCGCCCACCACGCTGGTGTTGCCGCTGGTCGAAAGATTGCCCACGAGCGGGCCGTCCACGCGGATGCCCGTGGACTGGTTGCCCTCTATGGTGATGGTGCCGCTGCTGTCGATATTGCCGCCATGGGCCGCGCCCGGCTGGACCCAGATGCCGTTGCGGTTCGTCCCCTTGGCGAAGGGGCCGTCCAGATCGCCGTCATTGTCGCTGTCGGTGGCGGTATAATCCTCATCCAGCGTGATCGTGCCGCTGTGCGTGATGTTGCCGCTGGTTCCCGCCGTCGCAAGGATGCCGGTCGCGTTGTCCGCGCCGGAAATCTTGAGCGTGCCTGCGTTGCTGACCTTGTTGTTGCTGTCCTGCGTGATGGCGGCGCCGCCGGTCAGCGTGATCGATCCTGCGGCACTGACGGTCAGGTCGTCGGGCGAACCATTTGCTGCGGTGGAGGTCTTGGCGGCGGTGGTGGTGGCGGAACCGATGGTGGTTTCCGCCGCCGCGTCGGCCACGGTCAGGGCGGCCAGAACGGAAGCGATGGCCGTGCAGGCCAAGAGATTGCGCATGATGTCTCCTCTGGGGTGCGCCCTTTTCGATGGGCGCCATGGCCGGGAGACGGCGTGGAAGAGCCTGTTCCGTCAGATAAAAATAATGCGACGCAAATTCAGAAGGCGAAGTCCATGCCCACCCGCACGGTGCGCGGGCGCAGCGGCGTCACATAATCTTCCCGCAGATCGAAGGGCGTGCCGAGCGAGAATCGGTTGCCGCTGCTGTCGAGCAGGTTGGAGAGCGAGAGCGACCATTGCACCATCCCCCGCGTCAGGCTGGCACTGAGCGCGGTGTCGACATAATCGCCCTGTTCCCGGCCCAATATCGGGCCGACGCCCAGCCGCGACTTGCCGACATAGCGGGCCGATCCGCTGAGGTGGAACCGCATGTCCCCGCCCACTGGGGCGCGATAGTCGAAGCCGACGCGCCCGCCCCAGTTGGCGACATTGGGCAGGGCCAGCGATTGCCCCTTATAGGATAGCCGCTGCACGAACTGCGTCGGGCGATTGAGGCGGCTGTCATTATAGATGATGCTGCCGTCCAGCGTCAGGCGGGGCAGGGGGTGGAGGGCGATGCGCCCCTCCACCGTGTAGATGCGCCCGTCGCCGATATTGGCGGTGGTGGGAATGCCGATCCGGTCGGTGACGTCGGCCTGAATGTCCCGCCATTTCGTATGGGCGACATTGCCGGTCAGCGCGACAGCGTCCACCCCTGGCACGCCGCTGCGGAAGCCGAATTCCAGGGTGGAGGCACGGTCGTTGCGGAAGCGCTGGATATGCTGGTCGTCGACGGCAAGGCCGCCGGGGCGGAAGCCCTGCTGGAAGCGGGCGTAGAGCGTCATGCCCGGCACGGCGTCGGTCAGCAGCGAGAAGGAGGGCAGGAAGATCGTCTCGTTCCGGTTCGCCTGCGCCTCCGCCTTGGCGATGGCGGTCATGGACAGGAAGGCGATGGGGTCGAGCGCCTCGCCGCTCAGGCGGCTGTTGGTCAGCCGTCCGCCGACCGTCGCGATCAGGCCGGCTATGGGTTCGAAGGAGGCTTCGCCGAACAGGGTCGCTTCCCGGATGCGGTTGCGCACCCCGGTCGATGTCGCGGGCATGCCGCGCCCATACATGGGGACGCCGGGAATCACCTCCGCCTGGACCGGTTCCGTGCCGTAGGATGTCAGCGTCCGCTGGATGTCGGACGTGCTTTCCAGATAGGATGCGCCCAATATCCAGCCCAGCCCATTGTCCAGATCGCGGACGATGCGGTTTTCGGTGGAGAAGATGTCGACCTTGTTCCTTTGCCGGAACAGCGCGGCGGGGCCATCCGGCTGGGTCGCGTCGAAGCTTTCTGTCAATATGTTGCGCACGAAGCCGGTCGAGGACAGGAAGCGCAGATCGTCCCATTGCCGCTCCACCCGCAAATTGGCGAGCGCATAGTCGGACGAATAGGGCTGGGCGACGGCCGAGGCGCGTTTCAGGTCGCCGATGGATTTGGCGGCATATTGAGCGTCGTCGGCGTCGATCCGCTGATAGACGCCGGTAACATCGATGGTCCAGTCCTCGTCCGGGGCGAAGCGCAGCGCGGCGCGGCCGCCATAGGTGCGGGTGCGGTTGACGTCATCCTTGCGGCGGTCGGGATGGACATTGTCGATATAGCCGCCGTCCTGCACGCCATAGCCGACGACGCGCAGCGCGATCTTCTCCGTCACGATGGGCAGGTTGATCGTCGCGGCCAGATCGCCGCCCGGATCGCCATGCTGGGTCGCGCTGAGCCCGGCGGAGACTTGCCCGCCGGTCCGCACAAGATTGGGCGCGTTGGGGATCATCCGCACGATCCCGCCCAGCGACCCCGCGCCGTAGAGCGTGCCCTGCGGCCCCTCCAGCACCTCCACGCCCTGCATGTCGTAGAGTTTCAGGTCCGGGTCGGGCGCGGCATAGTTCAACCGCATGTCGCCCAGATATTGGCCGGTCGTCGCCTGGGTCGGCCCGGCCACGCCGCTATCCGCGATGGCGCGGATGAACAGCTTGTTGCGTCCGGCCCCGGCATGGGTGGAGCTGAGGCTGGCCACGCGGAAGATCAGGCCGGCGGAGCCGCCCGCCGCCTCGCCAGCGGTGAAGGCGCTGTCGCCTACCACCTCCACCATTCCGGCATAGCGCGGCAGGGGCGTGTCGCGCTTGGAGGCGGTGACGATGATTTCGGCCGGTTCCTGTTCCGGCTCCGGCGCGGGGAGGGCGACGGCGAGGCGGGGTTGTTCCCGTGCCCTCCCGTCTCCAATAGCGCGGTCCCGCACGATGCGGAACGTGCCGTCGCCGATCCGCCGGATGCTGGCGCCGCTGCCCTTCAGCAGCCGCTTGAGCGCGCCTTCCACCGACATGCGGCCCTGCACGGCGGGGGTGGCGATCCCGGTCAGGGACTGGTCCGACATGCCGATGCTGACGCCGGTCTGACGGCCGAGCGATATCGCTGCCTCGCCCAGCCGTCCGGGGGCGATGCTGATCTGCTGTCTTTCCGCCGCTTGCACAGGCGAAGCGGCCATGGTGGCGGCCATCACAAATGGGGCGGTGACGAAAAGGACGTTAGCGTGGCGGGCCATCCCCCTCCTTCAACAACCATCCGTCGCCCTGCCTGACGGCGCTGAGCCCCATCAGCGGCGCGGCCTGGCCAAAGAAACGCGCGGGATCGCGGTCCAGCCGGATCGTGCCGGTAAAGCGCATCGCGCCCGCGCCCGGCGTGGCGTCCAGCTTCACGCCCAGCGATCGGGCTATGTCGCCGCCGATCTGCGCCACGGGAGCATTGGCGTAGGTGAGGCGGCCCTGACGCCAGCTTGCGACGGCGTCGGGCGCGATGTCCATGACGCGCAGGCCGTTTTCATCGTTGGTGAGGGCGCGGCCTGCTGGCAGGGCGATGGCCTCCGCCTTTGGATTGTAGATGACTTCGCCTTCGGACACGCCGATGCGGGTCGCCTGGCCGCTATGCACGATGTTGAAGATGGTGCCCGCATCCTCGAACACCGCATCGCCCACGGTCACGCGGAAGGGGTTTCGGGCGTCGTGACGGACAGTGAAGGCCGCTTCGCCGCTGTCGAGCGCCGCGAAGCGCGCATCGCGCCGGTCGAAGCGCATGGTGGTGCCGCCGTTCAGTTCGACGCGGGTGCCGTCGTCCAGCGCGATGGTGCGGGTTTCGCCGGGGCGGGTGGCGACGGTGTAGATGTCGGGCCGGTTCATCATGCCGACGGAAACCACGCCGACCAGGGCGGCGGCGATTGCGCCGCCAGCCAGCCAGCGTGCGGGTTTCCAGCCACGTTCCCCGGCATCGTTGGCGGGCGTGGCGATGGTGACAGGCTCGGCCGGAATGATCTCCGCCAGACTATCGTCCGCCGCCATCAGCGCGTCATAGGCCGACGCATGGCCCGCATCCGCCTCCAGCCAGAGGGTGAAGGCTTCCCAATCGGCAAATTCAGGATCGCGCGTCCGGATGACCCATCCGAGCGCCTCCTCATTCATCATGGCTCCAGCCCTGTTCATTTCAGCCCCTCATCTGAGCCAGACGCCGCCGCCCGTCTCATTCCGTATCCAGTTTCTGCTTGAGGGCGATCATGGCGCGATAGGCCTTTTGCAGATCCTTCTCCACGGTGGTGAGGCTGACGCCCAGTTCCTCCGCTATCGTCCTTTGTCCGACGCCCTCTATGCGGAAGCGGCGGAACACCAGTTCGACCCGTGGGCCGAGTGCGCGCAGCACGGCGCGGGCCTCCTCCAGCCTTTCGGTCAGGATCAGCCGTTCGTCTATGGCGATATCCTCCGACGGATCGGCCATGACGCCGCCTGCGCCTTCGGCCCAATCCTGTTCCCGCCGCTCCCGCCGGGTGGCGGAACGGTAGCGGTCCAGCATCAGATTGTTCGCCATGCGGTAGAGATAGGGCAGAGGGTCGGCGATGGGGCCGAGGTCTTTTTCCTCCAGCTTCATCCACATGTCCTGCAACAGATCCTCCGCCCCGTCGCCCGCGCCACGGGCGCGCAGGAAGCGCAGCAGGGCGGGCCGGTTGTGCAGGAAGATGGCGGAAAGGCCGTTAGCCATGAAGAACTTGCGTCCAGTGGGATCAGGCGGTTGGCATAAAGGGACGATGAAGCCGTGGCAACGGGCAAGCGGGGAGGGGGCGATTGATGTGGTGGGGGTCGGTGGGCCCGCGCGCCGCTTCTTG
>NZ_JFHR01000096.1 GCF_000722875.1 Sphingobium chlorophenolicum | reverse complement strand
GGCGACGACCGGCGGCGGTTCGACCGGCTGGTCTGGCGGCGGCGGCGGCGGCTCCTCGTCCGGTGGTGGCGGTTCCTCCTTCACGTCGATCACGTTCAGCTGTTCCGCCGCCTTTTTGACATATTTCATGCCAAGATCGGTGACGAAGGCATAACCCAGAACAGCGTGAATCAGGGCGACGATGATGATCGAGATCGTGCGACTCGATCCTTGCGAGTGGTCAGCATAGGCCATTCGGCAACGACACTCCTTAACTCAGCTTTACCAGTTGATTATCGGCAAATAAGCCAAAAACGGCCCGAGCTGGCCGGGTCTCCCCGGTCATCTTGGCCCCTATCCGTCCATTTGCTACCGTGCGAACTCCTATCGCGGCGCATCGTGGCACGCAAACGCTTTATCGATATGATCATTTGCGACCGCCATTATACATCGGAAAGACTTGCATGTGACAAACATGTCACGGACTGCCATCACTAGGACGAAGATGAAAAAGAAATCCACCATAGCAGCGCGAATGCTGGCCCTGCTCTGCCTCATTTCCGCCGCACAATCGCAGATTTCCGTGGCTCAGGCGCCGCCTGGCAGGATGGCGGCGCAACCCTCGGAACGGGTCGCGGGCCTCTCTTACGCCGATATCGCCGACCTGGCCGATGGCGCTTCCCTGGTGGCACAGGCGCGGATTGGCAACATCGTCAAATTGAAGCCGGAGCAGGCGGGTACCGTCCCTGCGGGGCATCAAAGGGTCTATATCGAAGCGAACGTCGGCAACCTGATTCGCGGCGAAGGGGGAATCAGCCCGGTCGTCAGCTATCTTTACGACGCGCCGCTGGATGCGCGGGGCAAGATGCCCAAGCTGAAGAAGGCGCAGGTCATCCTGTTCGCCCGCCCCGGCGCGCGGCCCGGCGAAATCCAGCTCATCGCGCGCGATGCGCAGATCATCGCCTCCCCCGCCGAGATCGAGCGGGTGAAGGCGATCCTGTCCGAACTGGTCGCCAATGACGCGCCGCCGCGCATCGTCGGGTTGGGCGATGCCTTCCACGTGGCGGGCACCATCGCCGGAGAGGGCGAGACGCAGATATTCCTGCGCACGGAAAATGGCGATCCGGTGTCGCTGTCCGTCCTGCGCCGACCCGGTCAGGAAGCGCGCTGGGCCGTGGCGCTGGGCGAGATAGTGGACGAGGCTGCCCGCCCCCCGGCACGCGGCAGCCTGCTGTGGTACCGCCTTGCCTGCGGCCTGCCCGATTCGTTGCCGGCACGGTCGGTGCGCGCCCTTTCCCCGCAGGACGCAGCGGCAGCCCGTGCGGATTATCAGGTGGTTCTGAATGCCCTCGGCTCCTGCGGCCGGACTCGGGCGGTCCGCTGATCGCGCGAGCCGGGCGCTTCCTTTTCCTTGGACAGATGCGCGCAGGCCGCTATCAGCGCGGCTTCGCATGATCAGGAAGGATGAAGAGAAGCCATGACCAATCTGCACCGCCATGCCCCGCTGCGCGTCGCGCTGGTCGGCCTCGGCACGGTGGGCGGCGGGGTCATTCGGCTGCTCCAGACCAATGCGGACCTGATTGCCCGCCGCGCCGGATGCCCGATCCAGGTCGTCGCCATTTCCGCGCGCGACCGGAACAAGGATCGCGGCGTCGACCTGTCCCCCTATGAATGGGTGGACGACATGACGACGCTGGCGACGCGCGATGACATCGACGTGGTGGTGGAACTGATCGGCGGGGCGGACGGCCCTGCCCTCACCCTCGCCCGTCAGTGCCTGAGCGCCGGCAAGCCGTTCGTCACCGCGAACAAGGCGATGCTGGCCCATCATGGCCTGGGCCTGGCCGCCCTGGCGGAAAAGGCGGGCGTCGCGCTGAAATATGAAGCGGCGGTCGCAGGCGGCATCCCGGTCATCAAGGGCATGCGCGAGGGCGCTGCGGCGAACGAGATCAGCCGGGTTTACGGCATCCTCAACGGCACCTGCAACTATATCCTGACTACCATGGAGAAGGAAGGGCGCGGGTTCGACGAGGTGCTGAAAGAAGCCCAGGAACTGGGCTATGCGGAGGCCGATCCCAGCTTCGACATCGATGGCGTCGACGCCGCGCACAAGCTGACCATCCTGGCCAGCCTGGCCTTCGGCACGGAGCTGGATTTCGATGCGGTCGCGACGACCGGCATCCGGCACATCATCGCCGCCGACATCGCGGAGGCAGCGGCGCTGGGTTATCGCATCCGGCTGGTGGGCATGGCGGAAAACGGACCGGACGGGCTGTTCCAGCGGGTCCATCCGATGCTGGTGCCGCTGGATCATCCGCTGGCCCATGTCGACGGATCGCTGAACGCCGTGGTGGCGGAGGGCAATTTCGTCGGCCGCCTCTTCTTCCAGGGACGCGGCGCAGGCGACGGGCCGACCGCTTCGGCGGTGGTCGCTGACCTGATCGACGTGGCGCGCGATGAATATGGCGATGCGCTCGCCATGCCGGTCGCCGCCCTGGCGCAGCAGAAGCCCGCCGACGCCGGCAAGCGCGTGGGCCGCGCCTATCTGCGCTTCAAGGTGCAGGACCGTCCGGGCGTGCTGGCGGAGATCGCAGCGGCGACCCGCGACGCGGGCGTCTCCATCGAGAGCATGATCCAGCGCGGCGCCAATCAGGCGGACGGCGTGCTGGTGGCGATCGTCACCCATGCGGGCGAGGAGCGCTGCGTGCGCGAGACGCTAGACCGGCTGGCGGGGTCCGACAGCCTGCTCCAGACGCCGATGGTGATGCATATTCTGGATTGAGGCTGAGTTGATCGCGAGCGGGCGTTGAAGCCTCCCTGCGCGAAGCATGGGGGAAGGGAAATTGGCGCAGCCGCTGATAGAGGCGGAATACCCGGTTCGTGCCCCCTTCCTCTCCACCAGCCTTCGGCTGGTCCCCCTCCCCATCTGTCGATGGGGAGGATTTGATAGTCCGCTTCCATTGCATCGGCTTCGTGAAAGGCGCACCCTCGACAAGGGTCGGCCGACATCCTATCGCGCTCCCAAAATAGCGGCTGAAGAGGAAACGACATGGTTCAGGCAAGCTCGATACTCGATCGCGTGCTGGTGCTGGAGATGGTGCGCGTGACCGAAGCGGCCGCCATTGCCGCATCGAAGCTGATCGGCCGGGGCGACGAAAAAGCCGCCGACGCCGCCGCGGTCGAAGCGATGCGCCTGGCCTTCAACGATCTCTATATGGACGGCACCGTCGTCATCGGCGAAGGCGAGCGCGACGAGGCGCCGATGCTCTATATCGGCGAAAAGGTCGGCAATGCGATCGGCACCGGGCCGAAGATCGACATCGCGCTCGATCCCCTGGAGGGGACGACCATCACCGCCAAGGCCGGTCCCAACGCGCTGGCCGTGCTGGCGATTTCGGAGGAAGGCGGCCTGCTCAACGCGCCGGACGTCTATATGGAGAAGCTGGCGGTCGGCCCCGGCCTGCCCGACGACGTCATCGACCTCAACAAGACGGTGAGGGAGAATGTGGAGGCCGTCGCCAAGGCCAAGGGCGTCGACGCTCAAGAGATCATCGTCTGCGTGCTGGACCGGCCGCGCCACGAGAAACTGATCGCGGAACTGCGCGCCATCGGCTGCGGCATCATGCTGATCCCGGACGGCGACGTCGCGGGCGTGATCGCCACCACCAATCCTGAAACCAATATCGACATGTATATGGGGTCGGGCGGCGCGCCCGAAGGCGTTCTGGCCTGCGCGGCACTGCGCTGCGTCGGCGGACAGTTCAAGGGCAAGCTGCTGTTCCGCAATGAGGATGAGCGGATGCGCGCGCGCAAATGGGGCATCACCGATCTCGACCGTATCTATGACCTGAAGGAATTGGCGAGAGGCGACTGCATCTTCGCGGCGACCGGGGTGACGGACGGGTCTCTGCTCGCGGGCGTCAAGCGGCTGCCGGGCGGCAAGCTGACCACCGACAGCGTCGTCATGCGCGCCAGCACCGGCACGGTGCGCTGGGTGAAGGGCGAACATCGGCTGGACCGGAAGCCGGTCTGAACGATCTTTGAAGGATTAAGGGACTCGTTCGAGTCCCTTCGGCATGCGCTATCGGAACGTGCCTACCGGCCCGCCCGGTGGTTCAGATCATGTCCCAGCGCCAGGATCGCGACGCCCAGCAAGGTATAGGCACTTTCCTGCCAGCCATGATCCATGGTAAGGGCGCCAGCCATGATGCCCAGGCCCAGCGATCCGATGGCGGCCGGCATCATATAGCCATGCGCCACCGCCCCATGGCCGAGCGCCACCGCGCCAAGCAGGATCGCCAGCACCAGGCCGACTTCATGAAAGATCGGACTTTCGAAAATCCCGCCTGCCGACGCCAGTACGCCCAGCAGAACGGCGGTGGCGAAGCAATGGGCCACGCACATGCCCGACAGCGCAATCGCGATCCGGTCGATCCGGCCGTTGAGCAGGTGCTGGCGAAGGGTGATCGGCATGACGCACGCTACATAGGCCAGGTGGAGGAAAGTTACAACATATCATCACTCGATTTTTGCGGTGATGTAGTGGGGGGAATATCCTGCGACCACTCCTAAGCCGCCAGTCGAAGGCAGTTCCGTCCGCTATGCTTGGCGTTGTAGAGCGCTTTGTCCGCGGCATCGAGCACGGCCTGGCCGTCGCTCTGGCTGCCCAGGCTCACCAGGCCCGCGCTGAACGTCACCCGGATCATCTCGCCCGAATCGATCCGCACCGGATGGGTCGAGACCATTTCCCGCAGCCGTTCGCAGATCATGCTCGCCCGCTCGACATCGGTGCCGCTCAGCAGGATGGCGAATTCTTCGCCGCCCAGGCGGCCGATGCTGTCGACGCCGCGCAGACCCGGACGCAGCCGTTCGACAAATCCCGCCAGTACGCGGTCGCCCGCGCCATGGCCGTGGCAGTCGTTGACCGCCTTGAAATGATCGATGTCGATCAGCAGCAGGCAGGCGCGCCCACCCCGCCGCACCCGCGACATCTCCTCCTCCAGCTTTTCCAGGAAGGCGCGCCGCGTATCCGCCCCGGTCAGCGAATCCAGCGCCGCCGCCTGCTGCAATGCCCTCTGCCGCGCCTTGTGCCGGGACATGTCGCGGATCGTGCTGACGAGGCCGGTGGGCATGCCGCGCTCATCGACCACGGCGCGCACCAGCATTTCACACCATTCCCGGCCCTCGTCGGAGATGAAGGGGCGGAATTCCACCGTCTGCACGTCGCCAGGCTGCGCCAGCGCCCGGTGCAGCGCGGCGACCATCTGGTCCCGGTCCTTGGGATCGACCAAATCGGCGGCATCCTGCCCGACCAGCAGTTCCGGCGCGCAGCCAATCTGTTCCGCGACGGCGGGCGAGGCATATTCGATGATCCCCGCCACGCTGATGTTGAGCACGACATCGCCGCTATTTTCCGCGATGGCGCGGTAACGCGCCTCGCTTTCCTGCAACATCTGGAACAGGCGGCGGCGGCTGTTCAGCTCCGCCGCGATCGGCATGGACAACAGGAAGCTGAAGGCCAGGAAAAGCTGGAAATATTGCATCCGTTCGCCCAGCGTGCCGGGGATCATGTGCAACGGTCCATGGCCGGTCAGGGTCGCCATGCCGCCGACGATCGCCAGGATCATGACCGATGCCGCCGCCCCCAGATTGCCGATCCGGAACACGATAGCCACCATCGGCAGCAGCAGCGCGAACAGCATCGGAAAACGGGCGATGTAGAAGACATAGGCGGTGGCGAGCGCGAACATCAGCAACAGGCACATCGCTTCCCATTTGGCGCGGCGGGAAGTCTGGCCGAACCACCGCCGCAATTCGCCCTGCATCAGCATTATCAGGATCGGCGTGCAGGTCAGCCCGCCCAGGACATGGCCGGTATACCATTGCAGCAGGGATGCGCCGAAGGGCACGTCGGTCACCGTCGACGCCACCGACGCGGCGGCCGCCCCGGCGATCAGATTTGCCGGACCGCAAAGGGCCAGGACGAAGACGAACAGCGGCTGCATCGATCCGGCGAACTTCCCGCCCGGCGCGAACCGGCGGCAAATCAGCGCAACGATCAACGCCTCCAGCAGGTTGACGCACGCCATCGGCACGGCGGCCGACAGACCCATGCCCCAAAGCGCCGTCGACAGCGCGCTCGCGACGGCGCAGGCGATCAGAACCCCCGGCCAGTCGCTGGTCCGCGACGTCAGCAAATAGGCCATCAACAGCGCATTGGCGCCCCAGATGAAGGCCAGCCCCCCTTCGAAGCGCGAACTGACGAGCGCCGCTGACGCCATCAGAAAATAGACGCAGCCCAGCGCGAACGGCGCGAGAGGGGAGGAAGGATGTCGAAGAGACGTCTGCATGTTCCGTCCCGCCATAGACGCTTATCGTTAAAATATACTCACGATCGCGATTCTACACAGGAGAAAATGCGGAGGCCGCCAGCAGCGTCCGCCATCCTTCCAGCCTTGCGGCCCGCCGATCGCCGGGCAAGGCCGGCACGAACCGCCGCGTCCCCGCCCCCATCGCCGCTGCAGCCGCCGGGAGCGAGGGGAACAGGCCGCCGCCCACCGCAGCCAGCATCGCCGCTCCCTTGGCGGTGGTCTCCACATCGGCGGGACGGTCGACGGGCAGGTTCAGAATGTCCGCCAAATCCTGGGCGATCCAGTCATTGGCGCTCATGCCGCCATCGATGCGCAACGCCCGCCAGGGCATGCCGTCGGCCGCGAAGGCGCCGGACAGATCATGAAGCTGGTGCGACAGCGATTCGAGCGCGGCGCGCACGATATGCGCCCGCTTCGTGCCCAGCGTCAGGCCGTGGATCATACCCTTCGCCTCCGCCCGCCAATGCGGCGCGCCCAGCCCCGCCAGCGCGGGCAGCATGGTGACGCCACCGCTGTCCGGCACGGACCGCGCCAGCGCCTCCGTCTCCTCCGCCGTGGCGATCAGGCCCAGTTCGTCGCGCAGCCATTGGATCAGGCTGCCCGCGACGAACAGCGAGCCCTCCAGCGCATAGCTGGTCTCGCCCGGCAGGCGGCAGAGTAGGGTTCCCAACAGGCGGTGCCGCGACACCGGCACATTGCTGCCCATGTTGGCGAGGACGAAGGCGCCGGTGCCCAAGGTCGCCTTGGCATCGCCGGGCGTCAGGCAACCCTGGCCGATGGTCGCCGCCTGCTGGTCCCCCATCAGGCCCCGGATCGCAATGGGCCGACCGAACCATTCCGCCCGCGTCTCGCCAAAGGCGCCGATATTGTCGCAAATCTCCGGCAAGGCGCGCAGCGGAACGCCGAACAGATCGCAGAGGCCCCGGTCCCATTCCGTCCCATCCAGGGCCATCAACTGGGTGCGGCTGGCATTGCTGGCGTCGCTGACATGCAGGCCGCCGGTCAGCTTCCACACCAGCCAACTTTCGACCGTGCCAAGGGCCAGCGCATCGCCCGCCGCCGCGACGGCCGGCGCATGGTCCAGCAGCCAGCGCATCTTGGTCGCGGAAAAATAAGGGTCGAGCACCAGTCCGGTCCGCCGCTGGATCGCTTCCTCCTCGCCAGCCTGCCGCAGCGCGGCGCAATGATCGGCAGTGCGGCGGTCCTGCCAGACGATGGCGGGGGCCAGCGGCTCGCCCGTCCGACGGTCCCACGCCACCACGGTTTCGCGCTGGTTGGTGATGCCGATGGCGGCGACATGATCGGCCCCGCCCGCCAGCGTCACCATTTCGCGCGCGCAGGCCAGGGTCTTGGCCCAGATTTCCGTTGCATCATGTTCGACCCAGCCGGGCTGCGGATAAGATTGGCCAAGGTCCGCCTGCGCCATGCCCAGCCGCCGCCCGTCCGGCGCATAGAGCATCGCTCGCGTCGACGTCGTGCCCTCGTCCAGCACCAATATGCGCGGCTCGCTCATGCCCTTTCCCCCAGCCATTGTTCGACCCGCGCCTTTTGCTGCGCGTCCAGCCGCAGGCCCAGCTTGGTCCGGCGCCACAATATGTCGTCGGCTGTCGTCGCCCATTCCAGATCGACTAAGGCGTGTGGACATTTAAGGGATTCCTTTTTCCGCGCGGATCGGATTCAAGACTGGCGAAGGGAGCGCCATCTTGGATCGACACGGATTAAGCGACGAGCAGTGGGAGCGGGTTCGCCCCGTGCTTCCCGGTAAAGTTGGGGACCGAGGCCGTTCGGC
>NZ_JFHR01000095.1 GCF_000722875.1 Sphingobium chlorophenolicum | reverse complement strand
GGATAAGGCGGAAGCTCGCTCCGCTCGCGCCCCCCCCCTAACCCCCTCCCGCCTGCGGGAGGGGGAATGACGGCTCTTCACCCAAATCACTCAGTTCGGCGAGTCCGTTGCCTAGGTCCAATGTCAGAACTGCGCTCCTGCCTTCGCAGGAGCGCGAAATTCTAAAAGCCTGCCATCAATCCGTCTATCGCGCCTTGCAATATGTAGCTGGCGGCGAGTTTGTCGACCAGTTCGCCTCGGCGGGCGCGGCTGGCGTCGGCTTCCAGCAGGGTGCGCGTCACCGCCTGGGTCGACCAGCGTTCGTCCCAGAACAGGATCGGCAGGCCCAGGTCTGCGATATTGCGGCCGAAGGCGCGGCTGGCCTGGCTGCGGGGGCTTTCGCTGCCGTCCAGGTTGAGCGGCAGGCCGATCACTACCCCCTTTACCTGCTGCTGCTCCATGAAGGCGGCGAGCGCGATCTTGTCCTTGCTGAATTTGCCCCGGCTGACGGTGTGGGCGGGGCTGGCGATGGACCAGCCCGCGTCGCAGAGCGCGAGGCCGATGGTCTTCGTGCCGACGTCCAGCCCGATCAGGCGGCCGCCATGGGGCAGGGCTTCGCGGAAGAGCGCGCGGTCGGCGGTGAGAATGGACATGCTTATTTCTTCAAAAAGGCGCTGAGGCGCTGCTTCGCGTCTTCCCGGACATCGGCCCAGAACAGCGCATAGTCATAGACGTGATAATTATTGCCGGGCAAGGTGAAGGGCCCCATGTCCACCGGTTGCCCGATCATCAGCACGCCGCTGGTGTCGCAGCGGGCGGGGACGATGCCGGGGACGAGGCGGGTCGGCTTGCCTGCGTCGCGAGCATCCAGCGTGCCGCGATTGGCGCTGGCCGGGGCCGCGCCGTTGAACGCGCCAGTGATGGGGTTGGTGCAGAGCATGTGGGTGCCCTTGTGCGGCTTTCCCGTGAAGCTGGGCTTGCGTTCGAAACTTTCGATCACGGCGGAGGGATCGGCCGGTTCGGCGTAGCTTTGCCAGCTTACGATGCAGTGCGCCTGATCGCGCCGGGCGCAGGCGGGAAGGCCGAGGGCGGGAAGGTCGGCCTCCACCGAGATCGGCCAGCCCACGGCGTAGACGGCGGCTACGCGATCGGTGAGGCTTTTGTCTGTCGCCCGTTCGCGCAGCAGCCTGAGCAGATGGAGCGACCCCTGGCTGTGGGCGGCCAGGATCAGGGGGCCTTGCGGATTGGCCTTCAGGAAGGCGGCGAAGGCCTGCTTCACATCGCCATAGGCGGCCGCCAGCGACTGTTCGGCGGCGGGCTTGTCGGTCAGGAAGGCCCCGTAATTGGCCTGCCGATAGCGGGGCGCCCAGATGGAACCGGCGGCGTTGAAGGCGCTCGCCTGATTCTGCACGAAGCGCCGGGCGGTGGTGAGCGCTTCCTGATCGTCCAGCCGCATGTTCCAATGCGCATCGCCCAGCGTGGTGATGTAGGATGTCGGGTGGATGAAGAAGACTGCTGCCTTTTCCGGGGAGGGGGCGTCCTTCACGCCTTCGGGGGTCCAGAGGGCCGGATTGTCCTTCGCTATGTCGGGGCGGGCGATCCACATCTTCGGATCGTCATAGGCGTTGGCGGGTAGGGGGGCGATGGCGACGAACGCCTCCCGCGGGACCATCACCAGGCGGATCATCTGCATCCCCCAGAGGCGATAGGCCAGCAATGCCGCGATCACCAGCACGACCAGGCCGGTTACGACATAGAGGAACTTGCGGGCCAAGGGTTGCTCTCCACGATGAGGGACGGTTTCTGTCTGGCGCAAGCGGCGGGCGCGCGCAAGGGCTCGGATCGGGGCTTGAAGCGGGCGTGACCGGGTGGTAGCGGCGGGGCCATGTCGATAGACCTTCAGACCGTGAAAAAGATCGCCAGCCTTTCGCGCATTTCGGTGACCGACGCCGAAGCCGAGGCCATGGTGCCCGAACTCAACAACATCCTGGGCTGGGTGGAGCAATTGGGGGAAGTGGACGTGACCGGCGTGGAGCCGATGACCGCCGTCATCCCCAACAAGCTGCGCCTGCGCGACGATGTCGTCACCGACGGCGATGTGCGCGACAAGGTGTTGGCCAATGCGCCGCAGGCCGAACATGGCTTCTTCGCGGTGCCGAAGGTGATCGAATAATGAGCGAGCTTACTGATCTGACGGTTGCGGAAATCCGCGACGGTTTCCGTGCGGGCGATTTTTCGGCGCGTGAAGTGGCGGAGGCGTTCAATAAGAATGTCGCCGCGGCCAAGGCGTTGAACGCCTTCATCGTGGAGACGCCGGAAAAGGCGCTGGAGGCGGCCGGAGCCGCTGATCGGGCGAAGGCCGCGGGGGAGGCTTTGAAGCCGCTTTCGGGCGTGCCGATCGGCATGAAGGATTTGTTCTGCACCGAGGGCGTGCAGACGACCGCCGCTTCGCACATGCTGGAGGGGTTTACGCCGACCTATGAGTCCACCGTTTCCGGCAAGCTGTGGGCGGCTGGCGCGGGGATGTTGGGCAAGCTGAACCTTGACCAGTTCGCCATGGGGTCTTCGAACGAGACGAGCTATTTCGGCAATGTGATTTCGCCCTGGCGGCGGGCCAGAAAAGATGGGGGCGGCGGGGATAATGCCGCTTTGGCGCCGGGCGGGTCTTCGGGCGGGTCTTCTTCGGCCATCGCGGCGCGGCTCTGTCCGGCGGCGACCGGGACCGATACGGGCGGGTCGATCCGGCAGCCTGCGGCCTTTACCGGCATTTCGGGGATCAAGCCGACCTATGGGCGTTGTTCGCGCTGGGGGATCGTGGCCTTTGCGTCTTCGCTCGATCAGGCCGGGCCGATGGCGCGGACGGTGCGGGACAATGCGATCCTGCTGGAGACGATGGCGGGCTTCGATCCCAAGGATTCGACTTCGCTCGATCTGGCGGTGCCGCAGTGGGAAGCCCATTTGTCGAGCGATCTCAAGGGGAAGAAGGTCGGCATTCCCAGGGAATATCGGCCCGATGGGCTGAATGCCGAGATTGCGGCCTTGTGGGATCGCGGGATCGAGTGGCTGAAGGATGCGGGCGCCGAGGTGGTGGACGTGTCGCTGCCGCATACGAAATATGCGCTGCCGACCTATTATATCATCGCGCCGGCTGAGGCTTCGTCCAACCTCGCCCGTTATGACGGCGTGCGTTATGGGCAGCGCAACTTGCCGGATGGGGCGGGGTTGCAGGACATGTATGCCGCGACCCGCGCTCTCGGTTTCGGGCCGGAGGTGAAGCGGCGGATCATGATCGGCACCTATGTGCTGTCGGCGGGCTTCTATGACGCCTATTATACGCAGGCGCAGAAGGTTCGGGCATTGATTGCACGGGATTTCGAGCAGGCCTTCGAGAAGTGCGACCTGCTGCTGACGCCGACAGCGCCCAGCGCTTCCTTCGCGCTTGGCGAGAAGCAGGCCGATCCGCTGGCCATGTATCTGAACGATGTCTTCACCGTGCCTGCTTCGCTGGCTGGGTTGCCTGCGATGGCCGTGCCGGGGGGGCTGGATGCGCAAGGACTGCCCCTGGGCCTCCAGATCATCGGCAAGGCGCTGGACGAGCAGACCGTGCTGAACGCGGGCCTCGCTATCGAGGAACGTGCAGGCTTCACGGCCCGGCCGGACAAGTGGTGGTAAGCAATCCGTGCTCCTGCGAAGGCAGGAGCCCAGGGCCATATAGCTCTGCACTCACCCTGGGTTCCTGCTTGCGCAGGAACGCATGAGGACAAGAAAATGACTGAGACAGCATATCGCATTCAGGGCGCAACCGGCGAGTGGGAGGTCGTGATCGGCCTGGAAGTCCACGCGCAGGTAACGAGCGAGGCGAAGCTCTTTTCCGGCGCGGCCACGGCTTTCGGGGCGGAGCCGAATACGCAGGTTTCGCTGGTCGACGCGGCCATGCCCGGCATGTTGCCTGTGCCGAACCGCGAGTGCATCCGGCAGGCGGTGCGCACCGGCATGGCGATCGAGGCGAAGATCAACAAATGGTCGCGTTTCGACCGGAAGAATTATTTCTACGCGGACTTGCCGCAGGGTTATCAGATCAGCCAGCTTTACCACCCGCTGGTGGGCGAGGGCGCCATCGAGATCAGCCTGGACGACAAGAATCCCGACGCAGTGACCAAGCGGATCGGCATCGAGCGCATCCATGTCGAGCAGGATGCGGGCAAGCTGATGCACGACCAGCATCCTACGCGATCCTATGTCGACCTGAACCGGTCGGGCGTGGCGCTGATGGAGATCGTGTCGAAGCCCGACATGCGTTCGCCCGCCGAGGCCGGGGCCTATCTGTCGAAGCTGCGGACTATCCTGCGCTATGTGGGGTCGTGCGACGGCAATATGGATCAGGGGTCGATGCGCGCCGACGTCAACGTCTCGGTCCGCAAGCCCGGCGAGGAGTTCGGCACCCGCACCGAGACGAAGAATGTGAATTCGGTTCGTTTCGTCATGGCGGTGGTCGAGCACGAAGCCAACCGGCAGGTCGACGTGCTGGAAGCTGGTGGCAAGATCGTGCAGGAAACGCGCCTCTACGATCCGGACAGGAATGAAACGCGGTCCATGCGGTCGAAGGAAGACGCGCATGACTATCGCTATTTCCCTGATCCGGACTTGTTGCCGCTGGAACTGGATGACGCCTTTCTGGAGGAATGCCGTCAGTCGCTGCCCGAACTGCCCGATGCCAAGCGTCAGCGTTATGAGCAGGATCTGGGCCTTAGCGCCTATAATGCCGCCACGCTGACCGCCGACGCGGACACCGCCCGCTGGTTCGAGGCGCTGCTGGCCGAGGGTGCGCGCATCCAGAAGAAGAGCGAGAGCGAAGTCGCCAAGGCTTCGGCCAACTGGCTGCTGTCGGAGCTTTATGGCGCGCTCAATCGTCTGGGCAAATCGCTGGAAAGCAGCCCGGTCGGTCCGGAAGAAGGCGCGGAACTGCTGGCCCTGATCGCGGACGGCACGATCAGCGGCACCATCGCCAAGCAGGTGTTCGAGATCATGCTCGAAACCGGCGACCGCGCGCCGAAGATCGTCGAGGAAAAGGGGCTGAAGCAGACCAGCGACACCGGCGCAATCGAGGCGGCGGTGGCCAAGGTGCTGGCGGACAATGGCGACAAGGTCGAGCAGTATAAGGCGGGCAAGGAAGCGCTGTTCGGCTTCTTCGTCGGCCAGACGATGAAGGCGATGCAGGGCAAGGCCAATCCGCAGGTCGTCAATGAGCTGATCAAGAAGGCTTTGGGCTGATTGATCCATTATGGACGATGTCCGCTCCGGCGGGCATCGTTCTATCTATACCAGCGGCGCCCGGTTCGCTAAGCCCTTGAACAACAGCGATGAGTCGGGGGACTCGGCTGTTCTGGGGGTGGTTCATGCGTTACGCGTTCGGCTATGCCATTTTGTGCCTGCTGCTGGGTTGTCTGTCGCCCAGCGCCATGGCGCAGGAGAAGTCCGCTGTCCGGCAGGGCTTCGCGCTCGATCCGAACTCGACCAAAATCCTGCTGTTCCGGCCGAAGGTCACCGCGGGCAGCCAGTCGACCGCTGGCATGTTCGAACCCAATGCCGACTGGACGCAGCAGGCCCGCGACAATCTGGACCTCGCTCTGGCGGAGGCGCAGCAGCGGCTGGGCAATGAGATTGTCGGTTCGGTCGATGTCGTGGGGCAGCAGGCGGAGAGCCTGGCTGAATATCAGTCGCTCTTCGGCATCGTCGCGCAATCGGTGATCGAATTCCAGTTCTTCCCCGGCAATCGCCTGCCCACCAAAAAGCGCAAGGACGCGGCGTTCGACTGGACGCTTGGCCCCGGCGTGTCCGCGCTGGCGGCCCATTCGGGCGCGCGATACGGCCTGTTCATCTTTACCGAGGACCAGTTCGGTTCGACCGGGCGCAAGATTTTTCAGGTCTTCGCGGCGATGGGCGGCGTCGGCATCACGTCCGGCCAGCATAAGGGCTTTGCGGGTCTGGTGGACCTTAACAGCGGCGACCTGTTGTGGCTGAACGCGGATTTGCAGATGGGCGGCGACGTCCGCACCATGGAGGGCGCCCGCCGCCGCGTGGCGCAATTGCTGGAGGATTTTCCCGGCAGCACGGTCGCCCTTGCCGCCGCGGCCCAGTGATGCGCGCCTTGCTGCGGGGCATCCCGCTTGTGGCGTTGGCCTTGGCGCTGTTCCTGGTCCTGCCGGTATCGGTGTCCGCCGCGCCCGCGCCCGCGCCAGCACCTGCCGATCTGCCGCCCTATAGCCCCGCCTATCAGCCGCAGGGCACGGATGAGCGCGGCCTGTGGATGTGGGCCGATGAGGATGAGCGGGAATTGCGCGATTCCAAATTCGTCATCAACGATCCGGCGCTGCAATCCTATGTCGCCAGCGTCCTGTGCCGGGCGGTGGGGCAGGATCGGTGCCGGGGCGTGCGCATCTATCTGGTCCGGGTCGCGGCCTTCAACGCCAATATGTCGCCCAACGGGACGATGCAGGTGTGGAGCGGGCTGCTGCTGCGCGTGCGGAGCGAGGCGGAACTGGCCGCCATTCTGGGCCATGAATTCGCGCATTTCGAACTGCGGCACAGTCTTGCGGGTTTTCGCAAGGCGCGGACCATGACCGACATCGCCGCCTGGACGGCCGTTCTGGGCCAATATGGCGCGACCGTGCAGCAGGCGGCGATCGGTTCGATCTACCAGTTCAGCCGGGAACAGGAAAAGCAGGCCGATCTCCTCTCGCTCAAATATGCGATCCAATCCCCTTTTTCGGCGCAGGCGGCGGCGCATGTCTGGCAGCGCCTGATGGATGAGGCGGACGCGACCGCGCTGGGGCGCAAGCAGCGCAGCCGACGCTATGAGCGGGTCACCTTTTTCTCCACCCATCCGACCCCGCTCGACCGCGCAACCTATCTCGCCGACCTGTCCGCCGATGCCGCCGCCAAGCCGGAGGGGGCGGAAAGCTATTCGGCGGCGCTCGCCAAATGGTTGCCGGAATTTCTGTCCGACCAGTTGAAGCTCAACGATTTCGGCGGGACCGAATATCTGCTTTCCTCGCTGGCGGGGGAGCATTGGACCGCGCCCCTGCTGTTTGCCCGCGCCGAATTATATCGGCAGCGCGGCAATCCGCGCGATCTGGTCGCGGCGGCGGATTTCTACCGCTCGGCGCTCGCCGCCGACCCGGAACTGGCGGAGGGGTGGCGCGGATTGGGCCTGTGCCTGATGCGCGACCGCCAGCAGGCGGAGGGTGCGGCTGCGCTCAAAAATTACATCCGGCTGCGTCCGCAGGCGGCCGATATTTCCATGCTCCAGACGATGACCGGCGAATAGGATTTCCCGATGGCGATAAAAATTGCACCTTTGCTGGCCGTAATCTGCGCGGCTTTTTCGGCTCAGCCGCTGATGGCGGGCAACGCCCTGATGCCCGCGGGAACATCCGTCGCGGTGGCCAAATCGACGTTGACCGTCACGCCGGAGCGGGAATGGAACCGGCTGTCGGCCCGGCCCGGCCGCAATTCGGAAACCTGGACGCTGGACGGCGACGACCTGAACGGCCTTAATTTCTACAGCATCGAAAGCGGGCGCACCCTGTTCCGCGAGGTGAGCAAGAAGACCAAGCCGCTGCCGCGCTTTTCCTCCACCATGTTGCTGACCGACATTCCGGCGCTGCTGGAAAACAGCTATCGCATCGCGTTGGGCACCACGCTCTTTTCCATGACCCATGCCGAGCCTGCGCCCTTTCTGGGCGAGAAGGGCGTGCGCTTTTCCTACAGCTTCCGCAAGCAGATGGAGGATGTGTCGCGCAGCGGCGAAGCGGTGGGCGCCATCGTCAAGGGGCGGCTGTATCTGGTGACATTCGACGCGCCGGCCATTCTCTATTTCGACCGGGATGTTGCCGGTTTTCGGCAGATCGTGTCTTCGGCTCGCCTTGAAGCGCCTGCTGCGGCGCGCTGAAGTCCTTCGATACGCCGCTTCGACAAGCCCTGTCTTGAGCCTTTCGAAGGACTCAGTGGCGGCCCAGGGCGAACGGGATTCCATTCGCATGATGGTCAAAAAAAGGGGCGCTGCCGGGGGAAGGCAGCGCCCCTTCCATTGTGCGCCATGACCCGGTGGGTGCCGGTTTATGTCATGGCAGACTGGCGGGCCGGGAGGGTCTGTGGGACCGGACCGCCAATTCAGAGCCTGGGCCGCGTGGACAAATTCGGAATGTTGGGAAATGACCAATGGCTGACGTAATGCTTCCCCTCCCCTTCAGGGGAGGGGACTGAGGGGTGGGGGCGTGCCCCATGGGAAAGCTTTGTTGTAACGGCACACGTTAATGCAG
>NZ_JFHR01000094.1 GCF_000722875.1 Sphingobium chlorophenolicum | reverse complement strand
TGGGGGGGCGTGCGTGCCTCTACAGGACAGCTTTCGCGTGGGGCACGCCCCCCACCCCTCGGTCCCCTCCCCTGAAGGGGAGGGGAAGCATTAACGTCCTGGAATGGCCAATTGCCGCCATTTCTTCAAATGCCCTAAATGCCAGAGGGCCTGTAAGCCGGGTTCTGTCCTTCCCTTGCGGAAAGTGGCGACCATTCCTCTAGGAGACGGATTGCTCCGTCCCTCAAGCAACCAACCCGGGCGGTCTCAGCCGAAACAGGCCTAGCAGTCGAGCTGCGCGCCGCCCCTATTCGGTCTTGCTCCCGGTGGGGTTTACCGTGCCGCCTTCCGTTGCCGGAGACGCGGTGCGCTCTTACCGCACCCTTTCAATTTCGCTTAGCCGAAGCTGTAGCGACCTGCTTTCTGTTGCACTGTCCCTTGGATCACTCCAGCCGGCCGTTAGCCGGCACCGTCATTTCGTGGAGCCCGGACTTTCCTCGCCGTGGCGGTTACCCGCCACGCCGCGGCCGCCCGGCCCTCTGGCAGATGCGCCTATACACAGGTCGGTCCCGCCCGTCACCCCGTTCAATCGTCACCCATCGGCTTGGGCAGCAACAGTGCCAGCAGGATCGCCCGGCACTCGCCATCGATGATCCCGTCGATCAATTCGGGCCGGAAGCGCCGCTGGAACGCCACCACCGCCGCCTGCGGTTCGGCAATGTCATAGCCGAACCGTTCCAGCGCCAGCATGAAGCCGCCGTCGCTCCAATGCGGGTCCATCAGATTCTTGGTCGGGCGCGGCAAAGCCAGCCGCAACCGCGCCAACTGCCCCCAGGGGAACAGCTCGCCCGGATCCTGCTTGCGCGCCGGGGCGACGTCGCTATGCCCGACGATGTTGCCCCGCGTGATCTTGTGCCGCTGCACGATCTGGTGGATCAGCGGGATCAGCGACCCCATCTGCGCATCCGGAAAGGGCCGATAGCCCCATTCATGGCCCGGATTGACGATCTCTATGCCGATGCTGGCGGAATTGATGTCGTCGATGCCGCGCCAATGCGCCCGCCCGGCATGCCAGGCGCGCTTGTCCTCATCCACCATGCGGATGACCTGCCCGTCCTCCGTCACGACATAATGGGCGGACACCTTGGATTCCGGGCTGGCCAGCCAGTTGATCGCGGTCGCCGCGTCGATCATCCCGGTATAGTGCAGCACCAGCATCGAAATGGGCAGGCTGCGCTCGTCGAAATTGGGCGACGGCGTGTCGATCATCGGAAAGTCGTTCATCGCCAAGGGCCAGTCACTCGCATTCGTCCGTCAGCGCCTTGAGGTGCGCCAGCGGACCATGACCGACAGCGGCAGGCCAATCAAGCCCCGCCGGATGGATCAGAGCGCCCGGCGCAGCACCCCGCCCGCATGGGCCGCCGCATTGGCGCGCCGTCCATAACCGCCACGGAATTCGGCATGGGGAACGAAATCGTCGCTATGCCCGATCACCGTCTCCCCCGCGCCCAGCAGCAGCACGGACCCCGCATGGCTATGCCGGGCCAGCAGGCTCAGCACGCTCTGGCGGCGTTCCGGCGTGAAATAGAGCAGGACGTTGCGGCAGAGCAGCAGGTCATATTCGCCCATGGGCGCCCGCGCATCGAACAGATTGTCGGTGCGGAAATCGATCATCTGGCGCAGCGCCGCATGGGCGCACCAGTCGTCGCCCGCCGGTTCGAACCATTTCAGCAGGTCGCCCACCGGCAAGCCGCGCTGCACGTCCATCTGGGTGAAGATGCCCGCCTTCGCCTGGTCGATGGCGGCGGTCGAGATGTCGGTCGCCAATATCTCGATCCGCCAGCCGCGCCAGCGCGCCATGTCGTTGCAAAGCTGGATGGCCAGCGAATAGACCTCCTGCCCTGTCGAACAGCCCGCGCTCCAGATGCGCAGCGTCCGGTCGGACCGCCGCGCATGGATGTGCGGCAGGATATGGCGGTGGATCATGTCGAATATCTGGAGATCGCGGAAAAAGCTGCTTTCATTGTTGAGCAGCGCGTTCACCACGTCATTTTCCAGCGCCGCGTCCTTGCGCCCCATCAGCCGGGACGCCAGCGCGTCCATGTCCGCCAGGCCCTGGGCGCGCAGCACGGGCTTCAGCGCCGTTTCCATCCGCCAGGCCCGGCTTTCCGACAATATCTGTCCGGTGCGCGCCTCCAGCAAGCCGGAAAAGATGCGCGCCGCCCCACGGGAAGAGGAAGGGGAGCCGGACGAAACGGGGTGGGCCGAAGGGGGCAATGCCATCAGTTTCTGTTCTTTCCTCTTCGCGCCACGAAATCCATGATCGCATGGGGTTCCAGCAGGGCGCAGTGCAATCCTTCGCCCGCGATCGAACCCGGCATGCCCCAGACGACGCTGCTCGCTTCGTCCTGCGCCACGATCCAGCCGCCCGCCGCCACGATGTCGCGCGCGCCGACCGTGCCGTCCCGGCCCATGCCGGTCAGCACCACGCCCGCCGCCCCGCCGCCATAGACATGCGCCATGCTGGCGAACATCGGGTCCACGCCGGGCAGGTTGCCTGCCGGGGTGCGATCCGGATTCAGCATGACCGACACCCGGCCGTGGAGGCCCTGCCGCAACTGGAGATTGGCGTCGCCCGGCGCGACATAGACGATGTCGGGGGCCAGCATCTCGCCCTGTTCCGCCACCTTGACGCGCAGGGACGTCATCCGCCCCAATTGCTGGACGAAATAATGGGTGAAGCTGGCCGGCAGATGCTGGGTCAGCAGGATCGGCACGCCCAGCGGCGCGGCCAGACCGGCGAAAAGCTGCCCCAGCGCATGGATGCCGCCGGTCGACGCGCCGATGCCCAGGCAGGCGAGCGGCAGGGCCGCCTGCTCCGGTTCGAACCGCGACGGCGGGCGCATGACCGGCGCCGCCCCGCCGTTGAACAGCCGCGACAGCCGGTCGATCAGGGCCTGGGGGAAATGTTCGCCGAAGCTGCCGCTGCCGGGCTTGGCCAATATGTCGCTCGCGCCCAGGGCCAGCGCTTCGACCGCCGCGGCGCTGCCCTCCTCGCAATTGCCGGACAGGATCACGACCTTGGCGCGGGGGTTGATCCGCAGGATCGCGGGCAGCGCCATCAGCCCGCTCTGCCCCGCCAGTTCGATGTCCAGCAGGATCAGGTCGACCTCATGCTCGCTCAGATAGGCCAGCGCATGTTCGGCGCTGTTGGTCTTGTGCGAGACGGAAAATCTTTGGTCGGCGTTCAATATCCGCTCGATGACCGTCCTGACCACGACCGAATCGTCGACGATCAGGGTGCTGAGCACCCTGTCTTCGTCGCGGTTGCTGGCCATGATCGGAACGTGGAAGGTCATTGAGGGCAATCTTTCTGAACGAAGGCGGAAAAGCGGGTCGGACAGAGGGCGGGCGGCGTTGCGCGCGCGGGCGGGAGTCAGATCACGCCAACGATCGTCAGCTTGCTTTCCAGCGTTTCCCGGTCGAACGGCTTCATCACATATTCGTCCGCGCCCGCCTCGACGGCGGCCTTGATGTGGCCGATGCCGTTTTCCGTGGTGCAGAAGATGATCTTGGGCCGCGCGGCCAGCTTGGCGCCGGGTAGCGCCTGGAGGAATTCCATGCCGCTCATCACCGGCATGTTCCAGTCCAGCAGCACCACGTCGGGCAGGGACGATTCGCACTGGGTCAGGGCGTCGCGGCCATCCACCGCCTCGCTCACCGACAGGTCCAGCGATTCCAATATATGACGGGCAACTTTTCGGATGACTTTCGAATCATCCACGACCAGACAGTTTTTCATAGAGCGTCCCTTGTTTTGCGTCCCATCTTCAGGAGCCTTAACCGGCAAAGGCGAGGAATTGGTAAACGCCGGTACAAGATCGTCATGCCGCCTGGGCCATGACGCCTGCATCGATGAAGCCGCTGAGCGACACGAGCAGATAGGGTTGGCCCTCATGCTCCACCAGACCACGGGCATAGGGGGCCCAGACGGGGTCCAACTGACCGCGCAGCGGCAGTTCGCCCTCCGGCACCTGGCAGATGTCGTAGACGGCATCGACCATCAGCCCGTAGCTGTGGCCGCTAATGTCCGCGATGATCGCAAAACCGCGCTGTTCCGCGGGCGTCGGCTGTCCGCGCACCAGCGCCGCGACGTCGATGATGGTCAGCACCCGGCTGCGCAGCGCGGAAAGCCCGGCGACATGCGCGCCCATGCCCGGCACCGGGGAAATGTCGGTGAGCTTGACCACCGCCTCGACCTCCCGGGTTTCGACGGCGACCCTGGTGCCCGCCAGCGTGGCGAACAGATAAAGCTGGTTCATATCCTTATCCTCCTTACCGCCGCGATCCGGCGAGCGCCGCCATCAGCGCGTCCTGATCGTAGCGGTAGATGCTGCCGTCCTGCGGGCCGCTGGGCCGGGGGGTGGCGCGCAGATGGACCACCCGGCAGCCCAGCAGTTCGCTCGCCTGCGACGCTTCCGCGCCCGTGAACAACACCACATCCTGCGGATCGACCTCCGCGTCGGCGGGCAGGCCCATCACCACCTCATGCCCCGCCTGTCGCAGCAGCGGCGCCAATATCTCCCGCGTCCAGCCATCGTCGCTGTCGGCCAGCAGGCAGCGGCCGCCGCTCCGTTCGGCGATCGGCTCCTCCGGCAGGGCGGCGAACAGGGCGAAGGGATTGATCACCTCCAGATGCTCGCCGTCGATCACCGCGACCCCGCTCAGCAGGCCGTGCATCGCCACCATGTCCGGCACGGCGGGCATGTCCACGATGTCCAGCACCGCCGCGACCGGATAGCAGGCCTCCCGCACGCCGTCGCGCAGGCGCAGCGCGGCGACCTTTTCCCCGGCGAAGTCATGATGGTCGCCCACGACCGGCACCAGCCGCCCGTCCAGCCGCACGAAGCCGCGTCCGCCGGACCGTCCGAACAGCCCCGCATCGATATCCTCCACCCGCTCGATCAACGAGAGTTTGAGCAGCCGCCGCTCGCCCGAATATTCCTCGAACCGCAGGGCGGGCACCATCTCGACGGCGGCCTGCGCCTCCTGCGTCTCTTCCGCCCGGCGCGCCGCCTGATCGTCGGCGATATTGGGCAGGCGCGCCGCATTGGCCAGGCCCGCCGCATCCAGCAACAGCATCGGCCTGCCATTGTCGGGCAGGGTCATGCCCGCATAGACGCCGGTCGCCATCACCAGCGGCGATGCGGGACGGATCACCAGTTCCTCATGATTTTCCACCGCCGCGACGCCCATGGCGAAGGGGATGCCGCTGGCGGATCGCACCACCATGACGACGCGCGGGCCGGTCTGCGCGACCCGCTCCATGCCCAGCACCTCCTCCAGATCGATCATCGAATGGCGGACGGAGCGGATCGTCGCGATCTTCGCGCCGCCGACTTCCGCGATGGTCAGGGTTTCGTTGTTGTCGTGCAGGATTTCCACCACGGCGGCGCGGGGAATGGCGAAATGCAGGCCCCCGGCGCGCACGATCAGCCCCGGAATGATGGTCAGCGTCAGCGGCACGCGCAGCATGATGGTCAGCCCCCGGCCCGGCCGGTTGTCGAGCGCGATCGTGCCGCCGATCCGCTCCACATTGGCGCGGACCACGTCCATGCCGACGCCGCGTCCGGAAATCGCCGTCACCGCGCTCGCCGTGGAAAGGCCGGGCTGGAAGATCAGGTCCAGCTTTTCCGCCTCGCTCATGCGCGCCGCCGATTCCGGCGTCAGCCGACCCGCCGCAATCCCCTTTTCGACCAGACGGCGGGCATCGATGCCCTGTCCGTCGTCGGAAATCTCTATGACGATCTGGTTGCCCGACTGGCGCGCCTCCAGCTTCAGCCGTCCCGCTTCGGGCTTGCCCAATGCGCGGCGCTTCTCCGGCGTCTCTATGCCATGGTCGATGCTGTTGCGGACGATGTGGGTCAGCGGATCGACCACCATCTCCACCATCTCGCGGTCCATCTCGACATCGCCGCCCTCCAGGACCAGATCGATGCGCTTGCCCAGATCCCGGCCCAGGTCGCGGACCATGCGCGGGATCGCGGTGAACAGTCGGTCCACCCGCTGCATCCGCGTCTTGGAAATGGCGTCGCGCATGTCCGCAACGCAGGTCGACAACCGGTCGAAGGCGCTTTCCAGTTCCGGATCGCCCGACCGCTCGCGCAGCTTGCGCGACAGTTCGTTGCGGGCCAGCACCATGTCGGACACGCCGTTCATCAACTGGTCGATCAGCGACAGCGGCAGGCGGATGGTGCGCGGCGCGGCCTGCGCGACGGACGTCCGTGCCATGGCGACCGGGGCAGCCTCGGCCTCGCCTTCCTCCGGCGCGGCGGAGTCCTTCTCGGTCAGGGCGGCGATCAGATAATCGTCATTCTCGTGCGGCAGGGCTGCGCCGATGGCGACCGCTTCGGCCAGTTCGGCGATGCGGTCCATGATGCCCAGCACGGCGCTGACGGTCACGGGGTCGGCGACGCGCTTCCCGGCGCGGATCTCGGCCAGCACATCCTCGGCCGCATGGCTCAGCCGTTCGAAACGGGGAAGGTTCAGGAAACCGCAGCTTCCTTTCACCGTATGGAAAAAGCGGAAAATGGCGTCCAGCCGGTCGCGATCCGTCGGATCGGCTTCCCATGCGACGACTTCGCCGGCCAACGCCTCCAGCGTTTCCTGCGTTTCCGATATGAATTCCTGGAGTAATTCGTCCATTCTCGCGCCTTCATGGATAGCGGGCGGACCATGCCGGACCGTGGTTAAATCCCCGTTAAAGACCAGCTATTCAGCAAAAAGGGGCGCCGCGACCTTTCGTCACGGCGCCCCTTGCACCCAGTAAACAGGCGTTGCGCTCAGCGCTTCTCGGTCTTTTCGACAGAGTCGGCCGCCTTCTCGCCAGCTTCGCGGGTGGCGTCGGCCTTGTTTTCCAGCGCGTCGGCGGCGTTTTCAGCGGCATTTTCGGCATTGCCGCTCAGATTGTCGGCCATCGCTTCCATATTGTCGGCCTGATTGTCGATGGCGTCCGCCTGATTCTCATACGCGTTCTCGACCTTGTTCTCCTGCTTGGAATCGCACGCGGCGAGCGCGATCAGGCTGGCAAGGCCAAGGACTGATACGAAGGTTTTCACGGCGTTTTCTCCTGTTGCGCCCCCATGGGCTGACGTCATTCGGCAGGGGGACCGGATGCCCGGAACCCTGACGCCCAACAACCGGTCGCGCGCAGGATGGTTCCCGCCGCACGCTCCTTTCGTCGCGGAAACGACTTTATTTTTTCAGGCTATCCCGGATTTCGCGGAGCAGCAGCACCTCTTCCGAAGGTCCGGCGGGCGCATCCTCAGGCTTGGGCATCAGCCTGTTCACGGCCTTCACCAACAGGAAGATGACGAAGGCCAGGATCAGGAAATTGACGAACACGGTCAGGAATTCGCCCCAGCCGAACATGGCGACGCCCGCCGCCTTGAGGTCGGCATAGCTTTCCGGATTGCCCTTGAACCCGGCGGGAATATCGCCCAGCCGGATGAAGTAGCGCGAAAAGTCCGCCCCGCCGAAGATATAGCCGACCACCGGCATGATCAGATCGTCGGTCAACGACTTGGTGATGGTGGCGAAGGCGCCGCCGATGATCACGCCGACGGCCAGGTCCATGACGTTGCCGCGGTTGATGAACGTCTTGAATTCGGAAATCAGCCCCATGGCAAAACCCCTTGTTCCGATTGCGATAGGAAAAAGCATGGGCCGTTGCGAAGGGTTCCACAACCGCCTATTTCCATGGGCGAAACAAGCCAGAGGATGCTCCATGACGATCCTGCGCCAATTCCGCCTGTTCCTTCTGCCGCTGCTGGGCGCCTTTGCCCTGTCGGCCTGCGGCATCAACAGCGTCCCAGCCGCCGAGGAAGTGGCCAAGGCGAAATGGGCCGACGTGCAGGCCCAATATCAACGCCGGGCGAATCTCGTCGGCAATCTCGTCGCCACGGTGAAGGCGGCGGGCAAGCAGGAACAGGACACGCTGGTCAAAGTGACGGAGGCCCGCGCCAGGGCGACCTCCGTCCAGGTCAATGCCGCCGATCTGTCCGACCCGGCCAAGGTTCAGCAGTTCCAGCAGGCCCAGGCGCAACTGAGCCAGGGCCTGGGCCGTCTGCTCGCTTCGGTCGAGGCCTATCCCGACCTCAAGACCAATCAGAATTTCCTCGACCTGCAATCGCAGCTTGAGGGCACGGAGAACCGCATCGCCGTCGCCATCCGCGACTATAATGAAGCGGTGCGCGCCTATAATACCCGCATCCGCACCTTCCCCGACGCCATCGGCGCGAAGATCATCCACGGCGCCAAGCCGATGACCCCGTTCCAGGCCACGACGCCCGGCGCGGAAGAAGCGCCCAAGGTCGATTTCGGCAACTGAGCCGGTCATGCTGCGCCGCCTGTTCCTGATCCTGTCGCTGCTGCTGTTCATCCCGGCGGCGGCGGCAGGCGCGCAGACCTTCCCCAAGCTGACCGGGCGGGTGGTGGACGACGCCGCCCTGCTCTCCCCGCAACAGGAACAGGCGCTGACCGACAAGCTGGCCGCGCTGGAACGGCAGAGCGGGCGGCAACTGGTCGTGGCGACCCTGCCCGACCTGCAGGGCTATGACATATCCGATTATGGCTATCAGCTCGGCCGCGCCTGGGGGATCGGCGACAAGGAAAAGAACAACGGCGCGCTGCTGATCGTCGCGCCCAACGAACGCAAGCTGCGGATTGAGGTCGGCTACGGCCTGGAAGGCATCATGACCGATGCGCTGTCGTCCCAGATCATCCGCAACGACATCACGCCCCATTTCAAGGCGGGGGACATGCCGGGCGGGATCGATGCGGGCGTGGACGCGATCGGCAGGCTGCTGACCCTGCCGCCCGACGAAGCGAAGGCATTGGCGGCGCAGGCGGCGGCCAACGCCCGCAACGCGTCGGACGATGGCGGCGGCTTCATGGTGATATTCTGGCTGATCGTCGTCGCGATCATCGTCATCTCCATGTTGTCCAGCCGGGGCAAGGGACGGCGTTATCGCGGCGGGTCCGGCCCGATCATCCTGTGGGGACCGGGCGATTCCGGCTGGGGAGGCGGCGGTGGATCGAGCTGGGGG
>NZ_JFHR01000093.1 GCF_000722875.1 Sphingobium chlorophenolicum | reverse complement strand
ATCTCAACATGAACGACCTTAAGGAGATGAAGAAAGCCGATCTACGTCAAGCCGCCTAGCCAGCATGCCCGCCGCTATTTGCAGAACTTGACGCACACAACCCGGAACGATATGCTGCCTCGGCAAAATCGCTGAGGATATGAAGATGCCTGAAGTCAGTCTCTACAATTACACCATGTCGATCTGTTCGATGAAGACCCGTCTGGCGATGGAGGAATTCGGCGTCGACTATGACGACAAGCAGGTGGACATCGGCTTCGCCCTCGAAAACTTCGAACCCGACTATGTCCGGCTGAACGAAAAGGCGGTCGTGCCCACGCTGGTCGTCGGCGACCGCGTCGTCACCAACAGCTACAATATCGTGCTGGAGGCCGCGAAGCTGGGCAAGGTCGGCATTCCCGCCGACCCGGTCGAGAACAAGGCCGCGCTCGACTGGTTCCAGAAGGGCGACCAGGTCAATTTCCAGGTCATCACCTATGGGCACAAGGGCGTGCCGCGCGGCGACGAACTGCTGATCGCGCGCCGCGAACGCGCAAAGGAATATGCCGAAAAATATCCCGAACTGCGCTCCATCTACCAGGCCGCGCACGACCGCATCGTGGAACATGGCAATTGCGCCTATGACGCGGACACGGTGGCCCAGGCGGAAGTCGACCTGCAAAAGCGCCTCGACGAACTGGACGCGCATCTGGCGGACAAGCCGTTCATCGCGGGCAGCAACTACAGCATCGCCGACATCATGTGGACCGTCCTGCTGGCGCGGATCGAGATGCTCAACATGACGGCCTGGATCAGCGAGCGCCCGAACCTGCTCGCTTATTATCAGCGGATGAAGGCGCGCCGCAGCTTCGAAACGGCGCGGGTGATGCCCAATTGGAAGGGCGGCATCTGACCGTCGCCGGATCGGACCATTGCCAGGAAAAAAGGGAAAGGGCGCGGGAAACCGCGCCCTTTCCCTTTTTGATGTTGCGGCCGACCGCAATGTGGCGATTAATAGATATCCGGAAGATGGATAAGCCAATGAAAACACGGGTCGCGATGTAAAAGAAAATCCGCAATGAAGATATTCGGCAATATTAGACACCTGTCCGATTTGCAGTCCAGCAACTGGATGTTGCCTATCCAATATGCGATTTGAAAAAAAACAATGCAGCGCTATTCTTCTTTCACTGCTATTAAGAATTCAAAATATAGAAGGAGGGGAGATGGCTCGCATGAGACATTATTTTGCAAGCATTATCGCCATGTCCGTTGCGCTGCACATGAATGCAGGCGCCGCGCATGCGCAGGATCAGGTTTCGCCGCAGCCGGATGAAGCGGCCGCCAGGCCGGCGTCGGCGGACGACATCGTCGTCACCGCGCGCAGAAGGGCGGAACGCCTTCAGGACGTGCCCGTCGCCGTGACCGCCCTGTCCGCCGCCAATCTGGAGGCGAAGGGCGCATCGGACATCGCGGCCATCGCGCCGTCCACGCCGGGCCTCAGCTTCAACGGCGGCGCGGTCGGCGGATCGGGCACCAGCTCGTCGGCGCAGATCTTCATTCGCGGCATCGGCCAGGATGACTATCTGCCGACGACCGATCCGGGCGTGGGCATCTATATCGATGAAATCTATCTGGGTCGCACCACCGGTTCCATCCTGTCGCTTACGGATATCGAGCGCGTCGAGGTGCTTCGCGGTCCTCAGGGCACGTTGTTCGGCCGCAACACCATCGGCGGCGCCATCCTCGTGACGACGCGCAAGCCGGATCTTTCCGACGCCTATGTCAATCTTTCGGGCAATTTCGGCGAAAGGTCGCTGGTCGAGCTGAAAGGATCGGCCAACGCGCCGGTCACCGACACGCTGGCCGTCAAGGTTTCCGCGGGCATGAGGAAGCAGGACGGCTATGGCCGCTCGACCGTCACGCCGGGCCGTTTCGGCGACACCGACCGTTGGGGCGTGACCGGGCAGGTCCTGTTCCAGCCCACGCCGGAGCTGAAATTCCTGCTTTCCGGCGACTATTCGAAGATCGATCAGCCCAGCCCGACGCAGGTCGTGACCAATATCGGACCGGCAGTCGGCCTGATCGCCGCCTATAACGGCACGGCGGCGGCGCGCGGCCTGCCGCTCTTCAACCAGGCGTTGGTGGCCACCGACCGCTTCACCAGCGGCAGCCAGCGGCGCGGTTATGACAAGGCCACGGTGAAGGGCATTTCGCTTTCCGGCGAATATGAATTCGCGAAGGACTGGGCGATCAAGTCGATCACCGCCTATCGCAAGAGCGACGTCGCCTTCTCCGCCGATGCGGACACGACCGCGGCGCCGATCTTCGACGTGACGACGACCGTCAACCAGGAACAGTTCAGCCAGGAATTCCAGGTGAGCGGAACGGTAGGGCCGCTTTCGCTGACGGCGGGCACCTATTATTATGACGAGGATATCGACTATTCGTTGACGGCCGACATTCTGCCGGGCCTGTACGGGTTCCTCGTCGGCAATGGCGTCTGCCCCAGCGCGGCCGCGCCCTGTTTCGCGGCGACCCGCGGCTTCAGGCAGCCGTCCACCCTGTCGATCAAGGCCTATGCGGGCTTCGGTCAGGGCACGTTGAAGTTCACCGATTGGCTGAGCGCGACCGGCGGCATCCGCTATTCGGTGGAAAAGCGCCAGTTCGAAACGCAATCCTTCGGCACGGCCACGGGCGCGCTGCAATTTGCGGGCAACCAGCATCGCCGTTATTCGCAATGGACGCCGAAGATCGGCCTGGAAGTCAAGCCGACCCGCGACGTCCTGCTCTACGCCTCCTATTCGAAGGGCTACAAGTCGGGCACCTTCAATGGCCGCGCCACGTCCGGTCCCGCGCTGAACGAGGTGTTGCCGGAGAATTCCGACAGCTATGAAGCCGGCATCAAGTCGCAATTCTGGGATCGCCGGATCACGCTGAACCTTTCGGTCTATGACGTGACCTACAAGAATCTGCAGACGACGGTCACGGTTCGCGACAGCAACGGCGCCCCCGCCACGGCGCTGATCAACGCGGCGAAAGCCAAGGCGAAGGGCTTCGAAGCCGAACTGACGGTTCGTCCGATGGATGGCCTGATGCTGAACGCGACCTGGGGCTATATCGACGGCAAGATCACCGAGACCACGCCCATCGCGGCGGCACAGGGTCTGTTGATCGGCAATCGCCTGACCAAGACGCCGAAGAACAAGATCTCGCTGGCTGCCCAATATGACTGGGAGCTTTTCGGGTCCGACGCTTTTGCCCGCGTCGATTATTCCTGGCAGTCGTCGATGTTCCACACGCCGCTCAACCAGGTGAACACGTTCGAGGACTCTTACGCCTTGACGAACGCGCGGATCGGCTACACGTTGCCCAATACCCAGGTACGGACCTCGGTATTCGTCAACAATGTCTTCAACAAGAGATATGCCCTGAACCGCAGCTATGTGGCGTTCGCGGACTATAACACCGCCAACTTCGCCCGGCCGCGTGAATGGGGGGTCTCTCTCGCCGTCGACTTCTGACAAGGTAACGTTCGAATGAAGCCTCTCCTCCCGATACTCGCCCTGGCATTGGCCCCGGCATTGGGAGGGGCGGCATCACCCCCGCCGGAGCCGCCGCGCCTTGTCCTGCTGGGCACGGCGGGCGGCCCGATACCGCGCCTGGAACGGTCCCAGCCCGCCAGCGCCATCGTCGTCGGCGGCCGCATCTATCTGATCGACGCGGGCGACGGCCTGCTGCGCCAGATGGCGGGCGGGAAGCTGGGCCTTCCCTCCGTCAAGGCGCTGTTCCTCACCCACCATCATATCGACCATATCGCCGACGTCCCGGCGCTGATGATCGACCGCTGGCTCCTCGCCAACGCGCCCCCGCTGGAGATTTACGGCCCGCCCGGCTCAGCCGGCCTCGTGTCGGGCACGCTCTCCGCCTTCCGCCCTGTGGAGCTGGCCCCCGTCACCATCGGCGGCCCGCCCAAGCCGCCTCTAGCCAAGGCCGCCATCGGCCACGACCTCCCCGCCGACCTCAACGAACCCCGGCTGGTCTACGCCGACGACCTCGTCCGCGTCCTCGCCATCGGCGTCGACCATTATCACTACGCGCCCGGATCGCCCGAAGCCCGCGCCTCGCGCTCCTACGCCTATCGCGTGGAGGCAGGCGGCAAGGTCTATGTCTTCAGCGGCGACACCGGCCCGTCCGAACGCCTGAAGATATTGGCGAAGGACGCCGACTATCTGGTCTGCGAAGTGATCGACATCGCCCGCATGGAGAAGCTGCTCCGCGCCTTCCCCGGCTTCTCCGCCGACCAGATTCCCTCCCTGATGGAGCATATGCAGGCCGATCACCTGACCGGCGAGCAGATCGGAGAGATCGCCGCCGCCGCCCATGTGAAGAAGCTGGTCCTCACCCATTTCGCGCCCGGAGCTGATGGGGAAACAGGTCTCCAATCCTATTCCGAAGGCATATCGAAGCATTTCCATGGCGAAGTCGCCTACGGTCGCGATCTCGACCAATATTGATCCGCCCGCCGCGACATTGGCGCCGCAATGCGAATAATGATTATTCATCCTGAGAGATACACGACAAGGCCGCCGGCCGATATGCATTCGCCCCACCATTAAACCAGAAAAGCAGGCGGGCGAGTGATCATTTCCGTAATAGCGCTGGCATGCGCGGGCAGCGCCATCGCCGCGATAGCCGCCCGGTGGGTGCCCAGGGCCCTGGTGCCCGCGCTGGTGCTGGAAATCGCCTTCGGGATCGCCATCGGCCCCAACGGCCTGGACATGATGGAGCCGGGCCCGACCATGGAGCTTCTCGCCCGGATCGGCTTCGGCATGCTGATGCTGATCGCGGGGCTGGAGATCGACCTCGACATGCTGCTCGCGCGCGGCCGGAAGGCGGAACGGACCAGCCCCCTGACGCTGGCCCTCGCCATGTCGCTGCTGACCGTCGCCATGGCCGGGGCAGGGGCCTGGCTGCTGCTGGACCCCGCGACGCCGCCCCTGCACCTCGCCATCTACGCCGTCATCCTGTCGACGACATCGGTCGGCATCGTCGTGCCGACCATCCAGGAACGCCGCCTCGCCGACGGCCCCTATGGCCAGACGGTCCTTTCCACCGCGCTGCTGGCGGACTTCTTCACGATGATCGCCATTTCCGTCCTGGCGGGCATCGTCGTCAGCGGCCGGGCGGAGGGCGCGCTGGGCAGCCTCGCGCTCGTCGCCGTCGGCGGCGTTGCGATCTGGCTGCTGCCGAAACTGCTGGCGCGGATACCCGTCACCCGGCTGGACAGCCGCACCAGCCTGCCGCTGATCCGCCTCAGCCTCGCGGTCCTGTTCCTGGTCGCCTGGCTGGCGGAGACATTGGGGTCGGAACTGGTGCTGGCGGCCTTCCTCGCCGGATTGCTGCTGGGACGCATCATCCCGCGGGGCAGCCACAGGCGCGAAACGCTGGAGGCCATCGGCTACGGCTTCATCGTGCCCTTCTTCTTCATCAATGTCGGCCTGAAATTCGACATTCCCGCCCTTTTCGCATCCCCGACGGCCTTGCTGCTGGTGCCCGGCTTCGTGGCGGTCGCCTTCGCCAACAAGATCATCCCCTCCCTGCTGCTGGCTCCAGCCCATGGCCGAAGGATGGCCGTGGCGGCAGGCTGCCTGCTGAGCGCCCGCCTGAGCCTGATCGTCGCGGCGTCCGACATCGCCACGCGGATCGGCGTGCTGGACACGGCCACCAACGCGGCCATGGTGCTGGTCGCGATCATCAGCGCGGCGCTGGCCCCGCTGCTGTTCAACCTGCTGGCCGAACCAAGCCCCCCCCACATTGGCAAAAGCCGAAGCCTAAAAATTCCTCCCTACGCGAAGCGTGGGGAGGGGGACCGTCGGCGTAGCCGATGGTGGAGGGGAAATTTCGGAGGTCGTGCCTTTTCCCCTCCACCAGCCTTCGGCCGGTCCCCCTCCCCATCTCCCGATGGGGAGGAGTAGGATGGGTCCGCTCCTCGGTAAATCGCACCCCGTCATGCTGAACTCGTTTCAGCATCCATTTCTCCCCCCGCGACCAAGCCGCATGAAGGCACGACGGATGCCAAAAACACAAAAGGGGAGGGGCATCACACGCCTCTCCCCCACACCAAAACCCCAAAAAAAGGCCCGGCAACAGCCGGGCCTTTCCCAAATCATCAAACCACGATGGGATCGTCTTCCATCGCCTGTTCGATCAGATGCTTCTTGTCGTCGAACTGCGGTGAGACCTTCAGGTCCATGCCCAGCGTGCGTTCATCCTCGTCATGGGTGAAGCCCAGGCTGTGGGTGGCTTCGAACATCACGCCGCCCGGCGTCCGCACATAGGTGGATTCGAAATAGCCGCGATTCTTGCGGTCCGAAAAGTCGGTGAAGCCGACGCCTTCGGTTTCGAACTTGATGCGCGCCTGGATGTCCATGTCCGGCACCGCGAAGGCGCCATGGTGGATGATGCCTTCCGCGATGGTCCAGCTACCCTGACGACGGTCCGGTTCATGCAGCAGGTCGATGATCGTGCCCGATTCCGTCGTGCCCTTCACGCGATAGCGGTGACGGTTGCCTTCCTCGCCGATCTTCTCGAAATTCCAGCAATTCTCCATGAAGAAGTCCATGTCCTCCAGCTCGCGGACCGACGCCGTCCAGCTATGGAAGCCGCGCTGCGCATGCTCGATGGGGACATAGGGCGAATCGAAGGGCTGACGCGCGTCATTCTCGTCTTCCAGCACTTCGAAATCGATGCCGCAGTCAGGATGCTGGAAACCCACATAGCGCTGGCCGAAACGGGTGCCCGGCTCGCTGGTCGCGATGCCGTGCGCGTTCAGATGGCCGATCCACCATTCCAGCGACCCCTTGGGGATGGCATAGGTGCAGACGGTGAACTGGTTGGACCCCTTGCGCCCCTTCTGGCCGGTGCGGCGGGTGGGGAAGGTCGTCATGACGGTGCCGGGCGTGCCCAGTTCGTCGGCGAAGTACAGGTGATAGATGGGAATGCTGCCGTCATAGAACAGCGTGCGCTTCACGAAGCGCTGGCCCATGACCTTCACGAAGAAGTCGATGTCCCCCTGCGCCGTGCCGGTGCAGATGGTGATATGATGCAGACTGGTGATATGGTTCGTTTCCACGATCGCTCTCCAAGATATAGTCCGAAGAATCGCGCCCTTCTTCCACCTTGCGGCAATGGGGCGGGACCATTGTTGAAATAGCATCGGACGGGGGCTTGCTCCACGCAGGTTCGCGAATATCCCGCATTCGAATAATGAATAGCCTTGGCGCTGGAAGGCGTTGCGCTATACTGGGCTTTTCCGGCGCTTCTTCGCCCGGCAACAGGAAATGGCGCGATGATATCCTTCACGCATCTAACCGTGTTTCAGGCGCTGATGCGGACGAAGAGCGTCAGCCTGGCGGCGGAGATGTTGGACATGCCCCAGCCAACGCTCAGCCGCCACCTGAAGCAGCTTCGGGAGCATTTCGGCAACCAGCTCTTCGTGCGGACCAGCCGGGGCCTGGAACCCACCTCCATGGCCATCAGCGCCGCCCCGGCCGTGTACCAGACGCTGGAACTCTATCACAGCCGGCTGAGCGGCGCGCCGACCTTCGATCCGGCGACCTCGGACCGCGAATTCCATATCGCCGCTTCGGACGTGGGCCATCTGCTGGTGCTGCCGCGCATGCTGCAATGGGTGCGAGGCCTGGCGCCGGACGTGCGCTTCAAGGCGATCCCGCTGGGCGGGGAAAAGCTGATCGCGCGGCTGGAAACGGGGGAGGTGGACATAGCGATCGGCAGCTTCCCGGCCCTCTACGCCGGGGTGGTCGAACAGACCCTTTTCCCGGAGGAATATGTCTGCGTCGTGCCGCGCAGCTATCTGCCCGCCGGTCGCCTGACCATGAACCGGTTCAAGGCCGCCCGGCACATATTGGTCGACGGCCGCCATCTGGGCCATATCCATGAGGATGTGGAAAAGCTGCTGCGCAAGATCGTCGGCCCGTCCAACATCACCGTCATGGCCGACAGCTTCCTGCTCAGCGCCCATATCGCCGAACAGTCGGAACTCATCCTGACCACGCCGTCACGCCTCACCGGCCTGCTGAACACGGAAAGGGTGCGCATCGTCAAGCCGCCGGTCGTCCTGCCGGGCTTCACGGTAAAGCAATATTGGCATGAACGGTTCCACGACGATCCGGGCAACCGCTGGCTGCGCGGCATCCTGTCCCGCATGCGCGGCTTGTCGGAGGAGGAAGGGGAAACGGCCGCGCCAGACTGAGCGATTTGGACGGAAAGCCATCATTCTATTTATCCCTCTCCCTTGAGGGAGAGGGCTGCGCAGACTTGGCAGCTTGCTGCCTAGTCGTAGCTGGGTGAGGGGGTTGCGGTCCAAGGGACCGCGCGGGCCGCAGGCCCGCACCCCCTCATCCAACTGCGCCTAGCTTCGCTCCGCTCAGCAAGGCTCCGTATCCTTCTCCCTCAAGGGAGAAGGAATGTCGATTGATCCTAGACTCCAACCAGACTCTGCGCCTCCGCCGCCCTGAACGTATTCAGCAACAGACACGCGATCGTCATCGGCCCAACTCCCCCCGGCACCGGTGTGAAGGCGGCGGCATGGCCTATCTCATCGCTGGCGACGTCACCGACGATCCTGCTGCGGCCATCATCCAGCGCGATCCGGTTGATCCCGACGTCGATCACCACCGCGCCCGCCTTGACCCAATATCCCTTGACCAGATGCGGGGTTCCCGCCGCCGCCACGATGATGTCCGCATCCCGGCAGACTTCCGCCAGGTTCCGCGTATGACGGCCGCAGACGGTTACAGTGCATCCCTGCTCCAGCAGCAGCATGGCGACCGGCTTGCCCACGATGTTGGACTTGCCGATGACCACCGCCTGCTTGCCCTTCAGGTCCGGCAGCACGCTGCGCAGCAGGATCATGCACCCCATGGGCGTGCACGGCACCAGACCGCCCGTGCCGGTGGACAGGCGGCCGACATTCACCGGATGGAATCCGTCGACATCCTTGCGCGGGTCGATCGTGTCCAGCACCTTGCCGCTGTCGATCTGCGCGGGCAGGGGAAGCTGCACCAATATGCCGTGCACCCGCTCATCCGCGTTCAACGCCGCGATCAGGGCCAGCAGATCCTCCTCCGAACAGTCGGCAGGCAGCCGATGCTCGACCGATTCCATGCCGACCTTGCGGCATTGCTCGATCTTCTTGCGGACATAGATATGGCTCGCCGGATCGTCGCCCACCAGCACCGCGACCAGCGTCGGCGCATAGCCGTGGACTTGCGAAAATCGCGCGACGTCGCGGGTCAGGTCGGCCAGCAGGCCCTCCGCCGCGGCGGTTCCGGAAATGATGCTCGCCATGGATCAGTCCCGGAAGACGACGGTCTTGTTCGCGTTGATGAAGACGCGATCCTGGATATGGTGCAGCACCGCCTGCGACAGCACCCGCTGTTCGATGCTGCGTCCCTTGCGGACCAGATCCTCCGGCGTGTCGGCGTGGGAAACCGGCTCGACATCCTGGTGGATGATCGGCCCTTCGTCCAGATCGGCGGTGACGTAATGCGCCGTCGCGCCGATCATCTTGACCCCGCGCGAATGGGCCTGGTGATAGGGTTTCGCGCCCTTGAATCCGGGCAGGAAGCTGTGATGGATGTTGATGCAGCGGCCCGACAGATAAGATGCCAGATCATCCGACAATATCTGCATGTAACGCGCCAATATCACGAGTTCCGCGCCGGTCGCCGAAATGGTTTCCTTGATGCGCGCTTCCTGTTCCGCCTTGGTGTCGGCCGTGACCGGGAAATAGTGATAGGGAATATCCTCCAGCCACGACTTGATCGTCAGCTTTTCCTTCGGATGGTTGGAAATGATCGCGACCACGTCCATGTCGATTTCGCCGATGCGGCTGGCATAGAGCAGGTGCCCCAGGCAATGGTCGAATTTGGAAACCAGCGCCACGACCTTGCGCCGCTGCGACGCCGCGCGCAGCGACCAGTCCATTTCGAACCGCCCGGCGGTCGCCTCGAATGCGGATCGGAAGCTTTCGGCGTCCCCCTCGACGAAGCGCGCCACGACGCGCATGAAGAATTTGCCCGTCTCCGGATCGTCGAACTGCTGGGCTTCCGAAATATTGGCGCCCGCCGAGAAAAGAGCCGTGCTGACCGCGGAAACAATTCCGGGACGGTCGGGGCAGGACAGTTTGAGATAATATTCTTCAGACACGCCGACATCCTATCGCTGATTTTGTTTTGGCCGCCATGACCGGCGGCTCACCCTGATCTAAGGCGTGTGGACATTTAAGGGATTCCTTTTTCCGCGCGGATCGGATTCAAGACTGGCGAAGGGAGCGCCATCTTGGATCGACACGGATTAAGCGACGAGCAGTGGGAGCGGGTTCGCCCCGTGCTTCCCGGTAAAGTTGGGGACCGAGGCCGTTCGGC
>NZ_JFHR01000092.1 GCF_000722875.1 Sphingobium chlorophenolicum | reverse complement strand
GATGGGGAGGAATAGGATAGGGGCGAGGGATTTAGGCGTGGAAGTGGGCGGTCAGGGCGTAGCGGTCGCCGGGGTAGAGCTGGCGGGCGTAGGTGATGCGTTCCTGCCCCCGCCAGGTCCAGCGTTCGAGGGCGAGGCAGGCGGTGTTTTCCGGGGCCTCCAGCTTTTTCGCGGTCGCGGGGTCGGCGTTGATCGCGGTGATGCGATGTTCGGCTTCGGTCCATGGGACATGGGCGAGCAGCCAGGAGCCGGGGGGTTCGGCGCTGAAGTCCACATCCGCCGCTTCGGGGACGGCGGAGAGATTGATCAGGCGATGTTCCAGCGCATAGGGCAGGTCCTCCGCGAAATGGCGGCATTGGATGGCGAGCAGTTCGCCGTCAGGGATGCGGAGGAGGGCCTTGTCTTCTTCGGTGGCCGGGCGGCGTTCGCGGTGGAGCAGGTCAAGTCGGTAGCTGAGGCCCTGTTCCATGACTTCGGCGCGGATGTCGGGGATTTCGAGCGCGGCGCGGTGGAAGCGCGGGGCGGAGACGAAGGTTCCGGCGCGCTTTCGGCTTTCCAGCAGGCCGGATTGCACGAGGGAGCGCAGCGCCTTGTTCACCGTCATGCGGGAGCAGGCATAGGCCGCCATCCATTCCGCTTCGGTGGGGATGCGGTGGCCGGGGCGCCATTCGCCGGACATGATGCGGCTTTCTATGTCGCGGCGGATGCGGTGGTGGAGCGGGGTCAATCGAGCAGGGCTTTCAGATGCTGGGCGTAGCGGGCTTCGATGGCGGGGCGGGCGTGGTGGTGGCCTGCGGTAACGCGCCTGACGCCCGCGCACCAGACGCTATCGATCTGGGCGCGGGCGAAGACCCAACTGTCGAGCAATGCGTCGCCGGAGCGGGCTGCGGTGGCGGGCTGGTCGCGGCGGAGGGTGACGATGTCGGCGCGCGCGCCGGGGGCTAGGGCTGCGGGGGGATGGCCCAGGGCTGGGGCAGCGTTTCGGGCATGGTGATAGAGGCTGGCGCCGGTGGATTGGTTGGGGGACGTGAGGAGGTTGCGGCCCTGATGGGTCAGGCGCTGGCCATATTCTAGCAGGCGCAGTTCGGCGGCGGCGTCGATTTCGACATTGGAGTCGGAGCCTATGCCGATGCGGCCGCCTTCGGCGAGGAAGGCGCTGGCGGGGAAGAGGCCGTCGCCCAGATTGGCTTCGGTGATGGGGCAGAGGCCGACGGTGGCGCGGCTGTTCGCGATGGCGCGGCGTTCGCTGTCGGTGATGTGGGTGGCGTGGATCAGGCACCAGCGTTGGTCGACCGGGACGTGGTCCAGCAGCCATTCGACGGGGCGCTGGCCGCTCCAGGCTAGGCAGGCTTCCACCTCGGCCTGTTGTTCGGCGATGTGGATGTGGATGGGGCCTTTTGGGGCAAGGGCGGTGATGGCCGCGAGTTCGTCCGGGGTGACGGCGCGGAGGCTGTGGGGGGCGATGCCCAGGGTGGCGTCGAGCGGTTTCAGGGCTTCCAGCAGGTGGACGAAGCTGTCGGGGGTGTGGAGGAAGCGGCGTTGGCCCGGCGTTGGGGGGGCGCCGCCGAAATCAGAGTGAGCGTAGAAGACCGGGAGCAGGGTCAGGGCGATGCCGGTGTCTTTCGCGGCTTCTGCGATCGCTTCGGCCATGGCGGCGGGGTTGGCGTAGGGGGCGCCTGCCGGGTCGTGGTGGAGATAGTGGAATTCGCCGACGCTGGTGAAGCCGCTTTCCAGCATTTCGGCATAGGCCAGCGCGGCGATGGCGTGGAGGCTTTCGGGGTTCAGGCGGTCGAGGAAGCGGTACATAGCTTCGCGCCAGGTCCAGAAGCTGTCGCTGCCCTGCCCTGCTATTTCGGTGAGGCCGGACATGGCGCGCTGGAAGGCGTGGCTGTGGAGATTGGGGAGGCCGGCGAAGGCGGGGCCGTGGCGTTCGTCGTCGGGTTCGGGGGGGATTCCATGAACGATCCGGTCAATTGACCGGCCTTTCAGAATCACTCTGACATCGGGGCGCCAGCCTTCGGGGAGGAGGGCTTGTTGGAACCAGAGCGCCATTTCGGTTTCCTATTTTGGGGGGTGGGCTGGAAGAGGCGTGACCTGCGCAGTTCCCCTCCACCACCGCCTTCGGCGGCGGTCCCCCTCCCCATCTTTCGATGGGGAGGAATGGGATGGGGCGGTCTGGACAAGGGTTGGTTGGTCCATTTATGTATATACATTATTGAGTCGGCGCCAGTGGAAATGACGATGCGGCCTGCCTGCGACAGAATCTGGACTCATGCGCGTCTTGCGACTTTGCGGGGTGGGGTTGTGGAGGGGGCGATTGGGGTGCGGGATGGGGTTATTTCCTATGTCGGCAGCGCCGAGAGCGCGCCCGATGCGGCGGAAGTGATCGATTGCGGGGGGCGGTGGATTACGCCGGGGTTGATCGATTGCCATAGCCATCTGGTGCATGGCGGGGACCGGGCGGCGGAGTTTGAGATGCGGCTGGCCGGGGCCAGCTACGAGGAGATTGCGCGGGCCGGGGGTGGGATTTTGTCCACCATGCGGGCTACGCGGGAGGCCAGCGAGGATGCGCTGGTCGAAAGCGCCCTGCCCCGGTTGGATGCGTTGATCGCCGAGGGCGTCACGACCGTCGAGGTGAAGTCGGGCTATGGGCTGGACCTCGACAATGAGATGAAGATGTTGCGGGCGGCGCGGCGGCTGGGGGATGAGCGGGCGGTTTCCGTCGCGACCACTTTTCTGGGGGCGCATGCCCTGCCGCCGGAATTTTCGGGCGATGCGGATGGCTATATCGACATGCTGTGTGCGGCCCTGCCGGAGATTGCGCCGTTGGCCGATGCCGTGGATGGGTTTTGCGAGGGGATCGCCTTTTCGCCCGTGCAGATCGGAAGGTTGTTCGCGGCGGCGCGGCGGTTGGGGCTGCCGGTGAAGCTGCATGCGGAGCAATTGTCGAACAGCCGAGGGGCGGAAATGGCGGCGGGGCATGGGGCCTTGTCGGCGGATCATCTGGAGCATCTGGAGGAGGCGGGGGTGGCCGCCATGGCGCGGGCCGGGACGGTCGCGGTGCTGTTGCCGGGGGCCTTTTACTTCATGCGCGATACGAAGGTGCCGCCGGTCGCGGCTTTGCGGCGGGCGGGGGTGCCTATGGCGATCGCCACCGACTGCAATCCGGGGACCGCGCCGCTGACGTCGCTGCTGCTGGCGATGAATATGGGGGCGACTTTGTTCGGGCTCACGGTCGAGGAATGTCTGGCCGGGGTGACGCGGGAGGCGGCGCGGGCGCTGGGGATGCTGGACCGGGTGGGGACTTTGGAGGTCGGCAAATGGTGCGACCTGGCCATCTGGGACATCGAGCGGCCTGCCGAGCTGGTGTATCGCATGGGGTTTAATCCGCTCCATGCGCGGGTGTGGAGAGGCATATGAAACTGGTTCCGGGCGAGGTTTCGCTGGGGCAATGGCGCGCCATTCATGAGGGCGCGGCGGTGGCGTTGGACCCGGCCTGCGCGCCGCGGATCGCTGCCGGGGCGGCGGCGGTGGAGCGCATATTGGCGCGGCATGAGCCGGTTTACGGGATCAATACCGGCTTCGGAAAGCTGGCCAGCGTCAGGATCGGCGATGATGATCTGGCGGTGCTTCAGCGCAATATCGTGCTGAGCCACGCGGCGGGGACCGGTGCCCCCTCCCCCGTGCCGGTGGTCCGGTTGATGATGGCGCTGAAGCTGGCGAGCCTGGCGCAGGGGGCTTCGGGCATTCGGCCGGGGACGGTGGCTTTGCTGGAGGCGCTGCTGGCGCGCGGGCTGGTGCCGGTGGTGCCTGCGCAGGGATCGGTGGGGGCGAGCGGGGATCTGGCTCCGCTGGCGCATATGACCGCCGCGATGATCGGGGTCGGGGAGATTTGGGTTGAGGGCGAGCGAGTGGCTGCAACCGATGCTCTGGCGCGGGCCGGATTGGAGCCGGTGGTGTTGGGGCCGAAGGAAGGGTTGGCGCTGCTGAACGGGACGCAGTTTTCGACGGCGAATGCGCTTGCCGGGCTGTTCGGGGCGGATCGGCTGTTTCGGACGGCTTTGGTGACGGGGGCCTTGTCGACCGAGGCGGCGAAGGGGACGGATGCGCCGTTCGATCCGCGCATTCACGCCTTGCGGCGGCATGCGGGGCAGATGGCGGTGGGGGAGGCTCTGGCGGCGTTGATGGCGGGGTCCGGCATTCGCGCTTCGCATCGGGACCATGATCCCCGCGTGCAGGACCCCTATTGTCTGCGCTGCCAGCCGCAGGTGATGGGGGCGGCGCTGGACGTGATGCGGGCTGCCGGGGCGATGCTGGAGACGGAGGCCAATGGGGTTTCGGACAATCCGTTGATCTTTGCCGATACCGACGAGGCGTTGTCGGGCGGGAATTTTCATGCCGAGCCGGTGGCCTTTGCCGCCGACATGATCGCGATGGCGCTGTGCGAGATCGGGTCGATTGCCGAGCGGCGGATTGCGATGCTGGTCGATCCGGCCTTGTCGGGACTGCCTGCATTTTTGACGCCCCGGCCGGGGTTGAATTCGGGCTTCATGATCCCGCAGGTGACGGCGGCGGCTTTGGTGTCCGAGAATAAGCAGCGGGCCTATCCGGCGAGCGTGGATTCCATTCCGACCTCGGCCAATCAGGAGGATCATGTGTCGATGGCGGCGCATGGGGCGCGGCGGTTGGCGGAGATGGTGGCGAATGCGGATGCCGTGATCGGGATCGAGTTGCTGGCGGCGGCTCAGGGGTGCGATTTTCATGCGCCTTTGCGGTCTTCCGAGGCTTTGGAGCGGGTGCGGGTGAGGCTGCGCACGCAAGTGCCGCATCTGGAGGAGGATCGGCATTTTCATGGCGATATGGAGGTCGCCAATGACCTTGTGCGGGGCGGGGCGGTTGTGGAGGCGGCAGGGCTGGACCTGCCAGGGGTGCTGTGACGGGCTGGCTGACGGTGGAGCGGGGTGAGGCTCCGCTGGTGGTGGCGGTGCCGCATGCGGGGATCGATCTGGTCGATGTCGAGGAGGCTTTTCGGTCGCCTGAGGTGGCGCGGCGGGATGCGGACTGGTGGGTGGATCGGCTTTACGGCTTTGCCGGGGATTTGGGCGCGACCGTGGTGCGGACGGCGGTTTCGCGCAGCGTGATCGATGTGAATCGCGATCCTTCGGGGGCCTCGCTTTATCCGGGGATGGTGACGACGGAGCTTTGTCCGACGACGACTTTCGATGGGGAGGCGCTTTATCCGAGGGATGGGCCGGATGCGGCGGAGATCGCGCGGCGGCGGGAGCGGTGGTTCGATCCCTATCATGCGGCGTTGGCAGGGGAGATTGACCGGTTGCGGGGGCGGCATGGGCGGGTGGTGGTCTATGACGCGCATTCTATCCGGAGCCGGGTGGCGCGGTTGTTTGAGGGGGAATTGCCGCTTTTTAATATCGGGACTTTTGATGGGGTTAGTTGTTCGCCTGCGCTGACTGAGGCGGTGCGGGCTGTTTGCGTGGGGAGCAGCCATGTGGTGGACGGGCGCTTCAAGGGGGGGTGGACGACGCGGCATTATGGCGCGCCGGAACGGGGCGTTCATGCGATCCAGATGGAATTGGCGATGCGGGGGTATCTGGATGAAGCGGGCGGGTGGCCGCCGGTTTTTGATGCTGGGCGGGCTGCGGGGATGATGGAGGTGTTGAGGGAGGTTTTGCGGGGGTGTTTGCGGTTTGCGGGTTCATTCCCCCTCCCGCAGGCGTTCAAACGAGGCACGTGACTCGTTTGAAGGGGTTAGGGGGTGGGCTGGCGCGACATCTGCGTTGTTTTGCAACGGTTAAGCCGGAAGCTCGCTGCGCTCGCGCCCACCCCCGGCCCCTCCCGCCTGCGGGAGGGGAGAAGAAACTTCTTCTTGAGGATGTTCGATGACACGGATCGATAATAAGCGGGTTGTTCGGGCTGCTACCGGCTCCGAACTGAGCGCGAAGAGTTGGTTGACCGAGGCGCCCCTGCGGATGTTGATGAACAATCTGCATCCCGATGTGGCGGAGCGGCCTGAGGAGTTGGTCGTCTATGGCGGGATCGGGCGGGCGGCGCGGGATTGGGAGAGTTATGACCGGATCGTCGCGGCGCTGACGCGGCTGGAGGAGGATCAGACGCTGCTGGTGCAGTCGGGGAAGCCGGTGGGGGTTTTTCGCACCCATGTGGATGCGCCGCGGGTGTTGATCGCCAACTCCAATCTGGTGCCGCATTGGGCCAATTGGGAGCATTTCAACGAACTCGATAAGCGCGGGCTGGCCATGTATGGGCAGATGACGGCGGGGTCGTGGATCTATATCGGCACGCAGGGGATCGTGCAGGGCACCTATGAGACTTTCGTCGAGATGGGGCGGCAGCATTATGGCGGCGACCTGTCCGGGCGCTGGCTGCTGACGGCTGGATTGGGGGGCATGGGGGGTGCGCAGCCCTTGGCCGCCGTGATGGCGGGGGCTTCCTGTCTGGCCGTCGAGTGTCAGCCGAGCCGGATCGAGATGCGGTTGCGGACGGGATATCTGGATGTGGCGGCTTCCTCCATCGAGGAGGCTTTGGAGATTGTCGGGAAGAGTTGTCGGGCGAAAAAGCCGGTTTCGGTGGGGTTGTTGGGCAATGCGGCGGAGGTCTTGCCGGAGCTTTTCCGGCGGGGGGTGCGGCCCGATCTGTTGACCGACCAGACCAGCGCGCATGATCCGGTGAACGGCTATCTGCCCGTCGGGTGGAGCGTCGCGGAGTGGGTCGAGCGGCGGGAGCGGGAACCGGAGGCCGTCGCCAAGGCTGCGCGGGCGAGCATGGCGGTGCATGTGCGGGCGATGCTGGATTTCATGCGCGATGGCGTGCCGACGACCGATTACGGCAATAATATCCGGCAGATGGCGAAGGATGAGGGGGTTGCGGACGCCTTCGATTTTCCGGGGTTCGTGCCTGCCTATATCCGGCCGTTATTCTGTCGGGGGGTGGGGCCGTTTCGGTGGGCGGCGCTGTCGGGCGATCCGGAGGATATTTATCGGACGGACGCGAAGGTGAAGGAGTTGCTGCCCGATGATGCGCATCTGCATCGCTGGCTGGATATGGCGCGGGAGCGGATTCGCTTTCAGGGGATGCCGGCGCGGATTTGCTGGGTGGGGCTTGGGGACCGGCATCGGTTGGGGCTGGCCTTCAACGAGATGGTGGCGAAGGGCGAGTTGAAGGCTCCGGTGGTGATTGGGCGGGATCATCTGGATAGCGGGTCGGTCGCTTCGCCCAATCGGGAGACGGAGGCGATGGCCGACGGGAGCGACGCCGTGTCCGACTGGCCCTTGCTGAATGCGATGCTGAATGTGGCTTCGGGGGCGACATGGGTTTCGCTGCATCATGGCGGCGGGGTCGGCATGGGATATTCGCAGCATGCGGGCATGGTGATCGTCGCGGATGGAACCGAGGCGGCGGCAAAACGCTTGGAACGGGTGTTGTGGAACGATCCGGCGACGGGCGTGATGCGGCATGCGGATGCGGGTTACGGGATCGCGCTGGATTGCGCGCGGGAGAAGGGATTGGACCTGCCGGGGATATTGGGGTGAGGTTGTTTCGGTTTTTTGGGTTTTGTGATGATTTCCTTTCATGATTGGGCGGGATTGGCGGGAAATTGAAACCCGTTTTCCAGGGGGGCGTGCGATAAGGCTTTCCTATGGCACATGCGGAACTGGCTTTTCCTGAGGGCGCGGCTGCGGACTGGACGGTTCCGCAGGATTGGGCGGCCTATACGCCCGACGAGCATGCGATGTGGGACCGGCTGTTCGAGCGGCAGGCGGCGATGCTGCCGGGGCGGGTCGTGCCGGAATTCATGGAAGGGCTGGATATATTGCGGATGACGCGGCCGGGGATTCCCGACTTTGCGGAATTGTCCGAGCGGCTGATGAAGCGCACCGGCTGGCAGGTGGTGGCGGTGCCGGGGCTGGTGCCGGATCGGGTGTTTTTCGAGCATCTGGCCAATCGGCGCTTTGTCGCGGGGCGGTTCATTCGCAAGCCTGAGCAGATCGATTATTTGCAGGAGCCGGACGTTTTTCATGACGTGTTCGGGCATGTGCCCTTGCTGACCCATCCGGCCTTTGCCGATTATATGCAGGCCTATGGCGAGGGCGGGTTGCGGGCCGATCATATGGGCGCGATCGATCATCTGGCGCGGCTTTACTGGTATACGGTGGAGTTCGGGCTGATGCGGCGGGATGGGGACTTGCGGCTTTACGGGGCGGGGATCGTTTCGTCCTTTGGCGAGTCCGTGTTCGCGCTGGACGATGCTTCGCCCAACCGGATCGGATTCGATCTGAAGCGGTTGATGCGGACCGAATATCGGATCGACGACTATCAGCAGACCTATTTCGTGATCGACAGTTTCGAGGATTTGCTGGCGAAGACTGCGGATGTGGATTTCGGGCCTGTCTATCGCGAGCTGGAGGGCGAGAGCGATCTGGCGCCCGATGCGGTGGCGGCGGGGGATCGGGTCTATCATCGCGGCACGCAGGATTATGCGCGGGCAAAGGCCCGGCAATGACAAGAGAGGATGCAATCATGGCTGACACCGCCAATCCGCTGGGGCTGAACGGGTTCGAGTTCGTCGAATTCACGTCGCCCGACCCCGACGCCATGGCGCGGCAGTTCGAGCAATTGGGCTTTGTGGCCAGCCATCGGCATCCGGTGAAGAATATCACCCGCTACAAGCAGGGGCGGATCAACCTGATGCTGAACCGGGACGATGCCGGGCGGGTGGCGGCTTTCCGGGGCGAGCATGGGCCGTCGGCGAGCGCCATGGCTTTCCGCGTGGCCGATCCGCAGGCGGCGATGCGCTGGGCGCTGGAGCATGGCGCCAAGCGGACGGATGAGGACGATACCGTCATTCAGGGGATTGGCGGTTCCTATCTCTATTTCATCCGGGATGGGGAGGATCTCTATGCGGACTGGGCGGAGTTTGCCGGCTGGCGGGAGGCCGAGGCCGCGAATAATGTCGGCCTGGATGTGCTGGACCATCTGACGCACAATGTCCGGCGCGGGCAGATGCGGGTGTGGAGCCAGTTCTACCAGACGCTCTTCGGGTTCGAGGAGCAGAAATATTTCGACATCAAGGGGCAGGCGACCGGGCTGTTCAGCCAGGCGATGATCGCGCCGGACCGGGCCATCCGGATTCCGCTGAACGAGAGTCAGGACGACAAGAGCCAGATCGAGGAATTCATCCGCCAATATCATGGCGAGGGGATTCAGCATCTCGCGCTGACCACCGGCAATATCTACGAGACAGTGGAGAAGTTGCGGGCGCGTGGGGTGCGGTTGCAGGATACGATCGAGACTTATTATGAACTGGTCGACAAGCGCGTGCCGGGACATGGCGAGGATCTGGAGCGGTTGCGGAAGAACCGGATATTGATCGACGGGTCGGTGGAGGATGATGAGGGGATATTGCTCCAGATCTTCACCGAAAATATGTTTGGGCCGATCTTCTTCGAGATTATCCAGCGCAAGGGGAATGAAGGGTTCGGGAATGGGAATTTCCAGGCCCTGTTCGAGAGTATCGAGCTGGATCAGATACGGCGTGGGGTGATTTCGGTGGAGGGGTGAGGGGTGCCCCGTCTGTTGGCTTAAGGGCGTCTCGCCCTCACCCTTCCGCCGTGCTGCGCACGGCTCCCTCCCTCTCCCGCTGGGAGAGGGAATGGTTTTTTGGGTAATCTGGACCGTTTTGGAGGGGGTTTTGCGTAGGCGGGAGGGGGAAATGCCTGTCGGGATTACGCAAAATCGCTTTTGCGCGGCGGGGATTTGCGCCGTTACGGTTGCTTCTTTCATGCCCTGACAATGCGCCCAAGGGTATGACTTCCTCCGGTTTTTGGGGGATCGGTCATGCGCCTGGGTTTGAAGGCAAAGCTGACGATTGGGGTCGGATTGACTGCGGCTTCGGCTTTCCTGGCGCTGGGGGTCAGGGAATTGCGGAAGGCGTCCGCCGCCACCGGGGAGAGCCGGGTCGCCGCGCCTGCCAAAGTGGCCGCGCCGACCGTGCTGCTGGTGCAGGCGGCGCGGGCGATCCGGACCGGGGAAACCATCACCGCAGACATGATCCACAACGCGGCCGGCGATCCGGCGCGCTTTCCCCAAGCGGCGACATCCGCCGAAGTGGTGGGGAAAGTCGCGACGCGGGACATAGCGATGCGCGCCCTGATCGCGCGGGACGCGGTGGGGGTGGAGAGCAATCTGGCCATCCGCGTGCCCATGGGGATGCGCGCCGTCAGCATCGATACGACAGCGGAAATCGCCGTGGCCGGGCTGGTGCGGCCGGGGGACCGGGTGGACGTGCAGGTGGTCTATCCCGGCGCGGACGCGATCAGCGGGGCGCGGGGGGCCGGGCGCAGCCGGGCGCAGGCCCTGCTTCAGATGGTGCAGGTGCTGGCGGTGGGCGAAGTGGTCGTCGGGGCGCGGCAGGCTTCGGGGGTGGAGGGGGCTTTGGCGTCCCCTCCCCCGCCTGCGCGGACGGTGACTTTGGCGCTGACGCCGGAGCAGGTTTCGGCGCTTTCGCTGGCAAAGAATATCGGGGCCTTGACCCTTTCGCTGCGCAATCCGGCGGATAGCGCGCAGGTGGCGGTGGCGGTGGCGGCTTCTGCGAGGGTTGAGGCGGCGGCGCCTGTTCCGGCGCGGGTGGTGCCTGCGCCTGCGCCTCGTGCTGTGGTTCGTCCGGCGGCTCATGCCATCGAGTTGGTGGTGGGGGAGCGGCGGGAGACCATCTATTCGGGGCTGTCTCTTTTACACCTCTGACG
>NZ_JFHR01000091.1 GCF_000722875.1 Sphingobium chlorophenolicum | reverse complement strand
GTAATGCCAGCGCCGGATTACGCTCAATAACGCCATGTCCAACACTCCATGACCCCTCGCTCGCCAAAGCCAGGGGTGAGTTCAACATGGGTCACTTCTCAGTGGAAATATCGGCCCTTCCCGGGTCAACTCTCAGTGGCAATCAACACACGGATATTTCCCAGGATGGCTTGGTCGCGCGATCATGCTGATAGGTCCCTTGGATCCGGCAAAAAGTCGATGAGAGTTCCATGGGACTTACCCTGTAAGGGGAGCGGGCATCGACCGTTGCCCAAGCCGGGGTTCAAGATGGTGGTGTGTCGCGCTTTGCCTGGGCAATCGCATCGCTGAGGCGCGAATATCTATATTCCTTGTAACGGTAATGATCGGCGGGGACGCGGGTGATCCCGTATCGCGCCATCATTTCTGTTTCGGAGGCTTCGCTCCGTTCCGGAGAACCGCTCATCCTTCTTGCTCCTGCGACTGAACGCTGGCGCGCAGGACATCGAGCCTCGCCTTTTGCTGACGCAGAACACGGGAACGATGCGCATAATTATTATAGCGCATCCCCATCCGTCCATTGGCAAGATCGCTGGCCAATATGCTTTCCATGTTACGGACCTCAGCTTCCAGCGCCTCAACATCATTCGTGGAAATTGCGGGAGATGCGGTCTCGGGCCTCTCTGCTGCGAGGCGACCACCCTCATTCTCCCAATTATCCTCGCGCAGGGATCGCACGACATCATGCCGCTCCACGCCAGATGACGGAATGACAGGAAGATCGAGCAGGAGAGGCAATTTTCCCATGCCTGCGGCAGTAGTAGAAATAAGGGACATCGTTCGTCTCCAATGATGAGCGGGAGCACGAACTATCTCTCAGCCGCGCTCGTGCCCGAGGCAGTAGGAGTGCGATGAACATGATATAGTGTGTAAAAGGCGCAATACCATGACCGACGGGCCTTATTACCAAACCGCGACGCAATCCGCCGACTTATGCGCTTGTCCGCGAAGGTCGACTTCCACGGTCATATGGTCCAGCATGTCCGCAGGCCCCGCATAGCTTCCGCTGACCGGCCTCACCTGGCGGATATCGCGTCCTGCCGCCACTGGAACAAGGTTGACGCCGCCGACGCTGCGGTTGGTCGGATCGAAAGTGATCCAACCGGCGCCGGGCACGAAGACCTCCGCCCAGGCATGGGTGGAACCCGCAGCATTCTGGCCGGCGACGTTTCCAGCCCGGCTATCAAGGTAGCCCGAGACGATCCGCGCGCCGAAGTCGAGACTGCGCGCTGCGTTGGCGAACAGCAGGCCACAGCTTGTCCAGCGCAGCGTGACTGGTCAGCTCGGCGGCACGATCGATTACGATTGGGCCGAATGGATCGCTGCCGACTTGCCAACTGACCGTCTGAACTTGATTGGGTCACACCGCGAAAGCACGTTTTTTCCTGTGCGCCATAGCCGCCCATCGGCTTGGCCCCGAAATCTAAGCCTTCGCAGGCTCGCGGAGCAGGCCGACGGGAGCTCCACCTTGTTTTCTAGGGTGTCGGCCCCCACATTGAGTTCGTTGGCATTCGCGTCTCCGCGATATTCAATCGCAAATCGGTAGCGCTGGCTCCCCGCTTGTGAAGCGACGACATCCCGTCGCGGTCCAGCGGCAGGATGCTATTCATGACATTTCGACCTCTTCGCGATCGCGTGCTGGTCCGCCGCATTGCCGCTGCCGCGCAAACCGCGGGCGGCATCATCATTCCTGACACCGCCAAGGAGAAGCCGCAGGAGGGCGAGATCGTCGCCGCGGGCACGGGTATCAAAGCTGAGAACGGCATGGTCATCCCGCTCGATCTCCAGGCGGGCGACCGCATCCTGTTCGGCAAGCGGTCCGGTTCCGAAGTGAGGCTGGACGGCGAGAACCTCCTCATCATGAAGGAAAGCGATGTCCTCGGGGTCATTGACTGACGCAGGCCCTCCCGTCTCCCGCCGATGCCCTTCCGGGCAGCGGACGACCAGCTACAAAAGGATCAGACAATATGCCCGCCAAAGAGGTCAAATTTTCGCGCGACGCCCGTGAAGGCATCGCCCGCGGCGTCGATATTCTCGCCAACGCCGTTCGCGTGACATTGGGGCCCAAGGGCCGCAACGTCCTCATCAACAAGAGCTATGGCGCACCGCGCATCACCAAGGACGGCGTGACGGTCGCCAGGGAGATCGAGCTCAGCGACAAGTTCGAGAATATGGGTGCCCAGATGATCCGGGCAGTCGCGTCCAAGGCGCAGGACCATGCCGGCGACGGCACGACCACCGCGACGGTCCTCGCTCAGTCGATTGTGCGGGAAGGCATGAAATCAGTCTCCGCGGGCGTTGATCCGATGGATCTCAAGCGCGGCATCGATATCGCCGTCGGGGCTGTCGTGGCCGAGCTCAAGGCGCGCTCGAAGCCGGTCTCCAACAACGAGGAGATCGCCCAGGTCGGTATCGTCTCGGCCAATGGTGACGAGGTCGTCGGTCGCAAAATCGCGGAAGCGATGGAGAAGGTGGGCAAGGAAGGCGTCATCACGATCGAAGAAGCGACCGGCGTCGAGTTCGAACTGGATGTGGTCGAAGGCATGCAGTTCGACCGTGGCTATCTTTCGCCCTACTTCATCACCAACCCGGAAAGGAGCCTGGTCGAGTTTCAGGATCCCTATATCCTGATCCACGAGAAGAAGCTTGGCGCTCTTCAGGGGCTGCTCCCGATCCTTGAGGCGGTGGTTCAGGCGGGTCGCCCCCTGCTCATCATCGCTGAAGACATCGAGGGGGAGTCTCTCGCCACGCTCGTCGTCAACAAGCTGCGCGGCAGCCTGAACGTCGCGGCCGTGAAGGCGCCGGGGTTTGGTGATCGGCGCAAGGCGATGCTCGAAGACATTGCGGTCCTGACCGGAGGCAATCTCATCACCGAGGATCTCGGCATCAAGCTCGAGACCGTGACGCTGGACATGCTTGGACAAGCCAGGCGTGTCACGATCGACAAGGACACAACGACCATCGTCGATGGCGCTGGCGATGCGGGCGCGATCAAGGGGCGCGTCGAATCGCTCCGGTCGCAGGTCGAGAACAGCGCCAGCGATTATGATCGCGAGAAGCTGCAGGAGCGGCTTGCCAAGCTCGCCGGTGGCGTGGCCGTCATGAAAGTGGGCGGTGTATCCGAGACGGAAGTGAAGGAGCGGAAGGATCGCGTCGACGACGCGCTGCATGCGACGCGTGCGGCGGTGGAAGAAGGCGTCGTGCCGGGTGGTGGCACCGCCTTGCTCTATGCCTCCAAGGCGCTGGATGGCCTCAACCCAGTCAACGACGATCAGCGGCGCGGTATCGACATCGTCCGCAAGGCGCTTCAGGCTCCGTTGCGGCAGATCGCCGAAAATGCCGGACATGATGGTGGCGTGATCGCCGGCCGCCTGCTCGATAAGCGCGACGAGAATTTGGGCTTCAATGCCCAGACCGAGCAGTTTGAGAACCTGTTCCAATCCGGCGTGATCGACCCGACGAAGGTCGTGCGGATCGCGTTGCAGGACGCGGCCTCGGCTGCAGGCCTGCTGATCACCACCGAAGCGGCTGTCGCGGAGTTGACCGACCAAAGCAGTACGCCGTCCATGACCGGCGGCATCGGCGGCATGAGTTTCTGACGAAATCGGCGTGGGGCTGGCAGCCAAGCTTACCTCCCCCCTCCTTCGCCCGTCTTCCTTCCAACAGGAGTAGCTCTTCATGACACTTCAATCGACACCCGCCACCGAACTCACCGACGAAGAGTTGATGCTCAAATACGATATCAAGCGCGTCCCCACCGACCGCTTCCACCACAAGTCCTTCCGTTACTCACGGCTGGACGATGCCCTGCGACAGGCGATGCGGGATCAGCCTCCGGCTTAGCGCGGACCGGTTGCACCTGCCCATAACCGTTGTCGCGAAGGAGTTCCCTCATGACCCATACATCCGCCTTTTGCAGGGCTCAGGAAGCCTTGCATCGTGACCGGGCGGCGGTCGCTGATCTCGACAATGTCCGGATCATCGCGGCGGCTGCGGCCTCAGCCTGGGCGCGCGAAGCCGTTATCGCCGTTCGCCGCGAGGGCAAGCTTGGCCGGGAAGATCGGCTGCCGGCCGCGGCTTCGCTGTCCGAGGAAGCAGAGGATGCAGCCTTCAGCGAAAATCCGGACCGTAGTCTCGCAACCTGATGGCGCTGCGGACAACCAGGACATCCATCAGCTTCAAGGCGCCATTTCAACTAGCCGCATTGGACGAAGTCCTGCCGGCGGGCATCTACGATATCGATACGGAAGAGGAAATCATCGAGGGGAATGAGCGCACGGTCTACCTGCGGGTGGCAACGCTCCTTCACGTGCGGAGCCATAATATGGTCCGAACCGTCACGATCGATCCAAAGGCGCTGCAGGCAGCCTTCGACGCCGACGATCGCTCCTGAAGCGACCGTCCATTCATCCCGTTTTCCGGCATCAGGCCGACACCAAAGGAGGCCAGCCACATGATCGCCTATTTCCTTCTCGTTCATCGCTTTCCCGAGCAGTTCAAACGGATGTTCCAGGCGATCTATGCGCCGGGCAATATCTATCTCATCCACATCGACAGGAATTCCGGCAAGGCTCTGGCGCAGGAGCTCGAAGCCTTCCTGGCGCCTTATCAAGGCGTCGAGATCCTCCCGGCGCGCAGGGTCCTGTGGGGCGGCTACAGCCTTGTCGAGGCGGAACTGCGGGGAATGAGGCGCCTGCTCGAGATGGACGCAGGTTGGACGCATTTCATCAACCTGAGCGGTCAGGATTTTCCGCTCAAATCGCAAGGCTACATCCGGGACTATCTGTCTGCCCATCCGAACACGCAGTTCATGCGATGCGCCGATCAGCTGGCGATCCGTCCCGATACGATGAACCGGGTCAGCCATCTCTTCATCGAGGTTTTCCGACGCATATTCCGCACCAGAATTGCGAGGGCCTTCCCGCGCGGCGCAACGCCGTTCATCGGAACGCAGTGGAAGGTCGTCAGTCGGCGCTTTTGCGAGTTCGCCTGTCACGATCCGCTGACCGCCAGATTCAAGCGCTTCTACAAGCGCAGCTTCATCGCGGACGAAGGCTTCTTTCAGACCCTTCTTATGAACGGCTTTCCACAGGGCGATGTCGTCGACGACGATCTGCGCACTATCGACTGGGTGCCTGATGGAGACATCAAGCTACGGCCGCGAACCTTCACGAGACGCGATGCGACCCGGCTGACGCTCAGCCCGGACCTCTTCGCCCGCAAGTTCGACATGAACGAGGACAGGGAGATATTCGACCTGCTGGAGCACCATCTCGCTTCGTCGGCGGCTTCGAACTTCAATCCCTTGGGCGATCGCTGTGTCGTCGAGAGAGGGATGACAATTGCACGGACTTCGAGCGGCATGGGGGACTCAGTGTCGGCGGGCTGACCGGGCATCGAGCCTCAATTTTCAGGTTACGACTTGGTCGCCAGCCAAATCACATGGCGGTCACCCCGGCCGCGCTCACCAGTACGCATATGCACCTCTTCGACGATGAAGCGCGCATCTTCGAGTTCGTCGGCAAAGCCATAAGCCGGATAGCCGGACCAGATTGCAAGAACACCGCCAGGACGCAGTGCGGCATGGGCCAATTGCAAGCCTCCAACCGAATAAAGGCGGTCATTGGCGAGACTGATCAAACCGTCGGGTCCATTGTCGACATCCAACAGGATAGCGTCAAATCGTTCAGGTGATCCGGCGATGAGGTCGTGTACATCGCAAATTTCCACCGCAAGCCGCCGGTCGGCCAGCGCGTCGCCAAACAGGTGGGCCAATGGTCCCCGGGCCCAATCCAGAACCTTGGGGACGAGTTCGGCAACGACCACGCGGGCATTTGCGGGCAAGACGGCCAGCGCCGCGACCAGTGTAAAGCCCATGCCAAGTCCGCCGATCAGCAGTTGTGCATCGTCCTTGCAAACGCGCTGGCAGGCAAGCGTTGCCAGAGCCTGCTCGGACCGGCTGACCCAGCTTACCATTAGCTGGGTTTCGCCATACTCGATCGCGAAATCGTTACCCCGCCGGCGCAGGAGCAATCGACCGCCGCCAGGAATATCCGCCGTGTCGATCAATTCAATCGGCAGATCGCGGGTCTCGATGGCGTCGCTCAGGGGACGCTTCGTTCTGGTTTGGCTTCACTCGCCGGTGGCGCGGCGGTGTCGCCCGTCAAGATTTCCGCCGCAGCACGTCGACGTCCGATCGCATTGCGAACCGCGCGGTTGCGACGGTTATTTGCTGTGCGCAGTTGGCCCATATTCATCCTGTCAGGTCGATATCGCGCGCGGCGTTGGCCGGGTTCGGCATTCATCAGGCAGCGAGATAATGTTCTTGCTCACATCGACGCGATGGACACAAGCGCTATCTTGAACTTGCCTGATGCTTTCGCCACGTCGCCGCTTACGACGTCCTGGACGGTAAGTTCGATGCGGGGCGACGCGCGCGTATATTTCGGGGGCAGCCTTGTCGGCTTGGTGCTGACACTGAGCGATGCGTGCCAGGGGAAATCCCTGGTAACCGACATGACTGTCTCCTCGATAAGTCAAAATATCATTTCAACCAAGCATCTCCGCGCCCACGCGGCGTAATTCGCGGGTCGGGAGAACGCCGACGGGATACTGGCCCGATGGCATCCGCGCTTTACGCCGAGGGATCGACATGGCTGAGTGGCAGGTAACGGGTACGAATTTGAATTTCATTATGGTCCTGTGCGCCTCACTTTGGCGCAAAATTGATAAATTGGGCCGCAAGACCGAGATGATCGGCGAGAGGCGATAAATGTTCGATCCGGAAGCGATCGGGTTCGGGAATGCGGCGCACGGTTTCTGCGCCCACAATTGAGTGCGAAGCTGTCGCGGCCTCTCTCTGGCTGGACCCGCCTGAACGCCGCCGGACGTTCCCGGATTTCAAGCAGAAGAGGACTCAAAAACGCCATATTTATCTTTGTAATTCAGTATCTTATTTCTATTTATTTCTACCGATACCATAACCGATGCCCTGGGACTTTTTATCTGAGAGGTTCGAGTCCCAAAAGGCTCGAGATCGCCGGTTTGCATTGCCGATTCGTCGCTCCCTTTACGACGAACAACGCTTGGCCGACCCATACGGTTAGGCGCTCGTCCTGAGCGAATAGAAACGTCTTTTATAAATCAAATAATGCTCTAATTTGATCGATAGAAAGGTGTGCTATCGATCATGCGTTGGAACTGGCAGCAATCCGATTGGCCGAACTTCGCCTACGATGCGAGGTATCTGAGAAGCCGTGAGGATCGGTTTCTGAAGGGCGCGGGCATCCTGGTAGGCGTCATGGCCCATCTCGATGCCGACGATCGCCAGAATCTTTCCATCGAACTCATAGCACAGGAAGCCGTCGACAGCTCCGCAATCGAGGGAGAGATTCTCGATCGCGCGAGCGTGCAGTCATCCGTCGCGAAGCATCTGGGGATCAAGGCCGACCACCGCCGCGCCAACGCCGCCGAGGCGGGCGCTGCAGAACTCATGGCGAACCTCTTCCGCAGCTATCGCGAGCCGGTCAGCGACGCCATGTTATTCCACTGGCATGCCTTGCTCATGAACGGCAGGCGGGATCTTGCCGACATCGGCCGATATCGAACGCGCACTGATCCCATGCAGATCGTCTCCGGAGCCCTGCACGCGCCCAAGGTGCATTTCGAGGCGCCGCCATCACAGGCGGTGCCGGCCGAGATGAAGGCTTTCATCGCGTGGTTCAACCACAGCAGGCCGGATGGACGCTCACCCGTGAGCGTACTCGCGCGGGCGGGTGTTGCTCATTTATGGTTCGAATCCATCCATCCCTTCGAAGATGGCAACGGGCGCCTTGGCCGGGCGATTGCGGAGAAGGCCTTGGCGCAGGGGCTTGACGCACCCGCGATCACCGCTCTTGCGGAAACCATCCAGCACCATCGCAAAAATTATTACACCCAGCTTCAACGCGCGAGTTTGTCGAACCGCATCGACGAATGGCTCGACTGGTTTTCCGACATCGCGCTTGCGGCCCAACAGCGCACGCTGGATCGCGTTCATTTCCTCCTCGCCAAGACGAAGCTGCTCGATCGCCTTCGCGACCACCTCAATTCACGGCAGGAAAAGGCCATGCTCCGCATGTTCGCCGAAGGACCGGATGGCTTCGAGGGCGGCCTGAGCGCGGCAAACTACCGGACCATCACCGATGCTGCTCCAGCGACGGCCACGCGCGATCTCGCGGAACTGGTCGAGTTGGGAGCTTTGCGCAAGCAGGGCGAACTGAAGCGCACGCGGTATTTCTTGAACCTTGGTGAATGATGGCAGGAAGGTGACGGACGGTCTCGACCTATGGCCCCGCCGAAAAACACCCAGCGGCCTGCACCTCTTTCTCTCCGCTCCTGAAACGGCCATGCCATCGGAAATGATGCGTTTACATATCTCATTGGTCTAATATGATATGAAAAGGAATCATTCAAATTTGACGTGCTGGCCGAGACAAGATATGTAGGCGCTTCATGTGATTTCATTTTGAATCGTATAGGGATCATCATGGGTGCTATATCTGAAACCCTGCGCGAACTCGGCGAACGCCTGCGACAGGCGAGGCTAGCCGCCGGATTGACGCAAGAGCAGGTGGCCGATCTGGCTGGCATCTCCCGTCCACGCTATCGCGATATCGAAACGGGCATTGCTGCTGCGCGCGCCACGACGCTCATGAATGTCTCCCGTGCGCTCGGGCTGGAGATGATGCTGGTGCCGCAAGCGATGGTCCCGGCCGTCCGGGCGTTGATGCGTCCGCATGACGACGACGATTTGCCCGCCTTTGTTTCACAGCCCGATTGAAGACGAATATCATGGCGCAAACTTCTCACGCACCTCAGGCGTTTCAGTCCCTGGACGTGTTCCTGAATGCGCTGAAGGTCGGTGTGATCGTCAGGACGCCTGGCGACTTCAACGCATTCAGCTTTGACGAGGCGTATCGGGCGACCGGCGGTGTGCCGGTCCTCAGCCTGTCCTTCCGCGCGGCCACCGGGGGCCTGCGAAAGGATCCCAAGCCGGTGAGCGGGGCATTGCCGGCCTTCTTTGCGAACCTGCTGCCAGAGGACAAGCTGCGCGAGGCGATGGAAAAGCATCATGCAGACGCCGTCCGTCCGGGCAATGATTTCGACCTGTTGGCGGCGCTCGGCGCGGATCTGCCGGGGGCCGTCCGGATTCTAGCCAGTGACGGCATGAAAGTAACGCCGCAGGACAGTGCAAAGGGAAAGCCGAAGGCGCGTTTTTCGCTAGCGGGCGTGCAGATGAAGCTGTCGGTGATGAAGAACACCGGCAAGGGAGGTGGACTGACGCTTCCGCTCGATGACGGCCAGGGGCAATATATCGCGAAGTTCCCCTCCACGGCATTTCCTGGTGTGTCCGAGAACGAGTTTGCCAATCTCGCCCTAGCGGCCGCGATCGGTATGGACGTGCCCGAGCGCGAACTGGTCGAGAAATCCGATTTTGAAGGCATTCCGGAGGATTTCGACACGCTGTCGGAAGGCAAGGTTCTTCTCATCAGGCGTTTTGACCGTGGCCCGCAGGGTGAGAGAATCCACATCGAGGACTTCGCCCAGGTGTTTGGCGTCTATCCCTCCCGTAAATATGAGGGGGCAGCCTATCACGATGTGGCCGCCGCCGTGAACGCGGCCGTGTCCCCTACCGCCGCGCTCGAATTTGTGCGCCGGCTCGCGCTGGCAGCGGTGACCGGCAATGGCGACATGCACCTTAAAAATTGGTCGCTGATCTATCGTGATGAAGGCAGCACACCCGCGCTCGCGCCGATCTACGACGTGTTGTCTACCATCCCCTACATTCCTACAGACAGCATGGCGCTGTCGCTTGGTGGCGAACGGTCGTTCAAGGCGCTGTCGGTGCCTCGCTGGAAATCTTTCGCGAACCGAGCAAGGCTACCCGAGCCGGCGGTTCTTCAAGCCGTGGTGGAGACGGTGGCTCGCGTCAACGAGCATTGGTGGCATCTGCCGGAGCGGGCCGTCGTCCCTGCGACGGTGCTCGAGCGTATCGACGCGCATGTGAAAGTGATGACGCCGATCTTGAACTCCTGCGCGGAAAAATGAGCAGGTGAAGAGGAACTCGAACGATAAGATGATCATCATAGGTGGCGACGTTCGTTCTCCCCAAGCAATGCGAGAAAAGTCGTCGGCCTCCCTCACAGCGGTAGCGCTCAGCCAGGATCGACCAGTTCCTTGGGGAGCAGCAGTTGATATTTCGCGACATAGCGCCCGTTCGGCACGAGGCTGCGGTCGCCCACCCCGAGGTCGATCCGATCAAGGTCGAGATGGCGTATGACCGGCAGATCGGCGCGCTCGGCAAGGTAGAGGAACAGCCTGCGCGCCTTGATCGAGGCGCATTGCTCCAACAGGCTCTGCATGAGTTTTGGCCGTATCAAGGTCATGCTCTCCATGATCAAGCCGGCCTCGACGAGGCCGAATATCTTCGGCGCTAGGTGCAGCAGTTCCAGCGCGGCGCGTTCCGCAGTGGAAGTCCTCAAGGCAAAGCCCTCGGGCGTTGTCTGCTCGATCACGCCCAAGTCCTGCGGGAGGAGCTTCGTCTGGACGTGGCGGACCTCATCGCCCAATGGGTTCTGAACCAGAGCGGCAGCGAGACGTTGAGCGGTAAGCGGTAAAAATCCCCCACATGGCATTTGAGGCGGTTCTGTAATTTGGGATGGTCAGGCGGCGCTTGCGATGCCGTTCAGTTCGAACGAAGCTTGCGCGGCATTGGTGTCGACCCAGTTGTACGG
>NZ_JFHR01000090.1 GCF_000722875.1 Sphingobium chlorophenolicum | reverse complement strand
TGGTTACGTAAGGACATTGTGAGAAACGGCTATTTTAACCGATCCACCTACGCCTGAAAGCCGTAGATAACCGGAGCCGCCGCCCACATGTCCCTTCATCAATCAACAATGTCAAAGAACCCGACAACCAAACCGGACAGCTATCCCGCCCCGTTCCTTGCGTTCCGGGGGACCAGCGTCCGTCTATGTTGGCGACCGTCCGATCCAGCGCCGCAGTGGCGTCGTCCCGTCCGGTGGAGGGGCATCTAGGGGGCACCGGAGATTCGAGCAACCCCAAAAATGACAGTTTTTGGAAATTCCCCGAAAAAAGTCGAAAATGGACGCTCAACACACTGATTTAAGGGCATTTATCTATGCCGCAGGTGCGAATGGTACGCCCGCTCCGCCTGGAAGCCATCCGAATGGCGGCGCCATAAGCTGCCTCTTGCAAGCAGGGCGCTTCCGCGTGTAACGCCCAGGACGCGGGGACTTGCAGTCCCCCGCAATGATCGCGCCGGTGTCCCGAAAGGGGCTTAAAAGGGAACGCGGTGCGGGAGGCGACTCCCCATTCCGCGGCTGTCCCTGCAACTGTAAGCGGCGAGCGCGATGCATATGCGCGGCGGAGCGACGCTTCCGCCGCCAGCCACTGGGCCGGACGCTAAATCCTGCGAGGCCTGGGAAGGCCTTGCATCGACGCGACGACCCGCGAGCCAGGAGACCTGCCGGCGTCTGGTCGCTCTTGCCCTGGCCCAGGGGATGGCCGCGGCACGGTGTCTTTCCGTCTGAGCGACGAACGAGCGGTGGAGGCCGCATCGGTTCGCGGGAGCGGTCGCTTTGTGGCGTCCGGCCGTCCCTGCGCGCCGGACGCCGTCTGGCGGTCAGGCCCCACCGGATGTCGCGAGACGCCGGAAGGAATGCGAATGCGATGGAAGATAATGGCCGCGAGCTTGATCGCGGCCCATGCGGTCCCGGCTCTGGCCGAAACCGAAGCGCCGGAGGCGGATATCATCGTCTTCGGCCGGGGAGAGGCGAAGATCGGCGTCGCCCATGCGGCAAGCGAGGGCAGCGTAGCCGGGTCCGACCTGCTGGTCCGCCCGCTGCTGCGCGTGGCGGAATTGCTGGAGGCGGTGCCGGGCATGGTCGCCGCCCAGCATTCGGGCAGCGGCAAGGCCAATCAATATTTCCTGCGCGGCTTCAATCTGGATCATGGGTCGGACTTCACCACCTATATTGACGGGGTGCAGATGAATTTCCGGTCGCACGGCCATGGGCAGGGCTATCTGGACCTGAACGGCCTGATCCCCGAAATCATCGCGCGGGAGGATTTTCGCAAAGGCCCCTATCGCGCCGACGGCGGTGATTTCGCGCTGGCGGGCGCAGCCTATATGAAGACGATCGACGGCTTCGACCGGCCATGGATGTCAGTGGAGGGCGGCTCCTACGGTTCGCGGCGGATCGCGGCGGGAGGCACGATCAAGGGCGTCGGACCAGGCGAATTGACGCTGGTCGCGCAGGCCAAGGCCTATGACGGGCCGTGGCAGGAGGCGGAGCATCTGCGCCACTATGCCGGTTTCGCCAAATATCGGGCGGGCGCGGTGGAGGCGACACTGCACGCCTATCGCGCCACCTGGCGGCCGACCGAGCAGATTCCGGAGCGGATCGTCGGATCGCCGGTCTGCGCGGACATATTCTGCTCGCCCGATCCCTCGGCGCGGGGGGAAACGACGCGGCTGGTCGGCAATGTCGCGGTGACGCGGGCAGACTGGCGCGCCAACGTCTATGCGCAATATTATGACTGGTCGATGTACTCCAACCCGACCTATGCCGACCCCGACGGGACCAGCGCGCAGATCCTGCAATATGACCGCCGCTGGATCGCGGGCGCGACGGCCGAAAAGCGCTGGTCGCTGGGCGAGGCGCTGGAATTCAGCGTCGGGACGGAGGATCGCTACGACCATATCGGCAATGTCGGCGTGTCGCGCACCGCCGACCGGGCCTACCTCTCCTCGCTCGGCCGCTATCATGTCGAGGAACTGTCGCTGGCCCTCTATGGCGAGGCGACGTGGCGGCCGCTGCCGGGCCTGCGGCTGACCGGCGGGCTGCGCGGCGATCATTATCGCTATGCCGTGCGGGCCAGGGATGCCGCGGCCGCCGCCCTGGGCACGGGCAAGGGATCGGACAGCCTGTTGTCGCCCAAGGCTTCGCTGGCCTATCGGGTTGCGCCCATGCTGGAACTCTACGCCAATTGGGGCCGGGGTTTTCACAGCAACGACGTGCGGGGCGCGGTGAATGTCGACACGCCGGTCCCGGTGCTGGTGCGCGGCACGGGCAAGGAACTGGGCGGGCGGGTCCAGATCGGTTCGGCCAGCCTGACCGCGACCTATTGGTGGCTGAATGTCGGCAGCGAACTGCGCTTCGTCGGCGACAGCAACGCGGTGGAGCCGACCGGCGCCAGCAAGCGGCACGGCTATGAGATCGTCGCCTTCTGGCGGCCGCTGCCCTGGCTGGCGCTGGACGGCAACTACACCGCCAGCCATTCGCGCTACGACAATGGGGACAGGATTCCGAACGCCTTCGAAAATGCGGCTTCGGCGGGCGTGGCTGTCGTGCTGGGCCGCTGGGAAACCAGCCTGCGGATGCGGCATCTGGGGCCCTATCCGCTGATCGAGGACAATAGCGCGCGCGACAAGGGCAGCACCATCGTCAACGCCCGTGGCGCGTGGAAAGGCAAGCGGATCGAGCTTTACGGGGAGCTGCTGAATATCTTCGACAGCCGGGACAAGGATATCGCCTATTTTTACGAGGCCTACATCCCCGGCTTCGACGCAGGCCCGCAGGAAGGCCGGTTAAGCCGGGTGGTGGAACCGAGAACCGTGCGGTTAGGGGTGAAAGTGAAGTTCTAACCCACCCCATTCCTCCCTACGCGCAGCGTGGGGAGGGGGACCGCTCGCGCAGCGAGTGGTGGAGGGGAAATTCGCAGGTCGCGCCCCATTCCCCTCCACCATGCTTCGCATGGTCCCCCTCCCCATCTCCCGATGGGGAGGAATAGGCTCACCCACCCCCACACAAGCCGATCACCGCCCTGATCCGCCCCGCGACCGTCGCGTCCATCCGCCCGGCCTCCCGCAGCGCCCGTTCCGCCGCTTCCGCCGCGCTGCCTAGCGCGGGCTGGCCGAACATCCCCGCCGTGCCCGCTATCTTGTGCAATTCGCCCCGCGCCTCCTCCAGCAACTCCGGCGCAGGCTCCGCCTCGTCCAACAACCGCGTCAGCAGCGCCGCCCACAACACCGTCTTCTCCCGAAAACGCTCGCTCAATTGCTGCGTCACCGGGTCGAAGGGCTCGGTGCTCTCCTCCACCCCCTTGGCGGGCAGCCATGTCGCCAGCGCCCGGCGCAATTCCGCCAACTGGAGCGGCTTGGCGAGATGCGCCTGCATCCCCGCCGCCAGCGATGCGTGCACATCCTCGCCAAAGGCGTTGGCAGTCAGCGCCAGGATCGGCAGTTCATGCGCGCTCACGCCTTGCGCGCGAATGGCCCGCGCCGCGTCCAGCCCACCCATCACCGGCATCTGCATGTCCATCAGCACGATGTCGTAGGGCGCGCCCTCCCCCCTCGCCCGCAGCACGGCGGCGACCGCCTGCGCGCCGTCCTCGACGATGGTCGCGCCGCAACCGATCCTCTCCAGCATCGCCCGCACCAGTTCCTGGTTGACGTCGTGATCCTCCGCCACCAGCACCCGCAGGTCGTGCAACAGGGCCGAATCCCGCGCAGCCGGAGCAACCGGTGCGGCTGCATCCTCCCCCGCCGCTTCGCAGGGCAGGCGCAGGATGAAGCGGCTCCCCTCCCCCACCACGCTGTCCAGCGTCAGTTCGCCGTTCATCAGCGTCACCAGTTGGGCGCTGATCGACAGGCCCAGGCCGCTGCCGCCGAAACGGGCGGCGGTGCCGGCGTCGGCCTGCACGAATTTCTCGAAGATGGCGGCCTGCCGCTCCGGCGCGATGCCCGGCCCACTATCCTCCACCACGATCACCAGCCGGTCCGCCCCGTCCAGATGCACGCGCAGCGCGACATGCCCCTCCGACGTGAACTTCACCGCATTGCCCAGCAGGTTCAGCACCACCTGCCGCAGCCGCAGCCCGTCGCCCGTCACCGTCCGGGGCAGGTCGCCGGCGATGTCGCGGATCAGGTCGATCCCCTTCTGCTCCGCGCCCACCCGCACCAGGTTGAGGCAGGCGTCCAGCGCATGGACCAGGTCGAAGGGTTCGCGGGCGATCTCCATCTGCCCGGCCTCCACCTTGGTCAGGTCCAATATGTCGTTCAGCAGGCGCATCATCGCCCGGCCGGAATCGGCGATCATCTTCACCTGGCGATGCTGTTCGGGCGGCAGGCCCGCGCCCAGCAACAGGTCGGCGAAACCCAATATGCCGTTCATCGGCGTGCGGATCTCATGGCTCATATTGGCGAGGAAGCCGGTCTTGGCCGCGCTCGCCATCTCGGCCGACCGGCGGGCGCCGATATCCTCCACCACGCAGACGAAGAAATCCGGCTCGCCCGACGCGTCGCGCACCAGCGACACGGTCAGGTTGATCCACACCAGCCCGCCATCCTTGCGGACATAGCGTTTCTCATAGGCGAAATCATTGATCTCCCCCAGCAGCAGGCGGCCCGCCAGCCGGGCGTCGATCTCATAATCGGCGGGATGGGTGATCTGCCGATAGTCAAGGCCGATCAGCTCGTCCCGCTCATAGCCCGCAATCTCGCAGAAACGGTCGTTGACCAGCAGGAATCGCCCCTGCGGGGAGCAGTGGGCCAGCCCGACCGCCGCCTGTTCGAAGGTGGCGGCGAAATGGCGGGCGGCGTCCGAATGGGCGGCATTGGCGAAGCCGGTGGCGATCGGCCCGGCCATCAGGCGCACGACGTCCAGGTCGGCGCGGGTGAAGGCGGCGACCTGACCGGAATAGACCTTCAGCACGCCGACCGTCCGGCCATGATAGGGTAGCGGAACCAGCATCATCGACCGCACCCCCACCTTCCGGCAGGCGTCGCGGTCGACGCGGGGGTCGGTCTCGCTGTCGTGGCAGAATTGCGTCTCGCCGGTGGCGACGCAGGTGCCCGACAGGCTGCCGCTCAGCGCCAGACGCATGCCGATCTGCTGGATCGACGTGCCGCTGGCGGCGCGATAGACCATATCGTCGCCGTCGCGCATCTCGACGATGGCGCCGGTCGCCAGCGGGATGATGCGCAAGGCGCGCTCCACCACCTCGTCGATGATCTGCTGGAAATCGGCATAGGCCTCCGTCACCGCGGACTGGAGCGCCAGCATCTCCTTCATCCAGCCGGGCGAGCTTGGGTCAGCCATGGGGCGCCTCCCAGCCATGGACGCGGAAGCCCGCGAAGCCGGGCCAGCCCGACAATAGCGGCGCCAGCATCCGTTCGGCCTCGACGGCGCGGGCGGGCGCGCCGTGGAAGCTGATGCGGGCGGGATCGGTCCTGCTCTCCCGCACCAGCGCGAACATGGCGTCGGCCGCGCTTTCGGCTTGCGGCGCGGCCAGCAGTTCCGCGCCCGCATCGCTCAGCCTCAACGTGCCGCTGGGCGCCCGGCGGTAGAGGCGGGTCGCCTCCCGCGCCACCGGCCCGGTTTCGATGGCGATGCGGACGGGCGGGCTGTCCTGCGCCAGCCAGCTTTCGGCGGCGTCCAGAACCAGTTGCGGATTGGTGCGATAGGCCATGACGATGATTTCCCGGATCGCGGCGCGGGCGCTGTCGATCGCCGCCGCCCCTTCGGACGAACGGCGCATCCACCAGGGCACGTCGACCGCCACCGACCCGCCCCATGCCCCGGCGACGGCCTGCACCGTCTGCGCCCAGCCCAGCCATCCCGCCACGGGGTCCGCCGCGAAGCCCGGCAGGGCATAGGGTTCGATGTCCAGTTCCAGCAGCGGGCGCGCCGCCAGATGATCGTCGCACCAGCGGCGCAGGCCGGCGAAACGGCGCGCGGCCCCGCCCCGCCCCTCCGCCGTCGCCATGGCGGGATCGCCGTCGAGCAGGCGAAAGCCGATGCCCCGCGCCGCCAGCGCTGCCGCCAGCCGGGTCAGCGCCGCATCGGGCATGGCGGGGGCCTGTATGGCCAGCTCGGTCCAGCCCGCCTCGGCGGCGCGGCGGGCGAAGCCGGACGGATCGCCATGCCAGTCCCGATCCTGCCACACCCATGTCCCCCGCGCATCGGACGCCCCGCTCCGCGCTACTTCATCGCTCCGCGCCCCTGCCCCGCCCGGTGCGTTGACCGGCACAGGCTCCAAAATCACCGCATCCAGCATCGCGGAGGCATCCGTGCCGGGACAGATCAGGACCAGCGCCTGTTCCCCCGGCCAATCCGCCAGCGGAAGGACCGAAGGCCCATCGGCCCGCAAAACGGCGGGCGCGGCCGAAGCATCCTGCCCCACCGGCAAAATCTCCACCCCGATTCTCGTATCGGCCCGCCCCTCCAGTCGCCATTGCCCGCGATAGCCACGGGGCAGACGCCGATCCGGCCAGCGCAGCACCAGCCCGGCCGCCGCCCTGCCCGCCCGGCAACGGATGCGCAGCCCCTCCCCGTCGCGCTCCGCCGTCACCCGCTCCTCGATGCCGAAGGGCCGGATCTCCGCCAGCGGCAGCAGGTTCGCGCCCATCGGGGCCAGCAGGGGCACGGGCGGCGCGGCCTCCCGCTCCGGCGCGATCGCGGCCGGGCGGAACATGTCCGCCTCCATCGTGCCCGACAGGGTCAGCCGTTCCACCTCACGCCAGTCCTTCACGACAGGCCCTTTCCAGATCGCCTCTGCGGACGCGGCCCCCGACCATCCCGCCAGCAGCGCAAGGCCGATCCACCTCATTGCCGCACGCCTCATTGCCGCACAAAGGCCGAACGGCCCGCCGCCGCCCAGCGATTGTCCTTGCGGAAGAAACGCCACATGCCATGCAGCCGGAACGCCAGATTGGCCTGCCTGTATCCCAGATTCTCCACCACGGCGGCGACGCCGATCATCGCCAGGTCGCGCGCGCTGGGGGTGCGGCGCAACTGCACCTCCTCCAGCGCCAGCGTGCCCAGGCTGAGCGCCGTGCCGAACAACACCGTCAGGGAGAAGAAGGCGAACACCACCGTCCCGCTCGTCACCCCCATCAGCCAGAGCAGCGGGATCAGCAGATAGCCGAACAATTCGCAGGGCGGCCCCAGCACATCCTCTATCACGATCAGCGGCATGCCGATCATGCCAATCCGGCCATAGCGCGGATTGCCAAGCATCCGGCGATGGCGGACGATGGTCTCCAGCGCCCCCTGTTCCCATCGCGCCCGCTGGTTGCGCAGGCCGCTCCATGTTTCGGGCGCGTCGGTCCAGCAGACGATTTCGGGCACGAAATCGACGCGATAGGGCTTTTTCTCCTCCCGCATGCGGCGGTGGATGCGGGTCACGACCTCCAGATCCTCCCCCACCGTGTCATGGCGATAACCGCCAATCTCCACCAGCGCGGCCCGGCGGAACATGCCGAAGGCGCCGGATATCAGCATCAGCATGTCGAACCGCGCATTGGCGATCCGCGCCGTCAGGAAGGCGCGCAGATATTCCAATATCTGGTATCGCGGCAGCCATTTGCCCGGCAGGCGGATTTCCCGCACATGGCCGCCCGCGACCACCGACCCGTTGACGATGCGGATCGCCCCGCCCACCGCCATCAGCGACCCGTCGTCGGCCATGAAGGGTTCGGCGGCGCGCAGCAGCCCGTCCGGCTCGATGATCGAATCCGCGTCGATCACGCAGACCAGCGGCGCGGCGGCGAAGCCCAGCCCCGCATTGACCGCGTCGGCCTTCCGCCCATTCTGCTTGTCGATCAGGATCAGGTTGGGGTAGCGCGCCGACCCGTACACGCCCAATATCTTCGTCTTCTGCAATTCGGCCAGTTGCTCCCGCTCTATCGGGCGCAGCGCGAATTCCCGGATCAGCACCTCCAGCGTGCGGTCGCTGGAACCGTCATTGACCAATATCACCTCATGATCGGGATATTCCAGCGCCAGCAGCGCCCGCACGCTGTCCGCTATCGACAATTCCTCGTTGAAGCAGGGCGCGATGACCGACACCGGCAGCGCCAGGTCGGCATAGCGGGTCCACAGGTCGTAGGACCGGCTGGCAGGCTTGATCCGGGTAACGAAGATGCGCGCCGCCAGCAGAAGCTGGATCGTCGACACCAGGTTGCGGACGGAAACGACCAGGAAGCAGAGCAGGCCGATGGCGGCCAGCGTGCTGACTCCAACCCCGGCGGCGGTGGCGAGGATGCGCTCCATCAGGCCGCCACCTTCAGCATCTGCACCGCCTGCTGGGCGCGCAGCCGGACCCAGGGAGACGGATCGTCCCGCATCGCCGCCAGCAGCGGCAGCGCGGCGGTCAGCCCCATGATCTGGCAGGCGCGTATGGCCCGCGATCGTACCGGATGTTCAGGGTCTTCCAGCATCCGGATGATCCACCCCGCGCTGCCCGGATGGCCCAGCCGGGTCGCGGAATCCAGCGCGGCCAGGCGCACCGGCGGATGCGGATCGACGGCGGCGGCGGCCAGCAGCGGCAGGGCGGCGTAATCCTCCGTCCAGCCGAGCGCGTCGATCACCAGGGCGCGGACGGCGGGCGGCAATTGGTTCGACCGGCCCAGCGTCATCAACTCGACCGGGTGGCTGACCGCCAGCAGCCGGAACAGGCTGCGGTGCAGCGGCGTGATCCGCGTTTCGTAGAGCGACAGGTCCTGGATCAGCCGTTCCGGCGCGGGCAGCGCGTCCAGTTGCGCCAGCAGCGACGCCGCCTCCAGCCGCGTGTCGATATGCGGGTCGCCATGCAGCACCGACAACAGCATGTCGACGGCGGGCGCGCCGCCGATGCTGCCCAATATGCGCATCGCGTCCACCTGGGTCCGGCGGCGCAGACTATATGTCCTGCGCAACGCGTCCTTCAGCAGGCCGTGCCGCTGGACCAGCGCGATCAGCCTCTCCCGCTCCTCCCCGCGCAATAGCTGGATCATGCGGCCGATGGCGGCCAGCTTGTCGGCGGCGCGCGCCTTGCGGAAAACGGGGCCGGACAGCACATCCTCGCCCTCTCCGCTCAATTCGCCGCCCATGATCTCGCGGATCAGCGCCTTGGTCATGGCGGCGGCCTGCGCCTCGGCCCGCTCGGTGCGGCCCCGGCGGATCACCAGGAACAGCAGCACCGCCGCCATGCCCAGCGCGCCGTAGAATGAAACGAAGATGGCGATCTGCGCGACATGGTCGGGGATCGGCATGACCGTCATGGTCAGAAACCGATCCGAATGCCGACCGACCCGCCCTTGCGCGTGTAGGTCGCCCGCCTGCGGTCATAATCCAGCCCGGCCCTCAGCGTGATCCGCTCCGCCAGCGGCACGGCGGCGCCCGCGAACAGCGAATGGACCTGCCGGGTAATGCCCGCTTCCGTGTCGGGATAGGTCGCCGCACCCGCATAGAGGGTCGCGCCATGGGCCAGCGTGCCGTCCAGCCGCCCGGACACGCCCGACCGGTGCGTGCCCTGCTCGTCCCACAGGTTGATCATCCGCACCGTGGCGCTGACGCCCAGCCGCGCCGCGGTCAGGCGGACGCCCGGCAGGAACGTCGTCACCGACACGTCGCGATATTCGGCATGGCGCAGGTCCGCCAGCAACGTCGCATAGCGGGTGACGTCCGCCTCCACCCCGCCGCTGACGCCCCATTTCTCACGGAAATCGGCCTTGGGGGTGGCCGCCACGGCGGCATAGGCGCGGACATGCGGCCCGAAACGCCTGTCGATGCGCCCCTCGATGCGGGTGTCGACGAAGCTCTGCCGGTCCTCCCGCTCCGCGGCGACCGCCAGTACCGTGCCCGGCGCCACCCGGCCGAAGGCGGCGAGCGTGGTCGCCGACCAGGTCTGGCTCGGCCGGTGCGCGAAGGAGACATGGGAAAGCGCCTGCGCGGCGGCGACGCCGAAACGGCCGGACGCGGCCGGAGCATCTTCCGGCCGAAGCTGGCGGCGAATGGCGGCGGCCTCCGCATCGCCGGGCGAGCGTTGCTCCATCGCCGCGACCTCCCGTTCCGCCGCCGCCCGGTCCCCCGACCAGAGATAGGCGCGGGCCAGCGCCGCGCCGATATCGTTGTCCATGGGCGCCAATTGCTGCGCCTGGCGCAGCGTGGCGATGGCCTGGGGATAGTGACCGGCAAAGGCATGGGCGCTGCCCAGCAGCCGCAAAATCTCCGCATCGCCTGGAAAATCCGCATTGGCCCGGTCCAGCAGGGCGATGGCCTGCGCTTCGTCCCCGCGCTCCACCGCATCATGGGCGGCGGCGATCTGCGCGTCACGGGTAGCGGCGGGGCTGGATACGGCAGGCAGGGCCTGCGCCGTCCCGGCCGCCGTCAGCAAGGCCATGGCGCAGGCGGACGCCGCCCTCACCGCGCCATCCGCGCCGTTTTGAGGATGGCGTTGACCCGCACCACCAGCTCGTCGGGAATGAAGGGCTTGGTCAGATAGTCTCGCGCGCCCGACGTCAGCGCCGCCATGACGTCCGCCTGCGCCTTGCGGGACGTCAGCATCACCACCGGAATGTCCGGCATTTCCTGCCCCATGGCGCGCAGCACGTCCGCGCCGGACATAACCGGCATCATCGCGTCCAGCACCAGCAGGTCGACATCGCCCTGCCGCGCCGCCTCCAGCGCGGCGGCCCCGTCCTGCCGGATCGTCACCTCATGACCCGCAGCCTCCAGCTTGAACCGGACCAGCTCGCCCAGCAGATCGTCGTCATCGGCGACCAGAATATGCGCCACTATGCACTTCCTCACACAGCCTCAGCGTTCACTATCCTTCAACTGCGGATATTTTCCTTTTTTAACAATGGATAATGGCGTTTTAACCCTCATTTCGCCGTAACGCGGCAACGGCCCGCCAGCTTGGGGCGAGGATGCGGGAAAGTTGAAAGCGGGACCGCGCTTGCCTATCAGCGGCCTATGGACGGCATCCGGGACATATTGGACCGCCTGCGCGCGCGCCCCGCCAATGTGGTGACGCGGGCGCGGCGCATGGTCGAGGCCCATGTGCCGGAGGAAAGGCGCGGGCCGGGATGGGACCGCCACTGGCGGGAACTGGAGGCCTATCTGGAACTGCCGGGCCAATGGTCCGCCGCCGAGGGGAAAGAGGATGACGGCTGACCGGCTGCTACGCTACCCCCTATTCTCCAGCCAGGATAATCCTCCCTACGCGCAGCGTGGGGAGGGGGACCGCCGCTGAAAGCGGTGGTGGAGGGGAAATACGCAGGTCGTGCCCCCTTCCCCTCCACCAGCCCTCGGCCTGGTCCCCCCCCCCCCCCCCCCCCGGGGGGAA
>NZ_JFHR01000089.1 GCF_000722875.1 Sphingobium chlorophenolicum | reverse complement strand
CCCATGAGACAAGGGAAAATACGGCTCGATCCGGCGCATCTGCGCCTCACTCAGCAGAAACGGAACATCCATCGGCAGCGCCTCCTAACGCTGCTATTGAATCAACCCATCACCCAATGCGCAAGCAATTTAACAGGTCCTGACCCTAGATAGCCTTCGGAGAATGTTTCGACATATGCAGTGAAGCCTTTGGTGTTGCGGATGCGCTCACGCTCCTTCTTTTCCACCATAGGGTCGACGCCCTGAGACACGAGAATGGACAGCCGCTCAGCCTCATCGCGCGCCTGAACTGGAGTCCACGGAGCGCCATAGCGCCCGATGGTCCATCGCTTGGTTTTGCTACCCCGTCCCCCGAGGCGATACTGGAAGAGGAACACCTTTCCGCCGGCGGGCGTGACCTTCAGACCGAAGCCGCTCAGATCCTCATCCCACAAGAAATAGTCTCGCTCGGCCTTATCAAGCGCGTCGATGGTCCGCTTGTTCAACTTACCCTGAGCCACCGAATCCACTCGCGCCAGCAATCACCTAGCAATCACGATAGCGTGGGCGGGCGTGAACATCAATGGAACAGCATGAAAAGGATTGACGCGCTGCCTTGACGATTCGGCAAGAATCCGGCAAACGGCCGACGCAGACCACAACACTGGGGGTGTGGGGGTCGGAGGTTCGAATTCCTCTCGTCCCGACCAAATCCATGAATGAAATCGTCAATTGAAACGGTTTCCTCAAACCCTCCCCTGAAATCCTATTTTTCCTATTTTGCGGGCGGCCGCGCTTTTGCGCTGTCCTACAGCGAACCAAATGGGATAAATAATCCGCCTTTCGAGCGAGGAGGGCGGTTTCATGGATGTTTCGGTGCTGATCGACGAGGTCATCGCGCGCGAGGGTGGGTATGGCAATCATCCGGCGGATCGCGGCGGGCCTACCAATTTCGGGATCACCCAGGCTGTGGCGCGGGCGAACGGATTCCTGGGCGACATGCGCGCCCTGCCCCGCAGCGTCGCGGTCGCGATTTATCGGCGGCTTTATTGGGAGAAGCCGGGTTTCGCCTTTGTCGCGGAGATTGCGCCTTCCGTGGCGGAGGAGTTGTTCGATACGGCGGTGAATATGGGGCCGGGGACCGCCAGCGGCTTTTTGCAGCGGGCGTTGAACGCGCTCAACCGCAACGAAGCGGATTATCCCGATCTGAAGGTCGACCAGTCGGTCGGAGGCAAGACGCTGGCGGCGCTGGGCGCCTTTCTGAAGCTGCGCGGGCGTTCGGGCGAGAAGGTGCTGCTGAAGGCGCTCGAAGCGCTCCAGGGCGAACGCTATCTGGCGCTGGCGGAAAGCCGACCGGCCAACGAAGCCTTTCTCTATGGCTGGCTGGCGAACCGGATCGGTTAGGGAGACATGGTCATGGCAAGACGAATCGCGGGGGACCGGTGGACGATGCGGGCGCGGCCGGCATTTCTTTATGTCATGTACGGGCTGCTGCTCTGGTCGGTGCCGCTGGGGCTGATCGGTGGGACGCGGCCCGATGTGGCGGCGGGGATCATCCGGGCGATGCATGCCTATTTCAACGCCCTGCCGGAGCCGCTCTACGCGCTCTTCGGCACCGGCTATCTGGGCTATACGGCGGCGCGGGCCTGGGGGAAGGCCAAGGGGGTGGAGCGGTAGGGGCTTTTTACCGTTTCTCGACTTCGCTCGAAACGAACGGGGGTTGAGGAATCCCCGGAAAGTTGGCCTTGAGGAAGTCCAGCACCACCCGCGCCTGCGGGGCCAGGCGTTTGTGGGAGGGGTGGACGGCCGCTATGTCGAGCGGGGCGATAACGCTGTCGGGGAGGACAGGCGCCAGCCGCCCCGCCGCAATATCGTCCCGCACCCGGACGGCGGGAAGCAAGGCGATGCCAAGGCCGCTGAGCGCGGCGCGATGGACCGCTTCGCTGCTGTCGCTGCGGAAGGCGCCGCCCACCACCCTTTCCCGCCCGTCGATCGCCCAGCGCGCGGGCACGTCGCCATAGGCATAGGCGATGCATTGATGGGCGGAGAGGTCTTCGGCCGAGGCTGGCATGCCGTGCACGGCAAGATAAGCGGGCCGCGCCACCAGCAGGCGGGGCAGCCTGCCCAGCGGATGGACCACCAGCCGGTCGTCGCCGACCGGGCCGACGCGCAGGGCGAGGTCCAGCCGGTCCTCCACCATGTCGCGTTGCCAGTCGGTCATGGCGCAATCGAACTGGAGCGCGGGATAGCGGGCGGTCAGTTCGCCCAGACGCTCCACATAATGGAGGCCGAGCGCGGTGGTGAAGCCGATGCGGACCAGCCCGCCCGGTTCGCCCCGCACCGGGCCGAAATCCCGTTCCGCCCCCTCCAGCGCGTCCAGCATGGCGCGGGCGTGGATCAGCAGGCGGTCTGCTTCGGGCGTGGCGATTAGCCTGCGGGTGGTGCGGTGGAAGAGGACCGCGCCGAAATACGCCTCCACCTGATCGAGGCGACGGGCGACGGTGGTGTGGCTGGCGTGCAGTTCTTCCGCCACGCGGGAGAAATTGGGTTTTTCGCAAAGACGGACGAATGTCCGCAAGGCGATCAACAGGTCCGACATTTGAACGGGACTCGCACAGATATTGTGCGGCTTATCCTTATTGTCTCCAGCCCGGAAAAGCCAGATGTCCTCCGCCAGGAATCGGAGAAGGATGCCCATGTCGAATCGCATCGCCCATGCCGGGCTGGCCGCCAAGCGCCGCACGGCGCAGGAGGCCGCCGCGCTGATCCACAACGGCATGGCCGTGGGGATGAGCGGCTTTACCGGGTCGGGCTATCCCAAGGCGGTGCCGCTGGCGCTGGCGGAGCGGATGACCGCCGCCCATGCGGCGGGGGAGGCTTTCCGGGTCAAGGTGTGGACCGGCGCGTCGACCGGGCCGGAACTGGACGGCGCGCTGGCGCAGGCCGACGGCGTGGAGTTCCGCCTGCCCTATAATAGCGACCCCATCGCCCGCGAGCGGATCAACAGCGGGCATATGCAATATTTCGACATGCATCTGAGCCAGGTCGCGCCGATGGCGTGGCAGGGTTTTCTGGGCGATCTGGACATTGCGGTGATCGAGGTGACGGGGATCACCGCCGACGGCGAGCTGATCCCGTCCGCCTCCGTCGGCAATAACAAGACCTGGATCGACCGGGCGAAGGGCGTGATCCTGGAGGTCAATCGCTGGCAGAACCCCGCGCTGGAGGGGATGCACGACATTTATTACGGCACCGCCCTGCCACCGCATCGCGTGCCCATTCCGCTGGTGCGCGCCGACCAGCGCATCGGCCAGCCGACCTTCCGCTGCGATCCCGACAAGGTGATCGCGGTGGTGGAGACCGACGCGCCGGACCGCAACGCCCCCTTCACCCCGCCGGACGACAAGGCGCGGGCGATTGCCGGGCATCTGCTGGAATTTCTGAGCCATGAGGTGAAGATGGGCCGCCTGCCCGCTTCGCTGCTGCCGCTGCAATCGGGGGTGGGCAATATCGCCAATGCAGTGCTGACCGGCCTGATCGACGCGCCGTTCGACAATATGGTCGCCTTTACCGAGGTGATACAGGACGGGATGCTGGACCTGCTCGACGCGGGCAAGCTGCGGACGGCGAGCGCGACGTCGCTGTCGCTGAGTCCAGAGGCGGCGGCGCGACTGAATGCGGACATGAGCCAGTATCGGGAGAAGATCATCCTGCGACCGCAGGAGATCAGCAACCATCCCGAACTGATCCGGCGGCTGGGCTGCGTTTCCATGAATGGGCTGATCGAGGCGGATATTTACGGCAACGTCAATTCGACGCATCTGATGGGGTCGCGCATCCAGAACGGCATTGGCGGGTCGGGGGATTTCGCGCGCAACGCCTTCCTGTCGATCTTCATGACGCCGTCGACGGCCAAGGGCGGGGCGATTTCCGCCATCGTGCCGCATTGCAGCCATGTCGACCATATCAATCAGGATGTGCAGGTGATCGTGACCGAGCAGGGTCTGGCCGACCTGCGCGGGCTGGCGCCCCGGCAGCGGGCGGAGGTCATCATGGAGAATTGTGCGCATCCGGACTTCCGGCCGATGCTGAAGGAGTATTTCCGGCGGGCTTTGGCGGGTTCCTATGGGTTGCAGTCGCCGATGCTGCCGGGGGAGGCGCTGGCATGGCACCAGCGGTTCATCGATACGGGGACGATGCGGGGGTAGGAATGGGGAAGTGGGGTGGTTTAAATCCTCCCTGCGCGCAGCGTGGGGAGGGGGACCGCGCGAAGCGTGGTGGAGGGGAAGGGGCACGACCTCCGAATTTCCCCTCCACCACTCGCTTCGCGAGCGGTCCCCCTCCCCATCTGTCGATGGGGAGGAATAGGATGGGTCCGCTCCCCACCCAAAAGCCGCTACAAAATGAGAGGGGCCGTTGGAGATCCCTCCAACGGCCCATCATTGACATGGTCAGCGGCCGGAAGTGCCGCCCAATCGGAAACGGTAGTCGCGCTGTTTTCCAGATATGGCGCTTCGTCCGCGGAACCGCGGTCGACAGTCACCTTATGTCTGCAAAACCGACGCTATGGCGTCGCTCAGCGGCGCGTTCCCCGAATGGACTTGACCGACCCCATTGCTGAACCATGAGACATCGGATCACCTCCTTTCGCTAGTTGAAGCCCCTATAGCCGTTCCCGGTACTGGTCCTTCGCCGCCTATGAGATGATATGTGAATCAGACGGGCCGCTACTTCAAGGCTTGTAAAATTCTTTTTTCGAATCATACTTCTACGTCCGCGTTTCGCAGGCGATTTGCTTCGAAATTTGCGGAAATCTCCTGAAATCAAAGATTTAGGCGCGACAATCCTCCACGACGCGGGCGACCTCCGCCCAGGCGGGCAGGATCAGCGCGGGCAGGCCCTGCACTTCCACCGCGAAACGGCCCCGGCTGTAGGCGATCTGGTCGAGCGTCGCGTCGCTGGCGGCGCGGATCGCCTGGGTCGCCGGAAGGGTTCCGGGGGCCGCATTGGCGGGCCAGTTCACCGCGCCGTAGCTGGTGCGCACCGTCATCGCCGCGGCCGTTGCGCCGGGGCGCAGCAGGACGATGCGACGCGCCGCCTTTTCGCAGCGGATGACGAACAGGCTGCTTTCCTGCTGCCCCCCTGCATCGACCCCGAACAGCGCCGCCGATCCGGCGCCGTCGACCTGATAGCGCCAGTCGCCGGGCGTGCTGGCGCGGTCCTGCCATTCGACCGGGGCGGGCGGCGGCGGCGCGGGTTGCGGCGCGGGAGCGGGCCGAGGAGCGGGCGCCGGGGCGGGCCGTTCGGGCGCGCTGACGCAGGAGGCCAGCAGGAGGGCGGCTAGGGGGACGGGAGACAGGGGAAAGCGCATCCCGCCTCCATGCCCCATCGAAAGCCATGGCATCAACCCGAAAAGGGCGGACAGACACGTCCGGCGGGGCCGGAGGCGCAAGCGCGGGGAAGCGCCGGATTTCACCGCTTTCACGCCCGCCCGTCATTGACAGCGGGGGGCCGAATCGCTAAGGGCACCCCTTCCCAATTCGCTGACGAGCGGCAGTGCAACGGCACTGGCCGTCTTTTTTGCGTCTTGGGGTCTATCGAATCGGCTGCGAATCCTTATGCATGGACTTTCGGCCCTGACGCTTTGAGATGGGGCGGCGCCAACCGCCCCGTGGAGCAGGAGTACAAAATACCATGGCACGTATTGCGGGTGTCAACATCCCGACCAACAAGCGCGTGATCATCGCGCTCACCTACATTCACGGCATCGGCCGCAAGACCGCCGTCGATCTGGCCGACAAGCTGGGCATCGACCACAGCCGCCGCGTCCAGGACCTGTCCGACGCCGAAGTGCTGCAGATCCGCGAAGCCATCGACGCCGACCTGACGGTCGAGGGCGACTTGCGCCGCGAGACCGCGATGAACATCAAGCGCCTGATGGACCTGGCCTGCTATCGCGGCCTGCGTCACCGCAAGGGCCTGCCGGTTCGCGGCCAGCGCACGCACACCAATGCGCGCACCCGCAAGGGCAAGGCGAAGCCGATCGCCGGCAAGAAGAAGTAATTCGTCCGGGGGACGAATTACTCCGCCGGAGGCAGCCCTCCCTGGGCACAGCCTCGGTCATTCAGATTTCTGTAGGAAGAGCTAAAAAATGGCACGCGAACCTCAGCGCATCAAGCGCCGCGAACGCAAGAACATCTCGGCCGGCGTCGCGCACGTCAACGCCAGCTTCAACAACACCATGGTGACCATCACCGACGCCCAGGGCAACGCGATCTCCTGGTCCTCGGCGGGCATGATGGGCTTCAAGGGCAGCCGCAAGTCGACCCCCTACGCCGCGCAGGTCTGCGCCGAAGACGCGGGCCGCAAGGCCGCCGAACATGGCGTGCGCACCCTGGAAGTCGAAGTGAAGGGTCCGGGTTCGGGCCGTGAATCGGCCCTGCGCGCCTTGCAGGCCGTCGGCTTCCACATCACCTCCATCCGCGACGTGACGCCGATCCCGCACAACGGCGTGCGTCCTTCCAAGCGCCGCCGCGTCTAACCGCCGGCGGTCAAGGTTTCGGCGGGCGGCGGACGCGTCGCCTGCTTGCCCATCTGCATCGGCCGGAACGTCCTGTTGGGTTCAGGATCTTAAGCGTTTCGGCCTCATCCCCAGGGGAAATACATGACTGTCAACATGAAGAACTGGCAGGAATTGAAGAAGCCCAACAGCCTTGAGATCAAGGTTTCGGGCGACGGCAGGCGCAAGGCGACCTTCGTCGCCGAACCTCTGGAGCGCGGCTTCGGTCTGACGCTCGGCAATGCGCTGCGCCGGGTTCTTCTGTCCTCGCTCCAGGGCGCGGCGGTCACCTCGATCAAGATCGAGAACGTCCTGCACGAATTCTCCTCGCTCGCGGGCGTGCGCGAAGACGTGACGGACATCGTGCTCAACATCAAGCAGGTCGCGCTGCGCATGGAAGGCGATGGTCCGCGCCGTCTCCAGCTTTCCGCCACCGGCCCCGCCGAAGTGCGGGCGGGCGACATCACCACCGTCGGCGACATCGAAGTGATGAACCCCGATCTGGTGATCTGCCACCTGGATCAGGGCGCGACGCTGAACATGGAACTGACCGCCGACGTCGGCAAGGGCTATGTCCCCGCCGTCGCCAACCGTCCGGCGGACGCCCCGATCGGCCTGATCCCGATCGACGCGCTCTATTCGCCGGTCCGTCAGGTCGCCTACAAGGTCGACAATACCCGCGTCGGCCAGGAACTGGACTATGACAAGCTGTCGCTGACCGTCGAGACCGACGGCACCGTCACGCCGGAAGACGCGGTGGCCTATGCCGCCCGCATCCTGCAGGACCAGCTCCAGCTCTTCGTCCACTTCGAGGACGCGCTGCCCGCCGCCGCTCCGGCCGCTGGCGCCGCTGCCGGCGGTTCGGCCAGCGAGGGCGAGAGCGACGCGAACCAGATCAACCGCTATCTGCTCAAGAAGGTGGACGAACTGGAACTGTCAGTCCGTTCGGCGAACTGCCTCAAGAACGACAACATCATCTATATCGGCGATCTGGTCCAGAAGACCGAGGCCGAGATGCTGCGCACCCCCAATTTCGGCCGCAAGTCGCTGAACGAAATCAAGGAAGTGCTGTCGTCCATGGGTCTGCGCCTGGGCATGGACATCCCCGGCTGGCCGCCGGAAAATATCGAGGAAATGGCCAAGAAGCTCGAACAGGAGCTGCTGGGCTGAAAAGAACATGCCGTTCGTCCTGAGTAGCCGCTGAGCGAAATCGAAGCGGTGTATCGAAGGACTGAGTGCAGCGCGAAGTGCTTCGATACGGGCCTTCGACTTCGCTCAGTTCCTACTCAGCGCGAACGGAGCAGGTGATAGGCACGACCTAAACTGTGCCTGGTCTGGGGTACCTGAAACGGCCCCTTAACGAACGAAGGAAGAAGACATGCGTCACAAGGTTGGTCATCGCAAGCTGCAGCGCAGCGCCGGGCATCGTAATTCGCTGCTCCGCAACCTCGCGGCTTCGCTCATCAAGCATGAGCAGATCCTGACGACCACGCCCAAGGCGAAGGAACTGCGTCCCTACGTCGAAAAGCTGATCACCCTCGCCAAGAAGGGTGGCCTGTCGAACCGTCGTCTGGCCAATGCCCGCCTGCAGGACGACACGCAGCTCACCAAGCTGTTCGAAGTTCTGGCCGAGCGTTACAAGGATCGCAACGGCGGCTACACCCGCGTGATCAAGGCCGGCATCCGCGCTTCGGACGCGGCGCCGATCGCGATCATCGAACTGGTCGACCGCGACGTCGATGCCAAGGGTCAGGATTCCGGTCCGGTCCAGAACGCCGACGCCGACGAGTTGGAAGCGGCCTGATCCGCTGACCGCTTGCGCAAGCGAAGTGATGAAGAGGGCCGCGGCTTCCGGAAGGAGGCGCGGCCCTTTTCTTTTTTGGGGCTTGCGGTGGGATGTTCCGGGCGTTGAGCTATTTGGTTAGCCCCCGCCCCCGGCCCTTCAAACGAGTCACGTGCCTCGCTTGAACCTGAAGAGGCGGTCGCAGAAATAGCCTTTGTTTTCTTGCCTTTCCGGGCCATGACAAGCCAGAGAATGGGAATGGGATTTCGGGGGGATCGGATGCGCGCCTTTGGCTGCTTTGCTTTGGCGGCTCTGTTGTCGGCGGCCCTCCCCGCCCATGCCGAGCCTGATGCGGCGCCAGATGCCGCGGTCGGCGCAAGGGGCGCGCCCAAGGCTTCGGAACTCCGCTATCCTGCCGCCCGGCGGATCGATCTGGTCGAGGATCATTTCGGGGTCAAGGTGACAGATCCCTATCGCTGGCTGGAAAATGACCTGCGCGGCGATCCGGCGGTGCGCGACTGGGTGGCGCAGGAGAACAGCCTCACCCGCCGCTTCATCGACGGCCTGCCGGGGCGCGACATCCTCAAGCGGCGCATGCAGGCGCTGTTCGCCCATGGCCGCTACACCATCCCGCGCAAGGCCGGGGGGCGCTATTTCTACGGCTATAATAAGGGTCTTCAGAACCAGACGCCGCTCTATGTGCGCGAAGGGCTGGCCGGGCCGCAACGGCTGCTGATCGACCCCAATGACTGGGCGGAGGACGGATCGGACGCGCTGGCGGAATGGATGCCCTCCCCCGACGGCCGTTTCCTGCTCTATGCCGTGCAGGAGGCCGGGAGCGACTGGCGCACGTTGAAGATACTGGATGTCGCGACGGCCAGGCCGCTGGACGACGCGGTGCAATGGGTGAAATTTTCCCAACTCGCCTGGGATGGGCAGGGTCAGGGCTTCTTCTATTCCCGCTTCGCCGCGCCGCAGGATGGAGCGGACCCGCGATCCTCCACCGTGGGGCAGCAGCTTTTCTATCATCGGCTGGGCACGCCGCAGGCGCAGGATCAACTGATCTACGCCACCCCCGACCAGCCCCGGCTGAGCCACACCGCGCAGGTGACGCAGGACGGCCGCTGGCTGGTGATCAGCAGTTTTCAGGGCACCGATCCGCGCCGCGAACTGCATGTCGCGGAACTGACCGGCGGCAAGGTGAAGGTCCGATCGCTGGTCCAGGGCATGACCAACGACTGGCGGCTGATCGGCAGCCGGGGGCCGACGCTCTATTTCATCACCGATCAATATGCCCCGCATCTGCGCGTCGTCAGCATCGACGCCCGCCGCCCCCGCCGCAGCAGCACGCAGGTCGTGGCCGAGCGCAGGGACACGCTGGCGGGCGGTTCGCTGGTGGGAGACCGGCTGATCCTGGCCTATCTGTCCGATGCGGAGACGGTGGCGGAGCTGATCGACCTGAATGGACGCAAGGTCAGCGACGTGCCGCTGCCCGGCATCGGCACGGCGGCGGGGTTCGGCGGGCGCGACGGCGATCCGGAGACGTTCTTCAGCTTTTCCGGCTTCACCACGCCGTCCAGCATCTACCGCTTCGACACGGCGACGCTGCGGTACGAACTGTTTGCACGGCCCGACCTGCCCTTCAATCCCGACGATTATGGCATCGAGCAGATCAGCTATCCGTCGAAGGACGGCACGATGATCCCGATGACGGTGATCCGCAAGAAGGCGCTGGCGCTGTCAAAGACGCCCGCGCCGACCATCCTCTACGGCTATGGCGGTTTCAACATCGCGCTGACGCCGGGCTATTCGGCGACGCGCATGGCCTGGCTGGAGCAGGGCGGCGTCTATGCCATCGCCAATCTGCGCGGTGGCGGGGAATTCGGCAAGGCGTGGCATGATGCGGGCCGTCTGGCCAACAAGCAGAATGTGTTCGACGATTTCATCGCGGCGGGCGAATATCTGAAGGCCAATGGCTATGCGAGCAAGGACGGGCTGGCCATCGAGGGGCGGTCCAATGGCGGGTTGCTGGTGGGCGCTGTGGTGAACCAGCGGCCTGATCTGTTTGCCGCCGCCCTGCCTGCGGTTGGCGTGATGGACATGCTGCGTTTCGATCGCTTCACCGCCGGGCGTTACTGGATCGACGATTATGGCTCGCCTGATCGGGAGGAGGATTTCCGGCTGCTCTACGCCTATTCGCCCTATCACAATATCATGCGCGGGAAGGATTATCCGGCGATCCTGGTGACGACGGGGGATACGGACGACCGGGTGGTGCCGGCGCACAGCTTCAAATATGCGGCGGCGTTGCAGGCGGCGGAACTGGGGCCGAAGCCGCGCCTGATCCGCATCGATACCAAGGCGGGCCATGGGTCGGGCAAGCCGGTCGACAAGCTGATCGATGAATATGCCGATAATTATGCCTTTGCGGCGCGGTTCACCGGGCTGCGGGTTGGGGATGGGCGGTAGGGAGAGCGGGCCTTATCCTATTCCTCCCCATCGGGAGATGGGGAGGTGGCGGCGCGTAGCGTCGACGGAGGGGAAAAGGCGCGACCTCCGAATTTCCCCTCCACCACTCGCTTCGCGAGCGGTCCCCCTCCCCACGCTGCGCGTAGGGAGGAAGTGGTTGTCGCTCGTGACCTGCTCCGCGCATGCGCCAAATGGAAGGCGTCGTTCAGCCCCCCGACAGCCATGCGGGCCTAGCCATCTGGCCGAACTGGTTGAGGATGCGGGTCATGGACAGGATGAGGTGGATGACGGGATCGCTGATGGTGCTGGCGTTGCTGACCGGCGGCGCGGCGTCGGCGCAGGGTTTGCCCCGGCTGAGCTATCCGCAGGACCAGGGCGATGTGGGGGATGAGGCGCAGCCGCCTGAGGACAGGGCCGATCCGCCCCGCGCCGACGATGATTTTTCCGATGTGGCCGGGGACGGCGCGGATGCCGCGCCCGGCGGTGAGCGCCTTGGGCAGCGCGATGATCCCGCCGATCGGGAAAGCGACGAGGCGATCACCTATTGCGCTCTTGCCGCCCGTGACGAGGCGGAGCGCGACGGCGGCTATGCCGAGGTGCGGCAGGTGCAGGAACCGCGTGAAACCCGCGGCGGATATGATGTGGAGGGCGATGTCGAGGTTCGGTCGGGCTGGCGGGCGCAGGATGGCACAGCGCGGCATTTCACCTGTTCTGTGCGGAACGGCCGGGTCGCGGATGTCTGGTTTCAGCGGGACCGGGGCGGGCGCTAGGCAGCGTGGACAAATTCAAGACCGCCGGACGGAGTGATTGGGTGGAGAGCCGTCATTCCCCCTCCCGCAGGCGGGAGGGGGTTAGGGGGTGGGCGCGAGCGGAGCGAGCTTCCGCCTTCTCG
>NZ_JFHR01000088.1 GCF_000722875.1 Sphingobium chlorophenolicum | reverse complement strand
GGCGGGTGCGGCGTTATTGCTCGGCTCAGGGGCAGGGGCTTCCGGTTCCTCGACGATCACATTTTCGACCGGAGGTTCGACCAGATTGTTGGTCACCGGCGCCTCTTGCTCCTTCTTGCCGCAAGCGGAGAGGGCGAGTGCGCCGACCAGCGCGATGAGAGCGAATTTACGCATGAAGATCAATCCCTGGATGCGATGGAGGCCGCAGGCGCGGCGGTCGGGTCGAGGCGGCGGCTGGACGCTTCGATCTTGGCGGCCAGCAGCTTATCCCAGCCATAGGGGTCGGAACGGAAGCTCATCGTGCCGTTATTGCTGGCGAAGGCGGTCCAGTAAAGCAGGTATACCGCCACTTCCCTGGGCAGCGAGACACGCTGCGTCTTGCCCGTGTCGATCAGCGACTGGATCTTCCCGGCAAGGTCGGGATTGCCCGCCATCATCAGTTCCGCCAGCGGCACCGGCTTTTCCAGGCGAATGCAACCATGGCTCGCCAGCCGATCATAGCTGGAGAATTTCGCCCGCGATGGCGTGTCGTGCAGATAGACGGCGAAGGGATTGTTGAAATCGAACTTCAACCGCCCCAACGCGCTGTTCGGCCCGGCGGGCTGTACGATCCGCTCACCCGTCTCCGGCGTGCCGACGATCTTGTAACCCTGGCGGATCAGCGCGGCGCGCCCCTTGGGCCATAACTCCCGCTTGGCGATGGAAGCGGGGACGTTCCATGGCGGGTTGACCACGATGGAATGGATGCTGGAAACCAGCATCGGCGTCGCATTGTCGGGCGCGCCGGTCACGGCGCGCATCGACGTCACCGGCTCATCGCCCTCGAACACGGTCAGCACGGCGGCGGCGATGTTCACCTGCACCCGGTTGACCGGCAACTGGCGCGGCATCCAGCGCCAGCGTTCCATATTCGCCATGATCGCGGCGATCCGGTCGTCCACCGGCACGTTCAGTTCCCTGAGCGTCCGGGCATCCAGCAAGCCGGTGGGATTGAGGCCGTAGCGACGCTGCGCCCGTTGCAGCACGTCGACCAGCTTTTCGCCGGGCGTGACGCTCCTGTCCTCTATGGCTATGCGCGCCCGCACGACGTCGGGCGAGGATTGCGCCGTCAGCGTCGGCCAGCCGCCCGCGTCGCGAATCCGCTCATAATTGGCCAGACCCTTGCGCAGCCCGTCATAGCCCGCATAGGGCGGCGTCAGGTTGAGCGCCCATTGCGGCAGTTTGTCTTCGCTGATCGCCTTGGCCAAGCCGGGCCGGGGATCGAAGGGGGCAGGGCGCAACGCCCAGATATCCAGGAAATCCGCCGTATCGACGCGCCCGGTGCTGAGCGCCCTGGCCCGGTCCAGCGCCGCCGAAAGCAGGGCGTCGCCCTTCAGATCACCAGTGGCCTTGCTGCGCGCCATCAACCCCTGCTGCGTGCCGCCCTTCAGCCAGTCGTTGAGCCAGCGTTCCTGCGCGGCGGAGGGTCGGGGCAGCGGGACCGGCGGCGGCGTCACGATGGACGGCGGCAGGATTACCTGCGGAGCGGGGGGCGCGGGCACGGTCGGAGCGACGGCTGGAGGCTGCGCGACGGACGGCACGGCGGCCGCGCCCAGCAGGCAAAAAACGGAAAAACGGATCAATTCGGGACGGTTCATGCTGGACCAGATAGCGCAAAGCCCGCATCGTTCAAACTCGAAGATAGCGGAAAAGATGATGCTGCACGTCGTTCACCATCCGGCCTATGTCTCTCCGGCAACAGCGGGCAGTTCCTTTCGCTTCGACAAATATGGGCTGGTGATGGAAGCGCTGACCATGGCCGCCGCCCCCTTTACCCTACATGAACCCGCGCCCATGCCGCGTCCGTGGATAGAGGCGGTCCACGACCCCGCCTATGTCGATCAGGTCGCGACGATGACCGTGCCGCGCGACAAGGAACGGCGCATCGGCTTTCCGGTGACGGAGCGGGTTATGCGCCGATCCATGCTGTCGCCCGGTGGCACCTGGCTGGCGGGGCGGTTGGCGATGCGCCATGGCTATGCCGCCAATGCGGCGGGTGGCAGCCACCATGCGCTGGCCGATACCGGCGCAGGCTATTGCGTGTTCAACGACCTGGCCATCGCCGCCAACCGGCTGATCGCGGAAGGGGAGGCGCGGCGGATATTGATCCTGGACCTGGACGTGCATCAGGGCGACGGCACTGCCGTCCTGACCGGCGGGCGCGACGACATCTTCACCCTGTCTATCCATGCCCAAAGCAATTTCCCTGTTCGCAAGGCGCGCTCGACCCTTGACATTGGCCTGCCCGATGGAACGGGCGACGATGTCTATATGGACGCCCTGATGCGCGTCCTGCCGCCCGTGCTGGACGATTTCCGGCCCGATCTGATTCTCTATCAGGCGGGGGTCGATCCTCATGCGGACGACCGGCTCGGACGCCTCGCGCTCAGCGACGAAGGCCTGGATCGTCGCGACAGGCGCGTGATGCGCGCCGCAAGGAGCCGAGGCATATCGCTCGCCAGCACCATGGGCGGCGGTTATGGTGCAGACCGTATGGCGATCGCCCGGCGGCATGCCGACTGCATGATCAGGCTGGCGGACGAGGCGGGTCTTCTCCTGGAAAGCCCTGGCTAATGCAGCGTTTCCCCAACGACACCTAGGTTGGACGCGCGCCCGCTCTCCATGATCTTCGCCGCCACCAACCCTGCCGCGACCAGCGCGATGAAATCGCTGAAGGCGAGGTACAATATATAACCCCAGGGCGCATGGTTGAACACGGCCTGCCCGACATGCAGCCACAGCACGGCGGCGAGCGCGAACCCGCGCCCGTCCGCCCAGATCGCCGCTGACGAAGCGCAGCATCAGCGCAATCAGCACGCCGACCGCCAACGCCAGGATCAGGCCGCCGATCAGCGCGCCCGCATCCGTCACCGGGAAACCGCCGCTATTGTAGAAGACCATCGCCACCGGTCCCTTGCCGTAAAGCACGGTTCCTTCCGCGGTAGCCGGATCGGGAATGACGTAGACGCCGGTTCCTGACGGCGTCAGCGCTTGCGCCATGGCCGCCTGCAGGTCGGCGCCCGATCCCGTGCGATGAAAGGCGAGGGCGCTCAGCGGCGTCCCCCAGAAGATGAAGCCGACCAGATACATGGCCACGCCGCCGGTCAGGCCGCCCAACAGGGTCTTGAACATATGCCCTCCTGTCCTCTCGATGGATGGAGAGGCTGACGGACAAACGCCGATGCCGCAATATCTTTCCGGGATAGGGGCTCAATCGCCCTTGCGGGAGGCCTTTTCCGCGATGCCGGACACGCCTTCGCGCCGGTCGAGTTCGTCCAGCACATCGTCCAGGCTGATGTTCAGATCGGCCAGCAGCACCAGTAGGTGGAACAGCAGGTCCGCGCTTTCGCTGATCGCGCCCTGCCGGTCGGAGGCCATGGCGGCGATCACCGTCTCCACCGCTTCCTCGCCGACCTTCTGGGCGATCTTGCCGCGTCCCCTGGCGGTCAGCTTGGCCACATAGGATTGGCCGGGATCGGCATTCCGCCGCTGACGGATGGTCTGTTCAAGGTCGAAAAGGGTCGCGCGCATGGCGCCATCAAGCGCCGCGCGCGCGACCCGTCAAATGAAAACTTACTTCCGCTTGCGGCGAGCGACAAAAACGCGCGCGCCCAGAACCGCCGCGCCCAGGCCGAACAGGGCCATTTGTTCGGGTTCGGGGACCGGCGTGGGCGTGCCGCCGGAGCTGGAGCCGCCGCCCGAAGAACTGGACGAGCCGCCGCACTTCTTGCCCCAGCACCAGGTCGCCTCCGCCGGAGCCGCCGCGCCCATCAAGGTGGCCACGCCGACGGCCAGAAACAGCTTGTTCACATTCATTTCCCTCACCCCTTTGTTGGTTGGAACAGATATGGGGAAATGTGCAGGGACCGTGCCAAACGGGCCGGGCTCCGGAGCTGACGGGACGAATATGGTTAACGCCTCGCGGCGATTCCTGGTTAATGTAAACGCAACCGACGCTTTGGACGGAAAAACGGCTTTCAGCCCGCCCTGACAGGGACTCCGGCGGCCGCAAGCGCGTGATGCGCCTCAGCAATAGTGTGTTGACCGAAGTGAAATATGGAGGCCGCCAGCACGGCGCTGGCATGGCCTTCGATCACGCCTTCCACCAGATGATCCAGCGTGCCGACGCCGCCGCTGGCGATCACCGGGACCGACACGGCGTCGGCAATGGTGCGGGTCAGGGCAAGGTCATAGCCTGCCTTGGTCCCGTCGCCGTCCATGGAGGTGACCAGCAGTTCGCCCGCGCCCAGTTCGGCCAGCCGGACGGCATGGTCCAGCGCATCGATGCCGGTGGGCTTGCGCCCGCCATGGGTGAAGATTTCCCAGCGGCCTTCCGCCACGCGCCGCGCATCGACGGAGCCGACGACGCATTGGCTGCCGAAGCGGTCGGCGATGTCGGCCACCACTTCGGGCCGGGCGACGGCGGCGCTGTTCACCGCCACCTTGTCCGCGCCTGCCAGCAGCAGCGCGCGCGCATCTTCGGGACTGCGGACGCCCCCGCCGACCGTTACCGGCATGAAGCAGACTTCGGCGGTGCGCCGCACCACGTCCAATATGGTGCCCCGTGCTTCATGGGTCGCCGTGATGTCGAGGAAGCAGAGCTCGTCCGCGCCCGCCGCGTCATAGACCTTGGCCTGCTCGACCGGATCGCCCGCATCGCGCAGGTCGATAAAGTTCACGCCCTTGACCACCCGGCCATTGGCGACGTCGAGGCAGGGGATGACGCGGGTGCGGACAGTCATTTCACGCCGCCGCCTGGGCCACGGCCAGCGCGGTCTTCAGGTCCAGCCGTCCGTCGTAGAGCGCCCGACCGGTGATCACCCCCTCAATGCCTTCATCGGCGTGCAGGCTGAGGATGCGGATGTCCGCGATCCCCGCCACGCCGCCGCTGGCGATCACCGGAATGTCGGTGACCCGCGCCAGATCGACCGTCGCCTCGATATTGCAGCCCTTGAGCAGGCCGTCGCGGCCGACATCGGTGAAGAGCAGGCTGGCGACGCCTGCATCCTCGAACCGGCGGGCCAGGTCGGCCACCGGCATGTCGGATTTCTCCGCCCAGCCGTCGGTCGCGACGAAGCCGTCGCGGGCGTCCACCGCGACGACGATGCCGCCGGGGAAGTCGCGGGCGGCCGCCTTGACGAAATCCGGATCTTTCAGCGCCGCCGTGCCGATCACGATGCGCGATACGCCCAGGTCGAACCAGCGCTGCACGGCTTCGCGATTGCGGATGCCGCCGCCCAGTTGGACATGACCGGGGAAGGCTTCGACAATCGCTTCGACCGCTTCGGCATTGACCGCATGGCCGGCGAAGCTGCCGTCCAGATCGACCACGTGCAGATGCTGCGCGCCCGCCTCCGCGAACAGCAGGGCCTGCGCGGCGGGATTGTCGCCATAGACGGTGGCGCGGTTCATGTCGCCCTCCGCCAGGCGGACGACCTGGCCGCCCTTAAGGTCGATGGCGGGAAAAACGATGAGGCTCATTTCAACATCCGTTCGGTTCGAGCGAAGTCGAGAACTCGTTGCACACCCCGTGTCTCGACTTCGCTCGACACGAACGGGGGGAAGGACAGGCTCATGGACGCCATTCCAGAAAGCGGGAAAGGAAGGAAAGGCCATAATTCTGGCTCTTTTCCGGGTGAAACTGGCAGCCGATGATCGTGTCGCGCGCGACAGCAGCGACCAGCGGCCCGCCATGGTCGGTCACGGCGGCGATATCCGCATCCCGCGCCGCGTCGAAATGATAGCTGTGCAGGAAATAGGCCTCGCCTGCTTCCAGCAGGGGCGGATCGCCGCGCAGGGTCACGTCGTTCCACCCCATATGCGGCACCTTGACCGACGGGTCGGCGGGTTCGATCAGGCGCACGGTGCCGCCTATCCAGCCCAGTCCTTCATGGCGGCCAAATTCTTCCCCGGCATCGGCCAGCAACTGCATGCCCACGCACACGCCCAGAAAGGGCACGCCGCGCCGGTGCACCGCCTCGTTCATCGCCTCCACCATGCCGGGGATCGCGACCAGCGCATCGCGGCAGGCGCGGAATGCGCCGACGCCGGGCAATACGATCCGGTCGGCCCTCGCCACGACATCGGCGTCGGCGGTGATGACGGCATTTTCGGCCCCTGCCTTGCGCAGGGCGTTATGCACCGAATGAAGGTTGCCCGCGCCGTAATCGATAAGGGCAAGCGTCGTCACAATATCCCCTTGGTCGACGGAATGGCGTCGGCCTTGCGCGGGTCGATCTCCACCGCCTGCCGCAATGCGCGGGCAAGCCCCTTGAAGCAGCTTTCGACGATATGATGATTGTTGCTGCCGTAGAGATTTTCGATGTGCAGCGTGATCCCGGCGGCCTGCGCGAAGCTGTGGAAGAAATGCTCCACCATCTCCGCGTCCCATTCGCCGATGCGCTGCACGGTGAAGGGGGCCTTGAACACCAGCCAGGGACGGCCCGAAATGTCCAGCGACACGCGGGTCAGCGTCTCGTCCATCGGGGAATAGACGTTGCCGTAGCGGGAAATGCCGCGCTTGTCGCCCAGCGCCTTGGCCACCGCCTCGCCGATGGCGATGGCGGTATCCTCGGTCGTGTGATGCTGGTCGACATGCAGGTCGCCGACCGTCTTCACGTCCATGTCGATCAGCGAGTGGCGGGACAGTTGCTCGATCATATGATCGAAAAAACCGATGCCCGTCGAAACGGAATAGATGCCGGTGCCGTCGAGATTGACGGTCACGTCGATCTGCGTTTCCGCAGTGTTGCGGTGAATGTCGGCCTTGCGCATGGCTGCGCCCTATACCGAAGTGAGCGCCTGTTGCAATGTGTCGTCACGCACTTGACCCGCGCCGCCGCGCCGTTAGGACATTGGCGCATGAGCGAAGACCTGCCCGACAGCCTGATTCCCTATGACGAAATCGTTCAGGAGGCCCTGCGCGCCGTGGTCGGCCGCGTGCTGGGGGAAATCGAGCGTTCCGGCGGACTTCCCGGCGTGCATCACTTCTACATCACCTTCAAGACCCAGGCTGTCGGAGTCGATATTCCGCGCCATCTGGTCGAACGCTTCCCGGACGAGATGACCATCGTGCTCCAGAATAAATTCTGGGATCTGAAGGTCAGCGACGATGCGTTCGGGGTCAGCCTGACCTTTAACCAGGTGGCGGCGCATCTCTATATTCCCTTTGCGGCGATTACGGCCTTCGTCGATCCGGCGGTGAATTTCGCCCTTCAGTTCCAGGCGCAGGCCGACGTAGCGCCGGAACCGCATGAAGAGGCGGAGAATGACGCGCCGCAGGTCACGACCGAGGACGGCTCCAATGTCGTCACGGTGGATTTCGGCAAGAAAAAATAGCTCTGGTAACGGGGGCGGGGCGTCCCCAGATTGGCGGCACTCCGGCCATTTCAGGGAGTGCCCGACTTGAGCGATACCCGCATCGAAACCGACAGCATCGGCGCCATCGAAGTGCCCGCCAGCGCCTATTGGGGCGCGCAGACCCAGCGCAGCATCGAAAATTTCCCCTTCGGCGCGGATGAACGGATGCCGATCGGCACCGTCCATGCGCTGGCCATCGTGAAGCAGGCGGCGGCGCGGGTGAATCGCGGTCATGGGCTCGATTCGGGCCTGGCCGACGCCATCGAGGCGGCGGCGGCCGAAGTGATCGCGGGCCGCCATGACGATCAGTTTCCGCTGGTCATTTGGCAGACCGGCAGCGGCACCCAGTCGAACATGAACGTCAATGAGGTGATTGCGGGCATCGCCAACGAGGTGCTGACCGGAAAGCGCGGCGGCAAGAGTCCGGTCCATCCCAACGACCATGTGAATATGGGGCAATCGTCCAACGACAGCTTCCCGACGGCGCTGCATATCGCGGCGGCTCGGTCCGTTACGGGGCATTTGTTCCCCGCGCTCGACCGGCTGCACGCCGCGCTGGACGCCAAGGCGAAAGCGTGGGCGGGCATCGTCAAGATCGGCCGCACCCATTTGCAGGATGCGACGCCGCTGACATTGGGGCAGGAATTTTCCGGCTATGCGCATCAACTTTACCGCAGCCGCAAGCGAATCGAACCGGCGACCATGCATGGCATGATGGCGCTGGCGCAGGGCGGCACGGCGGTCGGCACCGGCCTCAATGCGCCCGATGGTTTCGATGTCGATATGGCCAGGGAAATCGCGGCGCTGACCGGATTGCCTTTTCGCACCGCCGACAACAAGTTCGAGGCGCTCGCGTCCAACGATCCGCTGGTGCATCTGTCCTCCACGCTGGCGACTCTGGCGGTGGCGCTGACCAAGATCGCCAACGACATCCGCCTGTTGGGCAGCGGGCCGCGCTCCGGCCTTGGCGAACTGGATCTGCCCGCCAACGAGCCGGGCAGTTCGATCATGCCGGGCAAGGTCAACCCGACCCAGTGCGAGATGCTGACGATGGTCGCCGCGCAGGTCATCGGCAATCATCAGGCGGTAACGGTCGGCGGCATGCAGGGGCATCTGGAACTCAATGTCTTCAAGCCGCTGATCGGCGCGGCGGTTCTGCGGTCGATCCATCTGCTTAGCGTCGGCATGGACAGTTTCGCCGAACGCTGCGTCGAGGGGCTGGAGGCGAATGAAAGGCGGATAGCCGAACTGGTCGACCGGTCGCTGATGCTGGTCACGGCGCTGGCGCCGGAAATCGGTTATGACAACGCCGCGAAGATCGCCAAGCACGCCCATGCCGAAGGGTTGACGCTGAAGGAGGCGGGGCTGGCATTGGGACTGGTGGATGAAGCGACTTTCGACCGGCTGGTACGGCCGGAAAATATGGTCTGATCCAGATCAACATGGCGGAACCGGCAGGGCTGCGGTACATTGACGCCCTATGAGGAAAAAATCGCCCGATCAGCCCATCGTCGCCATCCGTCCGCCGCGCAAAGACGGTCTTCTCCGGAAAGCAGCGCGTGTCGGGGCGACGGTCGTCGCGGCGCGGGTTGCGGCGGATACGGGGAAGAAGGGCGTGATCGGCCTGCTCGCGGGCATGGGCGCCAAGCGGCTGATCATGCGCTTTCCGGCGGGCGCTTTGTTCGTGACCGGCGCCTATATGGCGGGCAAAATCTATGAGGCGAAGCGGGAGGCGGACCGGAAGCGCAAGACCAAGGCGCTGCCCGACAAAAGCGCCAAGCCGATCCTGATCGAGGAGGCGCGCAAGGCCCGGAAGGGCTGACGCTCCGGATAGTTCCTCTTGCCAAATGCCGTCCATGGCGGCACTAGCGGCCATGGCCGACAGCACCTCTATCGAGACGCCCGATTTCAAGCGCCGCGGCGTCCTGTTCGTTCTTTCCTCGCCTTCGGGCGCCGGTAAATCCACTATTGCGCGCAAATTGCTCGCCGCCGAGCCGGATTTGGCGATGTCGGTGTCCGCGACGACGCGGCCGATGCGGCCGGGCGAAGTCGACGGCAAGGATTATCATTTCGTCGATCTGGAGGAATTCCGGCGGATGACCGCCGATCATGAGTTTCTGGAATGGGCGCATGTCTTCGGCCAGCGCTACGGCACGCCGCGCGCGCCGGTGGAGGCGATGCTGAAGTCGGGACGGGACGTGCTGTTCGATATCGACTGGCAGGGCGCGCAGCAGTTGCACCAGATCGCCGGGGGCGATGTCGTCCGCATCTTCATCCTGCCGCCGTCGATGGAGGAGCTGGAGCGGCGTTTGCGGGGCCGGGCGACGGACAGCAATGAAGTGATCGAGGGCCGCATGTCCCGCGCCGCAGGAGAGATCGCGCATTGGGACGGCTATGATTATGTCCTCTGCAATGTCGATGCCGATGATTGCTTCCGGCGGGTCCAGACCATCCTGCATGCCGAACGCATGAAGCGTAGCAGGCAGACGGGGCTGATCGGTTTCATCCGCAGGCTCAGCCGTTATCATCAGGAGGATTGAGGTTAAGCAGCCGTGTTCCTGCGAAGGCAGGAACCCAGTTCAGACGTTGGAACCAGGCTCCTGCCTTCGCAGGAGCACGCTGCGCTTTAATCACATCATGATCCTTCAAATCCCGCCGGATCGGCCCAGTCGGGATGGACCCAGGCCATCGCCTTGAACAGCGTTCCCATGGCGTCGTCGGCGGTCAGGCGGTGGCGGGCGGCCTCTACCTCTTCCGCGCGGGCAGGTGTCGTCCGGCTGAGCTGATCGGCGCGGGCGTCGATGCCGAGTTGGCGCAGGAAGGCTCCCTGTCCGACCGTTTGGGTCACGCGCAGTCCGGCCTGGCGCGCCATATTGCCGATCATGGTGAAATCGACATGGGTGGTAAGGTCGCTCTCGCCCGGTTCCAGGAAAGGATCGGCGTAGCGATGCGCCCTGACAGCCTGGAGCGTGTCGCCGGTCGCCGGGCCTTCATAGCCATAGTCCACGATGATCGCGGCGCCGCCCTGTTTCGCGATTCGGTGCGCCAGTTCCAGCGCGATGGCCGATCCGGCCAGCGGCATTTCCAGGATCGTGCCTTCCGGCGCGTCGGCGGCCATGGCGGGAATGCCGGATTCGACGCGGCGGTAACCCGCCATGGGGGCGAAATGGGCGGGCTGGTCTGGGTCCGGGCGGACGACGACCCGCTCGCGCCATTCGTTGCCGACGCGGACAAGCTGCCGGACGGGAAGGGCGTCGAAAAATTCGTTGGCGACGACCAGCAACGGCCCCCGTTCCGGCAGGCTGGATACGGCGTCATGGTGCGACACATTGGGGATGAGCGCGCTCTGCCGTTCGCGTAGGCTGGGGCTGGTTTCCACGAAATGGACGCGGGGACGAAGCCCGGCGCTGGCCATGGAACGCAGCGCGTCGGAAGCGAGCGTGCCGCGGCCGGGGCCAAGTTCGACATAATGCGCATCAGGACGGCTGCCGGATCGCATCCATATGTCCGCGAGACAGAGGCCGATCAGTTCGCCGAACATCTGGCTGATTTCGGGCGCGGTGGTGAAGTCGCCCGCCGCACCCAGCGGATCGCGGGTGCCGTAATAATGCTGGTTCGCCTCCGCCATATAATGGGCGACGGAGATCGGGCCGCCCGCCTCGATCTGGCGGGCGAGGCGTTCGGACAAGGTCAGTTCAACTGACACTCGCGCTGCCCGCAATGGGTTCCACGCGGACGCGGCGGCCCTTTGCCGTGACGATCAGGTAGAGGCCGCCCAGGATCATCGGCACGCATAGCCACTGTCCCATGTGCAGGCCGGTGCGGGCGGCGAATTCCATGAGTTGGGCGTCCGCCTCCCGGACATATTCGACGGCGAAACGGAAGACGCCGTAGCCGAGCAGGAAGATGCCGACGAGCATGCCGGGATGATAACGGGCGCGGGTCTTCCAGAAGGCGAAGCCGAGGATCAGGAACAGCACTATCCCTTCGAGGAAGGCTTCGTAAAGCTGGCTGGGATGGCGGGGGAAGGGGCCGCCGGTCGGGAAGATGATTGCCCAGGGCACGTCCGTCTCCTTGCCCCAGAGTTCCCCGTTCACGAAATTGGCGAGGCGGCCGAAGAACAGGCCGAAGGGGACGCAGCAGGCGACGAAGTCATGGATGCGCAGCCAGCTAAGCTTTTCCTTGCGCGCCATGTAGAGGATGCCGAGCGACACGCCCGCCGCCCCGCCATGGAAGGACATGCCGCCGTTCCAAAGCTTGAAGATGTCCAGCGGATTGCGGAGGATTTCGGGCTGGTAGAAGAAGACATAGGCCAGCCGCCCGCCGATGATGATGCCCAGCGTCGCGTAGAAGATCATGTCGTCGGCATGGCGGCGGGCCATGGGCGAACCGGGCTGGGCGATCAGTTTCAGCAGATACCAGTAGCCGATCAATATGCCCGCCAGATAGGCGAGGCTGTACCATTTCAGCGTGAAGAAGCCGAGGTCGAGCGCCACGGGGCTGAGACCGAGCTGGTCGAAGCGGATGGCGCCCGAAGCGGCAGCGGCAAGGTCAAGGATCAAGTTGTCGTTCCCCTTGGGAAATTCGGTTTCCGCCATAGAGCAGGTCGGGGGAAGTAGGAAAGGGGGAAGGCGAAAATCAAAGCTGCGGTGCCAGGAAATGGCGGAAAAGCGTCGGTTTGGAACCGAAGTTCACAGTGTATGCGCGCGCGTGCCTGGGCGCGCGTATGCGTGGCGTGTCGAATATTTCGATGAGGCGTGCAGGATAGGCCCGTTGGTGGGGAATAGGACAGGGGGAATTATGGTCTGTGGGAGGAATAGGATGGTTTTTGAAGGGGGGTGTTGCGGTTGGGTTACGGTTTTTCTTTGGGGTAGGAGGGGAGAAGCGGGAGGGAGTGGGAGGCATTTGCAATTAGCTGAAGTTAAAATCCTCCCTGCGCGCAGCGTGGGGAGGGGGACCGCGCGAAGCGTGGTGGAGGGGAAATGGCGTGACCTGCGTATCTTCCCCTCCACCACCGCTTTCAGCGGCGGTCCCCCTCCCCATCTT
>NZ_JFHR01000087.1 GCF_000722875.1 Sphingobium chlorophenolicum | reverse complement strand
GTCTCGCCCTGTCACCATGCCATATCGCCCCACCCATTCCTCCCCATCTCCCGATGGGGAGGAATAGGATAGCCCTCCTCTCCACCACTCACCTTGACGTAAACGTAAAGCATCGCTAAATCACCGCCATGGACAAACGCACCAGCATTGCGGGCATCATCGACCTGCCCGATCACCGCGACCGGCAGAGCTACAGCATCACCGACCTGTCGGAGGAATTCGGCGTCACCGCCCGCGCCCTGCGCTTTTACGAGGATGAGGGGCTGATCGCGCCGGAACGCCACGGCCTGTCGCGCATCTATTCGCGCCGCGACCGCGCCCGGCTGGCGTGGATATTGCGCGGCAAGCGGGTGGGTTTCAGCCTGTCCGACATTCGCGAGATGATCGACCTCTACGACGCGGACGAGGAGCATGAGGAGCAGCGCCGCGTCACCATCGCCAAGTGCGAGGCGCGCATCGCCCTGCTCAATCGGCAGAAGGACGATATCGACGCCGCCATCGCGGAACTGTCGCAGTTCGTGACCGTCCTGCTCAAATAATCCCCCGACAAAACAGAAACGCCCGGAGAAGATCATGCCCAGCTACACCGCCCCCGTCCGCGACACCCGCTTCGTGCTCGACCATGTCGTGGGGCTGGATCGCCACGCCAACCTGCCCGGCTTCGAAAATGCGACCGCCGACCTGGTGGAGGCGATCCTGACCGAAGGCGGCAAGATCGCCGCCGAAGTGCTTTTCCCGCTGAACGCCGTGGGCGACAAGGAAGGCTGCACCCGCCACCCGGACGGCAGCGTCACCACCCCGACCGGCTTCAAGGCGGCCTATGACGCCTATGTGGAGGGCGGCTGGACCACGCTGCACGCGCCCGCCGAATTTGGCGGACAGGGCCTGCCCATCGTCGTCGCCACGGCGGTCAGCGAATATATGGTGGCCGCCAACCAGAGCTTCAAAATGTATGACGGCCTGACCAACGGCGCGGTGGAAGCCCTGATCGCCAAGGGCAGCGACGAACAGAAGCAGACCTATATTCCCAATATGGTGTCGGGCAAATGGAGCGGCACGATGAACCTGACGGAGCCGCATTGCGGCACTGACCTGGGCCTCATCAAGACGCGCGCCGTGCCGCAGGCGGACGGCAGCTACATCATCACCGGAACCAAGATTTTCATTTCGGCGGGCGAACATGACCTCACCGAAAACATCATCCACCTCGTCCTCGCCAAGACCCCGGACGCGCCGGAAGGCAGCAAGGGCATATCCCTGTTCGTCGTCCCCAAATTCCTGTTGAACGCGGACGGATCGCCGGGCGAACGGAACGCCCTGTCCTGCGGATCTCTGGAACATAAGATGGGCATTCACGGCAACGCCACCTGCGTCATGAATTATGACGGCGCGACCGGATGGCTGGTGGGTGAGGAGAATAAGGGCCTGGCCGCCATGTTCATCATGATGAACGCGGCCCGTCTGGGCGTCGGCCTCCAGGGGCTGGGCCAGGCGGAGATCGCCTATCAGAACGCCGCCCTCTATGCCCATGAACGCCGCCAGGGCCGCGCCCTGACCGGTCCCAAGGATCTGGACGAGAAGGCCGACACGCTGTTCGTCCACCCCGACGTCCGCCGCATGCTGATGGAATCGAAGGCACTGACGGAAGGGTTGCGCGCCCTGATGCTGTGGGGCGCGTTGCAGGTCGACCTTGCCCACCATGCCGCCACGGAAGAGGAGCGGCAGGCCGCCGACGACCTGCTCCAGCTATTGACCCCGGTGATCAAGGGCTATGGCACGGACAAGGGCTTCGATGTCGCGGTGACGGCGCAGCAGGTGTTCGGCGGCCATGGCTATATCTGGGAAAATGGCGTCGAACAATTTGTCCGCGACGCCCGCATCGCCCAGATTTACGAGGGCACCAACGGCATTCAGGCGATGGATCTGGTCGGGCGCAAGCTGGCGATGAACGGCGGCCGCGCGCTCCAGTCCTTCCTGAAGATCGTCGCGGACGAAGTGGCCGACGCCAAGGGCGACGAAAAGCTCGCCCCGCTGGCCGAGGCGCTGGAAAAGGCCAGCGGCCAGTTGGGCGCGGCGACCATGTGGCTGATGCAGAACGCCATGAAGAACCCCGACAATGCCGGGGCGGGCGCGGTGCATTACATGCACATTTTGGGCATCGTCGCGACCGGCCTGATGTGGCTGCGCATGGCGAAGGCCGCGACGGCCCTGCTTGCGGCGGGGGCGGAGGACGCCCCATTCCTGGAAGCCAAGCTGGTGACGGCCCGCTTCTTCGCGGAACGCATCCTCCCCGACGCGGGCGCCCTGCGCCGCAAGATCGAAGGCGGCGCGGAAAGCCTGATGGCCCTGCCCCCGGAAATGTTCCTGCCGGCCTGAGGCGGCCTGCCTCCCGCAAGCGGCGTGCGTGCCAGATGGCCATAGCGGACGCTAAATTCCTCCCTACGCGAAGCGTGGGGAGGGGGACCGCTCGCGAAGCGAGTGGTGGAGGGGAAATACGCAGGTCGTGCCCCTTTCCCCTCCACCAGCCTTCGGCCGGTCCCCCTCCCCATCTCCCGATGGGGAGGAACAGGACAGGTCCGCTTTAAACCAGCCCTACCCCCGATCCTGATAGGCCATCTGCAAAATCCCCCAATGCCGCCCCCGCACATGGATGGAGGCGATCACCTGTTTCAGCAGGATCACCTCCCCCGCCGCGTTCAGCCGCCGGTAGGCCTTGATGCAGAAGGGCTGGGTGGTCCGGCACTGCTCCCGCGTGTCGGGATAATCGAAGATCAGCCCCTGCCGCGAATTTTCGAAATTCCAGTCGTCGTCGCCCGGCCGCTGCGGATGCGACCGTTCCGGCATGGCGACCGCGCCGAAACTGTTGCGATCGGTGAAGGTCATGCCGAACAGGCCCGGAAAGACCCGCGCCCGTTCCTGCTGCACCCGCGCCGCCGGGATCAGCACCGGCTGGACCGGATGGTCATATTGCACCGGCCGGGTGCCGGGAATGGGGATATAGGATTCGCTGAACAATTCCGCTTCGCCCAGCCGCCCCTCGGCGACGGCCTGCTCCAGCGCGCCGCTCACCGCCTGCGCGGCGTCCAGGCAGAAATCGATATAGGGCGTGTCGGGAATCTCCACCCCGCTTTCGGCCACCAGTTGCAGCAGCCGGTTGGTGTCGTCGCTGGCGGTGGAGATGCGGCCGGACAGTCTTTGCAGCCCGTCGGCATTGTCGGTGGAGGTGCTGGCCAGCGCCGCCAGCCCGCCGCGTATCTCGCCCGCCGATCCGACGATGGAGGCGATGCGCGCCGCCACGGTCTCGCTGTTGCCGGACAGATCGTCCATCAACGCGCCCAGCCGCTCGACCAGCAATTCGATATTCTTGGTGTCGTTCAGCGCCGTGCGCGCCGTCTCCGCGCCATGGACGATGCCCTCCAGCATCTTGCCCGCCTCCCCGGTCAGCGCGCCGATCGACTGGTCGATGGTCCGGGTGGCGGCGGCGGTCTCCTGCGCCAGCTTCTTGACCTCGGCGGCGACCACGGCGAAGCCGCGCCCGGCATCGCCCGCCCGCGCCGCCTCTATGGTGGCGTTCAGCGCCAGCAAATTGGTCTGGCTGGCGATGCCGCTGATCACGCTGGTCACATGGGCCACGGTCTTCAGCGCCTCGCGAAAGCCGTCCAGCCGCTCGTGCAGGCTGCTCACCCGTTCGATCAGGTCGACGAAATTGCCGTTGGCGTCGGACAGTTGCCGCCCGGAATCCTGGATGATGCCCCGCGCCGCGACCGCCTTTTCCCGCGCATCCCGCCCGGCCAGCGCCACGCTTTCGCCGTCGTCGGACAGTTGCGCGGCCGCGCCGCTGATCTCCTCGATCGTGCGGGCCTGGTTGGTGACGCGGCCCGCCAGTTCGCTGATGTCCGCCTGCAGGTCCAGCGTGCGGATGCCCAGGTCGCCCGACAGCCTGGCCACCTTCACCACCGCCTGCTCGACGTCCCGGTTTCTTGCCTGATTTTCCACGGGAAAAATGGCTATCGTACGATGGTAAAATATCCGTTAGCGATGCGGCGGGCCGTTAGTCGAACTTGCTCCGTTCGGGCTGAGCTTGTCGAAGCCCAGTCCTGAGCCTGTCGAAGGACTTGCGTGCCCTAAAGCGACCCCATCAGCGCCAGCACGACCCCGCCCACCACCAGCATCAGCCCCATCACCTCGCTGCGCGCCATCCGCTCGCCCAGGTAGAAATGGCCGAAGCCCAGGGTGAAGACGACCTCCACTTGCCCGACGATCCGCACCAGCGCGACCGGCGCGGTGGCGAAACCGGTGAACCAGCAGGCCGAACCCAGCGCCGACAACAGCCCCACCTGCCCCGAAACCCGCCATCCGCGCAGCACCCGGCGCATCTGCTCCGGCTCCCGCAGCAGCAGATAGCCGCCCTGCATTGCCGCCTGCATCGCGACAGTCACCACCAGCACGACCAGCGCCGCCAGCACCGGATCGCCGCCGCCCACCATCTGCGTCGCCCGCCGGACAGCGACGGCGGTCAGCGCGAAGAAGAAACCCGAAGCGATCCCGCACAGCGCCGCCGGTTGCCCCAGCGACCGGACGAAGCCCGCCTGCCTGCCGCCCGCCGACAGCAGCATCACGCCCATCACCCCGCAACCGATCCCCGCCCAGGCCAGCGGATGCAGCCGCTCCCCCATCAGCAGGAAGGACAATATGGCGCCCTGCACCGCCTCCGTCTTGGAATAGGCGGTGCCGACGACGAAATTGCGATGGGCAAAGGCCATGATCAGCAAATTGGTCGCAATGATCTGCGCCAACCCGCCCCCCAGGCAAAAGAGCAGAAACGAAGCATCGGGCAAAGGCCAAGGCCCGGTAAAAACCAGCCGATACCCCGCCAGCAACATCACCGCAAAAGGCAGCCCATATAGATAGCGCACCACCCCCGCCGCATTGACGGACAGATCATGGCTGACCCGCCGCTGCACGGCGGTCCGCCAAGCCTGCGCCACCCCCGCCAACAAAGCCGCCGCCAACCAGATCACCTAAAAATCCTCCCCATGCTTGCATGGGGAGGGGGACCATCCGCAGGATGGTGGAGGGGAAATGCGCGGCAGTGGTGCAGGATATGCACCGTCACGGCTTCAAACTCCCGAAGAACATCGACAGCCCTTATCCGCAGAACACGGATATTCTGAGTGCTCAGCCACTCATCCCGCCGCGCATCCAGCACAACCCGCTCGGCATTATCATGAAAGCCGCCATCGACCTCCACCCCCAGCCGCGCCGAAGCACAATAGAAGTCCAGCACGAAAGGCCCAACCGGATGCTGCCGCCTGAACTTCACCCCCTCAGGCCGCTCCCGCATCCATTGCCAGAGCTTGATCTCCGGCGGCGTCAACTCCCGGCGCAGCACTCGCGCCGCGCCCACAGTTTTTCGTCTCGGCGGCATCGCACTTCCCCTCCACCACTCGCTACGCGAGCGGTCCCCCTCCCCATGCAAGCATGGGGAGGATTTGGCGAACCTCACGCCTTTTCGAGAAGCCCTTCCTTCCGGATCTTCTCCTGCCACACCAGCGGGGCGAGCCGGTGGACATTCTGCCCTTCGCTATCAACGGCGACGGTCACGGGCATATCCTGCACATCGAATTCGTAGATAGCCTCCATGCCCAGATCCTCGAAGCCGACCACCTTGGCCGCCTTGATCGCCCGCGCCACCAGATAGGCCGCGCCGCCGACCGCCATGAGATAGGCGCTCTTATGCTTGGCGATGGAATCGGTCGCAGCAGGCCCGCGCTCCGCCTTGCCGACGCACGCCGCCAGACCCTGCTCCAGCATCATGTCCATGAACTTGTCCATGCGCGTCGCAGTGGTCGGCCCGGCCGGACCCACCACTTCGTCGCGCACCGGATCGACCGGCCCGACATAATAAATGACGCGCCCCTTGAAATCGACCGGCAGTTCCTCGCCCCTGGCCAGCATGTCCTGAATCCGCTTGTGCGCGGCGTCGCGCCCGGTCAGCATCTTGCCGTTCAGCAGCAGCCGGTCGCCATGCTTCCAGCTTTGCACCACTTCGGGCGTCAGCTTGTCCAGGTCGACCCGGATAGCCTCCTTGCTCGGCTTCCAGTCCACCTGCGGCCATTCCGAAATCTTCGGCGCCTCCAGATAGGCCGGACCCGACCCGTCCAGCGTGAAATGCGCATGGCGGGTGGCGGCGCAGTTGGGGATCATCGCCACCGGCTTGCCCGCCGCATGGCAGGGATAGTCGTAAATCTTGACGTCCAATATGGTCGAAAGCCCGCCCAGCCCCTGCGCGCCGATGCCCAGCGCATTGACCTTGTCGAAAATCTCGATGCGCAGCTTCTCGATATCATTCTGCGGCCCGCGCGCCTTCAATTCGCCCATGTCGATGGGCTCCATCAGCGATTCCTTGGCCAGCGCCACGGCCTTTTCCGCCGTGCCGCCGATGCCGATGCCCAACATGCCGGGCGGGCACCAGCCCGCGCCCATCTGCGGGATCATCTCCAGCACCCAGTCGACGATGGAGTCGCTGGGGTTCATCATCTTGAACTTGGTCTTGTTCTCCGACCCGCCGCCCTTGGCCGCGACGTCGACGGTCACCTTATTGCCCGGCACCAGCTCGACATTCAGCACGCAGGGCGTGTTGTCCTTCGTATTGACGCGGCTGAACGCCGGGTCTTTCAGGATAGAGGCGCGCAGCCGGTTCTCCGGGTTCAGATAGGCCTTGCGCACGCCATCGTCGATCACCTCCTGCATGGAGCGGCTATTATCGTCCAGGCGGCATTCCATGCCCCATTTGACGAAGACGTTGACGATGCCGGTATCCTGGCAGATCGGGCGATGCCCCTCCGCGCACATGCGGCTGTTGGTCAGGATCTGGGCGATGGCGTCCTTCGCCGCCGGATTGGCCTCCGCATCATAGGCTTTGCCCAGCGCCCGGATATAATCCATCGGATGATAATAGCTGATGAACTGGAGCGCGTCGGCGACGCTCTCGATCAGATCGGCGGTCTTGATGACGGTCATCTACCCTGGTCCCTAAACTAGCGGCCCGCCTGGCACGGCGGGTCCATGCAGGCGCGGCTATAGGCCTTTGGCGGGATGAGTCCAGATGGTGGCTACCATCGGCGGCGGTTGTTGATCGCGGCGGCGACGGCCAGTTTCAGGCGGCGCAAAGGCTTGCGCCGTTCCGAATAGCTTTCGAGCTTCGCGATCTTGGCGCGATAATCGGCATCGTACAGCACGGGGTGAAAGATACGGAAGGGCGCGCGCGACGCCAGTTCCCGCTCGAACCGCTCGCCTTCGATCGGCATGTAGAAACTCAGGCTTTCCGAATCATAATATGTCCGTCCGTCCCGATTGAAATCGCGAAGCGTCAGGCTGGAAGCCGACAGGGTGGTCGCCACGAAGACCTCATCGTTCGGCCATGCCAGACGTCGCGACAGTTGCCTGCTGTGCTTCACCCGCTTGGCGAACAGCAAGTCGATGGCCGCCCCCGAAAAGCGGCTGATCGGAAACAGGCAACGGACGGGTGCGACATCCCGCGCTGCGCCAAAGACCGTCCAGTACCAGTCCGGCGTGGCGGGCCCCAGATGCGTCAGCAGGGCATCCGCGGGTTCGGCAGCATGATCGCGGAAAAAAACGTCCAGCCCCTCCGCCGGGAAGCGAACATCATATTCGATCAGCCAATAAAAGGGCGCGTCGAACTGCCGACGAGCGAGGTACAGCCCATAATCCCCGCATTTCCAGGCGAAATTGCGCGGCGCGAACAGCCCCAACGCCTTGACCGCAGCCCGGTCCAACCGGATATGCGCGCCGCTTGCTCCATCATCGTAACGCGCGTCTATCAGCGGGACGACCGGCAGGCCGCTTGCTTGCTCCAATTGTCGAGCGAAGCGCGCCGTGCGCTCGCTCATGCGGGTCGTGCGAAGAATGATCATGGTGGTCCTGACGCGGGCGATGGGCTTGCTGTTAATGCCTTGAACGGCATCAAGTCCAGATCACCCATCGGCATAGGGAAACAGATGCCACCACGGCTCCTTTTCCCGCAGCACCCGCGCAAAGCTGTCCCGCGCCTCCAGCCGGTCGAGATAGGCGCCCAGCCCCGGAAACGCCTCCCGCACCGGCACGATCCTGTCCGCGTAGAAGAGGGCAGGCGCCGCCGCGCAGTCCGCCAGCGTGAAATCGTCCCCCGCCGCCCAGCGCCGCCCCGCCATCCGCGCCTCCAGCAAGGCATAGGCCTTGCCCAGCAGCAGCTTCGCCTGTTCCACCCCATGGGGATCGCGCGCCACGCCTTCGGGCCGGATGCGGTCCCCGACAATGTTCTGCATCGGCGTCATCACATAATGGTCGAACAGCCGGTCCATCAGCCGCACCTCCAGCGCGGCGTCGGCATCCTGCGGAATCGCCCGGAACGGTCCGGGATGATGCAGCCCCAGATATTCGATGATGACGCTGGTTTCCGCCACCACCCTGTCGCCGTCGCGCAGCAGCGGAAATTTCCCGATCGGCCACAGCGCCAGCCATTCCTCCGCCGCGCCCGGCTCCTCCAGCATCCGGAGTTCGAACGCCGCGCCATTCTCATAAAGGGCGATCAGCACCTTCCAGCAACAGGAGGATAGAGGATGATAATAGAGAATCATGAAGGCGTTCCTCCCTGCCGTGGCCGGTCCCATATCCGCACCACATCATATCGTCATCGTCCGGTCATATCCGCTGCGATGAATCGGCCGCATCACGCAAATCCGTGGCAAGCCAAATTTATTTTATGAGCGCAATTGTCCCTCTTGCCTTTTGCGTACCCAAGGAAAGTCCGTGCGTCGCTGCGATGCGACGTGCCGAACCGTCGATGAAACGAATCCCCGCAGCGACGAACCGAGTCTTCGAACCGTCATTTACCCCCTTGCAAGCAAATGAAGCTGTGGCACTATCCCTTGTATCGGGTTAACGGGGGTTACCCAACAGATTGTGATCGCACCAACCGGGCCGGTTCCCGGAAGGAGGGGGTTTTTGCCCTTGCGATCCGGTCTGCTGGCCCCATCTCCGTGCCTGACCGGGTCGAATAAGCGAATTTCTCTCGGGCGAGCCGACCATGGCTTGACCGAATCGAACGAAAGAGGAACATTCGGGGGCTGGTCATGGATTTTCGAGACAGCGAACAGGTGAGTGCAAGCGACGTGGCAACCGTGATTGACGAAGTGGTCGAAACCGTGGCGGAACAGAAAAAGGCAGCGCCGGCGCCCAAGGCCGATCCGACGCCCAGCTCGTCCACCGTGCTGGAGCGCCGCTTCCATGTCGTGACGGACGACAGCCGCGACGCGCTGCTGACCGATTTCGGCAAGGACACGTTGCAGGACCGCTATCTGCTGCCCGGCGAATCCTATCAGGATCTGTTCGCCCGCGTGGCCGCCGCCTATGCCGACGACGCCGACCATGCCCAGCGCGTCTACGACTATATCTCGCGCCTCTGGTTCATGCCCGCCACGCCCGTCCTGTCGAACGGCGGCACCGGTCGCGGCCTGCCCATCAGTTGCTATCTCAACAGCGTCGACGACAGCCTGGAGGGCATCGTCAACACCTGGAACGAGAATGTCTGGCTCGCCTCGCGCGGCGGCGGCATCGGCACCTATTGGGGCAATGTGCGCGGCATCGGCGAGCCGGTGGGCCTCAATGGCAAGACCAGCGGCATCATCCCCTTCGTCCGCGTGATGGACTCGCTGACCCTCGCGATCAGCCAGGGCAGCCTGCGCCGCGGTTCGGCCGCCTGCTATCTCGACATCTCGCACCCTGAGATCGAGGAGTTCCTTGAAATCCGCAAGACCAGCGGGGACTTCAACCGCAAGGCGCTGAACCTGCACCACGGCGTCCTGCTGACGGACGAATTCATGGAGGCGGTGCGCGACGGCAAGGAATTCGCGCTGCGCAGCCCGAAGGACCAGTCGGTGCGCGGCTCGGTCAACGCCCGCGCCCTGTTCCAGAAGCTGGTGGAGGTCCGCCTCGCCACCGGCGAACCCTATATCGTCTTCAACGACACCGTGAACCGCACGATGCCCAAGCATCACCGCGATCTCGGCCTCAAGGTGTCGACCTCCAACCTCTGTTCCGAAATCACTTTGCCGACGGGTCGCGACCATATCGGCAATGACCGCACGGCCGTCTGCTGTCTTTCCTCCCTCAACCTGGAAACCTGGGAGGAGTGGAAGGACGACAAGCAGTTTGTCGAGGATGTCATGCGCTTCCTCGACAATGTGCTGCAGGACTATATCGACCGCGCGCCGCCGGAAATGGCGCGGGCGAAATATAGTGCGAGCCGTGAACGGTCGGTGGGCCTGGGGGTGATGGGGTTCCACTCCTTCCTCCAGGCCCGCGGACTCCCCTTCGAAGGCGCGATGGCCAAATCGTGGAACCTGCGCATCTTCAAGCATATCAACGAGAAGGTGAACGAAGCCTCGATGCAGCTCGCGGTCGAGCGGGGCCCGTGCCCGGACGCCGCCGACATGGGCGTGATGGAGCGTTTCTCCTGCAAGATGGCGATCGCGCCCACGGCGTCGATCAGCATCATCTGCGGCGGCGCGTCGGCCTGCATCGAACCGATCCCGGCGAACATCTACACCCACAAGACGCTGTCCGGCAGCTTCGCGGTGAAGAATCCCTATCTGGAAAAGCTGCTGGTGGCGAAGGCCAAGGACAGCACGGCGGTGTGGAATTCGATCCTGGAAAAGGGCGGCAGCGTCCAGCATCTCGACTTCCTCAGCCAGGAGGAAAAGGACACGTTCAAGACCAGCTTCGAGATCGACCAGCGCTGGCTGCTCGAACTGGCCGCCGACCGCACGCCCTATATCGACCAGGCGCAGTCGCTGAACCTGTTCATCCCGGCGGACGTGGAAAAATGGGACTTGCTCATGCTCCACTACCGGGCGTGGGAACTGGGCATCAAGTCGCTCTATTATCTGCGCTCGAAATCGGTCCAACGCGCCGGCTTCGCGGGCGGCGTGGAAGCCGACAACACCATCGACGCCCCCAAATTCGAAATCGGCGAGACCACCGACTATGACGAGTGCCTCGCCTGCCAGTAAGCACCAAAATCCCTCTCCTTCCAGGAGAGGGAGGGAGCCGCGCAGCGGCGGAAGGGTGAGGATGATGCGCAACTACCGCGATCTCCCCTCAGGCTCGGTAAACCGCGCCAAAACCCTCCGCCGCAACGCCACGGAGGCGGAAAAACGCCTCTGGAACGCCCTGCGCGAAAAGCTCCCGGAAGCGAAATTCCGTCGCCAGGTGCCGCACGGCCCCTATGTAGCGGATTTCCTGAATTTCGCGGCAAAGCTGGTCATCGAAGTCGACGGCGCCACCCACGCGGAACGCACCGAACAGGATGCCGCCCGCACCCGCTATTTCAAGGCACAGGGTTATCATGTCCTGCGCTTCTGGAACCACGAAGTGATGGAAAACCTAGACGGCGTCCTCACCCAAATTTCCCTCTCCTGCCAGGTCGAACGGAGTCACGTGTCTTCGTTCGAGGAGGGAGGCGCGAAGCGCCGGAAGGGTGAGGACGACCCAAACGCAACCCATCCAACACCCTCACCCTCCCACGCCTGACGGCGCGGGCCCCTCCCTCTCCCGGTGGGAGAGGGGTATAAGAGATTATTCGGAGTAACCACCATGCCCCTTCTTCAAGCCAGCAAGGTCTACAAGCCCTTCGAATATCCCTGGGCCTATGAGTTCTGGAAGCGCCAGCAACAGCTCCACTGGCTGCCGGAAGAAGTGCCGCTGGGCGAGGATTGCCGCGACTGGGCGCAGAAGCTCAGCGATCATGAGCGCAACCTGCTGACGCAGATTTTCCGCTTCTTCACCCAGGCCGACGTGGAGGTGCAGGACTGCTACCACGACAAATATGGCCGCGTGTTCAAGCCGACCGAAATCAAGATGATGCTGACCGCGTTCAGCAACATGGAAACGGTCCACATCGCGGCATACTCGCACCTGCTCGACACCATCGGCATGCCCGAAACCGAATATTCGGCCTTCATGCAATATAAGGAGATGAAGGACAAACACGACTATCTGGCCCAGTTCGGCGTCGACACGGACGAGGATATCGCCAAGACCCTCGCCATGTTCGGCGGCTTCACCGAGGGGCTTCAGCTTTTCGCCAGCTTCGCGATGCTGATGAACTTCCCGCGCTTCAACAAGATGAAGGGCATGGGCCAGATCGTAAGCTGGTCGGTCCGCGACGAGACGCTGCACTGCGAAGGCATCGTCCGCCTGTTCCACGCCTTCGTGAAGGAACGCGACTGCCTGACCGCGTCGGTCAAGGACGACATCATGGACATGTGCCAGAAAACGGTGCGGATCGAGGACGCCTTCATCGACCTGGTGTTCGAAATGGGTCCGGTGCCGGGCATGACGCCCAAGGACATCAAGAAATATGTCCGCTACATCGCCGACTGGCGCCTGGGCCAGTTGGGCCTGAAACCGATCTACATGATCGACGAACACCCCCTCCCCTGGCTGACCCCGCTGCTGAACGGCGTGGAGCACGCCAACTTCTTCGAAACCCGCGCCACCGAATATTCGAAGGCGGCGACCCGCGGCCAGTGGAACGACGTCTGGGACGCCTTCGACCGCCGCACCAAGCTGAAAGGCGGCGAAGCAGCCAACGCGGATGAAGCAGGCGACCCCGACATGTTCAAGGCAGCGGGCATCGCGGCGGAGTAAAATTATTGATTTACGAGCTACTGTCGCGTCGGAAGAAAAAATTTGATCGCAGCGGTGTACGCGATGTCTATCAGTATGACACCGTTCCGGGGAAACTCCGGGTGCAAGTCCAACAAATTCTGATCGACGCGATTGGGCCGCAATATAGGGTCGATGCCTATGCTATCAGTGGTCCTGCGCATAATCCCGAAGCGTGGGAAGTGATTCACAAGATTTTGTGCCGAGAATTAGGTAGACATCGCCTTACAGATTCGAGTTACTCTCTCCATAATGAAGGCGTTTTAAATTATCTCGGTACTGCTAACGCTGAGGATTTCATAGATGCTTTGGAAGTTTGCTGTCGAGTAATTGATATTACCATCGGAAAATGGAATTCCGGTCAATTGCAAATGCATGGCGTTAAGCAAGATTCTGCATCCGCTCTTCAGGAGATCAATTATCGGCTAAAAGAGTCTGCCTTGGGATACGAATATGCCGATGGGCAAATGATCCGGATGGATTCAGAATATACACACGAAGAACTTATTAAGCCTGCTTTGGTTCTCTTATCTGGAAAGCATTTTGAAGGTGCTCAAGAAGAGTTTCTGGATGCTCATAAGGAATATAGAGCAGGTAATTATCAGAAGGCTATCGTTTCTTGTGCAAAATCTTTCGAGAGTGCTCTGAAAGTAGTTTGCAAAATTAAAGGTTGGCCATACGAAAAAGGCGCAAGGGCTTCCGATTTATTGCGCCGGGTTCGCAGCGAAGGATTATGGCCTGATTATCTTGATGGGTCATTTGATCAACTTCTGGCTACTTTAACTTCCGGATTGCCGAAAGTCCGAAATGATGCTGGAGCGCATGGGCAGGGGCCTGAACGCCGGACCGTGCCACCCTATGTCGCGGCCTACGCTTTGCAGTTATGCGCTGCCAAAATTAAGCTGATCGCCGCTGCTGCGGAATAGAATGTCAACTGATGGTGACAAGGCAAGACGCCGATCCCCCCTCAACACCATCCTCTACCCCTCCCTGTCCCCCAAATGAACGCCTCGTTTTGTTCCGTTCATGCAACGTTTATGCGCGTTCGGATGTTCTCCCTCATCATAACCAAGGGAGCCTGAGATGAAGTTCACCCTGAAAACCGCCTTCGCCGCCCTGTCCCTCGGCGCCGTGACGCTGAGCGCGGCCCCCGCCGCCGCCGATCCCCCGCCCTGGGCGGGTCACGGCAAGGGTCACGGCCGCGACGACTGGAAACATGGCGGCCGCCACGACAATGGCCGTCACGAAGGTTGGCGCAAGCCCGGCCGCGTCGTCTACAATTACGACTGGAACCGCCCGGACCCGCGCTATGGCCGCCATTATCGCCCGGACCGCTATTATCGCGCCGGTTATGAGCCGATCCGCGTGACCCGCAGCACCCGCATCTATCGCGGCTATGACGACCGCTATTATTGCCGCCGCCCGGACGGCACCACCGGCCTGATCGTCGGCGCGGCGCTGGGCGGCCTGCTCGGCGGCCAGCTCGACCGCGGCTATTCCAACACGGCGGGCGTCCTCATCGGCGCGGGCGCAGGCGCGCTGCTCGGCCGCGAAATCGACCGCGGCAACCTCAACTGCCGCTAAAGACCAGGGGCTGAGGGAGGCCACCCTCCCCCAGCCCCGTTCAACACCCCATTCAACACCAGGGCCGCCGCGCCCCTTCCCATTCCCGCGCCAGCCCTTCGGCCACCAGCATCTCGCCGATCGACTCCCCGTCCCGCGTCACCACCCGCAGCGCCCGGCCATAGCGGTCCATATCCCGGTCCCCGCTCTCCAGCGAAAAGGGGCCCGCATTCATCAGCGCCTGCAACCGCAGCGTCGCCCGCTCCCCAAGCGCAGCCTCCTCCGCGCAGCGCGGCGGATGGGTCTCCGGCGCGTCGATGTCCATCACCCGCACCCTTTCCCCCTGAAACCAGAAAGTGTCGCCATCCACGACGCAATTGGTCCCGCCCCCGCTATGGCAAAGCCCGAACCGCGCCGACAGCGTGTCGCGGACCACCGGCCCCGGCACGTCCCAGGCGGAAAAGCGCCGCGCCACATCCGGCCCGAACCAGCCCAACCCCGCGCCGATCAGCATCCCGCCGATCACCAGCATCGCGAAGGAAGGCCCCTTCCCCCGCCTC
>NZ_JFHR01000086.1 GCF_000722875.1 Sphingobium chlorophenolicum | reverse complement strand
CCCTTATACTCCCCCCAGCGCGCCAGCCCCCCATTCCCGCCGCCGGGATTCCCGCTCCGGATGAAATTCGCCCAATAATCCTGCATCATCCCGGCGACCCGCGCATTTTCCGCCCCCTCCGAAGCCTTGGCCGTCCCCAAAACATAGCCGAAATCCGCGCAATGCGGCGCCCCCGCCACTTTCCCGCGCTCGGCAGGAGGCACATAGGCGAAATGATAATACCAACCCGGCTGCCAACGCGCCGCCAGCCCCGCCGTCGCCGCCGCCGCCGATGTGAAGATGAAATCCGTCTGCACCTGCCGCAGCAACTCCGCCGGGGCCATCTTGCCCTGCGGATCATAGACCTTACGCACGGCCGCCATGTCGATGCCGAACCGCTCCTTCATCACCTTCTCGTCGAAACCCATCAGCCCGAAGACGCTCGCCTCGTTGCTGGTCGACCCGGCGATATAGGGCACGCGGGCGATATGCCCCCTGGCAAAGGCGATGGCGGTCTCTTCCACGATCAGGTCGCCGTCCACCACCGCGCCGAAATTGGGCGGGCCGGGATCGGCGGCCATCACCGCCGCCGGATCGAGCCTGCGCAGCGCGGCGATGGCGTCCCTGCCTTCCCCGCTCACCCCCGCGCGCGCCGCGAAGGCGACGCCTTCCCGTTCCGCCTGCGCCTGCGGACGGGTGGCGTTGTTGAGGCCGCCGCCCGAATGCGCGCTGGCGCGGGCGAACAGGCCCCGCGACCTGGGCGAAGCGACCAGCGCATTGACGCTGGACCCGCCCGCCGAACAGCCCATGATCGTCACCTTGTCCGGATCGCCGCCGAAGCGGGCGATATTGCCCCGCACCCAGTTCAGCCCGGCAATCTGGTCCATCAGCCAGTAATTGCCGGTTGCAACCCCCGGCTGTTCGGCGCGCAGGCCGGGATGGGAAAAGAAACCGAACCGCCCCAGCCGGTAATTGAGCGACACCACCACGATTCCGCGCTTGTTATATGTGCTGGCGGCATCGTCGAACCGCTCCGCGCCCGACCCCATGAAGAATGCGCCGCCATGGATCAGCACCAGCACCGGCAACCGGCCCTTGACGGATGGCGTGGAGACATTGACCGACAGGCAATCCTCGCTCTGCCGGACGCCCCGTTCCTTCGCCGTCTCCGGCTGCGGACAGATCGGCCCGAACTGCGATGCGTCCAGCGGCGCGGTCCAGGGCGCGACCGGCCGGGGAGGGGTCCAGCGATGCGCCCCTCCGGTCGTCGCGGCGAAGGGAATGCCCTTGAACCGGCCGCCGGAACCCCACGCGACCCCGCGCACCGGCCCGGACTCCGTCACCACCACCAGCCCCGCAGGAGCCGCCGCGACCAACCCCCCGCCAACCAGCGAAAGCCCCGCGAACAACCAGGCCGCCTTCATCCCGTCTCTCCAAAATATATACCTTAGTGCATATTTATGGGAGACGAAAAAACCCAAGTCAATTATGCAAATCGTTCACGGACAAGGATCGGGCATCTCCCGATGCACCGCCTCGATCGCCGCCAGAGCCTCCTCATCCAGCTTGATCCGGACGCTGCCGATATCCATCTTCAACTGCGCCAGCGAAGTCGCCCCGATGATGGTCGACGTCACGAACGGCCGACTGTTGACGAAGGCAAGCGCCAACTCCGCCGGCTCCAGCCCATAGGCCCGCGCAATCGCAACATAGCGCGCCGACGCCACCGACTGCCCCGGCAGGTCGTACCGGACGAACTGCCTCGCCACGTCCCGGCGCGACCCGTTGGGAACCCGCCCGCCCAGATATTTGCCCGTCAGATTGCCCCCCGCCAGCGGCGAATAAGCCAGCAACCCGACATCCTCCCGCAGCGCGAATTCGTACAACCCCTGCTCGAAGATGCGATTGAGCAGATTATAGGCATTCTGGATCGAAGCGACCCTCGGCAACTCCTTCTCCCGTGACAAGCGCAGATATTCCGACAAGCCCCAGGGCGTTTCATTGGAAACGCCGAAATGCCGGATCTTCCCCGCCCGCACCAGATCGGCCAGTGCGCCCAGCGTCTCCTCGATCGGCACGGTGTCGGCATCATCCTCGATCCGCGAAAGGCCGCGCACCCCGAAGGAAGGCACTTTCCGGTCGGGCCAATGCACCTGATACAGGTCGATATAGTCGGTCCTCAGCCGCCTCAGGCTGTCCTCCACCGCCTGCTCGATATTGCGCCGGTCCAACCGGTTGCCCCCGCCCCGGAACAGCCGTACCGGATCGCGGGAAGGCCCGGCGACCTTGGTGGCCAGGATCATGCCATCCCGCCGCCCCCGCGCCGCGATCCAGTTGCCGATATAGGTTTCGGTCAGGAACTGCGTCTCCCGCGATACGGGCGTCACCGGATAGGCTTCAGCGGTGTCGATGAAGTTGACGCCCTCGCCAAAGGCGTGGTCGAGCTGCTCATGCGCCTCGGCCTCGCTGTTCTGCGACCCCCATGTCATGGTGCCCAGACAGATCAGGCTGACCCTGATCTCCGTGCGCCCCAGCGATCGATATTCCATGTCATGTCCTTGTCCAGAATCCCGTGCCCCTGCATAAGGACTGGCGGGCCGCCGAAAAGGGGGCGTGAATCCGCAAATGTCAGGGAATGGCCATTATAAAACATTCCCCTCCCGCCTGCGGGAGGGGTTAGGGGTGGGCGCGAGCGTAGCGAGCTTCTGACCTAACCGTTGCAAAACAACGCGGATGTCGCGCCAGCCCACCCCCTAACCCCCTCCCGCAGGCGGGAGGGGGAATGACGGCTCTCCACCCAGAATTACTTCGCCTTCACCGCAACCGCCTCGATCTCCACCAGAAAGCCCGGATTGGCGAGCGCCGCGACCTGCACCGTTGACCGGGCGACCTTGTTGGGCTGCGCGGCCGTACCGAAAAACTGGGCATAGCCCTCCGAAAAGCCCTTGAAGTCCTGCTTCCCGCCCAGCTTCGGATCGCCGACTAGGAACACGGTCAGCTTGACCACATCCTTCAGCCCATAGCCCTGCGCGGCGAGCAGCGCCTCGATCTTCCGGAAGATGCCGACCGTCTGCGTCCGCGTGTCGCCATAGGCGGCGGGTGTCGCCGGATCGGCGGCCTTGTCGGCGACGGGCGGCACCTGCCCGCTGAGGTAGAGCGTTTCCGCTCCCGCCGGCACGGTCACGCCGGTCAATATGGGGGAGGGGCCTTCCGCCCCGTGCCGGACCACCTGCGGCGCGGCATGGGCGCTGCCCGCGCCGCCGACCAGCAGGCCGAGGGCAGCGAGCGGACGTATGAAAGCATGCGACATGACATTCTCCTTCTATCAGGCGTGATGGGGGGTGACGTTTGCGGGCGATAGAGCATCGGCTGCGCGCCGGGCGGAAAGCACCGCGCCTTCCTGCCAATGGCCAGAATATTGGGACAAATGGCTCCCCGCAAACAGGAAAGGCCCGTCCGGCTGGTTGAGCAGGCGGAAATCGTCCAGGTTGTTGCCGTCCTTATGCCAATCCAGCCACGGCCCCAGATTATGCGGCATCTTGCGCCAGTTGACGACGACCGGCGATTGCAGATCGGCGCCATGGCCGGGGTGAATGCGCTCCACCGCTGCCCGCGCCAGCGCGATCTGTTCCGGGATCGGCCGCACCGCGAAGCTCTCCGCCGCCCCCAGCGCCATATAGGCGGCCAGCAGCACCGCCTGCGGCTGCTGGAACCGGTCGGACGGATACCAGATGATCGACGTTTCGCCGCCCACGAAGGACAGGCCGCCATAGATTTGCTGCTCTTCCCAGAAGGGGCGGCTCTGGAAGGCGACCTTGACCGTATCCTGATATTGGGCCGCCGCGATGGCCCGGCGCACCGGCGCGCTGAAATCGCCCTCTATCCCCGCCAGCACCGGCAGGGGCAGGGTGATGATCGCCCGGTCCGCCCGGACGAGCTGCGCATTGCCCTTCGCATCGCGCCAGACGATGCTGACGCCCTTGCCGGACCGCCTGATCTCCCGCACCTCGGCCCCGCTGATAACGGGCTTGCGCAGCGATGCCGCCAAGGCGCGGGGGATATGGTCCATGCCGCCGACGGGGGCCAGCATGGTGGCCTGCATCAATATGTCTTCCTCGAACAGCAGGCCCGCCAGATTGGGATTGGCCAGCAACTGGTCGAGCGTACGGGGCGCCACGGCCTGCTGTACCTGATCGAACGCGCCCGGCGGCCGCGCCAGTCCCGACCGGGCGCTACCGCCATAATGGCCGTCCGCCGCCAGATCGCCATAGCCGGTGAGAAACTTTTCCAGCGCCTTGCGCGTCGGCGCGTCCAGCGTCTGGTCGAATGATCCGGCGCGCAACGCCTTTTCCAGCAGGGCGGACAGATGCCCGCGCAGGTCGTTCGCCGCCTGCCGCAGCCGCAGCGGCCCATTCGCATCCGCGATGAAGGCGCCGCGGCTGCTGTTCACCAGTACCTCCAGCGGGACATGCAGTTCCCTGCACAAGCCCAATATGCCGTCATGATGGCTGGGAATCCGCGCCGCCCCGGCATTCAGATACAGCCCGTCGCCAAAGCCGACCCCCTGCGTCGTCCCGTCCGTGTCGGTAAAGCTGTCGCCGCCGCGCAGCGTCCACACCCGTCCTCCGACGCGGCTGCGCGCCTCCAGCACGGTGACGTCGACGCCGCGTTGCTCCAGTTCCCGCGCCGCGACCAGCCCGGCTATGCCCGCGCCCAGGACGACGACGCTCTCCACCCCGCCCGTCCGGGTCGCGCCGACGACCGGAGCGGGAAGCGCCGCCGCGAGCGTGGCGCCGCCCAGCGACCGCAGCAGGGCGCGCCGGTCGAGCGCGGCCACGCCCTTAAAGCTCCGCCGAGACACGGAGATACCAGAAGCCGCCCAGCACGCCCAACGGCGAGGCGTCCGGATAGATGAAGCCGCTCGCCGGTCCCCCGGTGGAAGGATAGACCAGCCGGGTTTCGCGGTCGGGATAATTGTCGAAGATATTTTCCCCGCCCACGGCGATGCGGAACTTGTCCGCCACCTTCACGCCGACTTCCAGATCGAAGGAGATTTCCGCCCCGAACGTCTTGTCGCCGCCATTGGCGGGAAGCTGGTTGTTGGTGAACTTGCCGAAATAATTGGCGCGGGCGACGATGTCGACCGGTCCCGCCTCCGCCGTCTGGGTGAACACGCCGCGCCAGCGGGGCAGCAGCGATTCGATGTCGCGCTTGCGTTCATTGTCGATCAACTGCCCGGTGCGTCCGTCCGGCAGGGTGATGGTCCGGCGAGAGAGCAATTTGGTCCTGTTGTAATTGACCGCCAGCGACGAACCCAACTTGCCCCAGCCGGTCGCGGCGCGATAGCTCGCAACGAAATCGACGCCCTGCGTGCGGGTCGCGAAACCGTTGGTGAAATAACGCACCACGCCCAGCGAATTGGGATCGACCACGCCCAGCGCCGCCAGTTGCGTCCGGTCGGCGTCGGTGACGGTGAAGTTGCTGGTCAGGCCGATGCGGTTCGTCACCTTGATGTTGTAATAGTCCGCCGTGACGGTGAAGGCCGAACTCGGCGTCAGCACCACGCCGCCGCTGAAATTGACCGACTCCTCCGGCTTCAGCGCGGTTGCGCGATAATAGCGGGCCGCCGCATCGGTGGAGGAAAGGGTCGCCACCTGCACCGGCACGGGATTGGTGCCGATGAAGGCGGTTTGCAGGTTGCGCAGGTAAAGCTGGCCCGGCGTCGGCGCCCGGAAACCCGTGCTGGCCGCCCCGCGGAAGGCGATGGCGTCGCTCAGCGCATAGCGGGCCGTCGCCTTCACATTGGTGGTGCCGCCAAAGTCATCATAATGTTCGTAACGCACTGCCCCGCCCAGGGTGAAGCGCGGCGTCACGTCGACCTCCAGGTCCAGATAGGCCGCCTGGCTTGCACGGGACCGGTCGACGATGGAGGTCGGCCCATAGCCAGGAAAGCCGTTGGACCCGACCGCATGGGTGACAAGGAACGTCGTGCCGTCGGCGCGCCGCACCGTCTGGGATGCATAGATGCCCTGCGTATAGGAAGCCGCGTCGCCCGCGCCGATCAGGAAGCTTTCGCGCCGATATTCGATGCCGCCCGCGATGTTGAGCGGACTGGCAAGCCCGATCTCCAGCGGATAGCTGAGGTCCAGATTGGCGTTCAGCTCCCGCTGCTCCAGCGATCCGGCATAGAAGTCGGTCGGCGAATCCGGCCCCAGCGACGGGTTCAACGTGTCGCCGATATAATATTTGATCCGGTTCTGCCCGTAACTGAGGCTGGCGTCATAATGCAGCCCGCCGACCTCGCCCTTATAGCCGCCGACGGCGGAAATGTCGGTGTTGGTGCTGCGGAAACGGGGCGTGAAGCCGTTGGGGAAGATATTGGCGTCATTCCATGTCCGGCCGTCGGCGTTCCACGTCCCGTCGCTGTTGCGGTCGAGATAATAGATCGGAATGGACTTGCCGAAGGTGAAGGGAGCGCCGGTCGGACCCGTCGTCGTCACTGCGATGGGACGCCGATAGTGGAAGTCGATGACCTGATCGGAATAGCCGTAATTGCCGAAGAAATAGAGGGCGTCGTCGCCCAGCGGCAGTTCCGCGTTGACGAAGAAGCGATAGGCTTCCGTATCGGGGCTGCCGAATTTCGTCACTGGCTGCTTCACGTCATAGCCCAGCGATTCCAGGACCACCGCATCGGGACGTTGCACGGCGCGATTGGTGTCATGGGCGTTGATATATTCGCCGGTCAGGTTGATGAAGCCGCCTTCATTGCCAAGCTTCAGGCCCAAATTGCCCGACAACTGGATGTCGCGCCCGTCGCCCTCATAATATTCGCCGTAGCGAGCGTTGAGGCTCAGCCCTTCCGCATTGCTCTTCAGCGCGAAGTTGATGACGCCCGCAATCGCATCCGACCCATATTGGGCGGCGGCGCCGTCGCGCAGCACCTCGACCCGCTGGATGGCGGCGCCGGGGATCTGGGACAGGTCGGCGCTCTGCGACCCGGCAGCGAGCGATCCGCCGTTCACCTGCACCAGCGCGGACCGGTGGAAGCGCTTGCCGTTGATAAGCACCAGCGTCTCGTCTGGCGGCAGGCCGCGCAGCGTCGGCGGCCGGACGAAGGCGGAGCCGTCAAACAGGGCGTTGCGCTGAAGGTTGAAGGAAGGGACCAGATTCTTGAGGGCGGCCTTGACGTCGCTGGTCGCCTGCGACGCCAGATCGTCGGCGCTCAAGACGTCGACCGGCACGGCGGATTCGCTGACAGTGCGGTCGGTCCGCCGTGTGCCCGTGACGATGATCGTATCGCGCTCGCCCGCCGTCGCCGCAGTTTCGGCCGGCTGGAGCTGCGCCTGCGCGCCCTGGGCAAGCGTCACCGCCGCCAGAGCCACGCCGGCTCTGGCCCAGATTTTCACCGATAGCATGAAAGTCCCCCTGCTTATGATTGTCGCATGGTCCGCCGGAGCAGGGCATAATGCTGCCCCGCCCCAGCGGTCATTTATCTACTAAATCGGTAGATTTTTGAGGCAATCAAGTTTTCATTATAGATGATATGGCGGGGCTTCATGTGCGCTCAGCGTTTCCCCGCGTCCGCCGGGGACGCGCCATAGGTGGCCGCCAGATAGGCGGCGATGCGCGCCGCATCGGCGGGTTCGATGGGCGCGCCATAGACCTTGACCATCTTGGCGACGCTGTCGTTCCAGAACTGCGCGCCCTTGCCGCGCGGCTGGCTGGTTACATAGTCGATGGAATGGCAGGCGGAACAGACGCCCGCCATCAGTTCCGCGTCGGGACCAGGCGGCAGCGTGACGGGCTGTTCGTCGGGCAGGCGATAGCCCGCCGCCGCCGCGCCGGTGGCGGCGAACAGGGCGATGGGGAGCAGCACTTTCATGCGGCGACGATCTCCACGGTTTCGATGGCGTTGCGCATATAGCCTGCGGGCTGCCAGCGCGGCTCGACGGGCTGCACCTCACCCGAACGGCTGGTGGCGCGTATCTGGATGCGGTGGCGGCCGGGCGGCAGGCTGTGGGGAAGATGCCAGGCGCGGATGCTGTACCGGCCCAGATCCTCGCCCAGCGCGGCCTCCTGCCAGTTTTGGCCGCCATCGGCGGATATGTCGACGCGCGCGATCCCCGCGCCGCCGTCGAACGCGATACCGGACAGCGCCACCGGCCTTCCCGCCGCCACCTGCGCGCCGGGCGCATGGCTGGTCAGGAAAGACCGGATGTTGAGCCGGGTGATCGGGCGGGTCTTGTCGGGCTTGCCGCCCGGCGTCACGCAGGCGCAGTCATTGTCGGGGATGCGATAGGCGGTTTTCATCCAATAGCCGTCATAGGCGGCGTCGACGACGGTGATCTCGTTCAGATGTTTGACCCAATAGGTGCCATAATGGCCCGGCACGACCAGCCGCAGCGGATAGCCGTTGAGAAAAGGCAGATCGGCCCCGTTCATGGCCCAGGCCACCATCACCTCGCCGTCGCGGGCATGGTCTACGTCCAGCGCCTTGATGAAGTCGGGAATGCCGTCGGCCTGCGGATTGTCCAAGCCGTTGAACGTGACCTGCCGTGCCCCCGTCCGCACGCCTGCGCGGTCCAGCAGGGCGCGCAGCGGCACGCCGCGCCAGCGGGCATTGCCCATCGCCCCGTTGCCAAGCTGCCCGCCGCCGACGCGCGGTTCGAAAAAGCCGCGTCCATTGCCGGAACATTGGTTGACCGCGACGATTTCCTGCACCGGGAAGTCGCGCTTCAATTCCGGGAGGGAAAGCGAAATCACCCTGTCGACATGGCCGCCGACCCTCAGTTTGAACTGCCGCGCATCGATGTCCAGCGGAAGGTCGGCCAGATGATAGCGCACGAAAAAGGCGTCATTGGGCGTGATCGCCCCTTCGCTGAAAACCGCCATGGGCGTTTCAAGCTGCGGCGGCCGGGCGGTCAGGCGGATGAGCGGGCGCTTTTGCGGATATTGGACCAGGGTCCGCTCGCCATTGTCGAAGGGCAGGCTTATCTGTTCTTCTCCGGCTCTGGCCCAGGGGGCGGCGGCCGGCAATAAAGCCCCTGCCATCGCCGTGATCAGGCTGCGCCGGTCAACGCCTTTCATATTTTCGTCCTTCCGCCACCAACCGATGATGCATTATCTACTATTTGACTAGTAAATTCAGGATGGTTTGTCCATCATCCCGCGAAGCCGCGCACTTGTAACATGGCCGTCATGAAGGCTACGCATGGGCGCAAGGCTGGCCCGGCATTGCCCTTGGCACCGCGCGGCCGTTTGGGGAGTTTTTAAGTGATCGATTTCACCGATGCCGCGAATGCCATCGTCGCGGCGGGCGGACGGCTCGACCGGCTTGGCCTGGCCCCCGCTACGGCGGGAAATTATTCCATGCGGCTGGACGACGGGACGATGGCGATCACCGTTTCCGGCGCGCACAAGGGGCGGCTGACGCCGGGCCAGGTGATGCGCGCCTCGCTGGAGGGCGCATCGCTCGACGGAAAAAAGCCTTCGGCCGAGACCCTGCTGCACTGCCTGGTCTATGAGGTGGACGGCGGCGCGGGGGCCGTGCTGCACAGCCACAGCGTGGCGGGCACGGTATTGAGCCGGGCGCTGGCGGATCGCTCCGCCATCGAGCTGGAGGGCTATGAACTGCTGAAGATTTTCCCCGGCGTCGTCGATCATGATGTGCGCATTGCCATGCCGCTAGTCGACAACAGCCAGGACATGCCGACGCTGGCGGCCCAGCTTCGCCCGATATTGCAGGCGGGGACGCCGCCGCTTCCCGCCTTCTACATTCGCGGGCACGGCCTATATGCATGGGGTCCGACCATGGATGCGGCGGAAAATCTGGTGGAGGCGTGCGAATTCCTGCTGAATTGCGCATGGGAAGAACTGAAACTGAACGGAGGCGGACGATGACGCGGCTCTCCCGATATGACGACAAGGCGCCTTTCGCCGAGCGCGGAACCCTCGACGATTTCAACGCCATCGTCGCGGCGATGGCGGAGGCTGGCGTGACGCTGGAACGTTGGGATGCCGGGGCCACGCTGCCAGCCGATGCGCGGGACGGCGACATATTGGCGGCCTATGCGTCCGACATCGACAGGCTCAATCGGCGCGGCGGCTATAAAAGCTGCGACGTGATGCGCCTGGCCCCGGACCATCCGGATCGCGCCGCCTTGCGCGGCAAATTCCTGGCCGAACATGTTCATGACGATGACGAGGTGCGTTTCTTTGTCGAAGGCGGCGGCCTCTTCTACATCCGCGCCAATGGGACGGTCCATGCGCTGGAATGCACGGCGGGCGACCTCATCCTGCTCCCCGCGGGCACGACCCACTGGTTCGACATGGGCGAACATCCGCGTTTTACCGCCATTCGCCTGTTCGTCACGCCGGAAGGGTGGGTCGCCCGCTTCACCGGCGATCCCATCGCGGAATCGATCCCGCTCTATGACGGCGCCGCCGCATGACCGCGCCCCGCGCCATCGTCACGGATATCGAGGGAACGACCTCCAGCATCGCCTTCGTGCATGAGGTGCTGTTCCCTTATTCGCAGGCGCGCCTTGCTGATTATGTCGCCGCGCATCCGGCCGAAGCAGCCCCCATCCTGGCCTCCGTTCGCGACGAAGTGGCCAACCCGGCGCTGGACGAGGCGGGCTGCGTGGCCGCCCTGCTGCAATGGCACAAGGAGGATCGCAAGATCGGCCCGCTCAAGACGCTCCAGGGCATGATCTGGGCGGAGGGATTTGCGGAGGGCGCGCTGCGCGGCCATGTCTATCCGGACGCCGTAGCCGGATTGCGCCGCTGGCATGCGGCGGGCATCGCGCTTTATATCTATTCCTCCGGCTCGGTCGGCGCGCAGAAGCTGCTGTTCGGCCATAGCGAGGCGGGCGACCTCAACCCGCTCTTCTCCGGCCATTTCGACACGGCCATAGGCGGCAAGAAGGAGACGGCGTCCTACCGTGCTATCGCGGATGCGATGGCGCTGCCGCCCGCCGAAATCCTGTTCCTGTCCGATGTGGAGGCGGAACTGGCCGCCGCGCAGCAGGCAGGCATGCAGGTGACGCTGCTGGCGCGGGATGGCCTGCCCGCCGCATCGCCTTTCCCGGTCGAGACTGGTTTCGACAATATCCTGCCGGAGGTGGCGCTTTCATGAGCTACAGGCCGCTGACCGAAACGACCGCTGCCGCCTTCCTGGCCGATATTCCCGCCGTTGCGGAACGGCTGGGCGGCGCAGCGGCCGACTGGTCGGTGCAGGAGGTGGGCGACGGCAACCTCAATCTGGTCTTCCTCGTCACCGGTCCGCACGGGGGAGTCGCGGCCAAGCAGGCCTTGCCCTATGTCCGACTGGTAGGCGAAAGCTGGCCCCTGCCGCTCAGCCGCGCTTATTATGAGCGGCTGGCGCTGGCCGATCAGGCGCGGCTTTCGCCCGAACGCGTGCCCGCGCTGATCCACCATGACGATGTCATGGCGCTGACCGTGATGGAATATCTGACCCCGCACCGCACCCTGCGCGGCGCGCTGGTGGAGGGGCTGCGCTATCCGCTGCTGGCGGAGCATATGGCTGCCTTCCTCGCCGACACGCTGTTCTTCACCTCCGACCTCGCCGTGCCCGCCGTGGAGAAGAAGGCGCGGATCGCCGCCTATCTCGGCAACACCGCCATGTGCCGGATCACCGAGGATCTGATCTTCGACGAACCCTATTTCGATGCGCCGATGAACCACCACACGCCGGGTCTGGAGCATGTGGTCGCGACCCTGCGCGCCGATATTCCCCTGCGGCTGGCGGCGCAGGCGCTCAAGGCCCGCTTCCTCGCCGCGCCGGAGGCACTGCTGCACGGCGACCTCCACACCGGATCGATCATGGTCACGGCGCAGGACAGCCGCGCCATCGACCCGGAATTCGCCTTTTACGGCCCCATCGGCTTCGATGTTGGCATGCTGCTCGCCAATCTGTGGATGGCCCATTTCGCGCAAGCGGGCCAGCGCCCCGGCGTTGAGGACGGCTGGCTGCTGGCGCAGGCCGAAGCGCTGTGGGCCGGTTTCGCGGAACGGTTCGCGGGACATTGGCGCAACCACGCGCCGGACGGGGAGGGGGGTGCGCTCCATGCCTTGTCCCGTTCCGACGGCGTTCTGCGGGATGCGGCCATCGACGCCTGGCGGGCGGCCACCTGGTCCGACAGCCTGGGTTTTGCCGGAGTGGAGATCATCCGGCGCATCCTGGGCCTGGCCCATGTCGCTGATTTCGAAACCATCACTGACGAGAGGTTGCGGGCCGATTGCGAGAAGTGCGCGCTGCTGTTCGCCCGCGAACTGCTGGTCGAGCGCCAGAATTTCCCGAACGCCGCAACCATATCCCAACGGATCGCGCAAGGGACGGCAGCGTGAATATCGACGGAACCGCGACCCGCTCGATCTGGGTGGAGGCCGATGGCCGCTCCGTCGGCATTTTCGACCAGCGCCTGCTCCCCTGGGCTTTGGAGCGGATGGTCCTGCGCTCGGTCGAGGATGCCGCCGTCGCCATAGCTGACATGGCGACGCGGGGCGCGCCCCTGATCGGCGCGGTAGCGGCCTACGGCCTTGCCTTCGGCCTGTATGAGGACGCCAGCGATACCGCGCTCGACGCCGCCCGTGCGCGCCTGCTCCGGACGCGCCCCACCGCCGTCAATCTCCGCTGGGCGCTAGACCGGATCGGCGACGCCGTCCGTCCCCTCGCGCCATCGGATCGCGCCGCCGCCGCCTTTGCCGAGGCCGGGCGCATATGCGACGAGGATGTGGCGATGAACCGCGCCATCGGAGCGGCGGGCCTGCCCCTGATCCGTGCCCTGGCGGAGCGCAAGGGCGGAAAGCCGGTCAACATATTGACTCATTGCAACGCTGGCTGGCTGGCGACGGTCGATTGGGGCACCGCCACCGCACCCCTCTATATGGCGCATGACGCAGGCATCCCGCTCCATATCTGGGTGGATGAGACGCGGCCTCGCAACCAGGGCGCGCTGACCGCTTTCGAACTGGCGCAACATGGCGTGCCGCACAGCTATATCGTCGACAATGCGGGCGGCCTGCTGATGCAGCAGGGGCTGGTCGACATGGTGATCGTGGGCACGGATCGGGTGACGGCGAACGGCGACGTCTGCAACAAGATCGGCACCTATTTGAAGGCGCTCGCGGCCAAGGCGCATGGCGTGCCCTTCTATGTCGCGCTGCCCTCCAGCACCTATGATCCCGCCACGCCCGACGGCGCATCGGTCCCGATCGAGCAGCGTTCGCCCGATGAAGTCCGCTTCGTCAGCGGAACGGATGAGGCCGAGCGTCTCGTGGTCATTCGCCTGACAGGCTCCCCCGCCTATAATCCCGCCTTCGATATCACGCCCGCCGCTTTGGTCACTGGCTATGTCACCGATCATGGGCTTCTGACTGACGCCGCCGATCTGCGCCGAAGCATGGCGATGTAGGACGCTGGCGCCGCCTGCTTCCATGATGCATATGTATCATCGCATATGATTCGTAGAAATAGGTATATCTGTGAACCGGCCGATCCCCTTTCTGACTGCTGGCGTCGTCCTGCCTGCCTTGGCCTGGGCAACGCCGTCCTTCGCCCAGCGGGATGGCTTCACGTTGAACGGCAGCGTCCGCCTGCGATTCGAGGAGATAGAGGGCCAGCCGCGCGCCGGTTTCGACCGCAAGGACAGCCTGTTCAACATGCGCACCCAGTTGCTCGGCGAATATCGCTCCGGTTCCGTCCGGATCGGGGCGGAACTGTTCGATAGCCGCGCCTATGGTGCCGATCCGGGCACGCCGATCTCGACCAATGAGGTGAATGCCCTTGAACTGGTGCAGGCCTATATCGCGGCCGATATTGCGGAGCCGTTCGAGAAGGCGGGCAAGCTGCGCCTCACTCTAGGGCGGATGACCCTGAACCTGGGGTCGCGGCGGCTTGTCGCGGCCGATGACTATCGGAACACGACCAACGGCTATACAGGCCTGCGCGTCGATTTCACTAGGCCCGACGGATTGGGGCTGGTCGCCATCTACACCTTGCCGCAAATGCGCCGCCCTGATGATCCCGACGATGTCCGGAACAGGCGCGTGGCGATCGATCATGAGAGTTTCGACATAGTGCTCTGGGGCGGAATCCTGGGCAAAACGAAGGCGATCGGTTCCGCCATGGCCGAACTGACCTTCTTCCATCTGGGCGAGCGCGACGCGCCGGGCAGGCCGACACGGGACCGCTCGCTCGACACGTTTGGCGGCCGGATCATGCGCGAACCCCGGTCAGGCAGGCTCGATTATGAAGTCGAGGCATTTTATCAGACCGGCTCCATCAGCGCTTCCCTGGCGGCCACCGCGCCGCGCCAGCCAGTGAGCGCCAGCTTCGTGCATGCCGATGTCGGCTACAGCTTTCTGGGAGCCTGGAAACCGCGCCTGTCGGTCGAGTTCGACAGGGCCAGCGGTGACCAGGCAGGGGGCCGCTTTGGCCGGTTCGACACGCTGTTCGGCATGCGCCGCGCCGATCTTGCGCCTGCGGGCCTCTACAATGCCGTGGCGCGCGCAAATATCGTGACTCCGGGTATCCGGCTCGAAGCGACGCCGGACAAGCGGTGGGACTGGTTCGCGGTGTATCGGGCGATGTGGCTCGCCTCGCGCACCGACGCCTTCTCCACCACAGCCGTTCGGGACAGCAGCGGCCGGTCGGGCAGCTTCGCGGGGCATCAGTTGGAAGGACGATTGCGTTACTGGATCGTCCCGGCGCGTTTGCGCTTCGAATTTGACGGGCTGCTCCTTGCCAAGGGCCGTTTTCTGACGGACGCGCCTAACGCGCCTGCCGGGAAATGGGCGCGCTACACGTCCTTCAACGTCACGGCCAGCTTCTAACCCTCTTCCCTTGGATTTACAGGAAATTTCCGGAAATCCCATTTTTCCTGTTGACCGACTCATTCGACGCGCCTAGATGCCACTCCACCGACGCGGTGATGACCTCCGGTTTTCGCTGCGCACGGTCGCCAATATCAAGGATGGCCAAATCCTCGAATGAAAGTTCGAGGATCGCTGGTTGTCCGCTTCTGATTTTGGTTCGGTTCTTTGACATTGTTGATTGATGAAGGGACATGTGGGCGGCGGCTCCGGTTATCTACGGCTTTCAGGCGTAGGTGGATCGGTTAAAATAGCCGTTTCTCACAATGTCCTTACGTAACCA
>NZ_JFHR01000085.1 GCF_000722875.1 Sphingobium chlorophenolicum | reverse complement strand
CGGTAATGCCAGCGCCGGATTACGCTCAATAACGCCATGTCCAACACTCCATGACCCCTCGCTCGCCAAAGCCAGGGGTGAGTTCAACATGGGTCACTTCTCAGTGGAAATATCGGCCCTTCCCGGGTCAACTCTCAGTGGCAATCAACAGCGCCGCCCCGTCGGCAGCATGATCGTCACAGCCCAATCACTGTTCTCCTGAAGCCGCAGCCACCATTTGACGACGCCACTCGTGTCGGCGTCAAGAAGCTCCGCAAATCGTCGTTCGTTGCGATTCATGTTCGGTGGGAAGATATCATAGGCACCCAGTCGGCTCGGAACGGCGGTCGCGTTGGCATCCAGCTGTAGTGGCGGGATCAGCCCTGCATCCTCAACAACCGGTAAGACCGCTTGCTTGAGTGCCTCAGGTAAGGCACTTGGACGTGAAAGGGCGAACAAATCGATCGCTCGCCGGAGCGGCACGGGGTCGCTCGTGTCGATGCCCCGTTCATCGCAACGGCGGATGAATTCTGCCATCAGCGCCTGCTTGAACGCCCGGGCACTGACCGCCTCATTGAACTCGAAACTCTGCTGAGCCGCCTGCGCGATTCGTGTGTCAGACATTCTTACACGGACGGTTTCTTCGGCCTGATCCTCGAGGAACAGGTCGCGTAGCGACACATTGGCACGACCGAGAACGCGACCTAGGTAGTCGCTCGGATTAATGTCCATCGCGAACACAGCACGCGCGGCCGCTTGAACGACGCGGCCATCAAGTTCTTCAATCGCTGGCAAACGTTCGCGCCGGAGTCGCTCCGGGATACCGCGCTCACGGCGGAGCTGGTAAGTTCGCCCCGCACCCGTAGGTAGCATGGGCGGGCGGGCTGCCTGCTCAGGCAGCTCCTCACCGAACAACGGAGTCGATGAGAGGGTACGGAGATATTCGGCCTGGATCAGTATGCGATCTTGTTCATCCGTCGGCGCAGCACGCACTGCTTCGTCGATGAGCCCGCTCGATATGAGGCTCTCGAGGCGCAACTGACGTTCGATATTGTCCTTCGGTGGCGTCGGCGCATGGGGCAATGACGATCGGTGGGCACCAAGAGCAGAGGCGGGTGCGCTTGTAAACTCGAGAACCTGCAATTCATCAGCGACCGATGAAATAGAGGTGCGGACGGCGCGGAGCTCCTCGGCCGCAGCATCAAGACCTGCTTGAATGTTGGGGTCAGTCAGAAAGACATAACCACGGTCAAGCAACCTGTCGTCACCATGAATTGGCCGAACCGCCTTGTGGACACGCATGATGCGGCCGACGACCTGCAAACCGAATTGGGTCCCACGAGTTGGACGCACTGACACCAGCGTCCAAGCGCGTGGAGCATCGAAGCCAGTTGCCGCCGCAACCTTGAAGATCAAAACTTCTTTGGATGGATCGAAAGCAAGGCTGTGGAAGTCGGGATCGGGTTCCCCGCTCGTGTGAACCGCGATCATGCTTTCAACGACGCCGATCTCGAGCAGCTTTGCCTTCACGCGCGCAATCGGATCGGTACTGCCTAGACTCTGGTCCTCGACCTGCACAAGCATGAGTGGCGTGACTTCTATCTGCCGCTCGGTGAGGCGTTCGCGGATTTCGACGTGCTTTCGCCATGCCACTGTGAGCGCGGCTTGTTCGGTATCAATTAGAGCCGCGTCCTGACCTTCGAGACGGATAAGGCCAAGCATCAGTCCAAATTTGTTTAGGCCGGCGTCCACCGCCTGCTGGCGGGAAATGATAATACGATTCTCAACTGTAACACCAGCGAGCGTTTCAAACTCTTCGAGTTTCGCGTCGTTGGGCGTTGCCGTCGCAAGGAGGGTAAAATCTGGTTTCAGAACATTGAGATAAAAATTGGCAGCGGCCTGAGCGTTTGCTCCAAAATTGAGGTGCGCTTCGTCAATGACCACCCCAATGCGGAACCCCTCCGCTCGAAGATCGGCAAGCATCTCGTCTAGGGACGCGCCATCTTCCCCAGCGGTGCGGACGCGCCGACCTTCGGTACGATTCGTTGCGACCAGTGCCCAAGTCTGCAAAAAGACGTCACCATCAGCCGCAATGGCTGCACTGCGGTCGCGGGTGATATCGCGCAGCCGAACCCCCGGGCACTGCTGCGCGAGTGCCTCGCGAGTTTGCGTAATAAGTCCGCTAAATGGTGCAAACCAGAACCAGACGCACCGACCATCCATTTTTCCGCGCAATGCTTCGAGCCCTCGCCCGAGTATCAGGGTCTTACCCGAACCAGTAGGCGCCTCAAGTAGGACGGCGCCGATCCGACGCGCTATTTCCTGACGCTTTTCCGGATAGACCGTTTGATATTCGGCAGTCGTCGCGACCGACTCGACGATCGCAGTTACCGCATCGCGCTGATACCCAGCGAGCGAGACGAGGGGCGAATTGTCTGCGGTCATCGGCGGTAGTTCGCGAGCAAGGTTTCACCAATTGACCGCAACTCGAGGTCGACGCCTTCCCAACTAGCGGCGAGGCCTCCTGGCGCCCAGCTATAAACGAAAACATTGTGACGAAGTGCCGTGTGGGCAGCAATCGCTTCGAAAAGCGCAGGACTGGGACTTCGGACCATCACCAATATTTCGTCGCCTTCCTCGTGCATCTGCCATGCGTCCCCACGCCACGGCGTTGTAGGAAGCTCGTGAAGAACCTCCAAAGCCGTCCAAGCTTGCGCATCGCTAAAATCATAGTCGATATCTTCGTATCGCATGGTGGCAAGCCGCAGATATGCGAACGGGGCATAGAGTGGTTTGAGAGTTTTATCGTCAGCTGCGTTCAAACGTCGGATGCGTTCCGCCGTGACCTGTTCGGCGATGTTGCGGGTCGGAACCTGCTCTGTTCGTTCGGTCGATGACACCATGACGAAGCGACGGCTGCCTTGATCCTCTGCGTTGAGTTCCATGACTGCCTGCGCCGTTGTCGCGCTGCCCGCGAAGAAATCAAGGATAACGTCTCCTGGCCCAGTGCATTGGGCAAGTAGGCCTTTGATCAGGCTCGGTGGTTTGGCATAGTTGAACGCCTTTTCGCCGAAAATCGCCTTAATTGTTTTCGCACCCTCGTCGGTCGTTCCGGCCAAAATTGCATTCTCGTCATCGCCAATCGTATCTTTTTCAGAGCGCGGCGTGATCCAGGACGAGAGCGGTTGGGTCGCGCTCTTCAAATCCTTAATGTAGCGTTTGAAGCCAGGCGAACCGAAGCCAATCGTTCGTCCCACCCATGCATCAAACTCAGGAAGGTCTTCCCGGATGAATGGTGGCGCCTCACCAGCGCGTACAGCGGCAATCAGTGCCTCCCGCGTCTCGTATCGCACTGTCTTTGGATTTTCAGGGAACGCTACCCGTCCATCCGCGACCCAGTCTTCGATGAACTTCGTCTTGATCCGCGCACTCGCCCCCGAACGCTCACGACTCGCATAGGACCAGACGCGGTCTGGATTAGCCGGATAATAGATGTCGGACGTGGGGTCGCGCAGCGGATAATAAGCTTGGCCTGCGCGCTTGTCGTTGTAGGCGACGGCCACCGTCATGTCGCTGATGCGATATTTCTCGCCATTAGCGTCGGTGTATTTGTACATCTCAAGCGACTTTTCGGTGCCACCGAAACGAAAATCGGAGGCACCATAGACAAGGATATGCTCGTGATTGTCAGAAAGAAAAGCTTCACCGCCTTCGTTTCCTCCAACCCGCGTCCGCCAAACGAGTGAGCCCTTGCGCATGCCAGGCATAACCTCGTCGAGCAGAAGTTCGAGGCGCGCACGATTCTCGTCGTTGATTGAAACTAGCAAGACCCCGTCGCTGGTCAGGAGATCGCGTGCTAGGTCAAGACGCCGATACAAAAATTCGAGCCAGGTGGAGTGGCGCCAGCGGTCCTCTTTCTTAATATAATGGTCATTATAGACCCAGTCCTTAGCGCCCGTGTTGTAAGGCGGATCGATATAGATGCACTTTACGCGGCCTCGCATCGTCATGCGCAACCACCGCAGCGCATCAAAATTGTCACCTTCAATCACGAGATTCGGCCACCCCGAACTGCGATTCTGCGGATCACTGAGTGGAGTAACGAGATCTGCCGCGACGAATTCTGAGGCAAGCGTTGCATCGACTTCGATCTCGTGGCGCTCCCAAACGAGGCCAAGTTTTTTTGTCCGGTCGCGCTTCTCGAGCAAGGCTATAAGCTGCTCGCGGCTAAGTTCGCCATATTTACTTAGACCGGTATCGGTCATGCGCATCGCTGCCCTTTTTATGCGTACCATCGTGGCCCAACGTTCGGTAAAGGTGGCACCAAAGCGAAGCAAGTGCGTCAGGCAATCTTCTTAAATCTTAAACCCGCTACTTTAGCCCATTTCCCACTAGAGAGGCTTGGATGGCGCCGCGATCAGCGATGTCTATCGCAGGCAGTAACAGGCAGAAACGCAGGCTCACCATACCCTCCATAAACGTCGTTCAGCAGCCATGCGCGTTCCGCATCCCGGCCTTCTTCCCCAACATACTTCCACCAGAAGCGTAGCACGGCATCCCAACGGTATCCGCGCGATTTCAGCAGATCCTTGGCGTCGAACGGTGCGTCGACGGCGTTCACGCGATATGTTGGCCGTTCCGAACAGGCGATAAGCTTTGCCAGGATCGTCTCCCCATCCGGCAAGCCGTGCGAAAGCAGATAGAGCAGCGCAAGAATGTCATTTTCGGCCCTGTGTCCCTCATAGAACCATCCGCATTGCGCAACGAGGTACGCGAGGCCCCGCCCCTCGAACCCAAGTTCGAGCCAATCCAGCTCGGCCATCGAGCATACCCAAGGCTTGCCGGCTATCGTTGGCAGACGCCTGTCCAGCGATGTCGTCTACTGCAAGGCCGGTAAGTTTGGTGATCTTTGGATCGATCGGAATGCCGGGATCTTCACGCCAAACCCGTGGCAATCCAACCTGTACAATCCGACCACGATCATCGAACCGGAACCGCTGCACAGCGAGTTCGATGATGCGATCGGTATCGCGATCGAGCCCGGTTGTCTCCACGTCGATCACAACGCCTATCCGGGAAGAGGTCTTCGTATCTGCCACATGAAAATGAGCTACAGGGACAAGGCGACGCTGCACGCGATAGTCCGCATGCTTGCTCAGAAATTCAGCGGCTTGCTTATGTCTATCGGTCACAGGGCTATTCATCTGCGAGAGCCTCCCGTCATGAGCCCTCCACCACCCTGAAGACCGCGCCGCTGCCACCGTCCCGAACCAGATCCACCCGCCTTCCGTCCCAATGATAGTCGAGATGTCTGCCCTGAACTGGATTAGAAGCACAATCCGGATAGAAAAGCGCGACGCAATCGCCGCCGGCCTGCCGGACGCTTGGGTAGGCTAGCCCGTCCGAGCCTGCCCCGTGAAGGCTGGCGGCCAGTTTTTGCGCCGCTCCATAGCTGTCGGGATCGAGACACGACATAAACGCCTCGTCGGCTCCTCTGAGATCATGCAACATAGCATCCACCTTCAGGACGATCTCCCGGAATTGCGACGTCCACCCCGACCGCTCGGCCGTCCGGGCCATGAAGCGCGCATGATGATGAATCGTCTCGAAAAGCGCGGTTTCATAGCTTCGCGCGACATAGAGAACGCCATAGCTTCCGCCCGAGAAGCGACTCGGCCGGTCAGGGCTAAAATGGGTGAACGGTGCCATCAGATAGGATGCCCCGGTGCCGCCGACCCGCCGCTCGGGTGGGACAAGATCGAGGTTGCCGACGGACGTCATGATCCGGGGGTTCGTCTTCTGCTCAGCCGAAATAAGGAGAGGCCAGTCGGCAGGGTCTGCAATGTTCTCGAACACATCGATGGGAGGATAGATGCTGCGGATGATCCTGACCGCGCCCTCCCATTCGACCCTGTTGACCGGCGGCGCCGCAACTCCCGTCACCAGCCGCCCCGTTCCGCGTCGAGATAGCGCCGCACCCGCATGATGTCGGTCAGTTCGCCACCTAGCATGACTGCCAGTGCACTCGTTCCCTGGAAGGCCGCATTGGGTGCTTTGATCCAGTCATAGCCCCGTTGAGACTCCTGAAAGATGAGGCGCAGCGCCTTATGGATGCCCATGAGGTTAGAGAGCCTGGCAAGCCCGTCGCGGGAGATGCGGCCCGGCCCTTCCGCCTTCCAGCGACGGAAGCTGCGCACCGGCATATCGGTCAGGACGGCAGCCTGCTCGTCCGTCACCCCCCATTTGGCGAAGAGGTTGAGTGCTGCACGAAACATCGCGCCACCCTCTTCCTGGGTGAGCGGTTCCAGCCGAAACGGGGCCGGGATTGTCTCAATGGGTTGCAACATGGCCATAAAGCGTCTCCATATGGCATGATATATATAAATAACTGCCAAATGGCAATATCCCCCCGCTGCCTTATGCTCTATTTTGCATAAACGCCGGTTATGCGCTGAATCGCATAAGCCATCGCTCCCTTACCCCTCAGCGCCGGCCAAACCTCCCCTTGATCACCTTCTCGGTGGCCCGAAGCTGGTCGAGATAGTCGCTCCAATATTGCATCATCTTGACGCGTTCGTTCCAGTGCTCGCCGCGCAGATAGGCCCGCCGCACGTCATTGCTTTCGACATGCGCCAACTGCCGCTCGATCGCGTCCGGGTGCCATTTGCGGCTCTCATTGAGCAGCGTGCTGGCCGTGGCGCGAAAGCCGTGCCCGGTCACCTGCGTCTTGTCATATCCCAGGCGTCGCAAAGCGGCGTTGACGGTATTCTCGGACATCGGGCGTCGGGGATCGCGAATACTGGGGAACAGATATTTCGAGTGGCCGGTGACCGGGTAGAGCACTTCCAGCAAATCTATGACCTGTGTGGATAGTGGAACGCGATGCTCGCGGCCCATCTTCATTTTCTCGCCCGGGATCGTCCAGATCGCCAGATCGGGATCAAACTCTGACCATTCTGCATGGCGCAGCTCTCCGGGCCGAACGAAGGTGTGGATGCCGACCTTGAGGGCAATCTCCACGGCCGGCTGGCCTTCATAACCCCATATGGCGCGCAACAGCTCCCCAACCCCGCCGGGGTCGGTGATCGCTGCCCGATGGGTGACCTTGGGCGTGATGAGCGCTCCCTGGAGATCGACAGTGACGTCGCGCCGCGCCCGACCCGTGGCAATGGCATAGCGGAAGATGCTGCCGCATGTGGTTCTCAGCCGCCTCGCTGACTCATATCGCCCCTTCACCTCGACCGTGCGCAGGACAGCAAGGATCTCCGGGGCGGTCAGTTCGCCAATGGGCCTGTCTCCAATGATCGGCTCGGCGTAGCGCAGGAGCCAGCGCATCTTCTCCATCGTCGCGGCGGAACGCCCCTCAGCTTCGATCTTGGTGAGCCATTCCTGCGCGACGGCGCCGAAACTGTCCCCGCCGCTTAGTGCGAGGGCGCGTTGAAGCTTTTTGTGGGTCGAGGGGTTCGTACCCCGGTCGAGCAACTTGTTCGCCTCCGTGCGCTTCTCTCGCGCCTCCTTGAGGGAGACCTCTGGATAGACGCCAAGCGACAAGGTCTGCCGCTTACCGCGATGCGAGAAATTCCAGCGCCAGTAGCGAGCGCCGTTCGGGTTCACGAGCAGATAAAGTCCATGCATGTCCGCGACCTTGAAGGGCTTGTCGCGAAGGGCGATTCGGCGGATGGCGGCATCGGTGAGCATGACGATAATTTCCCGGTCCTGATGCCGAGAAAACTACCGTTCAAGCAACCGGGTCGCAAGGTACAGGCCCGGACGGGGCTGGACGAGATACCGCAAAACCGCCAAAAAGTACCGTCAGTTCCGGACGGCTAAGGACAGGAAAATCAAGGGAAATGGTGCCCGGGGACGGAGTCGAACCGCCGACACTGCGATTTTCAGTCGCATGCTCTACCAACTGAGCTACCCGGGCACGAGGCCGGTGAGGACCACCGGTCGCTTGGTGAGGCGTGCCTATAGGCATCAGGCCGGGGTGCTGTCTACCCCATCGTCGCCACTTTTTTTCATCTCGTCCGAAGCGGGCGCGCCGGGGACGCGATAGCCGTCGCCCAGCCATTGCAGCAGGTCGCGGTCGCGGCAGGCCTTTCCGCAGAAAGGGCGGGTTTCGGGATGCGAAGGCTGGCCGCAGATCGGGCAGGAGGAGGCTTTAGGCGACATGGCCCGCCGATATGGTCAGCGCCGCGTCCGCCTTCAACCCGATCGCGCCGCCGCGACGTTTGGCGAGTTGTTCGATCCAGTCGGTCGCCTTGTGCAGGCGGTCGATGATCGCGGGGGCGGCGGTGATCGTCGCGGGGCCGCCATTGCCGTGGCGTTCGGCGCGGCGCAGCAGGGCGAGCGCCGCCGTCTCGACCGGATCGGCGCGGAGCAGTTCCATGAGGTTCATGCGTTCCCGGCGGCGGATGATCTGGATGAAGCCGAAGCCGTTGACCGCCGTGCGTTCGAAGGGGAGCGGCAGATATTTGTCGATCTGGGCGGAAGCGACGGCGCGTTCGTCCTTGTTGTTCATCGTCGGCAGGTCGATGCCGATGGAGCCGGTTAGCCCTAAGCGGCGGATCGCCTGGGCGGCCAGTTTCGCGCCCTTGGGGCCGAGCTTGGCGGGCGGCATGGAACCGTCGACGTCGATCAGGATCATCGCGGGCGTGGGGAAGATGCGCAGGGCCGCTTCCTCCGTGCCGATGTCGCCGGAGATCGCCTCTTCCATCAACTCGCTCCAGCCATGGGCTTCGAGGCGGTCTTCCTCATGCGCGGGGCAGGGGACGATGGGCAGGCCGGTGGCGCGCAGGCGCTGGAGCAGGCTTGGGGCAGGATGCGCCTTCGAGCCGGGCTGGGCGATGCGGGCCTTGGCGAGTTTGGCTCGGCCTTCCTCCGGGATGGCTTCGCGCAGGATTTCGAGCAGGACGGTTGCGCCCTCCGCGATCTTCGGCGGAATGGGTTCGACCAGCACTTCCTCGCCGGAGATCAGGCGGGCAATGCCGCGCTTCTTGGGGATGACGGTGCGGACCAACTTGCCCTGGATGACCGCGCCTGCGCGGGCGGCGTCGCTTTCCCGTTCGATCTGCGCTTCGACCAGGCGGCCCTTTTCGATCAGCGCGGCGCGGGCTTCGCCAATGCCTTCTTCGTAGAGCCATTCAGCCATGTTTGGTCAGTCCAGTGGATAGCCCGCTGCCTTCAGCAGCGCGCGGGTTTCGTAAAGGGGTAGGCCCATGATCGCGCTGTGGCTGCCCTGGATGGCGCGGATGAGGCCTGCGGCGCGGCCCTGTATCGCATAGCCGCCTGCCTTGCCGTGCCATTCCCGCGACGCGATATAGGCGTCGATTTCAGCGGGATCGAGGCGTTTGAAGGTCACGATGTTGGTCGAGAGGCGGTGGCGCGCCCTGCCCCCCGCATCGATCAGGGTGATCGCGCTCAGGACGCGGTGGCGGCGGCCGGAGAGGAGTTGGAGGCATTGGCGCGCCTCGGCTTCGCTTTCCGTCTTGGGCAGGATGCGGCGGCCCGCCGCGACCACGGTGTCGCCGGAGAGGATCAGCGCGCCGGGATGGCGAGCCGCCACCAGCGCACCCTTTTCGGCGGCGACGCGGACGGCGTAGGCGGCGGGAAGTTCGCCCTTCAGCGGCGTTTCGTCGAGGTCAGCCGGGTCCACCGCGTCCGGAGACGCGCCGATCTGACCCAGAAGTTCACACCGTCTGGGAGAAGCCGAGGCAAGGATGAGCCGCATGCGTGAAGCGGCTTATTTGAAGCGGTAGGTGATCCGACCCTTGGTCAGGTCGTAGGGGGTGAGTTCGACCAGCACTTCGTCGCCCACCAGCACGCGGATGCGGTTCTTGCGCATCTTGCCGGCGGTGTGGCCGAGGATCTCGTGATCATTTTCAAGCCGCACGCGGAACATGGCGTTGGGGAGAAGCTCCACAACCTGTCCGCGCATTTCAAGCAGTTCTTCTTTTGCCATAATATCCTGGGAAACCGAAAAATCGCGCCGCCATAGCGCCAAAATGCCGAAAAAGAAAGTCAGGCTGACGCGCCGAATGCATCACCGGCTTTTTGGAGCACCGCGAAGACATGATCGAGTTGATCCGCGTCGAGGCAATAGGGCGGCATCAGGTAGATGGTGTTGCCGAGCGGGCGGAGCAAGAGGCCCTGTTGTTCGGCGAAGGCGCGCAGGCGCGGGGCGAGGTCGGAAAGATAACCGGCGTCGGGCGCAATCAGGTCGATGGCCGCTATCACGCCCAGTTGGCGGGGGTTTGAGAAGGCGGGATGTTCTGCCAGCCTTTCGAGTCGCTCCGCCATGCCCTGGCCGAGAGACGCGATGCGGCCCAGCACATCCTCCTCCCGCCAGATGGCGAGGTTGGCGGCGGCGGCGGCGCAGGCGATGGCGTTCGCGGTGTAGCTGCTCGAATGGTAGAAGAGGCGGGCGCGGTCGGTCGACCTGTGCGCTTCGAAGATGCGTGGGCTGGCGAGCGTCGCTGCGAGCGGGATGGCGCCGCCGGTGATGCCCTTCGCCACCGCCATGATGTCCGGAACGACGCCCGCCTGTTCGCAGGCGAAGAGAGTGCCGGTGCGGCCCCAGCCGGTCATCACCTCGTCCGCGATGAAGAGGACGTCGTGGCGGGCGCAGATCGCCGCCATCTCCCGCAGGACGGATGCGGGATAGATCAGCATCCCCCCCGCCCCCAGGATCAGCGGTTCGACGATGAAGGCGGCGGGCTTTTGCGCGCAAGCCGCCTCCAGTGCGTCGAGGGTGGCCTGCTCCTGGCCTTCATGGGGGAAGGGGATGGTGTCGACGTCGAACAGAAGGGGCGACCAGGCGGCGTTATAGACGCCGCGCTCGCCCACCGACATCGTGCCGATGGTGTCGCCATGATAGCCGTGCTGGAGGACGAGGATGCGGTGGCGCGGTTCGGACAGGCCGTCCAATGCGCGATTATGCCAATAGCCGAGCGCCATTTTGAGCGCGACCTCCACCGCCGTGGAGCCGCTGTCGGAGAAGAAGACATGGGCGAGCGGGTCGCGGCTCGGCGCGCGGGGGGCGAGGTCGACAAGCCCTTGTGCCACTTCCTCCGCAGGGCCGTGGGTGTAGCCTGCGAAGATGAGCTGATCCAGCTTGCCCGCCTGATCGGCGATAGCCGCCGCGATCCGGGGATGGCAATGGCCGTGGGTCGTCACCCACCAACTGGCGATGCAGTCTATGAGCGTGCCGCCGTCGGCCAGATGCAGCAAGGCCCCCTCCGCCCGTTCGACGTGGGGGATCGGCTCGTTCAGGCCATGCTGGAAGAAAGGGTGCCAGACAGGGGAGGTCATGGCCGTTGCCTAGAGGGATTTGCCCTCTGATGGAACATCTGACGGGAAATTGCTGAGATCGGCGAGGTTATTTGGAATTCGTTAGGGGATGCGGACTGTCCTATTCCTCCCCATCGATAGATGGGGAGGGGGACCAGCCGAAGGCTGGTGGAGGGGAATGGGGCATGACCTCCGAATTTCCCCTCCACCACCGCTTTCAGCGGCGTCGAAGAGAGTCACGTGCCTCTCTTCGACCCTCCCCACGCTTCGCGTAGGGAGTAATTTGGGTGCTTATCGTGCGGGCGGGGTTGCCGGAGTGGCCGGGGCAGCGCCCGCAGCCGGAGCTGCGGGGGCGACCGAGGTTGGCGCGGCCGCCTGAATCTTCTGTTGGAGCGCCGGATCAGCCGCTGCGGCCTGACCGATCTGGTTGAATTTTTCCGGCGGGATGCCCGACGCCTGGAGCGCCGCGAGCATCTTGGGCTGCTTGTCGGCGGCGGCGATGCTGCTGTCCTGCTGGATCTTCGTCACCTCGACGGCGGCAGCGGCGAACTGCTTGATGTCGGCGTCCGAGAAATTGCTGGCGCCAGCAGCCGGGGCGGCAGGAGTGGATTGCGCAGGCGCGGCGGGCGCGGCAGCATCCTGCGCAAGGACCGGGGCGGCGGATGCCAGCGCGATCGTTGCGGCACCGGCTTTCAGAAGGATGTTATTCAAACCCGACAAATTTCTTCTCCTCAAACTTAACCATGGTTTGAACGCCAAGCTGTGGAAGAGGTTGTAGGGATAAAAGAGCGATCCGATAAAATGTTGCATTTAAGAGACGGTCAACAAGGAAAATGCAGTTGATCGCATGACCAAAACGTTTCGCCGTTGCGGAAAATCATTGCTTTAGCGGAACTAAAAAGGGGCCGGATTCGCACCGATCCGGCCCCTTTCGATTCTTACCAGATCTTCACCCTGTCTTGCGGCGCAAGATAGATTTTACCGCCTGCCTCCGGCTTGAAGGCCGAATACCATTGGTCGAAATTCCGCACGGTGTCGGCGCGATATTGCGACGGGGAATGCGGATCGGTGACGAGTCGCTGGCGCAGATTGGGTTCGCGATAATTGCGCCGCCATACCTGCGCCCAGCCCAGGAAGAAGCGTTCGTCGCCGGTCGTGCCGTCGATCACAGGCGCGGGCCTGCCGCCCAGCGAGGCATGATAGGCGTCGAGCGCCACCGCGACGCCCGCCAGGTCGCCGATATTCTCGCCCAGGGTGAAGGCGCCCTTCACATGCGCGCCGGGGAAGGGTTCATAGGCGTCATATTGCTTGACCAGCTTGTCGGTCAGCGCCTTGAAATTGGCGACGTCCCGGTCGCTCCACCACTGGTTGAGCTTGCCTGTCTCGTCATATTTCGCGCCCTGATCGTCGAAATGATGGCTCAGTTCATGGCCGATCACCGCGCCGATGCCGCCATAATTGACCGCCGGATCGGCATGGGGATCGAAGAAGGGCGGCTGCAGAATCGCGGCGGGGAAGACGATCTCCACCATGCCGAAATTGGCGTAGGCGTTGATCTCCATCGGGGTCATGCCCCATTCCCAGCGGTAGATCGGCTTGCCGAGCTTGCCCATCTGATAGTCGAATTCAAACTGGTTGGAGCGCAGCGCATTGCCGAACAGGTCGTCGCGCTTCATCGTCAGGCCGGTATAGTCGCGCCACTTGTCGGGATAGCCGATCTTGGGCGTGAAGGCGGCCAGCTTCTTGTGGGCGCGGGCCTTGGCCGGGTCGCTCATCCAGCTGAGACCGTCGATGCGGCGGCCCATGGCGGCGATCACATTTTTGACGAGCTGGTCCATCGCCGCCTTGGTTTCGGGCGGGAAATATTTGGCGACATAGACCTTGCCGACTTCCTCCCCCATGGAGGATTTGAGGAAGTCCACGGCGCGTTTCCAGCGGGCTTCGCGTTCCGGCGTGCCGGACAGGGTGGTGCCGTAGAAGGCGAAATTCTCGTTCGCGATGGCGTCGGGCAGGGTGTCGGCAAAGCCGTGCAGCGTGCGCAGCAGCAGCGCGTCCTTGAGGACGCCGATCGGGGCCTTGGCGATCAGCGCGGCTTCTCCGGTGACGGCGCTGGGCTGCGACACCAGCAAGTCCCTGGGCGCGAGTTTGTTGGCGGCGAAATAGGTCGCGAAGTCGAAGCCGGGCGCGGCCTTTTGCAGGTCGGCCAGCGTCATCTTGTTATAGGTCTTGTCGGCGTCGCGGCTGTCGACCTGGGTCCAGTGGACCTTGGCGACTTCCGTCTCGAACGCCATCAGCGCGGCGGCGCGGGCCTTGGCATCGGCTTCTCCGGCCAGGGTCAGCATCTTTTCCAGATGCGCGACATAGGCGGTGCGGATCGCCGCCATCTTGGCGTCCGGTTCCAGGTAGAAATCGCGGTCGGGCAGGCCCAGGCCCGACTGGTGCAGGACCAGGATGTAGGTTTCCGGGTCTTTGTCGTCCTGATTGACGTAGAAGCCGAAGGGGCCGTCAATGCCTGCGCGGGCGGCTTCGGCGGCGAGTTTGGCGTAGGCGGCCTTGTCTTTCACCGCCTTGATCTTCGCGAGCCAGGGTTTGGCGGGGGTCAGGCCCTTTTTCTCCACCGTGGCGGCGTCGAGATAGCTGGCATAAGCATTGCCGATCTTGCTGTTCGGGTCGGCCTGCGCGGCGTCGAGAATGGCCTTGGTCCGTTCGCGGGACAGGTCGTCCAGCGTGTTGAAGGCGCCGTAATTGGACTTGTCGGCGGGGATCGGGGTGTTCTTCGCCCAGGCGCCGTTGGCATGATCGTAGAAATCGTCGCCGGGCTTGACCGACTTGTCCATGCCTGCGGTGTCGAAGCCATAGCTGCCGTAGGTCGGCTTGGCCGCCGGGTCCGTTTGAGCGACCGACGCGCCGGCGGCCAGCGCAACTGCCGCTGCGCCGAGAAGGAGATATTTCATCAAAGCTTTCCCTTGCTTTATGTGATGCAGGGAATTGAGCGTCCGATAGCGGGGATGTCCATGTCGTTGGTCGAAAAAATCGGCGCTTTTCGCTTTGCCTCGCCCCGCGTTTTGTTGTCACACTCTCCGTTCGTTTCGAGCGAAGTCGAGAAACCTGCGCATATCGTTTCTCGACTTCGCTCGAAACGAACGGGGGTCTTTAGTCCGGCAGGCGGATCGATGTTGCGAAGGCCGTCCGCAAACTCTCCGTATCCAGCGGATCGAGATGGGGCAGGCGGCCAAGACTGGGCACTTTCCCCAGCAGCGGAATGATCCGCTCATTCTCCTCATGCGGATCACCGATGAAGGCGATCCCGGCGATTTCGATCCCCCGCGCCCGCAGCGCCTCTATGCTGAGCAGGCTGTGGTTGATCGTGCCCAGCCCGGTTCGGGCGCAGAGGATGACCGGCGCGCCCCAAAAAGCGAACAGGTCGATCATCAGCAGCGTCTCGCTGACCGGGACCATCAGGCCGCCCGCCCCCTCCACCACCAGCGGGCCGTCGACCTTCGGCAGAGCCAGCCGGTCGAGCGCAATCTCCACCCCGTCGATCCGCGCCGCCAGATGGGGCGAGGCGGGCGTGGTCAGGCGATAGGCTTCGGGCAGGATATGCGAGGCGGGAAGGCCGGAAAGAGCGGCCACCCTTTCCTTGTCGCCTTCGGGGTCGACGCCCGCCTGCACCGGCTTCCAGTAATAAGCGCCCAGCGCCCCGGCGAGGCCTGCGGCGAACACCGTCTTGCCGATGTCCGTGTCGGTGCCGGTGACGATGAAGACGCTCATGCCGTCACCCGGCGCAAGGCTTCGCCCAGCGCGGCGATGTCGGCGCGGCCGACATTCAGGGTGAGCGAAATGCGCAGGCGGCTGGTGCCCGGCGGCACGGTCGGCGGGCGGATGCCGCGCACGTCGAAGCCCGCATCCTGCAGGGCGGCGGCGGCGGCCATGGTGCGGCGGTCCTCGCCCAATATGACCGGGATGATCTGGCTGCGCGGCGCGGGCAGGCCGAGCGGGGCGCAGATCGATTCGGCGGCGTCGACCTGAAGGGTCTTGAGCCGGGCGCGCAGGTCGCTCGCCTGTTCGATCCGGTCCAGCGCGGCCGACACCGCGACCGCCATCAGCGGCGACGGCGCGGTGGAGAAGATGAAGGCCCTCGCCCGGTTGATCAGATAGTCGATCAGCAGGCGCGGACCGCAGATCAGCGCGCCTTCCACCCCCATCGCCTTGCCGCAAGTGTGCAGCGTCACGACATTGTGGAGGCCGTCGAGGCCCGCCGACAGGCCGCGACCGGACGGACCGAAGACGCCGGTGCCATGCGCTTCGTCCAGGATCAGCATGGCGTCGTGCCGGGCCGCCAGCGTCGCGAGGTCGCTGAGCGGGGCCATGTCGCCGTCCATGGAATAGAGCGTTTCCACCGCGATCCAGACGCGGCCCTTGCCCCCCTCCTGCCGCCAGGCGGCGATCAGGTCGGCGAAGCTCTGCACGTCGTTATGGCGGGCGAAGACCGTCACCGCCTTCGACATGCGGATGCCGTCATGGACGCTGGCGTGGATCAGTTCGTCGGCGACGATCAGGTCGCCCCGCTGGGGCAGGGTCGAGAATAGGGCGAGATTGGCGGCGAAGCCGTTCGCCATGAACAGCGCGCCCTGGGTCTTGAAGAAATCGGCGGCCTTCGCCTCCAGCCCCTCATGTTCGGGGGCGTTGCCGCGCAGCAGGCGCGATCCGCCCGAACCGACGGGCACCCCCCGCGCCACGGCGTCCGCCACCGCCTGCGCGACGAGGGGGTCGGATGCGAGGCCGAGATAGTCGTTGGAGGCGAAGTCCCGCCCGGAGCGGGGAATCAGACGACGCAGGCGGCCGCGCTTCTCTAGCGCCGCCAGTTGCGAGCGGAAGGGTTCGCTGGTCATGGCGCGGCGTATAGGCGCGGCGGGGTGGGGTGGGCAAGTCTGGCG
>NZ_JFHR01000084.1 GCF_000722875.1 Sphingobium chlorophenolicum | reverse complement strand
CTGCCCAGCAGGGCAAATCCCGAAAGGAGAAAACCCCATCTTGACCCACCGATGATATCCGAAACATAACCTTCAGGCGGGTCACTTCTCGGTGGAAATCCCGGGTCAACTCTCAGTGGCAATCAACATTCGGTCGCCTGATGGAGCAGGAAGGCCGCTTCCTTGTTCCACCCACGTGCCGCGTTATCCGTCGCGTTGATCAAGAAGCGTTCCGCACTTTCGAACCATTCGTCGAAATAGTCCTGCGTTTCCTTCAGGGCCTGCTCCGGCGATAGAGGTTGCGGCTCGACAAAGGTGTGGTCCGGCTCCTCGAACAGGGTGATGCCGTCACGCAATATGTCCATGAAGAAGTAGCGGCCCAGCCGCAGCTTCTCGTTCACATCGTCGAGGCTGTGATAGATCAGGCTGACCGGGGTACGCAAAACCGTACCCGCCGACAGGTCGGCCAGAAGCTTCGCCTCGGTCTTCTCCCAGAATTCCGCAATGTCGGTCAGATCATCATGATTGACGACGACGAGCAGGTCATAGTCGGAGAAATAGCGCCCGACCGGGTCTTCGACCCAGTCGCCCCGCGCATAGCTGCCGAACAGGATGATCTTGAGCAGCTTGCCGTTGCGATAGCGCGGCTGGGTGCGCTGCGCAGTGGCGCGGGCGAACCCTGCGCGCACGGTCTCGACCACATGCGCCAGTTCGCGCTGCTTGCCTTCGGGCAGATGATCGAGGCTGGTCTTCATGGCCCTAGTCCTAACCTGCTATCGCAAATCCGCCAACCTCGCCGCGCAGCAGCGATGAGGTTGGCGATGCCAAATCCCTCATCCTCACAATCATTTGCGCCACCATCGGCGCGGTGGCGGCGCATCGCCATGGCGCAGATGATAACCGATATGGGCGATAGCACGGCCCATCTGACGCTCGACGGCCCTGACGGAAAGGCCGGTTATTCTGGCGACCTCCTCATAGGTCATGGCATCGAGCCGGACGGCGAGGAATATCTCGCGGCGAAGGCGCGGCATCGTCAGCAGGGCCGCCTCCATACGCGCTAGACGTTCGAAATCGGGCGTGTCGGTCATGACAGGTCTCCCGTTCAAAGGAAGGACCGGCGGCCTGAAAGATCGCCGGTCAGGACAGATCATGCGGCCTGCGACAGGGGCGCGGGTTTGGCGTCCACGGCATCGGTGGACAAGGTCATGGCCTCGGCGGCACTGGCTGTCCGGCTGACGCTGCCGACACCACCCCGCTGCGTGTAGCTGCCGGGAGGGAAACGCAGCCAGCGCGGCACCCAGCCCTCGACCTTGGCGCGTCCGTTGCTGCCTGTCAGACAATCGCGGATGATCTGCCGCTTGGTCTTACCGGTCTCCTTCGTATTGGCCTCGGCAATATCCTTGCCCGCTACCTCGGCCAACATCGCGTCGATGACCTCGCGGTCGCGCAGTCCGTCTAGCAAGGCGTCGTCCGCCTGCCAGACCGGGGCCATGTCGATACCAAGCTGCATGCCCAGCGCATCGCCAAGGTCGCTGCGGGCATCCAAGGTCTCGCCCATCGCCACTGACAGGATGGCCATGACGATAGCATCGTCCAAGGTGCAGAGCTTGGCATAGAGGCTGGTCAGCCCATCGCTGCCGCCCGTGATGGTGGGGGTATCGGGATCGAAGCCCAGCACCGCCAGCAGCCTGCGCCGTTCGGCATCGAACTGCGCCTCGGATGGGCTGTTCTCTACGCTCTCGGCAATGGCATCGGCGGCGCGCTGCGGCTCCGTTCGGATCGTCCAGAGCGGCGATCCCGCGATCATATGCGCCACCGCTACCCGTAGGCACAGGCCGGGGTGGCCGATCATTGCTGCCCGGACGGCGGCATGGCGGTGCAGGTCGATATAATCCTGCTGGCTGCTCGTCACTTCGGGTCGTGAGGGCTTGTTGGTGGCTTCACCGCTCTCCCCCTGCCTCTCCAGCTTGCGGGCTTCCTTCGATGTGAGATAACCCTCATGGAAAGTGACATCGCCGCGAGGGCTGGTGACCACATAGACCTTGCCGCCCTTGCGCTTGGGGCAGCGCTCATATTCCCAGCCATGGAAGGGTTCGCCCTGCGGCAGCAGGATGACATCGCGCCATCCGGCATCCCGATATTCCTCGACCCGCGCCTCTATCGCCGCATTCTGGGCCTGCCAGAAGGCAGCGACATCCGCGAAATAGCGCTCCTCCCCGAACAGGTCGGAAACGATGCCGCCGTCATAGCTCTCCACATCGAACAGCGCCGCCTTGATGGGGATCGTCACCCCGCCGAACAACCATGCCTTCAAAGCCGATCCCGTGGGCACATAGGCGCTCTCGTCATCGAGCAGGGCCAGCCAGTCGCGCTGCTGGGATTTGGAGGCGAGGGTCAGATGCCGCACGGTTACCGTGTCGATCTTCCCGGATCGATAGAGATTGCGGATGCGGGGCAGGAGATTGCCCAGGGCCAGCGTTCGTTTGACCTGCAAGGCGGTCAGCCCGAAGGTCAGCGACAATTCTTCGACGCTTCGTCCCTCCCGCATCAATCGCGTAAAGGTCTCGCACTGGGTCATTTCATCAGGATCGAGCCGGGCGATATTCTCGATCAGCGAGGCTTCCAGCGCCGCCGCGTCGTCCCCTGCCTCGATCACCGCGCAGGGCAGCGGATCGGCTTCGCCACTCTCCTCCGCCACGGCCAGTGCCGCCTGATAGCGCCGCTTGCCTGCCACGATCTCATAGGTGTCCGGACTACCATTCACCCTCACGATCAGCGGCACCAGCACGCCCCGCGCCCGCACGGACGGCAGAATGTTAGACAGGTCCGCCTTGCCCTTGCCGCGCATGTTGACGGCAGAGACAGCGAGCTTTGCAATATCGATATGCTTGAGTTCCATGATCCGAGCCTCCTTCAAACCGCCGCAACCGGCGCCGGAATGGCGGGTGGGCGGCAGGAGCGAACCGGTAGGCCCGCCGGCAGAGCCGGGCTGCATCCGCAGGACCGGAACGAAGGTGGAGGACTCCGGTGAAGCCGGAGTTGCGGCCCGGCGCGGCGGGCCTAAAGGGCAGCGACGCCCACCCGCCAGATCGACGCCGCCAAGGCCAACGCCGCCGTGCCGCAGGCGCGGCGACCGCCGGACCCTTGCGTTACTGATCGTCACCGGAACGGACGAGACGCCCGGTACGGGCGGCTCGGTGGAGCGAAGCGGAATAGAGCAGGGTCGCGCAAACGGCGCGAAACGCTGATCGTGTCAGCACAAATGGGACTTAGCGTTCGGTCGGCTTAGGGTGCAAGACCTAATAGGGGACATATGTAGAGCGTCGGAGCTACTTGGCGTCCAGTGCCTTCGCTCAACGGTTCAAATTTGTTTGGGTCCTGACAGTGACTTGTGGCAAGTCTGCCTCGACGAAAATCGGGGGAATTCATGGAGTGGAAGGCGCACGGCTATCGGGTGGGATCGTCCATCGAGACCTTTGATGCCATCCCGACCGACGCAGATGCACTTGACCAATTTATAGCGCTGCATCGTCGGAAGATCGAACCCTGGCTGTCAGCCGTATTTCAGGCTGAGCACCTTAATCTTCTGCTCGGCAGCGGTTTCACGACTGCGGTAGCCTTCGCTGCGGGCGTCGGTGCAACCGGGATGCAGACCGCCGCAGGTGCCTCCGTCCATGCGAAGGCTATCATGGACCATGCTGGTGTCAGTGCCCGGAAAATGGGCCGAGGCGAAGCCAACATTGAGGACCAGCTTCGCTCGGCCATTGCGGTACTCGATGGGTTGGACATCATCGACAAGGCGGCCGCCAATGCCGTTCGCGATGACATTAACACAGCGATCGCAGCTTTTCTCTATTCCTTGCTCGCGACCGAACGCGGGATTGCCGACGCAGAAAGCGCGCCGGCATCCGCGATGCTCCAGTCATTTCTGCTAAGCTTCGCGAGCCGTGCGGCGTCACGCGAACGCCTGCACATTTTCACAACGAATTATGATCGGCTTATCGAGCGGGGCTGTGACGATGCCGGGCTGCGGATCATTGACCGGTTCGTCGGCACCCTCAGACCGCTGTTCCGCAACACACGCATCGAACTCGATTATCACTACAACCCGCCGGGCATTCGCGGTGAGCCGCGATTCATGGAGGGTGTCGTTCGCCTGACTAAACTCCACGGAAGCCTCGACTGGCGCTTCGACGAGACGACGCGCCGCATCTATCGGGCGGAGACACCGTTCGGGGCCGCAGAGGATCATCCGAGCCTTCCGGCATCTCCGGTGAACACCGTGATGATCTATCCGAACCCGGCAAAGGACGTGGAGACCACGCAATATCCGTATGCCGAACTCTTCCGTGACTTTGCGTCGGCAACGTGCAAGCCTAATTCGGTCGTCGTTACCTACGGCTATGGATTTGGCGACGATCATATTAATCGGGTGTTGCTCGACATGCTTTCGGTGCCATCAGCCCATCTTGTCGTGATCGCTTTTGACCTTGATGATCGCATAAAAGGATTTCTTGATCTCACCCGGCCCGCTCAGGTCAGCATTCTGGCAGGCAAGCATTTCGCGGGCCTGCAGCGATTGGTCGATGACTATCTTCCCAAACCTGCTCTCGATTACATCACAGGACGAATGTCTGAGCTTCTCAAGAACCGCGCATTCGCCGATATGCCGGTCGCAACGGTTCCCGCTGCAGAGGCGGTGCCTGTGCCGGGTGCTGGCTTGGATAACATAGCGTGAGCTCTCCGATTGAGCGGTTGGCTGAACTCGTCATCGGAACGGTCGAATCGATCTCAACCGATGAGATTCGCGTCCTTCTCGACCTAGACGCTCCTCAGTCTACCGCACTCAATACCGGCACCCCGACGAGCTTTCCTCGGCTGAACAGTTATGTGCTGATACCTAATGAGGCTGGTGCGACGGTAGCCTATGTGACTTGGATCGGCATTGAGCGGTCACCCTATCCGAAACGCTCGGGGCTGAAGGATTTCGGCCTCATCGACTTGCCATTTCCTCTGCGTAAGATGACGCTGTCACCCATCGGGACTTTGACCGTGCGCCGTGATCGCCGCGCCGGCAGGAGTGTCTATGAACTGAGCCGGGGCGTCGTCGCGTTCCCGTCGGTCGGCGACCAGATCCTCATACCGACCCCTGAACAGATAGCCGCCATCGTCGGGGCCAAGGACACGGATCGCCGCGTCCGGATCGGTTCGTCGCCCCTTGCCGCAAACACTTCGATCATGGTGGACCCGGACAAGATATTCGGTCGCCATGTTGCGGTTTTAGGCAATACGGGTAGTGGCAAATCCTGTTCGGTAGCTGGGCTGATCCGCTGGTCATTGGTGGCGGCACAGTCTGCCTTGAAAGGCGGCGCACAGGTGCCCAATGCGCGCTTCATCATCCTCGATCCGAACGGCGAATATGCGCGGGCCTTCGCCGACCAGAAGGACTATGTTCGGTTGTTTCGCGTTCCGCCCGTCAATGCTGAGGTAGGCGAGCGCGCGCTTCGCCTTCCGGCTTGGCTCTGGAATGGACATGAATGGACTGCCGTGTCCTACGCAAAACCCGGTGCGCAACGCCCCTTACTTTTGCAAGCGCTGCGCGATCTGAAGACTGGAAATCTGGAGGGCGTGCCGCCCGAAGTACTGGTGAGGCGCTATGTCTACTCCTACCGCCTCCTGATCGATGCGCTGCTCGCGCGTGGTCCTGCGGCGTTCGCCGGGGATGCAGGGCCGCGCCGGCAATGTGGCGAGCTCCTCGACAACATCTCGAACGACTGCGACAGACTGAGCCAGCGGCTCGGCGTTGAACTACAGGTCGCCCTCGCTAACATCGCCGCGTCCGTGCGAGACGTCGCGAACAATCGGCGCAGCAATAATGGCTGGTTTAACGCCTTTTCAGTCGAGGAGATTGAATCTGTTCAGACTGCGCTCCAACGCTTTCTCGATGCAGTCGAGGACGGTCTTGCAGCGGCGCAGGTAACCGAGGATGCACCAATACCGTTCGATGTTGATATGCTGCCTGACCATCTCGAGCGGATTGCGGCGACGGAGGGTGCCGGTCTGGCTGGTTTTATCAGTACCTTGGGGATGCGTATCCGAGGCATGATGGCCGATCCCCGGCTTGGGCAGGTTGTCGGCAGCGAACCCGCACTGTCGCTGGACGCTTGGCTAAACGATCTTGTCGGCAGCAACGCCTCGGCCAATGGCCAGGTAGCGATCATCGACCTTTCGCTCGTGCCATCAGAGATCGTCCATGTCGTGGTAGCGGTGCTCGCCCGCCTGACGTTCGAGTCTCTACAGCGCTATCGGAGGCTGCATCCGGAAGGACGACCGCTTCCCACGACGCTCGTACTCGAGGAGGCGCACAGTTTCGTGCGTCGCGGCTTCAACGATGAAGGCCCGGCGGAGAACCCCGCGCAGCTCTGCCGTGAAATCTTTGAGAAGATCGCACGCGAGGGCCGTAAATTCGGTTTGGGATTGATGCTGTCGTCGCAGCGGCCGTCGGAGCTATCGCCAACCATCTTAGCTCAATGCAACACCTTCCTGCTCCACCGGATCGTTAATGACCTTGATCAGGCGCTTGTCGCGCGCCTCGTCCCGGACAATGTAGCGGGATTGCTTAAGGAGCTGCCGAGCCTGCCGTCTCGTCAGGCCGTCCTTCTTGGCTGGGCGACCCCGATACCCCTGTTGGTCGAGATGGACGAGCTGGCAGAGGAGCACCGGCCTCAGTCGTCGGACCCCGATTTTTGGGATGTCTGGACCGGCAAAAGTGCTCGAGAGATCGACTGGCTCAACGTCGTGCAGGATTGGACCGGTGCGCCTTGAGTATGTTGGGCGAGCCTCCTACCCGTCGCCAGCCTACATCGGTCGCTGGAGCAAAATCGAGGTTAAGCCGTCCGACTTGCTTGGCACTCAAGCCATGACATGCTCCATTGAATCGAATAGGAGGCGCGACATGCGTGATCTAGATGTTCGGTTAGCTATGAGGTCGCGACTGCGCCGCGAACATGAAGACGATCTGAGCACGCGCGTCGTTGAGGAAATGGGCATTTGGAACGGCGCGGTGCGCGTGGACCTGGCCGTAATCAACGGCGAACTTGTAGGGTACGAAATCAAGAGCGCTCGCGACACTCTCGCCCGTCTGCCCAACCAAGCCTCCCTATATAATGCCGTGTTCGACCGCGTTCATCTCGTTGCAGCGGAGAAGCATCTCGATCATGCAGTTAGCGAAATGCCAGAATGGTGGGGCATGATTGCTGCCCGATCCGATGGCGACAGGGTGGAGCTTGAGGTGTTTAGACCGGCCGGGATGAATCCCGCCATCGAGCCCCTACAACTGGCACGCCTACTGTGGCGCGATGAGGCGTTAGCGATCCTTGATCGTTGTGACGCGGCGCGAGGAGTGCGAAGTAGAACCCGTGAGAAAGTAGCGGCGCGGCTCGCCGAGACATTAAGTCTCGACGAGCTACGCCGTCAGGTTCGGCAATGTCTGAAAGATAGGGGCGCTTGGTTAAGGGAGCCGGTCAGCTACCAAGGACATATGGCGGTTGGCAGCGAAACCTGACCACTTAGCCCTGCTTGCCATGCCTTGCGCACCCGATGCCGCCTGACCAATCTGGCCGTCTGCCCACACGTTCGGCACCCCTGAAAAGCCGGGATCATTGGCGATTATGGTCGCATGGGAATGATATTGCTGACGCATAGGCAAGCCGTTGGGGCCGCTGGTTTGCCACCCTTTGATGATCATCCAGGCGTTATCAAGTGTGTACCGAGCGCTGACGGTCGCACTCGCCATCGCTACGCCCGGCGGCTCCGTGAGATCGGGATGGCCCGTCAAATAGTCCCCATAGTCGAGCCGAAACGGCACGTTAGGACGGACGTTATTCCACAACGACCAGTCGAACCGAGGGACAAGGTTCACGCCACGATAAAGAGCGCCATGATCCTTCGGTGCGGCAGCAGCTGCAAGCGTTACACTCCGAAACATTCCCAGGGTCGGAGCTTGCTGAAGGCAGACTGCCACCACAATCCCCGGAAGCGATCCGACGTCGTATGCATCCATATGCTTCAGATCGATAATCAGATCGACCATAGCAGGCGGCAGATTCTGGAGCACCAGCCATGAGGCTATGCCGTCGATCTCATCGAGCCTGACCTTCACAACCGCGCCGTTTCCATCGACAAGGGAGCGTGCGACATATTGATATGCTACCATATCAGACGGACCCCAGCAGGGCATTGTAGGAATACCGCTGCTCCGCATGCCAGCCACAAGCCGGTTCATGATGTTTGGAGAGTTCGTGCGACCGTAGTTGAACGAACCGTCCACAGCGGTCAGCCTTCCTGCCCATGCAGCGCTGAGACTGGGAATGAAGCGTGGCTTCACCTCTTCACAGATATGGAAGAGCGGCATGATGCGCGCCCGCGCATTGTTGGAGAGATTTTCCAATGCCGTTGTCTCGCCGGACTTTGTTTTTAGCATAGGAATATAACGATGCACCGTTGGCGGCGCGAAGGTGAGCGGAGGCAATCCCGCAGCATCAGCCTGGGTCATATAACGATTCCTTTATGTCGCGCATGAGGAACCTTGACCGTCGAAAGCCTATTCTCTATAAGCCTCCGCGCACACGGCATGATCCTCATACGGGTCACTGCTTCAAAAGCCGCGTTAAGGTCTGACCACCTTAGCGCGGCTTTTGCTATATGAACGAACATCCTTAATTTGGCAACAGAGACCGCTACGGCGCTACAAGCATTTTGCGGTTACTTTGCACCAAAACCCCTTCTCTTGCTTTCCTATGACGCTCAGAGCGGCATTTTGAGGCATTTGAAGGAGGGGGTGTCCGTCATCCTTTAGCACTCAGAGTTTCGGAGTGCTAGAGGCGCGAATCGGGGAACATTTACCCTCTTCGATGATTTCGCTTATTGCGTTTATTTCGAATATTGTCTAGATGATATGCCTACCGGAGAGAGGGACCGCGTCATGACCATGCCAGCGTTCGCCGAGGAGCTCGGCGGTCGTCTTCCGTCCGCCTCTGAAAAAGCGGCGGCAAATCAACTCCGCAGAATCATTGCCGCGCACGCCAGCGGCGATGCGAAACTGCGCGTCCTAGATGATGGGAATGGGCCAGCCGAAGTTACTCTTACACCAGCACTGTCCAGTTTGCTGATGGAACTCTTGCGCCATGTGGGTCGGGGCGATGCGGTAACGCTAGTCCCTGTTAGCCAGATGCTGACCACGCAACAGGCCGCAGACATACTCAATGTGTCTCGCCCATTCCTGATCTCGCTTCTTGATAAGGAAGCAATCAAGCACACGCTTGTAGGACGCCATCGGAGAATCAAGGCTGAAGACCTTTTTGCTTATAAGCGTTCAAGGGATGAAAAACGTAGTGAAGCGCTGTCTAATCTGGCAGAGTTGGATGGGGAGTATCTTTGACCCTTGTTTGCGAACCGCTTCACCGCATTCATTGACGCCTGCACACTAGCTGGTGCTCTGAAGCGCAATCTTCTGTTGTCTCTGGCGGAGGCGGAGTTCTTCCGCGTCCGCTGGTCGGCGTGTGTGCTTGATGAAACCGAAAAGGCGATAGAGAAAATTCTGTTCGACAAAGGCGCGGCTGACGCTGAGGAGCGGGCCGGTCGAGCTCGAGCCTCCATGGAGGCTGCCTTCGAAGAAGCGCTGGTGACAGAATTTGATAAGTTCTTATGTGACTGCGAGGGGCTTCCCGATCCAGGTGATGCTCATGTGGTTGCAGCGGCGCTCAAGACGCAGGCCGCAATGATCGTCACGGAAAACCTGAAGCATTTTCCTCAGGAGATGCTCACACCTCTTAACATAGAGGTGAAATCAGCAGACGCCTTCATCGCGGACACGATCGCGCTGGATCCGGGGCGGGCGGTTGCGGCAATCCGTCAAATGCGGCTGCGCTTCAAAAACCCTGAAAAGACTGGGGAAGCATTGCTGTTGGATATGGAGGCGATCGGTCTTACCGAAACGGTCGATGCACTTCGAAGTCACGTCCTGTCCCTATAACTGCGGCTGTTCGATTAGTTCGCTATAGCCAGATCAGTTCCCCGCAACGCCGCGATGGCGGAGGTGGTGCGCTTTCGCCCATACAGGAACAAATCCTTCCTAAAAAATTGAGTTTAACTTGGTAATGCGAATCTGGGCTACGGTCGGCAAAAAGCACAGAAAATTCCGTTTGCCGCAACCGGACAAAACTCATTTTCAGTGCGCCGATTATCTCGTTGAGAGCGAAAAGTTTGTTCGAATGGGAACCGAACCGACGGTGAAATGTCCAGCTTTTCTGATGTTTCGACGCCTGTGGCTGCGGATGGATTAATCTTGCAAAAATTCGCAATGAATTTATATACTTAGAACTGTCGCAGGTCCATCATTTGAAGCTGATGGTATTTTTTGCGGTATCTTACAGTCGTCTTCAAGCAATTAGGATTTTGAAATCAAATCCATATTTCCTGTCTTGGATTCCGTCCCCGGCACCATCACGCACCCTTCGGCCATCCACCGTCATCCACGGCGGATTTTATCCATTTGACCGGGGAAGCCGCGCAGGTCCAGAAGCGTCGCCGACCGGGACACGCATCCCGCAGGAGGTAAGGACATGATCGAACTTCGCCCTTTCGACAGCCTCGGCGCCGCCGATCATGGCTGGCTGAACGCCCGGCATCATTTCTCCTTCGCGGACTATCATGATCCCGCCCGCATGCACTGGGGCAGGCTGCGCGTCTGGAACGATGACCTGATCGCCCCCCAGGCCGGTTTCCCGCCGCACCCGCATCGCGACATGGAAATCATCACCTACGTGCTGGAAGGCGCGATCACGCATCAGGACAGCCTGGGCAACACCGGCCGCACCGAAGCGGGCGACGTCCAGGTCATGAGCGCAGGGACCGGCATCCGCCATTCGGAATATAATCTGGAGGACGGACCGACGAAGCTCTTCCAGATCTGGATCATACCCACCCGCACCGGCGAAGCGCCGAGCTGGGGCGCGCGGCCCTTTCCCAGGGGCGAGCGTTCGGGCCGTTTCGTGACGCTGGCCTCCGGCTATGCGGATGACCATGACGCCCTGCCGATCCGCACCGATGCGCGGCTGGTCGCGGCGACGCTGAAGGCCGGCGACACCGCCGAATATCCCGTCGGACGGGACCGGAAGGCCTATCTGGTCCCGGCCACCGGCGCGATCCGGATCGACGACGTGCGCGTCAACGCCCGCGACGGCGCCGCGATCAGCGACCTCGACGTGATCCGCGTCACGGCGATAGAGGATAGCGAGATCGTCATGGTCGACGCAGCCTGACGAGATCGGGGGAGCGGCGGCGGCGGACTATCCCCGCAACCGCTCCAATATCGCCTCCGCGGCCCGCGTCACATCGTCCCAGGTCACGTCGAATCCGGCATCGTCGCCGAAATAGGGATCGGTCACGCCGCTCCCCTCGCGCCCCGGCACCAGATCCATCAGCAGGCGCAGTTCCGCCGTCCCGTCCGCAGGCCGCACCCGCCGCAAATTCCGCAAATTTTCGGCATCCAGCGGGAAGACATGGGTGAAGCGCCTGAAATCCGCCGCCGTCACCTGCCGTCCGCGATAGCCGGAAATATCGATCCCATGCCGCAGAGCCACCGCCTGTGCCCGTGGGTCCGGCGGCGATCCGACATGCCAGTCCCCGGTCCCGGCCGAATCCACCACGATCTCGACTCCGGCCCGCTCCGCCTGCGCCCGCAACGCCGCCTCCGCCAGCGGCGACCGGCAGATATTCCCCAGACAGACGAACAGGACCGAAGCCGTCATCCCTCCGCCGCCGCCGTGCTCAGGCCCAGTTGCGGCACGCCGATGGAGCGCCGCCCGCCGAAATCGGTCCGCGCCACGATCACGCCCAGCTTTTCCATATAATCGATCAGCCGCCGCACCCGCCCCGGCGAACTGGTGCCATAGGCCCGCGCCAAAGCCGCATCGTCCGGGCAGGGCAATCCCTGCATCGCCGCCCGCGCAATCAGCAGGAAGGGGGCCAGCATATCCTCCGGCACCGGCTCCGCCGCCTTCATCGCATCGGCCCAGCGCAGATCGGCGGCGTCGAACATCCCCGCCTGCGCCATGGCGAACCGCTTGCGGAAGGCAGGCAGGTCGAGCGGCGGAGTCTTCAGCCCCTTCATCCGGCACCGCACCCCGAAATCCTGATAAAGCGTCGACACGCTGGGCTGCGCATCGCCCAGATCGGCGACGATTTCCTCCAGCACGGCGATGACGACCGGCTCATTCTGCCCAAAGTCCAGTTCCGGCGCGGCAGGCTTTGCCGAAGGCGCGGCGGCCAGCGCCCGCATCAATTCCTCGGCAGGCAAGGGCGCCGGTTCGGCACGCGCCGGGGGAGGGGGCAAAGCCTCTTCCTCGCCCGCACTGGCGAACAGCAATTCCTGCAAATCCCCTGTGGCTGCGACGGGAGGAGGCATCAGCTTGTGAGTCCCGCCCCGCGTGCCGGTTTTCACCGATCCGATCTTCACCGCCACAGGTCGCCGGGCGATCGCCGGACCAAGCCCCAGAAACCGCCCCCGCTCCAGATCGCGAATCTGCTCCGCCTGCCGCCGCTCCATGCCCAGCAGATCGGCGGCCCGCGCCATGTCGATGTCCAGGAAGGTCCGCCCCATCAGGAAGTTCGAAGCCTCCGCTGCGACATTCTTCGCCAGCTTGGCCAGCCGCTGCGTCGCGATCACGCCCGCCAGCCCCCGCTTGCGCCCCCGGCACATCAGGTTCGTCATCGCTGCCAGCGACAGCCGCCGCGCCTCGTCCGACACGTCGCCCGCCGCCACCGGCGCGAACATCTGCGCCTCATCGACCACGACCAGCGCCGGATACCAATGGTCCCGCGGCGCATCGAACAGGGTCGACAGGAAAGTCGCGGCGCATTTCATCTGCGCCTCCAGCTCCAGCGATTCCAGGCTCAGCACTACCGATGCGCGATGCTCGCGTATCCGCATCGCCATCTTGACGATCTCGCGCTCATTATAGTCGCCCGCGTCGATCACCACATGGCCATATTCATCGGCCAGCGTGACGAAATCGCCCTCCGGATCGATCACCACCTGCTGGACCAGCGCCGCGCTTTCCTCCAGCAACCGGCGCAGCAGATGCGACTTGCCCGACCCTGAATTGCCCTGGACGAGCAGCCGGGTGGCAAGCAATTCCTCGACATCGACCAGAACGGCATTGCCGTTGCTGTCATTTCCTATGCTGATGCTGGCGGTCACAGGGGTTCTTTGGCGCATGGCGGGGCGTCAGCGCAAGAGCATGCGCGAAACTCATCCACCGTTCGTCCTGAGTAGGTGCTGAGCTTTTCGAAGGGGCGTATCGAAGGATCAGGCGTGACCCATGCTTCGATACGGCGCTTCGACAGGCTCAGCACCTACTCAGCACGAACGGAATGGGAATGGCTGTAAGAACCGGATTCCCTTGACCATCCCATTGTTGCGATGCAGCATCGCCCCATGGCGACTCCCGCACCCTCTTCCGCGCCTGCGATCACGCAGAACCCCGATATTCGCTATCTCGGCCGGCTGCTGGGCGACGTCATCCGCGCCTATGGCGGGGAGAAAATCTACAAGCAGACCGAATATATCCGCTCCGCCTCGGTCGACCGGGCGCGCGGCCTGCACGGCGCGGATGTGGTCGACACCGGCCTCGACGCGCTCAGCCTGGACGACACGCTCAGCTTCGTGCGCGGTTTCATGCTCTTCTCCATGCTCGCCAACCTGGCCGAGGACCGGCAGGGCGTCGCCGCCGAACCGGGCGCGGACGTCGCCTCCGCCGTGGAAAAGCTCGACTCCCACGGCATCGACCGCGAAGCCGTGCTCGACCTCCTCTCTCACGCCCTGATCGTCCCGGTCCTCACCGCCCACCCGACGGAGGTGCGGCGCAAGAGCATGATCGATCACAAGAACCGCATCGCCGACCTGATGCTGCTCAAGGACGGCGGCCGGAAGGAAACCGACGAGGGCGAAAATCTGGACGAAGCGATCTTCCGCCAGATCGCCCTCCTTTGGCAGACCCGCCCGCTGCGCCGCGAAAAGCTGTTCGTCGCGGACGAGATCGAAAATGTCCTCGCTTATTTCCGCGACGTCTTCCTCCCCGTCCTGCCCGCCCTCTACGCCCGCTGGGAACGCGTCCTCGGCGCGCGCCCGCAAAGTTTCCTGCGCGTCGGCAACTGGATCGGCGGCGACCGCGACGGCAATCCCTTCGTGCAGGCCCCGCAACTCCGCCTCGCGCTGGCGAAGGGGTGCGAAGCCGCGCTGACCTTCTATATGGGCGCGCTGCACGCGCTGGGCGCGGAACTCTCCCTCTCCACCGAACTCGCCCATGTGCCGCAGTCGGTGCTGGACTTGGCCGACGCCAGCGGCGACAATTCGCCCAGCCGTCAGGACGAACCCTATCGCCGCGCCATTTCCGGCATCTACGCCCGGCTGGCCGCCACTTACCAGACGCTGATCGGCAAGAATCCCTCCCGCCCCTCGACTCTCAGGGGTGAAGCCTATGCCAGCCCCGCCGACCTGCGCCGCGATCTGGTCACGGTGGCGCAGGGCCTCGCCAGCGAAGGCAGCGGCGCGCTGGCCTCGGGCGGCGCGCTCGGCCGTCTGATCCGCGCGGTCGAGACATTCGGCTTCCACCTCGCCACGCTCGACATGCGGCAGAATAGCGACGTCCACCAAAGCGTCGTGGCCGAACTGCTCAAGGTCGCCGGGGTCGAGGCTGATTATGCCGCGCTCGACGAATATGCCCGCATCGCCCTGCTGCGCCGCGAACTGGCGAACAACCGGCCGCTCGGCACGCGCTTCTCGGAATATTCGGAGCAGACCGCGTCCGAACTCGCCATCGTCCACGCCGCTGCGGAGGCGCACCGCGTCTATGGCCCGCAATGCATCACCCATTATATCATCTCGAAGGCGGAGAGCGTCTCCGACCTGCTCGAAGTCAACATCATCCTCAAGGAAGCGGGCCTGTGGCGCATCGGCGCGGATGGCGCGCCGCAGGCCGCGATCATGGCCGTCCCGCTGTTCGAAACCATCGCCGACCTTGAAGCCGCGCCGTCGATCATGACCGCCTATTTCGGCCTGCCCGAAATAGCGGGCGTGGTGCGCGGACGGGGCCATCAGGAAGTGATGATCGGCTATTCCGACAGCAACAAGGATGGCGGCTACATCACCTCCACTTGGGGATTGTTCCAGGCCAGCAAGGCGCTGGCCCCGGTCTTCGCCGACGCGGGAACCGCCATGCAGCTTTTCCACGGACGCGGCGGCGCGGTCGGGCGCGGCGGCGGCTCCTCCTTCGCGGCGATCCAGGCCCAGCCCAAGGGCACGGTGCAGGGCCGCATCCGCATCACCGAACAGGGCGAAGTGATCGCCGCCAAATTCGGCACCCGCGACGTCGCCATGACGAATCTGGAGGCGATGACCAGCGCCACCTTGCTCGCCTCCCTCGAACCCGAAGCCATTTCGGATCGCGACGCCGCCCGCTTCGCCGCCGCCATGGACCAATTGTCGAAGACCGCCTTCGCCGCCTATCGCGACCTGGTCTACGGCACCGAAGGGTTCAGGGAATTCTTCCGCCAACTGACCCCGATCCAGGAGATTTCCGGCCTCAAGATCGGCTCCCGTCCCGCCAGCCGCACGAAGAGCACCCGGATAGAGGATCTGCGCGCCATCCCCTGGGTGTTCAGTTGGGCGCAGGCGCGGGTGATGCTGCCGGGCTGGTACGGCGTCGGCCATGCACTCAGCGCGTTCGAGGACAAGGCGCTGCTGGCGGACATGGCGCAGCACTGGTCCTTCCTGCAATCCGCGCTGGCGAATCTGGAGATGGTGCTGGCCAAGTCCGACCTCGGCATCGCCGCCCATTATCTGCCGCTGGTGGAGGATCAGGCGCGGGGGGCGGAGATTTTCGACCGCATCCGCGATGGCTGGGACAAGACCCATGACGGCCTGCTCGCCGCCACCGGCCAGTCGCGCCTGCTGGAGCAGAATCCGAAACTGGACAGCTCGATCCGCCTGCGCCTGCCCTATATCGAGCCTTTGAACCTGCTCCAGGTCGAACTGATGAAGCGCCACCGCAACGGCGAAGACGACCCGCGCATCAAGGAAGGCATAGAACTGTCGATCAACGCCATAGCCACCGCCCTGCGAAACAGCGGCTAAGGGCAAAGAGCGAACCTCTCCAATTCCTCCCCATCGATAGATGGGGAGGGGGACCGCCGCTGAAAGCGGTGGTGGAGGGGAATTTCGGCGGTTGCGCCTCTTCCCCTCCACCCCGCTTCGCGCGGTCCCCCTCCCCACGCTGCGCGCAGGGAGGAATTAATTGGAGCTATTACTCATTTTCAAA
>NZ_JFHR01000083.1 GCF_000722875.1 Sphingobium chlorophenolicum | reverse complement strand
CCGGCGCGCGTGGAAAAATCCAACCCCGGGGGGGGGGGGTGTTTGGGGTGGTTTCCCGCCTCCCCCCCTCCCGCAGGCGGGAGGGGGTTAGGGGGTGGGCGCGAGCGGAGCGAGCTTCCGCCTTCTCGGCCAGGGAAGAACGCCGCTGGCGCGGCGACCCACCCCCGACCCCTCCCGTCTACGGGAGGGGAGAAGAACGTCCGCTATTGGCCATTTCCCGACATTCCGAATTTGTCACGCGGCTCCACACCAAAATCAAACCCCAACCCACTCCGCCGAAGCAATCCCCTGCGCGTAAAGCAACACCGACAAATCGCCATGCACGATCTCGGCCGCCGCCGCCTCACGGGTCTTAGGCTTGGCATGATAGGCAACCCCCAGCCCAGCCCCCTGAATCATCGGAATATCATTGGCCCCATCGCCCACCGCCAGCGTCAAGGCGCGGTCGATCCCGCCCTCGATAGCCGCCTCCAGTTCCGCCCGCTTACGCGCCGCATCCACGATCGGCACTGCCACCGTGCCCAACAAAGCCCCGTCCGCAATCTCCAGCACATTGGCGACCGCCGCATCAAAGCCGATCTCCTCCGCCACCGGCCCGGTAAAGCGCGTGAACCCGCCCGACACCAGCAACGTCGTCGCCCCCCGCGCCTTCATCGTCCGCACCAGCGCCCTGGCCCCGCCCATGATGACGACCCGCTCTTCACGGCACTGGTCAATGGCCGAATCCGCCAACCCCTTCAGCAAAGCCACCCGCTCATGCAGCGCGCCCGCGAAATCCAGCTCGCCGCGCATCGCCCGCTCGGTAATCTCGGCGATCTGCGGCTTGATCCCCGCATAGTCGGCCAGCTCGTCGATGCATTCGACGGTGATCATGGTGGAATCCATGTCCGCGATCAGCAGCTTCTTCTCGCGACCCTGCGCCAGTTGCACGATCACATCGACCTTGTCGCCGACCCCGGTCAGCGCCGCCCGCGCCGTAACCGGATCAAGCCCGAAGAAAATATCCGCCGCCTTGCCCTCGTCCAGCCACTTGCTATCGACAGGCGCGCACCCGGCCGTCGCCAGCCGTCCGACGGCATCGGCAATATCTTCCTGACTCAAGGCGCCACTTGCCACTAAGGTCGCAACGAACATGGATACTCCTGCCACACCAAAGGGCGAATCCCGCCCCCGCGTCGCGCTTATTGCCGGGCCTACCGCCAGCGGCAAGAGCGCGCTTGCCGTTCGCCTCGCCCACGCCACAAGCGGCATCGTCATCAACGCCGACGCCAGCCAGGTCTATGCCGACCTCCAGATCCTCTCCGCCCGACCGACCGAAGCGGAGATGGAGGGCGTCGCCCACCGCCTCTTCGGCCATATAGACGGTGCGCAAGCCTGCACCGCCGCCCGCTGGGCCGCCGAAGCCAAAGCCGAAATCGACAAGGCGCATGAGGCTGGCCGCCTCCCCATCCTCGTCGGCGGCACCGGCCTCTATCTGCGCACCCTTCTGGACGGCATCGCCCCCATCCCCGACATAGACCCCGACATCCGCGCCTCCATCCGCGTCATGCCAGTGGCGGAAGCCCACGCCGCCCTCGCAAAGGAAGACCCCGAAGCCGCCACCCGCCTAGCCCCCGCCGACACCACCCGCGTCGCCCGCGCTCTGGAAGTGGTCCGCTCCACCGGCAAGCCCCTCGCCCAATGGCAGCAGCATAAAAGCGGCGGCATAGCCGACCGCATCGCCCTCTCGCCCCTGATCCTCCTCCCTCCCCGCGACTGGCTGATCGCCCGCTGCGACCTGCGCTTCGGCCAGATGGTGGACAGCGGCGCCGTAGCGGAAGTCGAAACCCTGCTTGCCCGCCGCCTCTCCCCCGACCTCCCCGTCATGCGCGCCATAGGCGTGCCCGAAATCGCCGCCTGGCTGGCGGGAGAAATCGACCGCGACACGATGCTGGAACGCGGCCGCATCGCCACCCGCCAATATGCCAAACGCCAATATACCTGGTTTTCCCGCCAGCCCCCGCCGGAATGGCCACGAGATCAGAGACAGATTGATGCCAAAATCACGGATGAATTGATAATAAAATTACAACAATAACTATTGACTTGCCATTTTATGTCCAATAGACGCAGCCGCCTTGCCATCGCTCCGCTTCTGGAGCAGAGGGCGCAGCAATTATCCAACGGAAGGATCCATCGTGGCCGAAAAGAGCGGCGCGGACATATTGGTTGAGTGCCTGATCGACCTGGGGGTCGAGGTCGTGTTCGGCTATCCGGGCGGCGCGGTGCTGCCCATTTATGACGCACTCTTCAATCATCCGAAGATCCGCCACGTCCTGGTTCGCCACGAACAGGGCGCGACCCATATGGCGGAGGGTTATGCCCGCTCCACCGGCAAGCCCGGCGTCGTGCTCGTCACATCCGGCCCCGGCGCGACCAATGCCGTCACCGGCATCACCGACGCGCTGATGGATTCGATCCCGATGGTCGTCATCACCGGCCAGGTTCCAACGCACCTCATCGGCACGGACGCATTCCAGGAAGCGGACACGGTCGGCATCACCCGCCACTGCACCAAGCATAATTATCTGGTGAAGTCCCCGAACAAGCTGGCCAGCGTCGTCCATGAGGCATTCCATATCGCCACCACCGGCCGCCCCGGCCCGGTCGTCATCGACATTCCGAAGAATGTCCAGATCGCGACCGCGCCCTATAGCAAGCCGGAACGCTTCGAACATGCCAGCTACCGCCCCCAGACGAAGGCGGACCCGGCCGCCATCGCCACCGCGGTCGAGATGCTGGCGGCTGCCGAGCGCCCGATCTTCTACACCGGCGGCGGCGTCATCAACTCCGGCCCGGAAGCCAGCGAACTGCTGCGCGAGATCGCCGCGCTGACCGGCGCGCCCGTCACCTCGACGCTGATGGGCCTGGGCGCCTTCCCCGCCTCGTCCGGCCAGTGGCTGGGCATGCTCGGCATGCACGGCACCTATGAAGCCAATTGGGCGATGAACAAGGCGGACCTGATCGTCTGCGTCGGCGCCCGCTTCGACGACCGCGTGACCGGCCGCCTGGACGCCTTCTCGCCCGATTCGAAGAAGATCCACATCGACATCGACCGCAGTTCGATCAACAAGACGGTGGATGTTGACCTGCCCATCATCGCGGACGTGGCCAGCGCGCTCACCGACATGATCGCCCTCTGGAAGGATCGCGGCCACAAGGCGGCGGACCTTAGCGAATGGTGGGCGCGGATCGAGGGCTGGCGCGCGCGCAACTGCCTCGCCTATCCCGACAGCCATGAAGAGATCATGCCGCAGGAGGCGATCGCCCAACTCTACAAGGCGTCGCGCACGGCAAAGGACGTCATCATCACCACCGAAGTCGGCCAGCACCAGATGTGGGCGGCCCAGCATTTCGGCTTCGACGCGCCGAACAAATGGCTGACCTCCGGCGGTCTGGGCACGATGGGCTACGGCTTCCCCGCCGCCATCGGCGCGCAACTGGGCAATCCCGACAGCCTGGTCGTCTGCGTCGCGGGCGACGCATCGATCCAGATGAACATCCAGGAAATGGGCACCGCCAGCCAGTACCGCCTGCCGGTCAAGATCTTCATCCTGAACAATGAATATATGGGCATGGTCCGCCAGTGGCAGGAACTGACCTATGAAAGCCGCTATTCCAACAGCTATTCGGACAGCCTGCCCGACTTCGTAAAACTGGCGGAGGCCTATGGCTGGACCGGCATCCGCATCGAAGGGCCGCAGGAACTGGAGGCGGGCATCCGCCAGATGATCGACACGCCCGGCCCGGTGATCGTGGACTGCCGCGTGGCGAAGCTCAGCAACTGCTTCCCGATGATCCCGTCGGGCGCGGCGCATACCGACATGCTGCTCGACCCCAGCCAGGTCGAAGGGATCATGTCGGACGAGGCGAAGGCGCTGGTGTAGGGATGACGGCGTGACGCAACATCTGAAGCTCCGCATCCATGTGAGCGAACCCTTCGATTTCGAACGGTTGGCCGGCACCGCCGAGCTGACCGGCTGGACGGTGGACCATGCCGATCCGGAGAATGAAAGCTGGGAAGTGCATCTGGATCAGGGCTTCGACTTTCACGAACGCCATATCGGCCGCCTGCTGGTCAGCCCCCGCTATGTGGGCGAGCATCTGGCGCGGATGTTCGATGCGATCGCGGGTTTCCCCGTGCGCCTCGCCCATCGCGATGACGGCAATTGGCACTACGCCTTCACGGGCATGATCTCGCAACGCCATGACGGCGAAGAAGCGGACAACGGAACGATCTGATGCATATTCAGGAAGAGATTAGCGAGCGGCACGTCCTGTCGCTGACGGTTTCGAACGAGGCGGGCATATTGGCGCGCATCGCGGGCCTGTTCACCGCGCGCGGCTATAATATCGACAGCCTGACCGTGGCGGACATCACCCCCGACCATGCGATCAGCCGCATCACCATCGTCACCAGCGGCCCGCCCAAGGTGATCGACCAGATCATGGCGCAGCTCGACCGGCTGGTTCCGGTGCACAAGGTCACGGACCTCACCGAAAACGGCCCCTTCGTGGAGCGCGAACTGGCGCTGGTGAAGGTCGCGGGCACGGGCGAGGACCGGATAGAGGCGCTGCGCCTGGCCGACGTCTTCCGCGCCAAGGTGGTCGACACGACGATAGAGAGCTTCATCTTCGAAATCACCGGCACCACGGACAAGATCGACAATTTCATCGGCCTGATGCGCCAGATCGGCCTGGTCGAAGTCGGCCGCACCGGCGTCGTCGGCCTGATCCGCGGCAAGGAACCGAATTGAAGAAATAACCCCTCTCCCACCGGGAGAGGGAGGGGCCCGCCGCGCAGCGGTGGGAGGGTGAGGGCCGACAGCCCCTCCCCCGCGCGCAGGTGGTCCCCCTCACCGCAAATCTGAGGCTCCGCAAGGCGCCACCCGAACTGAAAGAAGGAACGTCAAATGAAGGTTTATTACGACCGCGACGCCGACATCGGCCTGATCAAGGGCAAGAAGGTCGCCATTCTGGGTTACGGCTCGCAGGGTCACGCCCATGCGCAGAATCTGCGCGATTCCGGCGTCGCCGAAGTCGCCATCGCGCTGCGCCCCGGCTCGCCCAGCGCCAAGAAGGCCGAAGGCGCTGGCTTCAAGGTGCTGTCGAACGCCGACGCCGCCGCATGGGCCGACGTGCTCATGATCCTGGCGCCCGACGAGCATCAGGCCGCCATCTACGCCGACGACATCCACGCCAATCTGCGCCCCGGCGCCGCGCTGGCCTTCGCGCACGGCCTCAACGTCCATTTCGGCCTGATCGAGCCGCGCAAGGACGTCGACGTCATCATGATCGCGCCCAAGGGCCCCGGCCACACCGTGCGCGGCGAATATGTGAAGGGCGGCGGCGTGCCCTGCCTGATCGCCATCCATCAGGACGCGACCGGCAACGCCCATGACATCGCCCTGTCCTATGCGTCCGGTGTTGGCGGCGGCCGCAGCGGCATCATCGAAACCAACTTCCGCGAAGAATGCGAAACCGACCTGTTCGGCGAGCAGGCCGTGCTGTGCGGCGGCGCCACCGCGCTGGTGCAGGCGGGCTTCGAAACGCTGGTCGAGGCGGGCTACGCCCCGGAAATGGCCTATTTCGAATGCCTCCACGAACTGAAGCTGATCGTCGACCTGATGTATGAAGGCGGCATCGCCAACATGCGCTACTCGATCTCGAACACCGCCGAATATGGCGATATCAAGACCGGCCCGCGCATCATCACCGATGAAACGAAGAAGGAAATGAAGCGCGTTCTGGCCGACATCCAGTCGGGCCGCTTCGTCAAGGACTTCGTGCTCGACAACCGCGCTGGCCAGCCGGAATTGAAGGCCAGCCGCATCGCCGCCCAGCGCCACCCGATCGAGGAAACCGGCGCCAAGCTGCGCGCCATGATGCCCTGGATCGGCGCGAACAAGCTGGTCGACAAGGACAAGAACTGACCCCTTCCTATTCCTCCCCATCGAGAGATGGGGAGGGGGACCGGCCGCAGGCTGGTGGAGGGGAAAGGGGCACAACCTCCCCACCATTCCCATGAATGCGGACGCAGCCGGTAACCCTTTGTTTCCGGTTACGCCTCTGGAACAATGGAGGGACGTCGCTTATCGTAGCGCCGTCCCTCGATTGTTTTTCGGAGATTGTCCTTCATGCGCAAATATCTGATCCCCGCCGCCGCCCTGATCGCGCTCGCCGGCGGCAGCGCCGTCATCGCCCAGCAAATGCCCGCCGCCCCCGGCGCGAAGGACGCCGCCCGCGTCACCGGCGGCGCCTATACGATCGATCCGGGCCACACCCAGATCCTTTTCGCCTATGACCATATGGGCTTTTCCAACAATCTGGGCGTCCTGTCCGAATCGACCGGCACGCTGACGCTCGACCCGAAGAACCCCACCGCCGCCAAGGTTTCGGTCGAAGTTCCGATCGCCAATCTCAAGACCGGCATCGCCAAGCTCGACGAACATCTGATGAAGCCGGAATTCTTCGATTCCGCCAAATTCCCCAAGGCGACCTTCGTGTCGACCGGCGTGAAGGTGCAGGGCACCCAGGCGGAGATCAGCGGCAACCTGACCATCAAGGGCATCACCAAGCCGGTGACGCTGGACACTGAATTTTACGGCGCGGGCAAGGCTCCTGCGATGATGGGCGGCAAGGAAAATGTCGGCTTCGTCGCCACGACCACGATCAAGCGCAGCGATTTCGGCATGGGCTACGGCGTCCCGATGGTCGGCGACGCGGTGGAACTGAAGATCGTCGCCGCCTTCCAGAAATAAACGCAACATAGTCCCCACCCCCTTCTTGCTCCCCTCCCTTCCAGGGAGGGGCCGGGGGGGGGTCGCCGCGCCAGCGGCGTTCTTCCAGCGGCCAGGGTGCAAGCTCGCTACGCTCGCACCCACCCCTTGCCCCTCCCTGGAAGGGAGGGGAACCTCTCCCCCACCACACACCAACCTTGCGCTTTCCCCCAACTCCGGGTAAAGCCAGCCCCATCATGCAGCGCGCGCTTCTTCCCCTGCTACGACTTACACGCCCTTAGGCGTGGTTTTTGTGCTGCTCTTCGCTTGAATGACGCGGCAATCCGCCTAAGGGCATAATCAAGCAGATAGTCGTACCACCGGGCACGTGCCGACAGGCTCGCCCGTATGCAGAGAAGCCATTTTCGTCATGATGCTGAACGATCCCTCGCTGAAATACCGCCCCTTCCCTCAGGTGGACCTGCCCAACCGCCAGTGGCCGTCGAAGGTCATCACCGCGCCGCCGCGCTGGCTGTCGACCGACATGCGCGACGGCAACCAGTCGCTGATCGACCCCATGAACGCGGAAAAGAAGCGCCGCTTCTTCGACCTGCTGCTGAAGGTCGGCGTGAAGGAGATCGAGGTCGGCTTCCCCAGCGCGGGCGCGACCGAATTCGACTTCATCTCCGGCCTGGTCCGCGACGGCGCGATCCCCGACGATGTCTTCCCGCAGGTGCTGACGCAGGCCCGCGAAGACCTGATCGCCACCACCTTCGAAAGCCTGCGCGGCGCGAAGAAGGCCATCGTCCACGTCTACAACGCCGTGTCCCCGGCGTGGCGCAACATCGTGTTCCAGATGGACCGGCCGCAAATCCGGGAAATCGCCGTCACCGCCGCCAAGCTGCTGCGCGACAATGCGGCGAAGCAGCCCGACACCGACTGGCATTTCGAATATAGCCCGGAAACCTTCTCCACCGCGGAGCTGGATTTCAGCCTGGAATGCTGCGAGGCGGTGATCGACATCCTGCAACCGACCCCGGAAAAGCCGCTGATCCTGAACCTGCCGGCCACGGTCGAATGCGCGACACCCAATATCTATGCCGACCAGATCGAATGGATCTGCCGCAACATCTCCCGGCGCGACAGCGTGGTGATCTCGCTGCACACCCATAATGACCGCGGTACCGGCGTGGCGGCGGCGGAACTGGGCCTGATGGCGGGCGCGGACCGCGTGGAAGGCTGCCTGTTCGGCAATGGCGAGCGCACCGGCAATTGCGATCTGGTGACCGTGGCCCTCAACATGTACACGCAGGGCATCAATCCCGGTCTGGATTTCAGCGACATCGACGAAGTCATCCAGACCGTCGAATATTGCAACCAGTTGCCCGTCCATCCACGCCACCCCTATGCGGGCGAACTGGTGTTCACCGCCTTCTCCGGCAGCCATCAGGACGCCATCAAAAAGGGCTTCGCCGCGCAGGAAGCGCGCAACGACCAGATTTGGGACGTGCCCTATCTGCCCATCGACCCCAAGGATCTGGGCCGCGATTACGAAGCCGTGATCCGCGTCAACAGCCAGTCCGGCAAGGGCGGCGTCGCCTGGGTGCTGCAACAGGACAAGGGCCTGAAACTGCCCAAGCGGATGCAGGCCGATTTCTCGAAGGTGGTTCAGGCGCTGGCCGACGAAAGCAGCCGCGAACTGAACGCCGCCGACATATGGGCCGCGTTCGAGACCCATTATCGTCTGGCGGGCGAGCAGCCCTACAGCCTGATCGACTATCATGAAAGCGGCGCGGCGGGCGACCGCATCTTCACTGGCAAGATCACGCACAAGGGCGGCGAACGCAGCATTTCCGGGCGCGGCAACGGCCTCATCTCCTCGGTGCTGGCCGCGCTGCGCGACGAACTGGGCGTCGAACTGGAGGTCGCGGACTATAGCGAACATGCCATCGGCGCAGGCACGGACGTCGCGGCCGCCGCCTATGTCGAATGCCGCACGCCCGATGGCCGCACCATCTTCGGCATCGGCACCGACACCGACATCGCGACCGCCTCGGTCCAGGCAGTCCTCTCCGCCGCCAACAGCATCGCGGCGCAGCGGGAGTAATCGTTACGAAACCGAAATGAATGAAATGGCGAAACCCCCGTCACCTCGCCATTTCATTCATGGATTCTACTCCGCCAAAGCCTTCACCACCCTTTCCCACTGATCCAATGCAGCAGGAATCCCCGCCACCGGCACCCGCTCGTCCAGCCCATGGGCAAAACCGTCCTCCCCCCGCTGGAACAGGCTCGACACCCCATAGCTCGGCACCCCGACAGCCCGAAAATACAGGCTGTCCGTCGCCCCCGCCGACATGGAGGGGATCACCGGAATCCCAGCATAACGCGCCGAAACCGCCGCCCTCACCGCCTCCACCACATCCTCCCGCAATGACGATGCCTCACTCGCCTTGGGATCATCCAGCGTGGTAATAGTAGCGCTGGCATCATCGATCGCCTGCGCCAATTCCGCCTTCACCACATCGATGGCAATGCCCGGAAAGATGCGGCAATTGACATCCACCTTCGCGCTCTGCGGCAAGGCGTTGAGAGCATGCCCCGCCTGCGCCATGGTCGCCACACAGGTCGTCCGAACCTGTCCGACAAACTCTGGATATTCCGACAGCAGATCGGCCGCCTTCCTGTCCCCCATCTCCGCATAGCGCCGCATCGCCACCCCCACCGCCCCGCCGATCCGGTCGGCCGACAACAGCAACGAAGCCTTGGTCAGTTCATTGCGCATCGGCGCGAAACGATAGGTCGCGATCCGGTCGATGGCCCGCGCCATTCGATGGATGGGATTGCCCGGCGTCGGCGCGCCGCTATGTCCCCCGGCGTCGGTAAAGCCGATCTCGAAATCCGCATAAGTCTTCTCGCCCGCCTGCAACTGGTACAACACGGCTTGCCCTTCTTCATCCAGAAGGCCCCCGCCCCCATCCCCGTTCAGCAGCAGTTCGGCGTCCCTATATTTCTCCGCCAACGCCCGCGTCGTGCGCATATGGGTTTCCTCATCGCCCGACAGCAGCAGGATCACCGTCCGGCGCGGCTGCCATCCCTCCTTCCTGAAACCGGCCATGGTCGCCACCATCATGGCGACGTCATATTTATTATCCTCCGCCCCCCGGCCGAAAATATAGCCCCCCTCTTCGACCGGCACGAACGGATCGCGCGCCCAGTCCGCCGGATTGGCCGCCACCACATCCATATGACCGATCATCAACAGGGGCTTCAGTCGAGGATCGCTGCCCCGAATGGTCGCGGCCAAAGTAGCCGTCTCCCCCAGCGGTGCGATCTCGACATCCGCAGCCGCAAAGCCCGCGTCCCGCAACACCGACGCATAATAAGCGGCGAGGCGGGGAACCTGCCCACTACCCTCCACCGTCCGGAAAGCGATCGACTTCATCAGCACCGCCTTGGCCAGCACAGGATCACCCGCCGCCCATGCGCCCTGCGGCAGGCATAGAGCCATGAACGCCGCCCACCACTTCATCAAAGTCGCATCTCCATGCTGGATTTCGCCGCCCTGTGTGGCATAGCGGATCGCGGCGGCCAATTCGTTTGACCGTCAAGCTGCGGAAAGAGGGCGTCCTTATCCGCATTCACCCCCATAAAGAATTGCTTGCGCGCATCTGGCGGAGCCGCTCCCCATATCGCGCGCCGGTCGCCCGAAGGAAATGAGCCCATGGCCATCAACTATCGCAGTTTCGGATTTCAGGTTCTGGTCGGCATGGCTGTCGGCCTCGCGCTTGGCCTGCTGGCGCGATCCATGGGTTCGGGGCCGGATGGCGACCTCAACTGGCTGGCGACGGCGCTCAAGACCACCGGATCGATCTTCGTCTCGCTGCTGAAGGCCGTGGTGCCGCCTCTGGTGTTCGCAGCGATCGTCGCCTCCATCGCCAATCTGCGCGCCCTCGACAATGCGGCGCGGCTGGCGGGGCAGACGCTGCTCTGGTTCGCGATCACGGCGCTGATCGCCGTCGTCATCGGCCTGGCCATCGGATTGATCGTCCAGCCGGGTTCCGGCCTGCACGGACAGGCGCTGGCAACAGCCAAGCCGGATTCCGTCGGCGGCTGGCTCGATTTCCTGAAAGGGCTGATCCCCGGCAACAGCTTCGCCCTATCCGCCAGCACCAAGGTCACGGATACGGGCGCGACCACCAGCCTGTCCTTCAACATCCTGCAATTGCTGGTCGTTTCCATCGCCATCGGCCTCGCGACGCTGAAGGTCGGGGAGAAAGCCGAACCTTTCCTGGCCTTCGTCCGTTCGCTGCTGGCCGTGGTGCGCGCCATATTGGGCTGGATCATCCGCCTGACGCCCATCGGTTCCGCCGCCCTGATCGGTAGCGCCGTCGCGACCTATGGCTGGAACGCGCTGGCTCAGCTCGGCAGCTTCGCAGGCGCGGTCTATCTGGGGTTGGCGCTGGTGCTGCTGGTCGTCTATCCGCTGCTGCTGGCGGCCAACGGCCTCAAGCCCCTGCCCTTCTTCGCCAAGGCATGGCCTGCCATCCAGCTTGGCTTCGTGTCGCGATCTTCGGTCGGCACCCTGCCTGTTACCGAAACCGTGACCGAACGGATGGGCGTGGAAAAGGGCTATGCCGCCTTCGCCATTCCGCTGGCCTCGACCACGAAGATGGACGGTTGCGCCTCCATCTATCCGGCGCTGGCCGCGATATTCGTCGCCGGTTTCTACGGCATCCCCCTTCATGCCGCAGACTATGCGCTGATCGCCTTCGTATCCGTGGTGGGATCGGCCGCGACGGCGGGCCTGACGGGCGCGGTCGTGATGCTGACGCTCACCCTGTCCACCCTCGGCCTGCCGCTGGAAGGCGCAGGCCTGCTGCTCGCCATCGATCCGATACTCGACATGGGGCGCACCGCCGTCAATGTCGCGGGACAGGTGCTGGTCGCCACCATCGTCGCCAAGCGGGAGGGGATATTGGACGAAGCCGCCTATCATGGCAAAGCGGATCTCGCCGTCGCCTGACAGCGGTTGACCTGCGCGCCACAGGGGACCATGGGTCGCCCCATGCATCAGGTTCATATCATCGGCGGCGGACTCGCGGGCACGGAAGCGGCATGGCAATTGGCGCAGGCGGGCGTGAAGGTCCGCCTGTCGGAAATGCGGGGGAGCGGCGACATGACCCCCGCGCACCAGACAGAGGGACTCGCCGAACTGGTCTGCTCCAACAGCTTCCGTTCCGACGATGCGGACAAAAATGCCGTGGGCCTGCTGCATCAGGAGATGCGGCGGCTGGGATCGCTGATCATGGCGCAGGCGGAACCGGCCAAGGTGCCCGCCGGATCGGCGCTGGCGGTGGACCGGCATATTTTCTCCGACGGTGTGACAAATGCGCTGGCCAGCCATCCCAATGTGGAGATCGTGCGCGAACGCATCGACGTGCTGCCCACAGAGGGCATGACCATCGTCGCGACCGGCCCGCTGACCGCCCCCACCCTCGCCGCCAGCATCGGGCAGGCGGCGGGGATCGCCCATCTCGCCTTTTTCGACGCCATCGCGCCGGTCGTGCATCATGACAGCATCGACATGGACAAATGCTGGATGGCCAATCGCTGGGACAAGATCGGTCCCGGCGGCGGCGAGGGCAAGGATTACATCAACTGCCCCATGAACAAGGAGCAATATCAGGCCTTCGTCCAGGGGCTGCTCGACGGCGAAAAGACCGACTTCAAGGAGTGGGAAAAGGACACGCCCTATTTCGAAGGCTGCATGCCGATCGAGGTGATGGCGTCACGCGGCCCGGAAACATTGCGTCACGGGCCAATGAAGCCGATGGGCCTGGATGACCCGCGAACCGGGCGCTGGCCCTACGCCGTGGTGCAGTTGAGGCAGGACAATGCATCCGGCACGCTGTGGAACATGGTCGGCTTCCAGACCAAGCTGAAACATGGCGCGCAGACCGAATTGTTCCGCACTATTCCGGGTCTGGAAAAAGCGGAATTCGCCCGGTTGGGCGGGCTGCATCGCAACACCTTCATCCAGAGTCCCAAGCTGCTCGACGCCACGCTGCGCCTGAAAAGCGCGCCGCATATCCGCTTTGCGGGGCAGGTGACGGGTTGCGAAGGCTATGTCGAGAGCGCGGCCATCGGCCTGCTCGCCGGGCGCTTTGCTGCGGCGGAAATATTGGGCAAGCCGCTGGCACCGCTGCCGCCCGAAACGGCGCTGGGTGCGTTATTGGGACATGTCATCGGCAATGTGGAAACGGCGGACTATCAGCCGATGAACGTCAATTTCGGCCTGTTCCCGCCCTTGGAAGACGTCAAGAAAAAGCAGCGCAAGGAAGCCATGACCGCCCGTGCCCGCGCTGCCCTGGGCCAATGGCTGGGCGAGCTTCAGCCCGCCTGATCTTTCAGCATCGGCATTTCGGCGCCGCTTTCCGTCGGGGCGCGGTGGTCGCGAATTCGGCAGGGGTCAGCTTGCCGTCGCCATTGCCGTCAGCCTTGGCAAAACGATCCGACGTCGTCACGGCCCACTCCTCGAAAGACAGGAGATTGTCGTTGTTGCTGTCGAGCGCCTTGAAGGCCTTGACCCGGCTGCCCATCATTTCGATCCGCGTGATGACGCCATCCCGGTCGCGGTCGTAGCGGCCGAAGCGCTTCTGCTCGCGGCTTTGCGGCGATGCCTCTCCGGGCATGGGCGGCGCATCGCCAACGGCATCGGGGTCGCCTTCGGGCAAAGCCTCGATCGCGGGCGGTGGGGGCGGTCCGATCAGCGGCCGGGGCACGGCCTCATTGCTTGCGCGCCCCTGCCACCAGAACAGCCCCCCGGCCGTCAGCAGAAGCGTCGCCATCACGACAGCCAGAACTCGCCCCACCTTGGTCCCCCTATCGCCCCATCAGCGCCACGCGCACCAATCTCAAATATAGCGCAGGCGTCAATCCCGCCGGTGCGCGACGGCCCTTTTCAATGTCATGGCGGGCCAGATGATAAGCGATCCGCAAAGGACGCCATGCCCTCGGCCAAGGCAGCCTGCCGCCGGTTATATATCCCCGCGCCAGATCAATGGCCCTGCCGGCGACTTCCCGGTCTGCGCTATGTCCGGACAAATCCCACAACGCCCAAGCCGCTCCCGTCCGGTCGAGCCAGGGTGGAACATCCTCCCGCCCCACCAATGCGCGAAACAGGCCACCTCCCCGCCCCTCCGCATAGCCGGAAAGGTCAACCTCCCCCATCAGCGCTTCCCAACCATCGAGCCATTGCGAAAGCCCAGATGGCGGCAAAGCACTCAACTTCCGCATCGCATCGATCAGCGGTTCGCCTTGTCCCTTAACGCCGCTTTCATCGGTCAGCACATCGTTCCACCAGGCCAGACGCATCTGCCCGATGATCGGCTCGCTCGTGGTCGCCACAAGCCGCGCAAAACGCGCATCGAGTGCCCAGATGAGCCGATGACGCCGCGCATCAGGGCGCGCATAGGCGCTCAGCAACGAAGACAAGGGGGCTAGATCGTCGCTCAAAACATCCATCGGCATATATCGATGGAAATGGATTTGGTCGAAATTATCAGCTTTTTAACCCCAACCGGCATAGGGAAACTACCAACTGTCCCTGACGGGCATGGGGCTGCCCTGCCTGAATTGGGGGTGCGGGGCAAGTAAAGGCAGAGCGGATTATGGGCGATCGGATCAAGCGCGCGCTGTTCATTCTGATGCGGCTGTATCGCAATCAGGCGGGGAATACGCTGGCGATCGTGGCGGCGGCGATGCTTCCGCTGGCCGGCATGGTCGGCGGCGCGCTCGACATCAGTCGTGGTTATCTGGCCAAAACCCGCCTCCAACAGGCATGTGACGCGGGCGTTCTGGCAGGGCGCAAGATCATGGGATCGAGCGGCGTGCTTAGTGACGATGTAACGGCTGAAGTACAGAAATATGTAAACTTCAATTATCCTAGTGGATATCTGGGTTCCACCGCACCGACGGTGAGCCCCACGCTCGGCGCCAATGAGCAGATACAACTGACGATTTCGACCACCGTCCCAACGGTCGTCATGAAATTATTCAAGAAGGATTCCATTGCGATCAACGCATCGTGCAGCGCACGCAACGATTACACAAACATCGACATTGTTCTGGTGTTGGACGTCACGGGTTCCATGGCATGCCAGCCTTCAAAGGCCACCAGCGCATGTAACAGCTATTGGTCGTCCAACCATGGCAAGACTGGAACAGCAGCCGATACGGGTAAGAGTTTCCGTTACACTACGGAGGAAAAAGTAGGTGGCGTCAATGTTTCTCGAATAGAAGCCTTACGTAATTCCCTTGCAAATTTGCAAACACAGATGGCAACGATCGAAACGCAGTTTAGCGCGGCACCCGAGGCATCCCGCAAGCGAGTACGATGGGCTATCGTCCCGTTCGATCAGATGGTCAATGCGGGCTTCAGCAAAGGACCAGCCGGAACCACTCTCTATGCACGCAACCCCACATGGTTTAATACAACTGGTACTTATCAGTCGACTAGTAGCACCAGTTCTCGCCAGTCGGTCGCGCATAATGCGACATGGCTCGCCAACACTTGGGACGGGTGTGTCGAGGAACGGACAACGAGCAATACGATCACAAAAACGTCGGGGCATTCCATTCCAGACAATCTGCCAACAACAGCTTACGACTTGAAATTCGACCTCGCAGCAACGAGCACGGAAACGCGCTGGACTGTGACCGATCCGACAAAAACCGGAAGCGCGGATTATTCCTGTCCAAAAGCGATGCGCGAATTTTCTCCAATGACCGCGACCGAATTCAACGATTATTTCAAATTCTCCAACGGCTTTGCGGCCGAAGGGCGAACCTATCTCGATGTCGGTATGCTATGGGCGGCTCGCCTGTTATCGCGGACGGGTCTTTGGCAATCTGATAATCCGGTGACCTTTCATACCTTCCCGGTAACGCGGTACGTTATCTTCATGACTGATGGCGTGATGCAGACCGATGACAGCGTCTATTCAAATTATGCTCAAGAAAGCTATTGGGCGCGGACTACCGCTTCAAGCGGAAACAGTACTAACAATCACACCGCTCGCTGGCTTATGACCTGCAACGCCATCAAGAACATGAGCACCACGATCTATGCCATTTCTTTCGGCGCTGGTTCGACGGTCACGGACGATTTAAAGAGCTGTTCTTCCGGAACAGGATACTGGTACAAGGCTGACGAAGCCTCGGACCTGGACGATGTGTTCCGCGACATCGGCGAGAATATCGGTTCACTGAGGCTATCGCAGTGATAATGCCGCTTCTTTCTTTTCCTAAGAGGCTTGCTGCAAACGAACGCGGCGCGTCTATTCCGGAATTTGCGCTGATCTTGATCCCGCTCTGCCTGATCCTGTTCGGTGGGCTGGAAATGGGTTACCAACTCTATGTCCGGTCGGTGCTGCTCGGCGCCATGGAGCGCGCCACGCGCCTCACCACGCTGCAGACGGTGAACAGTACAGCGGTGGAAAGCGACATCCAGTCCACGGTCCAACGCGTGGTGCCGAGCGCTACAGTCGAGACAACTAAGAGCAGTTTCTTCCAGTACAGCAACATCAACGCGATGGAGCGGCTAACCAAGGACGCCGACAACGATGGCACGCTCGATAGCGGCGACTGCTATGAGGATGTCAATGGCAATAATGTGCGCGATGTAGCGACAACAGGTTTAACCGGCATTGGCAATGCGGACGACATCGTCCGCTACAATACGGTTGTCACTTACAACCGTATCCTGCCGCTCTACCGTTTCATTGGCATCGGTAATACAGCCACTTTGACAGCAACGACCCTGACACGCCGCCAGCCATACGAAGTGCAAACCGTCCCAACCCCGAAGTGCAAGGCATGAGTATGATTAATACGCTACGTCGAATGCGGCGCGATCAATCGGGTATTGCAGCCGTGGAATTCGCGCTCTCCCTACCCATTCTAGTCGGCCTCACCATGTACAGCATGGAAGCCGCCAATATGGCCTATACATCGCAAAAACTGGGTGACGTAGCGACATTGACGGCTGACAGCGTCTCACGCATTCGCCTGTCGATCAGCAATGGCGACGTAACCGACGCGCTGGGCGGCATGAAGATATTGGGTGATAGCATCGATCTGCGCAACCGGGGCCGGATCATAGTGTCCAGCGTTCAACCTGTGATCGACAATTCCGGCAACGTCATCAATCAAAAAGTCCGGTGGCAACGATGTACCGGCGCGCTGATCAAGGATTCGCCCTATGTCGTAAATACGAACCTTGGTACAGCTGGCATTGGCGCAACTGGACGTAAAATTGCTGCCGCCAAGGAGAGCGAACTCATCTTTGTCGAAATCTATTATACCTATAAGCCACTTGTTTCATCGAGTTTCTTTGGTACGCCGCAAATGTCCGCCGTGGCGGCGATGAGCGTACGCGAACGATCAGCCAACGATATAAACGCCAGCGGTACCAATTCCCCCTGCGGAAGCGGAACCTATTCCGCCTGATGGCGGTGTAGGTCATTAGTTCAGCGATAAGTAACTTTCCTGACGGCCTCCACGACCTTGTCTGGATTGACGATGGCGGCCTTTTCGAGGTTTGCGGCATAGGGGAGCGGGACGTCTTCGTTGGTGACGCGCAGCACGGGGGCGTCGAGATCGTCGAAGCCCTGCTCCATCACCACCGCCGCAATCTCCGAGGCGATGGAGCAGACCGGCCAGCCTTCCTCCACCACCACAAG
>NZ_JFHR01000082.1 GCF_000722875.1 Sphingobium chlorophenolicum | reverse complement strand
ACGGCCTCCACGACCTTGTCTGGATTGACGATGGCGGCCTTTTCGAGGTTTGCGGCATAGGGGAGCGGGACGTCTTCGTTGGTGACGCGCAGCACGGGGGCGTCGAGATCGTCGAAGCCCTGCTCCATCACCACCGCCGCAATCTCCGAGGCGATGGAGCAGACCGGCCAGCCTTCCTCCACCACCACAAGGCGGTTGGTCTTGCGCAGGCTCTCCAGCACCGTCGCCGTGTCCAGCGGGCGCAGCGTGCGCAGGTCCACGACCTCCGCATCGATGCCCTCGCCCGCCAGCGCGTCGGCCGCCTCCAGCGCCACGCCCACGCCGATAGAGTAGCTCACCAGCGTCACGTCCCTGCCCTCGCGCACGATCCGCGCCTTGCCGATGGGCAGGACATAATCGTCCACCTTCGGCACGTCGAAGCTGCGGCCGTAGACCAGCTCATTTTCCAGGAACACCACCGGATCGTCCGAGCGGATCGCCGCCTTGAGCAGACCCTTGGCGTCGGCCGCGTCATAGGGCGCGATCACGATCAGACCCGGCACCGCCGCATACCAGGGCGCGTAATTCTGGCTGTGCTGCGCCCCGACCCGGCTCGCCGCGCCGTTGGGACCGCGAAACACGATCGGGCAGCGCATCTGCCCGCCCGACATGTAATTGGTCTTGGCCGCCGAGTTGATGATATGGTCGATCGCCTGCATCGCGAAGTTGAACGTCATGAACTCGACGATCGGCTTCAATCCGCCCATCGCCGCGCCCGCGCCGATGCCGGCAAAGCCATATTCGGTGATCGGCGTGTCGATCACCCGTTTGGCCCCGAACTCCTCCAGCAGGCCCTGCGTCACCTTGTAGGCGCCCTGATATTCGGCGACCTCCTCGCCCATCACGAAGACCCGCTCGTCGCGGCGCATCTCCTCTGCCATGGCGTCGCGCAGCGCTTCGCGCACGGTGGTCTTGAGATAGTCGGTGCCTTCGGGCAGCGCGGGATCCTTGACGCTTGCCTTCGCCTCGGTCGCGAGGTTGGACGTGCCGCTCTCGGCCTTGCGCGGGGCGGGAGCCGCTTCCGGCGCAGCGGGAGGCGCGCTTTCCTGCACCTTGGGAGCTTGGGCCGTATCGTCGCTCTCTCCCGCCTCGCCCTGCATCGTGGCGATGACGGTGCCGACCTTCACGCCCTCGGTGCCCTCGGCCACCATGATCTGGCCGATCTTGCCTTCGTCGACCGCTTCGAATTCCATCGTCGCCTTGTCGGTCTCGATCTCGGCCAATATGTCGCCGGAGCGGACCTCATCCCCGGCCTTCACCAGCCATTTGGCCAGCGTGCCTTCCTCCATCGTCGGAGACAGCGCCGGCATCTTGATCTCGATACCCATCAATATTGCTCCACCAGCACGTCGGTATAAAGATCGCGCAGTTCCGGTTCGGGGGAGGTTTCGGCAAAGTCCGCCGCGTCGCTGACGATTTTGCGGATGTCCTGGTCGATCTTCTTGAGCTCGTCCTCGGACACGCCCGCCTGCGCCAGATATTTCTTCACCCCCTCGATCGGGTCGGATTTCTCGCGCATCGACTGCACTTCCTCGCGCGAGCGATATTTGGCCGGGTCGGACATGCTATGGCCGCGATAGCGGTAGGTCTTCATCTCCAGCAGGATCGGGCCGTTGCCTGCCTGCACCCATTTCAATGCTTCCTCGGTCGCGCCGCGCACCGCCAGCACGTCCATGCCGTTCACCTGGATGCCAGGGATGCGGAAGCTCTCGCCCCGGCGGTAAAGCTGGTCCTCGGCCGAGGAGCGGTTGACGCTGGTGCCCATGGCGTACTGGTTGTTCTCGATCACGAAGATGATCGGCAGCTTCCATAGCTCGGCCATGTTGAAGCTTTCATAGACCTGGCCCTGATTGGCCGCGCCGTCGCCGAAATAGGCGACGCACACGCCGCCGTCATTGTTGTACTTGTGCGCGAACCCCAGCCCCGCGCCCAGCGACACCTGCGCGCCGACGATGCCGTGGCCGCCGTAGAATTTATGCTCGACGCTGAACATGTGCATCGAACCGCCCTTGCCGCGCGAAATGCCCGCTTCCCGGCCGGTCAGTTCTGCCATGATGACATTGGGGTCGATGCCATAGGCCAGCATGTGCCCATGGTCGCGATAGCCGGTGATCACGCTGTCCTTGCCCGGCTCCAGCGCAGACTGGATGCCGACCGCCACAGCCTCCTGACCGATATAGAGGTGGCAGAAGCCGCCGATCAGGCCCAAACCATATAACTGCCCCGCCTTCTCCTCAAAACGCCGGATCAGCACCATCTGCCGGTAAAATTCCCGCAACTCTTCC
>NZ_JFHR01000081.1 GCF_000722875.1 Sphingobium chlorophenolicum | reverse complement strand
GTTGGAGGGGCTGCGCGGGGAGATAGTGCTGGGCGGCAATGGCGATGTCAGCGTGACGCCCATCGGCTACGACCAGAGCAGCCTCGGCAAGGACGCGGCGGCGGTCAGCGCGGCCATGAACCAGCGCCCGCCACCCCCACACTGAGCTGCTCCAGATCGACCGCCGCCACGCTGACATCGCCATTGCCGCCCAGCACTATCTCCCCGCGCAGCCCCTTCATCCGGCTCACCGATACCGATCCTCCCCCGGTCAACACGACCCGCCCCAGATCGCCGGTAGACAGCCGCAACACCGCCCGCCCGCCGGATTTCCCACCCGGCTGCGCCCGCTCCATCGTCACCGTCAGCAAACGCCCCGACACATTCAGCCTCAACCGGTCCAGCGCCGCCTGATCCCCCTCCGCCCGCGCCGAAGCTCCAACCCCGGTGGCGATCACCACCTCGACCGGCGCATCCACCCGGATCGCGTCGAAGCTGGTGATGGTAAAGCCCCGCGTCGCCGCCCCGGCAGGAACCGCCGTCATCAGGGCGACAGGAGCCAGAAAAAGGGGAAGCCGCATCACAATCTCCCAACCAATATCGCGATCCTGATAGGAACAGGCCGTAGCGGTTCCAAGCCCCCTTGTTCGTCGCACCGGATCAGGCAAGATCGTCGGGTTGGCAATGGAGGCATGTGGCTGATGCGCAAACTGTTTTCCGGACTTCTTCTGGGCTTGATCGGCACCGCTGCCCACGCCGCCGCTCCGGATAAAAGGGCCGAAGCCTGGTGGAGCCATGTCCGCACCCTTGCCGACGATGCCTATGAAGGACGCGGCACCGGCAAGCCCGGCTATGACAAGGCGGCCGACTATGTGATCGCCCAGCTTCAGGCGCTCGGCCTCCGGCCCGCTGGCACGCACGGCTATAAACAGCCCATCGCCTTCGTGGAGCAGGCGATAGTGTCGCAGGACAGCAGCGCCAGCCTCTCCGGCCCGCAAGGGCAAACCCCGCTATCCGCTCCCGCTGACATCATCTTTTCGGGCGGCGGTGGCCCTGCGCCCCATGCCGTCAGCGCGCCGCTGGTCTTCGCCGGATACGGCCTGCACCTCCCTGAAGCGGGTCATGACGATTTCGCCGGGCTGGACCTGAAGGGGAAGGTCGTGGTCGTCCTGTCGGGCGGCCCGTCGACCATTTCCGGCGCGCTCAAATCCCATGCCCGGTCCGAACGGGCGACCTGGCTCGCGCAGCAGGGGGCGTTGGGCCTGATCCAGCTCGTGACGCCCAAACAGGTGGAAATCCCCTGGGATCGCCGCATGGCGCTCTCCAGCCAGCCCGCGCTCTATTTCCAGGACGCGGCCCTGCGCGACACCGCCGCGCCTTTCCTCAGCGCCCAGTTCGATCCGGCCAAATCCGCGCTGCTCTTCGCCGGGTCCGGCCATGATTTCGCGCAGATCGCCGCCGCCGCCGACCAGTCCGCGCCGGTCCCGTCCTTCCCGCTCGCCCAGCGCCTGGACGCGAAAGTGGCCGCCCGGCGCGCCGAACTCTCATCGCCCAACATCATCGCCGTCATGCCGGGGACGGACCCGCATCTCAAAAAACAATATGTGGTCCTGTCCGCCCATCTCGACGGCTACGGCATGGGCACGCCGATCAATGGCGACGCCATCTACAACGGCGCCATCGACAACGCCTCCGGCGTCGCCAGCCTGCTTGAAATCGCCCGCACCCTGCGCAACGGCAAGGTGAAGCCCAAACGCTCCATCCTGTTCGCCTTCGTAACGGCGGAGGAAAAGGGGCTGCTCGGCTCCACCTATTTCGCCCGTCGGCCGACCGTGCCGCACAGGTATCTGGTGGCGAACCTCAATTTCGACATGGCGCTGCCCATCTTCCCGCTGACCAGCGTGACGCCCATCGGCTACGACCAGAGCAGCCTCGGCAAGGACGCGGCGGCGGTCAGCGCGGCCATGAACCTGCCCATCACGCCCGATCCCTTCCCGGACCGCAACGTCTTCATCCGATCCGACCAGTACAGCTTCATCCGCACCGGCATCCCCGCGCTGTTCTTCAAATATGGCTTCAAGGCGAATACGCCGGAGGCGACGGTGGAAAGGGCATGGCGCGCCAATATCTACCATTCGCCGAAGGACGATGCGAACCAGCCGGTGATGCCCGCGGAGTCGGTGAAGCTTAACGACTATGTCGCCGCCGTGACCCTGCGCGTCGCCAATGCCTCCGGCCGCCCGGCGTGGAATGAGGACAGCTTCTTCCGCCGCTTCGCCAAATAGCTTTCCTCCTGCTTGATCCGGCGGGGGGAGGGGCCTAAACCCCCCGGCCATGACCCAAGCCTCCTATCCGGCGCTTCGCCTGCGCCGCACCCGCGCCTCGGCCTGGAGCCGCGCGATGCACGCCGAAAACCGCCTGACCACCAGCGACCTCATCTGGCCGCTGTTCGTCACCGAAGGGAGCCAGGTGGAGGAACCCATCAAGTCGCTTCCCGGCGTTTCCCGCTGGTCGGTGGACCTGATGGTCGAACGCGCCCGCGAAGCGCAGGCGGCGGGCATTCCCTGCCTTGCCCTCTTCCCCAACACCCAGCCGGACCGCCGCAGCGACGACGGGGCGGAGGCGCTTAACCCCGACAATCTCATGTGCACCGCCATCCGCGCCATCAAGGACGCGGTGCCCGACATCGGCATACTGACCGACGTGGCGCTCGACCCCTATACGGCCCACGGGCAGGACGGCCTGCTGGATGAGGCGGGCTATGTCGTCAACGATGCCACCATCGACGTCCTCATCGGCCAGTCGCTCAATCAGGCGGCGGCGGGCGCGGACATTATCGCCCCCAGCGACATGATGGACGGCCGCGTCGGCGCGATCCGCGAGGCGCTGGAGGAGGAAGGCCACGCCAATGTCCAGATCATGGCCTATGCCGCCAAATATGCCAGCGCCTTCTACGGCCCGTTCCGCGACGCGGTCGGCTCCGGCGGCCTGCTGAAAGGCAACAAGAAAAGCTATCAGATGGACCCCGCCAACGGCCAGGAAGCGCTGCGCGAAGTCGCCCTGGACATCGCCGAAGGCGCGGACAGCGTGATGGTGAAGCCGGGCCTGCCCTATCTGGACATCATCGCCCGCGTGAAGGACCGGTTCGAAGTGCCCGTCTTCGCCTATCAGGTGTCGGGCGAATATGCGATGCTGGAGGCGGCCGCCGCCGTGGGAGCGGGGGACCGCGACGCGCTGGTGCTGGAAACGCTGCTGGCGTTCAAGCGGGCGGGCTGCTCCGGCGTGCTCACCTACCACGCCCTCCACGCTGCCCGACTGCTCGGAGCCTGAAATGACCGATCATCCTGATACTACCATCATCCCGTTCAACGGCAAGACGCCGAAGATCCACCCCAGCGCCTTCATCGCCCCCGGCTGCCGGATCATCGGCGATGTGGAGATCGGCCCCGACGTCAGCATCTGGTATAATTGCGTGATCCGGGCGGACATCAACTACATCCATATCGGCGCGCGCACCAATGTGCAGGACGGCACGGTGATCCATTGCGACAGCCCCGGCGACCATATCGACGGCCGCCCGTCCGAAGGCTGGCCGACGATCATCGGCGAAGACGTGCTGATCGGCCATATGGCGATGGTCCATGGCTGCGTGCTGAAGGACCGCGCCTTCGTCGGCCTGGGCGCCATCGTCATGAGCGGCTGCACGGTGGAAAGCGACGCCATGCTGGCGGCGGGCGCGCTGCTCTCGCCGGGCAAGACGGTGCTGCACCGCCAGCTATGGGCGGGCCGCCCCGCCAAATATATGCGCGACCTGTCCGACGAAGCGCTGATCGACATGCGCGAAGGCGTGGAACATTATGTCCACAACGGAAAAGCGCATAAGGGCGCCGTGAAAGCAGCCTCCACGACCGACTAACCGGTCCAACCTCCGTTCGTTTCGAGCGTAGTCGAGAAACGTGGTGCGCAGGTTTCTCGACTACGCTCGAAACGAACGGAGAGGGAATCCTAAGGCTGCGCCAACCGCCCCTTAAGCGCATCCAGCCGATCATTCTGCCCATCGACAATCGCCAGCGCCGCCCCTCGCGCTGCATCGATGGCATCGATCCCGCCGCTGGCCTTCCCCTCGGCCACCGCATTGCTGCGCTCGACATAGAGCACATCCAAACTCGCCAAAGCCGAAACGCTGCCGTTCCGCGCCGCTTCCAGGGCACTCAAAGCCGTCTGCGCCGCCACCCATGCCTCGCTGGATACCGCCGACCCCGTCGCCGCCCGCGTAGCCGTATCCGCAGCAGGCCAGGCTTGGTCAAACGCCGCTCCGCCCGCCTCAGCCTGCGCCCTCAACCGGTCCACATCGCCGACCAGTTCCGGCTCCGGCGCGACGGGGGAGGGGGCAGGGGCCGCCTCGGCCATCGGCGCATCCTCTATCGCCCGCTTGGCGAGCGACGGATAGCCCTGAAAGGTGCTGGCGCAACCGGACAGGAACAGGACCAGGGATGGAAGCAGCCTACGCGGGATCATGGCCCGCATCTAGGATGGAGCGCGCCCGGACGCAAGATCAGCGCGGCAACACCGCCGCCGCCCGCGCCAAAGCCTCGATCCTTGCCGCATCGACCGGCCCCTTGGGCACCACCCAACTGCCGCCCACGCATTTGACGAAGGGTTCCGCCAGCCATGCCGCCGCGCTTTCCGCCGTGATCCCGCCCGTCGGACAGAATCGCGCCCCATGCAACGGCGCCGCCAGAGCCTTCAACGCAGGCAGCCCCCCCGAAGTCTCCGCCGGGAAGAATTTGAAATGCGACAGCCCCATGTCCAGCCCGCGCATGATGTCCCCCGCCGTCGCCGTGCCGGGCAGGAAGGGAATCCCCGCCGCAATCGCCGCCTTGCCCAAAGGCTCGGTCAAACCGGGGCTGACGATAAAGCGCGCCCCGGCCTCCATCGCCGCATCCAGTTGCGCCGGATTCAGCACCGTCCCCGCGCCGACCACCGCGCCCTCGACCTGCGCCATTTCCCGGATCACCTCCAGCGCTGCAGGGGTCCGCAACGTCACCTCCAGCGCGGGCAGGCCCCCCTTCACCAACGCCCGCGCAATCGGCAAGGCATCCTCGACCCGGTCGACCACCAGCACCGGGATCACCGGCGCCAGTTCCATCACCCCTTCAACGGTCAGCGACATCATTTCTTCTCCCGAAAGGCGGCGGCCGCGCCGTACAGCCCGATTTCGTCATGCACGGCGAGCCGGATCGGCACCGATTTCATCAGGCTCTCGAACCGCCCCTTGGCGGTGAAGCGCTGGTGGAACCCGCTCTGCGGCAGCAAGCCCCGCATCCGCTGCGTCAGCCCGCCCGCCAGCACCACCATATGCGGCCCCTGCGCCAGCGCCAGATCGCCCGCGACCGACCCATAGGCCATGCAGAATCGCTCGAACGCCGCCCGCGCGAATGCATCCGTGCCGTCGATGGCCGCCTGCCACAATTCGGCATCCTCCATCAGCACCACCCGATCATGGCCGATGGTCGCCATCGCCTTGTAGATATTGTTCAGGCCCGGCCCCGACACGATCCGCTCCGTCGACACGCGCAAAAATTTGTCGCGCAGATAGGCGAGTATCTTCTCCTCCAGCGGGTCCAGCGGCGCGAAGTCCAGATGCCCGCCCTCGGTCGCGATGACATGCGGCTCGCCATCGTCGAAGGCGATCATCGCCACGCCCAGCCCCGTGCCCGGCCCCAATATCGTCACCCCGCCGTCCCGCGGAAAGGGCCTGTCCTCCCCGAACAGCAGCGGCAGATTCTCCTCCGGCAGACGCGCCACGGCATGGGCCACCGCCTCGAAATCATTGACCAGCCGCAAATGCTTCAGGCCCAGTTCCTCGTCCAGCGTATCGGGCCGGATCACCCATGCGCTGTTGGTCAGCTTGATCACTTCCCGCCCGATGGCGGTGGCGAAGGCGATGGAGGCGGAATTGGGCAGCTTGCCGCCCTCATCCTCCACGAACGCTGCCCAGCAGGCCTGAAGGCTCGGATAATCCGCGACCTTATATTTGCGCACCTTGCCCAAAGTCGGAACATTGCGCGCATCCAGTTTGGCGCGGGCGAAACGGGCATTGGTGCCGCCGATATCGGCTGCGATGATCTCGGTCATATTCGTACCTTGATATATTGCTCGTCATTCCCGCGAAGGCGGGAATCCATCTCCCGCTATCGCACCAACCGCCAGGTCCGGAGATGAATTCCCGCCTTCGCGGGAATGACAGGTTCGTTCAGGCGCAACCCCTCACAGTTCGCTTTCCATCGCCGCCAAAATGGGCGAGGCGCCGCTCTCCGCCAGATCGCTATGATGCCGGAACAGCGCGAACAATTCGCGCCCCGTATCGTAGGGGGCAGGGGGAGCCGCCGGAACGTCCCGCGCCTCCCACTCCGCCGCGTCGACCAGCGCCGCGATCTCGCCCGTCTCCGCACAGACCCGCACCACATCGCCGTCGCGCAGCCTGCCGATCGGCCCGCCGCCCAAAGCCTCAGGCGACAAATGTATCGCCGCAGGCACCTTGCCCGAAGCCCCAGACATGCGCCCGTCCGTCACCAGCGCCACGCGGAACCCGCGATCCTGCAACACGCCCAGCGCCGGGGTCAGCTTGTGCAGTTCGGGCATCCCGTTCGCCCTCGGCCCCTGAAACCGCACCACGACGACGACATCGCGCTCCAGTTCGCCCGCCTTGAAGGCGCGCAGCACATCGTCCTGATCGTGAAACACCGCCGCCGGAGCCTCGATGGTCCAGCGCTCTCTGTCCACCGCGCTCACCTTCATGACGCAGCGGCCCAGATTGCCGGAGAGCAGCTTCATGCCCCCATCCGGACTGAACGGACGCGACACCGGCCGCAGGATGCTCTCATCCCGCGATTCCGGCACGTCCTTCCAAACCAGCGCCTCATTCTCCAGCACCGGCTCCTGCCCATAATCGGCCAGCCCCCGGCGCGCGACGGTTGGAATATCGCCATGCAACAACCCATTGCCCAGCAATTCCCGGATCACATAGCTGATCCCGCCCGCCGCATGGAAATTGTTCACATCGCCCGAACCGTTAGGATAAACCCGCGCCAGCAACGGCACGACATCGGAAATCTCCGCGAAGTCGGTCCAGTCGATGACGATCCCCGCCGCCCGCGCAATGGCGGGCAGGTGGATCGCATGGTTGGTCGACCCGCCGGTCGCCATCAGCCCGATGATCGCGTTGACGATGGCCTTCTCATCGACGCAATGCCCCAGCGGCCGATAGTCATCGCCATTCCACCCGATGCGCGACAATTGATGCACCGCCGCCCGCGTCAATTCCTGCCGCAGCTTCGTGCCCGGATGCACGAAGGAGGCGGCGGGCATGTGCAGCCCCATCATCTCCATCATCATCTGGTTGCTGTTCGCCGTGCCGTAGAAGGTGCAGGTGCCCGCGCCATGATAGCTGGCGCTTTCGGACTCCAGCAATTCCTCCCGGCCCACCTTGCCCTCGGCATAGAGCTGGCGAATCCGCACCTTCTCCTTATTAGCCAACCCCGAAGGCATCGGCCCGGCCGGGATCAATATGGTCGGCAGATGCCCGAACCGCAGCGCCCCGATCAGCAGCCCCGGCACGATCTTGTCGCAAATGCCCAGCAGCAGCGCGCCCTCGAACATCGCATGGGACAGGGCGATGGCCGTCGCCAGCGCAATCGTGTCGCGGGAAAAGAGCGACAGGTCCATGCCTGCCTGCCCCTGCGTCACGCCGTCGCACATGGCCGGAACGCCGCCCGCCACCTGCGCGGTGCAGCCGACCTCCCGCGCCGCCAGCTTGATCTGCTCCGGATAGCGCCCATAGGGCTGATGCGCCGACAGCATGTCGTTATAGGCGGTGACGATGGCGAAATTCATCGCCGCCCCGTTGCGGATGACAGCCTTGTCTTCGCCGCTCGCGGCAAAGCCATGCGCCAGGTTTCCACACGAAAGCTGTTCGCGGTTGGTGCCCGCGTCCCGCCCGCGCTCGATCAGGCTCAGATATTTCAGGCGCGAAGCGGCGCTGCGCTTCACGATGCGTTCGGTGACCCTGGCGATCACCGGATGAAGATCAGTCATTCCAGCTTGCTCCGTCACGTTCTATAAGGGCAATGGCTGAGGACGGCCCCCAGTTCCCTGAAGAATAGGGGGAGGGCTTCACGCCCGCCTCCTTCCACCCGTCGATGATCGAATCGATCCAGGTCCATTGCGCCTCCACCTCGTCGCGCCGCACGAACAGGGTGGCGTCGCCCGCCAGCAGGTCCAATATCAGCCGCTCATAGGCGATGCGGCGGCGCTGCCCGGCGAAGGCGGCGGTCAGCGACACGTCCAGCGTCACTTCCTCCAGATGCACGTCGCGCTCCAGCCCCGGCCTTTTGCTCATGATCAGCAGGCGGATATATTCCTCCGGCTGCAAGCGGATGATCAGGGTGTTCGGCTCCAGCCCCGACCCGCCGTTGCGCCCGAAGATCGAATGGCGCACCGGCTTGAACTGGATCAATATCTCCGACTGGCGCGCGGGCAGCCGCTTGCCGGTCCGCAGGTAGAAGGGCACGCCCTGCCAGCGCCAATTGTCGATATGGGCCTTCAACGCCACGAAGGTCTCGGTTTCGGACGGCTTGCCCAGTTCGTCGGCATAGCCGGTGACGATTTGCCCCCCGACCGCGCCCGGCGTATATTGGCCCCGCACGCTATGGGTCTTCACCGTCTCCGCCGTCATCGGACGCAATGACCGCAGCGCCTTCACCTTCTCGTCACGCACAGACGTCGGGTCCATGCGGGCGGGCGGCTCCATGGCGATGATCGACAATATTTGCAGCACATGGTTCTGCACCATGTCGCGCAGCGCGCCGACCCCGTCATAATAGGAAACCCGGCCTTCCAGCCCCACCGTCTCGCCCACGGTGATCTGCACATGGTCGATGGCGGTGGTGTTCCACAGCGGCTCGAACATCACATTGCCGAAACGCAGCGCCAGCAGATTCTGGACCGTTTCCTTGCCCAGATAATGGTCGACGCGGAAAATCTGCTCCTCCGCGAACAGCGCGCCGATGCCGTCATTGACCTGTTTGGAGGAGGCCAGATCCTTGCCGATCGGCTTCTCCATCGCGATCCGCGTCTTCGGCGTGATCAGCCCCGCCTCCGCCAGTCCCTGCGCGGTCGGCGCGAAGAGGGAAGGGGGCGTCGACAGATAGACGGACACGCCCTTGTCCAGCCGCCCGTCCAGCCGCTGCGCCAGCGCCTTGAACTGCGCCGCATTGCCCGCCTCGACCGGCTGATAGAAGATGATGGCGCGCAGCCGCTCCGCAATGTCGGCGTCATAGCGGTCGGCCGCCAGGAATTTCCGCAGCGCCTTGTCAATGTCGTCGCGGAATGCCTCATCGGTGAATTCGGACCGTCCCGACGCGATGATCAGGAAATCGTCCGGCAACAGCCCATCGGCCAGCAGATTGTAGAGCGAGGGAAAGATCATCCTGTGCGCCAGATCGCCGGTGGCGCCGAACAACAGGAACGTGGCAGACGGTTCGGTCAAAGGATACCCCTTTTCCGTTTGGTGTTTTCAGGTCTGCACGAAGCCGCCCTTATACCCGGCGGCTCTCGTTACGCAAGCAGGCTATCGCCGCCGCCCGCATCTCGCAACCGCGAGAAGTTGAAAGCGTTGATTTTTGGCTGGACGCTGGCCGCCGATTTTGCCATTGGCGCTCCACCATGCGACATGCGGGCGTGGTGAAACTGGTAGACGCGCCGGACTCAAAAAGAGGTTTGTCTACCAATCCACAGGAAAACACGATGAGTTGAAAACGGCGTGTTTTCAGGGGTTTGCGAGTGAAGGAGAAATGGCTGCTGATATTCGGTTTTCGCTCTAGGTGCAGTATAGGTGCAGAGAGCGCCGGCTAGAATCGGCGGCAAATGTGCGGGTGTGGTGAAACTGGTAGACGCGCCGGATTCAAAATCCGGTTCCGTAAGGAGTGTCGGTTCGATTCCGACCACCCGCACCATCCTTCAAATCGAGCGTTCAGGACGCTCATCCCTGGCCTTAGGTGTGCAGTCTTGTTCGCGCTGGTCGGCCATAGGCGCGTAAGAAGACATCGACAGCCAAGCTCGCATCGGCGAGGATCTCGTGGCTTTCAATCTCCTCGCTTAGTCCGAATGCGGCCCGCCGAAAGCATTGTCCGTGACAGATGGACGTGAGGACCTGGGCGGCCTCTAGGGGATCGGCCGAGCGGAGATTGCCCTTGCTCATATGCGCCTCGAGGATCGCTGCTAGGAGGCTATGAAGGCGTGCCGGCGCGTTGCGAAAGAAAATCTGAGCGACCTCCGGAAAGCGCACAGCTTCCGCGGCGACGACGCGGCGGAGTGCCAAGGCGCTTGGAGACACAACGCTCTCGATCAGCTGCCGGCAGAACCGAAGTAGCGCCTCTTCGAGAATGTCACTCTGGTCGAGCTCAATGACCAGTTCACGTTGCAATTCCATCGATGCAGAATCGACGACATGCCTGAAGAGGTCCTCTTTAGAGGAAAAGTAGGTCCAGAGCGTCGCCTTCGATCCACCGAGGCGCTCGGCAATTTGAGACATGGATGTTCCGGAAAATCCGTTCTCCAGGAACTGCTCCTGCGCCGTCTGGATAATCGATTCACGTCGTTCAAGCCGCCGTGACTCTCTGCGACCGGGCGCCTGTCTGCTCATGAACTTCAGCCGATGATCCAAAAGATCGTGCTGAATGCCGCACAGATGACGGCTGCACCGACGACAAGCAGAACGGTGCCACCGACGCTATTGCGCGGTGAGATAAGGACGAGGAGCTCTGCCCACTTTTGGCTCCGGCGAGAGTTCATCGAAGGTCTCCTACTTGAGTGTCAGGGCCATCCAAAATGCGAGGGTAAGAACGATGGAAATCGCGAACGTCGCCAAGGCGCTTCGCTGAGCGGTCTTAAGCTCATAGCCCGCGCCGATATCCATGATGAGGTGGCGGACGCCCGACGCGAGGTGCTGGAAGAAGCACCAGCTCAAGCCGAACAGGATGAAGGTGCCAAGCCAACTCGAAGCGAAGCGGGTGAACTGTTGATAGGTGCCAGGACCTTCGGATAGCGACCACAGCCACCAGACCAGCATCGGCGCTCCGACGAACGACATCGCGCAGGCCGAGATGCGATGCATGATCGACGTCATCATCGCCGCAGGAGGGCGGTAGATTGAGGCGTGCGGTGATAACGGACGTTGCTTCTTCTCGGGCATGCTTCCTCCGTATGTTGCGAACCGCGGTAGTTGAACGGCGGCGGCGGTCGGGCTTAGGACGTGAGCGCAGCCTCCGCAGTGTCCCAGCCGCCGCCGAGGGCCTTGTAGAGAGCCGCGAGCTGCTGCAGCTGCGCTGCCTTGGCCTGAAGAGCGAGCCGATCGGCGGCGCTATAGGCGGACTGGGCTTGCAACAGCACCGTCAGGTCGTCCTCGCCGGCGGAATAGCGAGTACGAGCAAGCTGGAGAGCCTCTCGCGCGTCGTCGCGAGCTTGGTTGCGCTCGCTGGCGGTGCGTTCGGTCGACGCGAAGCGGTTGATTGCCGTTTCGCTATCAGACAGCGCATTCAAGACAGCGCGCTCGTAGCGGATCGCGGCGGCGTCTGACCGGGCGTCGGCAGCGCGAATTTGAGCGCGAATGCGACCGGCCGAGAATATTGGCCAGCGGAACGAGGGACCGACCTGGAAGCGCAGGCTGTCGCTGGCGAACAGATCGCCCGGAGTTCTGGCTTGTTGTCCAATTGCTCCGATGAGAGAGAAGCGCGGAAACAGCTCGGCAGTGGCGACGCCGACATCAGCGGTGGCGGCCGCGATCTCGCGTTCGGCCTGCCGGACATCAGGCCTTCTACGCAGGAGATCCGAGCGCAGGCCTACGGAGAAATCGAGATCGGCGGTAGGCAGCGGCGCCGGGGCCGAGAGCTGCTGATATCGTGCTTCGGGTGGCTCCCCGACCAAAACTGCCAGGCGGAAGGCGGCGGCGGCGGCGTCCGCCTCGAGCCCCGGGATGGCGCCTGCCGTTGTCCGTGCCTGGGCCTGAGCGCGTGTAAGATCGAAGCGGGAGGCCGCACCGACCCGCAAGCGGTCTGCGACAATCTGCGCGATGCTGAATTGAGCTTCGGCGTCCTCGCGCACGCTCGCTCTGAGGGCCTGCGCGGTGCGAAGGTCAATATAGGATCGAACGATTTCCCCGATGACCTGGAGGATCACGCCGCGCCGCGCTTCTTCGGCCGCCTCGACGCGCGCGTTAGCGCTTTCTACGGCGCGGCGCGTCCCGCCCCACAGATCGAGCTCCCAAGAGGCGTCGAAGCCGACGTCATAGATAGAGAACTCCGGTTCGAGCGCCGGGATCTTGCCTACAGGCAACTGCCCATTTGAGCTGAGACGGTTCTCAGTGGCCGCTCCCGCTACCCCGACTTGAGGGAATTGGCGGCCAAGAACCGCGTCTCGGTTGGCGCGGGCTTCGCGCAGGCGGGCTGCGGCCTCGTCGAGATCCTTGTTGTTCGCGATAGCCGCGTCGACGAGCTCGATCAGCACGGGATCGTTGAGCTTACGCCACCACGCAGCGTCGACCTCCGCCGTGCTGACCGGAGAGATCCAGGCATCGCGAACAGCTACGGGTGGAGCCTCAAAGTCCGGCCCAACAACGCAGGCGCTCAACAGCAGGTACGGGATGGCGACGCCGAGCGGAAGGCAACGTCGGCTAATGCTGGGAGATCTTGGCACTGGTTATTGTCCTTCATCGACGGGCGTCTCCGCCCGGCCAGCGGTCATGCCGTCGAGGAACAGCTTCACCGCAGTGCGCGCGCGGAGGTCTATTTCGGAGGGCGTGGGTACATCACCGATTTGCAGGATCGCCTGCAGGTGAATGTCTCCGTGCAGCATCGCGAGGAACCGTCGCGCGCCTGCGTCGCAATCAGCGAGCGCGATATGGCCGTCGCGAACCGCCTTCTCGAGGATCTTGGAGAGAACCGCGATTGCGCGTTTGGGCCCATGTTCGGCGTAGACCCGCGTCGCGGCTGGATATCGCTCGGCCTCAAGGACGGCGGTGTAGCAGACCTCCAAGAGCGATGGCGTCATCATCGCCTCGAGCAGATTCCGGCCGATAATGGTCAAAAGCTCACGGAACGGCAGGGAGAGCTGATCGGCGCTGACCGCCAGGGCGCTGTCGGAATGCTGACTCACAACCTTGGTGAACTGCTCGACCAAGAGATCCTCGACACCTTCGCGGCGGGTGTCCTTCTCGCGGAGCAGCTGACGGTACAGCCCGTGCGGCGTCCAGGTGAAGCTCCGCCGGCCGAGGACGAAAGCGGTGAGAACGGCGCAGTTCGACCAGCCTCGGACCTGGCTTGCGTGGCCGGGCACGGCTTCGCGCACTCTTAGGATGTCGCCTGTGCCGCCCCACCGCAGGAATTTGACCGCATCGGCTGGCGGCAAGACTGTCACCATCATGCGCGACCACCAAGGCTCGACGAGTATCCAACTCCCAGTGTTCGTCGGTCGCATCGCAAACACGTGCTTGTGCTTGCTGAATACGAAGCGGTGCCACCATTGCGCTTGCAGCCCGGGGACAAAGCAGATGATCCATTCGACGGGGGCGAGCGTGACGAGAGAGCCGTTTTCGTCGGCGCTGTTGGCAAGGTCGGCCGGGACGCCGGACACGACTTGTTGGTCGACGCTGGGGCTGTTCCTGCGACGGAGCCAAGCAGCCCGTGTTTGAGGGGTGTCGTCGCGGTCGAACATCACGCTTGCCCGCGCGCGCAGCCGTCCAGAACGAGATCGATGCTTGCGGAGACCGGCCCCGAGGCATCGACCGGCGTCGCTGGGCTCGCCGGATGCAGCATCAGCGCTTGGTAGAGAGGCTCTCGAAGCATCCCCATAAGTTGTTCGGCCGCGAGGTGCGCGTCGGATACCGACAACACGCCCAAGGCATGGGCTCGCGAGAAGAACTTCCGAAGTTCGAGGGCAACCGAAGCGGGACCCGCATCGTAGACGCGTTTGCGCAGATCCGGACTGCGCGCGCCTTCCGCCATCATCAGCCGCACCAAGGCGATGATAGAGCTCGAATATTCCCGCCACGCGTGGGTGCCAAATTCAGTCAGCACACGCCGCACCAAATCGAGATCGTCGATCCGCTGAGACTGAGTTAGAGGCGTGGTGAGGTAGGCCGCTTTGCGTTCCGCGATCGCGACGAGCAGGTCGTCAATGCAGCCGAACGCGGAGCGAATCTCCTCGTGCGAATAGCCCTCTCGTTCGAGGACAGGATCAAGACCGAGCAGTGTGCCATGTGGATCTTCGAGGCTCAGGGTGAGCGAATGCAGCATCGCGTCGCGATGCTCAGAACCGATGGCGGGGTTGGTGGTGGATTTGCTGGGCACGTTAGACTCCTCCCTCCGGTGAGAGCCGCGCACGACGCGCCTTGCCCGCGCGCGAGAGAGCGATCTTGATCGCGATAAGCACAGGCGCGGCGATCACGAAGAGCAGGGCTACTGCATTGAAGGCCGTGTTGAAGGCGATGACAGTGGACTGTCCGCCGACAGCCCGCCCTAGAAGCAGCGACGCTGCCTGACTTGCTGCAGCGGCGTCCATGCCACGTCCGATCAGCATCGCAGTTGTGGCGGCGAGGCGCTCGGCAACGGCCGGAGTGCCCGCGCTGATGGATGTTCCCAAGACCGCCTGATTGCCGACGGCCTGATGATCGATGAGCGTCTGCAGTGTCGCTACGCCTATCAAACCGCCCAGTTGCCGGCCGACGTTGAACATTCCGATCCCGGACGCGACGAGATGCTTGGGCAAGCTGCCGGACGCGATGAGAGTGATCGAGAGAAACAGGAATCCCAGCCCGAGGCCCCGCAACAGAATCGCGGGCATCATGTCGTCGGAGCCGCTCTGGCTGGTCGACCAGGAGAGCATCCACATCGCGACCATGATCAGCAGGATACCGAGCGGCACGGTGGCGATCGGTGGAATCTTTCGTGCCTGCATCATGAGCGCAGCGAGTAGAAGCGCTCCGATGAAAAGACCGCCGCTCGGAAGGAGCAGTTGCCCCGCGTCGGTTGGCGTGAACGCTAGAACGGTAACCGCGAATGCCGGAATAAGAAAGGCGCTCCCAAAGAGCGCGGCACCCGCGACAAAACTGACGACGAAGGCAAAAGCGAAGTCGTCGGTCTTGAAAGCGCCGAACTGAAGCAGGGTCTGCTGTCTCGTCGTGACCTGGCGCACGAGGAAAGCAACGAACGCGGTAACGGCTGCGATCGTCAGCCAGACGATGCGGGGCTCATCGAACCAGTTCCATCGGCTTCCCTGACTACAGATGTAGGTCACACAGCCGAGGGCGGCAGCGAGAAAAGTGAAGCCGATCCAGTCGAAAGCGCCGGCCGGCACTGCTTCATCCGATCCCGCGTCCGACATCAGGAGGAGGCCGATCGCGCCCAGCGCGATCGGAGCGTTTCCGAAGAAAATCCATGTCCAGGACTGATTGTCGAGTAGCCAGCCCTGCAGCGCGGGAGCGATCGTTGCTGGCGCCACCACCGATCCCATCGCGAAAAGCGCCTGGACGATCGGCTGCTGTTCGCGCGGGTAGGAAAAGAACAGCAGCGTCTGGCCGGCGACCAGCAGGACGCCGCCCGCGAAGCCTTGAACGACGCGGAGGGTCGTGAGCGCCCCGAGATCGACAGTGACAGCCGCGAGCGCACAGGCCGCGCCCATGATGATGGTTGCCCAGAGGACCAGCTTTCGCGGGCCGAAATACGAGATCAGCCAAGGCGCGGCGACGAAGCCTATTAGCTTGAGGCCGGTGTAGCCCATGTCGAGCCAAGCGAATTCATCGGGCGTAGCGTAGGTGTCGCCGAGGATGTCACTGCGGCCGAGCGAGAGCACCGTGCTCGCCACAGCTTCAGTGAGCGACGCGAGGAGGACCGCAGCGATGAGAATGCCGCCGCTGGACGGTATCGATTTCGGTTCGGACGTCGCTATGGCGGTCATGAGCCGCTTCCGCGCTCGATCTCCACTCGCGCGGAGAGACCGGGGACGATCCTGCCCGGCAGAGGATTGTTCACGAGGCGAATCTTCACCGGCACACGCTGGACGACACGAATGAAGTTGCCGGTCGCATTGTCGGCGGGAAGCAAGCTGAAAGCCGAGCCGCTGCCCGGCGCGAAACTGTCCACGACACCTTCGAAAGTGCGATCCGGGTAGCCGTCGATCGAAATCCGAGCTCGCTGTCCGGGCCGGATGTTGGCGACTTGGGTCTCCTTGAAGTTCGCGACGAGCCAAACGTCATTGACGGGCACGATGTCGAGGAGCGGCGCACCCGGCGCGACGAGACGACCGACGCGGACCTGACGATTTCCCACCACTCCTCCTACCGGCGCGCGCACGACGGTGCTTTCAAGGTCGAGCCTTGCGAGGTCGCGCGCAGCTTCGGCCTGTGCGACAGCAGCCACAGCCGCTTCGCGCTGCGTGCCGAGCACGGTGATCCGTTCTTGCTGAGCATCGACGGTTGCGGAGGCGGCCGCCACGCCGGCTTCTGCTCGTGTACGCGCCGCATCGCTTTCGTCGACCTGCGCTTGGCTGACAGCGCTCGACCGGATCAGCTCGCGGCGACGGTCGCTCGCCTTTGTGGCTAGATTCAATTCGGCGAGGGCAGCTTGCCGCTGCGCCGTCGCTTGGCGGATTGTTGCGCGCTGCAACGTCGTGTCAGCGTCGGTGTTGGCAAGGCGTGCTCTTGCTGCCTCGACATTGGCTTCAGCTTGCGCGAGGCGTGCGCGGTAGTCGCGATCATCTATTCGAAAGAGGACGTCGCCAGCTCTTACGGTCTGGTTGTCCTCGACCTCGACCGCCGTCACATAGCCCCCGACTTTCGGGGCAAGTGAGGTGATGTCGCCGCGCACGAAGGCGTTGTCTGTCGACGTCTCACCGCTCGACTTGGCCCAGGTCCATGCAACCGCGCCGAGGACGATCGCGGTGAGGCACAGCACTACGCCGATAAGCTTCTTCTTGTTGGGCCGCGCCACGCTCCGCCTCCGGTAATGGGTGTTACCATTGACCGGTACGGTAATGGACGTTACCAGTCAAGAGGCTTTGAGTGAATGAGGTGACTGGCGCGATGGTTGCAGTGAAATCGGATCGGGCTTTGGGGCGGCGTGAAGCCCTGCTGGCAGCGGCTGCCGAGGTGTTCTTCGAGCAGGGCTACGCGGCAACAAGCATTGATGCGATCATCGAGCGCGTGGGTGGCTCGAAGCGTAACATTTACAACGAATTTGGAAGCAAGGAGGGCATGTTCACGGCGCTCGTCAGCAAATTTGCCGAGGATGTCCTGTCCTCTCTAAGGCGTGTGGACATTTAGCGCATAGCGATCTTCAGGGCCGCAAGGTTGATCATGGCGCGGTAGCTCTGATCAGTTTTCTCGTATCGGGTAGCGATGCGCCGGAATGTTTTGAGGCTACAGAAGAAGTTCTCGACGAGGTGCCTCCA
>NZ_JFHR01000080.1 GCF_000722875.1 Sphingobium chlorophenolicum | reverse complement strand
GATGGAGCAGGGCTTCGACGATCTCGACGCCCCCGTGCTGCGCGTCACCAACGAAGACGTCCCGCTCCCCTATGCCGCAAACCTCGAAAAGGCCGCCATCGTCAATCCAGACAAGGTCGTGGAGGCCGTTAGAAAGGTCTGCTATAGGAAATAGCCGTCACTCCCCACGGCGACAGAGGAGATGCACATGCCGCATCTGCAATCGCTTGCCGCGTTGATCGCGCTCACCGCCCTGCCATTGACGGGCGCCGGGCAGGAAACGGACGCATGGACCGATGCCCGTCCCCTGACGCTGCAACTGTCCAGCTTCAAGTTCGAACCGTCGGACATATTGCTGGACCATGGCGTCGCCTATGACCTGCATTTCGTGAACGCTTCGTCGGGCGGCCATGATTTCACGGCCAAGGCCTTTTTCGCCGAAGCGCGGATCAGGCCAAACGACCAGGCGAAGATACGGGACGGCAGGGTGGAGGTCGGCGGCGGCGAAAGCGTCGACGTGCATCTGATCGCCTCGACGCCGGGCAGCTACAAGGTCCGCTGCACTCATTTCATGCACGGCGCGCTGGGCATGACGGGGCAGATCGTGGTGCGATGATCCGCGCCGCGGCCTCCACCGACCCGGCCTGAACGAAGGCTTCCCGACTCACGCGAATCCCCCTCTGTTGCTATGGCGGCTGCGCGATTATATCGCGATGCAATCTCTCAAGACGAAGGTCCGATGGAACAAGACGCCGCGATATTGAAAGACGAGGATTATGCGGCGCTGGCGGAATTCCGCTTCGCGTTGCGCCAGTTCCAGGCGTTCAGCAGCGAAAGGGCGGCGCAGCAGGGCCTGACGCCGCAACAGCATCAGGCATTGCTGGCCCTGCGCGCCGCTCCGGCGGAGGATGCGACGGTCGGCTATATCGCCCGGCGCCTGCTGCTAAAGCCGCACAGCGCCACCGGGCTGGTGGACCGGCTGGAAAAACTGGGCCTTGTGACGCGACACGCCAGCACGACGGACCGGCGCCGGGCGCAATTGCAACTGACGCCCGATGCGCTGGACCTGCTGGCGAAGCTGTCGGCCACCCACCGCGACGAAATCCGGCGTCTGCGCCCGCTCCTCAACCAATTGCTGGCCCGCTTCGCCTGAGGGATGGGGCGAAAATTCCTCCCTACGCGAAGCGTGGGGAGGGGGACCGCTCGCGAAGCGAGTGGTGGAGGGGAAATTCGGAGGTCGCGCCCCATTCCCCTCCACCAGCCTGCGGCCGGTCCCCCTCCCCATCTACCGATGGGGAGGAATAGGAGAGGTCCGCTTTCCCACCACACCCGCACTATTGAAATTACTTGCCCACCCATGTCCCGCGCAAATAGATAGCCCCGGAATTCCCCCGGAATATCTATCCCCGCCACTCAAATATTCACTTATTCGCCAGCCATCATAGAGTATCAAGAAATAATCATGGGATTTGCCTGACAGGATTTCATACGCTTTCCTCGTCGCCCCGCATCGGGAGCTTCATGGCAGGAAAGGATGACATCATGTCCACAGCCACAGCCGAACGCATCGACACAGCGCATCTCGACATTCGCCCGCTCCAACCTACGATCGGCGCGGAAATCCATGGCGTCGACATCGGGAAACCCATCGCCCCAGAGGTACGCGACGCCATCCGCGCGGCGCTGCTGCGCTATAAGGTCGTCTTCTTCCGCGACCAGCAACTCGACAATGAAAGCCACGCCGCCTTCGCCCGTTCATTCGGCCCGCTCTATACCCACCCCAGCACGACCCACGACCCGAAGGTCACGCCGATCCACAATATCTCCGCGCTGGAAAGCGCCCGCCCGGAAAGGCGCCAGGCGGAGGTGAAGATCAAGCCGGGCGAAGCCTATCATAGCGACACGAGCTGGCGTCTGGTCCCCACCTGGGGCGCGGTGCTGCGCGCCGTCGACCTTCCGCCGGTGGGCGGCGACACCGTCTGGGTCGACGCGCATCTCGCCTATGAAGGGCTGCCGGACGCATTGAAGGAAAGGCTGGAGGGGCTGCACGCCACCCACGACTTTCGCCCAACCCTGCTGGCGCACGGCCATGACTATCCCATCGTCGCCCATCCGGTGGTGCGCACCCACCGGGAGACCGGCCAGAAGATACTCTGGCTCAACCTGACCCAGAATCCGCAGATATTGGGCGTCGAACTGGCGGAAAGCCGGGAACTGATCGAACAAATTCTGCTGCAATATAAGCGCCCGGAATTCCAGGTCCGCTTCTCGTGGAAGCCCGGATCGGTCGCCTTCTGGGACAATCGCGCCGCCGTCCATTATGCGGTGCGCAACTATGGCGATTATCCGCGCCTGCTCCATCGCGTGCTGATCGCCGACGATCCGCTCTACGCCGATCTTTGAAAGGCGGACGATGATCGATCCCGCCGCATCCAATCCGGCGGCGCGGCGCAGTCCCCGCCTCTGGCTGTTGGGCGCGTTGGCGCTGGCGCTGGCCACGCTCGCCTTCCTGCTGTTCCGTCCGGCATCGCAGGGGGAGGCGGCGGACGATCGCATTCTCATCGTCGGCGACCAGCGGGGCGGCGCGCAAGCGCTGCTCAGGGCGGCGGGCGAACTGGACGGCATGCCCTACCGCATTAAATGGGCGCTGTTCCCGGCCGCCTCCCCCCTGCTGGAGGCGTTGGACGCCGGGGCGGTCGACATTGGCGGCATCGGCGGCGCGCCCTTCGCCTTCGCCTATGCAGGCGGCGCGCATATCAGGGCGGTGACCGCCTACCGGCCCGCGGGCGAACATGCGGGCAGGGGGTCGGCCATCATCGTGCCGAAGGATTCGCCGCTGCGCACCCTCGCCGACCTGAAGGGCAGGAGGGTGGCGACGATCCGGGGATCGGCGGGGCAGGATCTGGTGCTGCGCCTGCTGGAACGGGCGAAGATCGATTCCCGCACGATCCGCTGGACCTATCTGACCAATGGCGAAGCGAAGGCTGCGCTGGCCTCCGGCGGCATCGACGCCTGGGCCACCTGGGGCAGCTATGTCGGCATCGCCGTGCTGGAGGATGGCGACAGGATATTGGCCGACGGCGGCAATCTGCCCACCGGCATCGGCTTCTACGCCGCCAATGACAAGGCCATCGACCGGAAACGCGCCCTGCTGGCCGATTATGTCGCCCGCCTGGCGCGGGCGCGGGCCTGGGCACGCGATCATATCGACGATTATGCCAGGGCGCTGTCCAGCGAAACCGGCATATCCTTCGAAGTGGCGCGCTTCGCCGCCCAGGCCTATATCGGCGAGGCCGTGCCCATCGATGCGGCCCTCATTCGCGAACAGGGCCGGATTTTCGAACGCTATCACGCCGCCGGGATCATCCCCGCCATTCCAAAGGCCGACCGGGGATATGACGGATCGTTCAACCGGCAGGTGGCGGAGGCAGTTCGCCCGGCCGGCGCGTGAAGAAGGAAATCACGGAAATCAAAAAACAAACGGAAATTCATTCCTGATGTCTTTCAGCTCCATGAATATATTAAATAGATATATAATAATATCAAAATAAAATTAAACTAATCATCGCTCCAAATTTAATTGTTTAATTTGCCGGATCAAGACCGATAGCAATCATTCCAGAAAAAACATGTCTCAGGGAATGATGATAATGATGATCCTGGCCACTCTGCTGAAGCACACCGCATCCACCGCCTCCCTCATCGCCGCGCTCTCCTGCGCCGCCCATGCCGCCGATGACGTCACGGCCACGCCCGACGACGCGGCGGAGGGCAGCGCCATCGTCGTGACAGGCGTGCGCGGCGCGCGCCCCCGCACCGTCGCCGACAGCCCCGTCCCCATCGACGTCATCGACACGCGGGAATTGCAGGCGACCGGCCGCGTCGGCCTGAAGGACATATTGGGCAATATCGTCCCATCGCTGACCGTCCCGGCACTGGGCGGCGGCGGCACCTCTTCGGGGGCCAAGCCTATCTCCATCCGGGGCCTCAGCGGCGACTATGTGCTGGTGCTGGTCAACGGCAAGCGGCGGCACGCCACCGCGCTCATCAACAACCTCTCCCGCATTTCCGGCGGCAGCACCCCGGTCGACATCGACCTGATCGCCGCCAATTCCATCGGCCGGGTGGAGGTGCTGCGCGACGGCGCCGCCGCCCAATATGGGTCGGACGCAATATCGGGCGTGATCAACTTCATCCTCGACGCCACGCCCGAAGGCGGGGAGTTCGCGACCACCGCAGGCAGCCATTATGAAAAGGGCGGCGAACTGTTCCAGCAGTCGGTCAGCTACGGCACGCGGCTGGGCGCGGACGGGGGCTTCGTGCGCTTCGCGGTGGAGGGCAAATATCATGACCGGGCCGATCCGTCCGGCGCCATCGTCGCCGATTCCGTCGACCTCTACCCCCGGCTGGCGGACGGCTCCCGCGATCCCAGGGAAGCCACCATCGACCGCAATCGCGCAGGCAATTACGGCCGCACCAATCGCGATTATATCGTCAACGGCTCCTACAATGCTGAACTGCCCCTGGGCGACGCCGCCACCCTCTACAGCTTCTCGACGCTCAGCTATCGCGACATCAAGGACGGACGTGGCCAGTTCAACGCGAACAACGTCAATTCGCTGCCCGAAATCTACCCCAACGGCTTTCTCGCCAAGCGCCGCATCCGGGAAACCGATTTCCAGCTCACGGCCGGGCTGCGCACCACGCTGGCCGGTTTCGACGCCGATTTCAGCAGCAGCTTCGGCCGGGACGATGTGAAGCTGAACGCGGTCGACACGCTCAACCCGTCGCTGGGTCCAGGCAGCAAGACCCGCTTCTTCATGGGCAAGCAGATTTCCAGCCTCTGGGTCAACAATGCCGATTTCAGCCGGACCTTCGACCTGGGTCTGGCCGAGCCGCTGACCCTGGCCTTCGGGCTGGAACATCGGTGGGAACGGTTTCAGAACAAGGCGGGCGAACCCGACAGCTATCGCGACGGCGGCTATGTGATCCCGGCGGGCGCCACGCCCTTCCAGCTCGCCTATGGTGGCCAGCGCCCGTCGGCCAGCCTCGTCTCCTTCACCGGCACCACGCCTGCCGACGCCTTCGTCCTGACCCGCAACAATATCGCCGCCTATGTCGACATCGGCGCAAACCTGACCAAGGCCTGGTTCGTCGGCGTCGCCGGGCGCGTCGAACATTATACCGACAGTTCGGGCGACACGGTCAGCGGCAAATTCTCCACCCGGTACGAGATCGCGCCCGGCTTCGCGATCCGTGGCGGCGTCAACACCGGCTTCCGCGCCCCGTCGCTGGCGCAACAGGGCTTTTCCACGTCGCAGAACACCAGCGTCACCGTCAATGGCGACCGCATCCCGCAACTGGTGAAGTTCCTCGCCCCCAACGATCCCATCGCCGGCTATTTCGGCGCCCGTCCGCTAAAGCCGGAAAAGTCGCTGAACTTCACCGCCGGCGCGACCTTCGAAAGCGGCCCCTTCCGCCTGACCGTCGACGGCTATCAGATCCGGATAGAGGACCGGATCGTGAAGACGGAGATTTTGAGCAGCACCGAAGCCCGCACGATCCTGGCCAGCCCGCAAGTCACCTCCATCCTGGCGGCGCGGGGCGTGCCCGGCATCAGCAGCGTCCAATTCTTCATCAACGGCGTCGACACGCGGACTCGCGGCATCGACATCGTCAGCGAATATACGCTACGCACCGACGGCCTGGGCGATTTCAAGTTCGGCGCGGCCTATAGCTATAACAAGACGAAAATCCTGCGCGTGGCCGACAATCCGGACAATCTGGCCAACACCATCCTGTTCGGCCGTCAGGCGCGGGCCGACCTGACCGGCGCCACGCCCCGTGACAAGCTGGTGCTGAACGGCGAATGGACGGTGGGGGCGTTCCGCAGCCTGCTGCGCGTCACCCGCTTCGGCCGATATGGGGAGGCGGGCTCCAGCCAGACATCGACGGTCGACGACCGCAGCTTCAGTCCCAAATGGGTGACGGACCTGGATATTTCCGCGCAGGTGACGAAGGCGATCAATATCGCGGTGGGGGCGAACAACCTGTTCGACGTCTATCCCGATCCGGTCGGCGTGGTTCAGGCGAATACGGGGCTGGGCCTGTACGGCAACTTCGCGCCCTTCGGCTTGAGCGGCGGATTCTATTATGCGCGGCTGGGGGTGAAATTCTGAGCCTGAGTGCGGCTCAGCGGTCCTTGGCGTCGGAATTGACGTGCGCGATCAGGCTGTTGATCCGCAGGTCATTTTCCGCCGTGCAGGCGAAAAGCGCGCAGAACCAGTCCATCAACCGCGTGAACATCGCCATGACTCTCCCATATTTTCGCGGATCATAGCAGTTCACGCAGCGGAAGAGAAGCATAAGTCGAAAGGCCGCCATAGGCCGCGTTAATGTCAGGAAATGGCCAATAGCAGTCATTAATTCCTCCCTACGCGAAGCGTGGGGAGGGGGACCGCTCGCGGAGCGAGTGGTGGAGGGGAAAATCGGAGGTCGTGCCCCATTCCCCTCCACCAGCCTTCGGCCGGTCCCCCTCCCCATCTCTCGATGGGGAGGAATAGGATAGGTCGGCAATCCACCCCAAATCACTCAGTCCGGCGAGTCTTGAATTTGACCACGCCGCCCAGGCGACCAAGGCTCATGGAGGCACAATGGATGCTGAAACAAGTTCAGCATGACGAAAGTAAGAGAATCCCCCGCTAAGCCGCCTGCCCCCGCAAAGCCTTCTGCCGCCGCCGCTGCACCGAAGAGCCGATCCCCATCGCCTCGCGATATTTGGCGACGGTGCGGCGGGCGATGTCCATGCCCTTGGCGCGCAGCAGGTCGACCAGCGTGTCGTCGGACAGGATCGCATCGGCCGTTTCCGCCGCGATCAGCGCCTTGATGTGGCTCTTCACCGCCTCGGCCGACACCGCGCCCTCGCCACCCGCCGCCGCCACGCCGCTGGTGAAGAAATATTTGAGCTCGTACAGCCCACGCGGGCAGGACAGATATTTGTTCGACGTCACCCGGCTGACGGTCGATTCATGCATCTGGATCGCGTCGGCCACGGCCTTCAGCGTCAGCGGCTTCAGATGCTCCACCCCCTTGCGGAAGAAATCCTCCTGCTGGCGGACGATCTCGCTCGCGACCTTGACGATGGTCTTCTGCCGCTGGTCCAGCGCCTTCACCAGCCAGTTGGCGCTGGCTAGGCAATCCGCCAGCCAGGCCTTGGACGTCCTGTCCTGCGGCCCGGATGCCAGCTCCACATAATAGGTCCGGTTGATCAGCACGCGGGGCAGGGTGGCGCTGTTGACCTCGATCGCCCAGCCTTCCCGCGTCGGCCGCACGAACAGGTCTGGCGTCACCGGCGCGGCGCTCTCGGTGGAAAAGCGCAGGCCGGGCTTGGGGTCATAGCCGCGCAATTCGCGGATCATGTCCGCCATATCCTCTTCATCCACGCCGCAGATCCGGCGCAACTGCGGCAGCGCCCCCTTGGCGAGCAGGTCCAGATTGGCCAGCAGCTTCGCCATGCAGGGGTCGTGACGATCCGCCTCCTTCGCCTGCAAGGCCAGACATTCCGACAGCGACCGCGCCCCGACCCCGGTCGGGTCGAAGCCGTGGATTACGCTGAGCACCTGCTCGATCCTGTAGAGCGGCACGCCCATGCCATGGGCGGTCTCCAGCAGATTGGCCTCCAGATAACCGGCCTCGTCGATCTGCCCGATCAATTGCGCGGCGATGGTCAGGTCCATGCCCGACAAGGCACTGCGCGCCTGATCCATCAGATGTTCCTGAAGCCCCTGTTCCGGATTGGCGAAGCTGTCGAAATCCGGCGCCTCGCCGCTGCCGCCCGACAGCATGTCCATGCCGCCGCCGGAGCCGATGGCGGCGCCCGCCATCCGGTCGCCCGGCCCATCGTCGATGAAGGTCTCCGCGCCATAATCCACGTCCAGCGGGGAATCCGCGCCGCCCAGCCCCTGACCGATCAACTGGTCCGCATCGCCCGTCTCCGCCCGCAGGTCATGCTGCTCCGCCGCCCGGTCCACCCCGTCCGCAGGCGGCGCGAAATCGTCCGGCCCGCCCGCCTCCAGCAGCGGATTCTTCTCCAACTCGCCCGCGACGAAGGCCTCTATCTCCAGATTGGACAGCGCCAGCAGCTTGATCGCCTGCTGCAACTGCGGCGTCATCACCAGCGACTGGCTCTGCCGCAGGTCGAGACGGGGCGCGAGCGCCATCAGCCTTCCCCCTCGCCATCGTCAGGAAAGGCCCGCCCGCCGCTCATGTCAGAGCGAGAAATTCTCGCCCAGATAGAGCCGCCGCACGTCCGCATTGGCGACCAGCTCCGTCGGGCTGCCCGCGAACAGCACCTTGCCGTCATAGATGATGCAGGCGCGGTCAACGATCTCCAGCGTTTCGCGGACATTATGGTCGGTGATCAGCACGCCGATGCCCCGCGTCTTCAACTGCTTCACCAGATCGCGAATATCCGCGATGGACAGCGGATCGATGCCCGCGAAGGGCTCGTCCAGCAGCACGATCGAGGGATTGGCCGCCAGCGCGCGCGCAATCTCGCACCGCCGCCGCTCGCCGCCCGACAATGCCATGGCCGACGAATCGCGCAGCCGCACCAGGCCGAATTCCTCCAGCAACTGTTCCAGCCGCGCCTGCCGCGCCGCCTTGTCCGGCTCCGCCAGTTCCAGCACCGCGCCGATATTCTGCGCCACCGTCAGCCCGCGAAAGATGGAGGTTTCCTGCGGCAGATAACCCAGCCCCAATATCGACCGGCGATACATGGGCAGGCCGGTTATGTCCTGCCCGTCCAGCACGATGCGGCCATGGTCGGGCCGCACCAGCCCCATCACCGAATAGAAACAGGTCGTCTTGCCCGCGCCATTGGGGCCGAGCAGGCCGACCACCTCGCCCTTGCCGACGGTCAGCGACACATCGGCCAGAACGACCCGTTTGTCATAGCTTTTGGCGATGGAGATGACGGACAGGCCCTCTCCCACTTCCTGCGGGGGAAGGGGCGATGCCGGTGCTGTCCTGTCCTGCATCATCACGTCGTCCATCACTCGATCCTTGCTGCCGCGTGGTTAATAGCCGGTAAAATCCTGCTCCGGTCGCGACAATTGGCAAGCTTTGTGCATGGGATCGCCACCGGGGCAAGGGGAAAATGCTAGATGGGACCGGCAGAGCCGCTTTCAATCCCGTCGCATGGGCCGATCCGGCCATCGGGCGGGATGAGGCTTGCGGCGACGACGTCACGCCGCTAGGTTCACCTTTCGTTCCATAAAGGGGTATTCATGGACAGCCTGTCCGTCATTTTCGTCATCATTGCTCTTGCCGTGGGCCTTGGCCTTGGCTGGCTGCTGCGCGGCAAGGCGGCCGCCCCCCTCGCGGCGGAAAAGGCGGAACTGACGGCGAAGCTGGAAACCGCCACGGCGCAGCGCAACGGCGCGATTCAGGAACTGGCGGTGGCGCAGGAACGCATCGCGCAGGCGGCCGATCTGGCCCAAAGGCTGGAGGCGGAGCGTTCGGCGCGGGAACAGGCCGCCCGCGAACTGGCGGCGCTCCGCTCCGACACACAGGCGCGGGCGGAGGCTTTCGAAGCGCAGATCGCCGCGCTCAAGGACGCCAAGGAACAGCTTTCGGCCCAGTTCAGCGAGATTGGCGGCAAGCTGCTGCATCAGGCGCAGAGCCATTTCCTCGAACGCGCCGACCAGCGCATGGCCCAGGCGCATGAAAAGAGCGAGGCGCAGCTCAAGCAATTACTGCATCCGGTCAATGAGTCGATCCAGCGCTACGACCAGAAGATCACCCAGATCGAACAGCAGCGCACCGAAGCTTATGGCATTTTGCGCGGCGAGATCGAATCGATGAAGAGCGGCCAGGAAGCCGTGCGGGCCGAGGCGCAAAGGCTGGTCGATTCGCTGCGCCACGCCCCCAAGGCGCGGGGACGCTGGGGCGAACAGCAGTTGCGCAACGTGCTGGAAACCTGCGGCCTGTCCGAACATGTCGATTTCCAGACCGAGGTCAGCGTGGAGGGGGAGGATGGCCGCCTGCGCCCCGACGCCATATTGCGCGTGCCCGGCGGCCGTGCGCTGGTGATCGACGCCAAGGTATCGCTCAACGCCTATCAGGACGCCTATGGCGCGGAGGGGGATGAGGAACGGAAACGCTTCCTCTCCGCCCACGCCGCCGCGATGCGCGCGCATGTCGAGACTTTGGGCCGGAAAAGCTATGCCGACCAGTTCGACGAAGCCCCCGACTATGTAATCATGTTCGTGCCGGGCGAACATTTCCTCTCCGCCGCGCTGGAGCATGACCCGCAGCTTTGGGACCACGCCTTCGGAAAACGCGTGCTGCTGGCGACCCCGACCAACCTCATCGCCATCGCCCGCACCGTGGCGGCGGTCTGGCGGCAGGAAAAAATGGCGGACGAGGCCAAACGCATCGGCATGCTGGGCAAGGAACTGTACGAGCGGCTGGCGGGCGCGGCGGGATCGCTCAAGAAATTGGGCAACCGGCTCACCGGCGCGGTGGGCGACTATAATGCCTTTATCGGCAGCTTCGAAGGGCGGGTGCTGGTGACGGGCCGCAAGCTGCGCGACCTCAATATCGAAACCGGCGGCAAGGAACTGGAAGAACTGGAACCGGTGGAAGCCCTGGTCCGCGAACCCGCCTCGCCGGAAGCGATCCGCGCATTACCGGACGCAGCAGAATAGACTATCTTAATCCTCCCCATCGCAGATGGGGAGGGGGACCAGCCGCAGGCTGGTGGAGGGGAAATGCGCAGGTCGCGCCCCATTCCCCTCCACCACGCTTCGCGCGGTCCCCCTCCCCACGCTGCGCGCAGGGAGGATTGAATGCCCATTGGTGGCCATCCCCAAGCCCCACCAAACCCCGCAAAAATTTGCCCCAACCCCCATCAACTGGCATGGCCCGAATCATGAAACGCATCGGCCTCCTCGGCGGCTCCTTCAACCCGGCGCATGGCGGGCACCGCGCCATTTCCCTGTTCGCGGCGAAGGCGCTCCGGCTGGATGAAATCTGGTGGCTCGTCTCCCCCGGCAACCCGCTGAAACCCAAAGCAGGCATGGCACCGCTCCCCGCCCGCCTAGCCCATGCCCGAAAGCTGGCCCGCCGCACCCCCATCCGCCCCACCGCGATCGAGGCGCAATTGCGCACCCGCTACACCATCGACTCGCTCAAGGCGCTCCGCCGCCGCTACCCCCGCCACCGCTTCGTCTGGCTGATGGGCGCCGATAATCTCGCCCAGTTCGGCCAGTGGAGGGACTGGCGCGGCATAGCCCGAACAATGCCCATTGCCGTAATCGCCCGGCCCGGCTATGATGAAGCCGCCCGTGGCTCACCGGCCATGAGCTGGCTGCGGCGCTTCGTCCGGCCCGCGCGCCAGAGTGCAGACTGGACGGATTGGAGACTTCCGGCGCTCGTGCTTTTGCGCTTTCGCCCTGATCCAAGATCGGCGACCCTGCTGCGGCAGGCGGACCCCCTCTGGCATCGCGAATATAGTGAAACGCGTGTGCGCGACCCGCTCACGCGCCGGATGATCGTCTAGAATGGAGCACTTTTGACCAGACCGAACCCCGCCAACGACACGGCGAATGCCGACAGCGTTGCCGCCCTGCATGACCTTGTCCTGAAATCGCTCGACGACGACCAGGCGCAGGAAACCATCTCCATCCCCCTCGAAGGCAAGAGCAGCATCGCCGATCACATGGTGATCGCCAGCGGGCGTTCGTCGCGTCAGGTCGCGTCCATGGCGCAGAAGCTGGCCGAGCGGATCAAGCAGGCGACGGGCCGCTCCGCCCGCGTGGAGGGCCTGCCCGTAGCCGACTGGGTGCTGATCGACGCAGGCGACGTGATCGTCCACCTGTTCCGGCCGGAAGTGCGCAGCTTCTACAATCTGGAACGGATGTGGGGCTTCGTCGACGCGCCGGTCGCGGGCACGGCGTAACCGCCCCTTCGACAAGCGCGCGATGAACCGTTAGGGGGAACGCATGCTCCTCCACATCATCGCGCGCGGAAAGATCGGGCGCTCGCCCGAAGCGGAACTGGTGGACCGCTATGCGAAGCGGCTGACCATGCCGTTCAGGATCACCGAAATGCCGGACCGGGGCGGAAAACTGCCGCCCGCCCCGCCGGGCACGGTCACCGTGATGCTGGACGAAAAGGGCAGGCAGCTCGGCTCGCTCGATTTCGCCAAGCGCATCGAAGGGTGGCGCGATTCCGGCAAGCGCGAATGCCGCTTCCTGATCGGCGCGGCGGACGGCTTCGACCATGCGGATCGGGACAATGCCGACCTGCTGATCGCTTTCGGAGCGATGACCTGGCCCCACATGATGGCCCGCGCCATGCTGGCCGAACAATTATGGCGCGCCTGCTCGATCCTTGCCGGACATCCCTACCACCGGGAAGGCTGAACACCGATCCGCCACCTCCGTTCGTTTCGAGCGAAGTCGAGAAACCGATTCTCCCACCCACCGACTTCCCTCGACACGAACAGGCGTTTCCGCCTAGTCATGACCTTCCGGCGCGTGGACGTCACGCCCGCAGGGGGCAAAGTTGAAACAGACGGCGATCATCGCGGCATTCCTCGCGGGCGCGGCAGCGCTTGCGGCGGCGCGCCTGCCCGCCGCCGACGGCCAGGCGATCGTCCTGCCGGGCACCGCAGGCACCAGCCTCACCGAAGAACAATCCGCGCTCAAAACCGCCCGCCGCCAGTCGGACGAAGCCCGCTTGCGCTCCGAACGCCTCGAACGCCAAGCCGCCGCCGCCCGCGACGAAGCCGATCAGGCCCGCCGCCGCGCCGCCGCCATGGCGGCCCGCATCCAGCAGGCGGAGGCCGACATTCAGGCCGCGCAGGCCCGCATCGCCATCATCGCCCGGCTCCAGCGCGCCCAGTCCGCCCGCCTCGCCGCCAAGCAGGAACCCGTCGTGCGCCTGACCGCCGCGCTCCAGATGATGGCGCAACGCCCGCTGGCGCTGGCGCTGGTCCAGCCCGGATCGATCGACGACGCCATCCACATGCGCGCCGTGCTGGGGCAGGTGCTGCCCGTCATCCGCGAACGCACCGCCGGTCTGCGCGCCGAACTGGACCGCAGCCGCGCCCTGCGCGCCACGGCGGAACAGGCGGCGGACTCCCTCGCCCAAAGCCAGCAGGATCTGAAACAACGCCAGACGGCGCTCCAGACGCTGGAGGCCCAAAAACGCCTCGCCGCCCAGGATTACCGCGCCAACGCCGATTTGGAGAGCGACCGCGCCCTCGCCCTGGGCGAACGGGCGCGCGACATAGTCGACCTGATGGACAAGCTGGAGGAAGCAGGCGACCTGCGCGACCGTCTGGCCGCCCTTTCCGGTCCGCTCCCGCGGCCTCACCATCGCCACCCGGCCCGATGCCCTCGCGGTGGCGCCCACCGCCGGCCGCATCGTCTTCGCCGGTCCCTATCGCGGCTATGGCCAGATCGTCATTATCGACCATGGCGGCGGCTGGACGACGCTGATCACCGGCCTGCTGCGCCTCAACGCGGCGGTCGGCGACAGCGTGCGGCAGGGCGACCCCATCGGCAACGCCGGACCCGGCCGCCCCAGCATCACCGTCGAATTGCGCCGCAACGGCCGCCCGGTCGACATCGTCCCGCTGGTAGGACTGGGCTGACGCCGCCCAAGGTCATGATGGCTGGTTTCCCGTCGTTCCCCCTCCCGCAGGCGGGAGGGGGTTAGGGGGTGGGTGCGAGCGCAGCGAGCTTCCGGCTTCTCGGCTAGGGAAGAACGCCGCTGACGCGGCGGCCCACCCCCGGCCCCTCCCGTCTACGGGAGGGGAGAAGAACGTCCGCTCATGACCCCTCCCATACATCCCGAATTGCCCATCCCACCCAAGCCTTTTGCGTCTGCCCGCAAATGCCCTATACTGCCCGTTCGATGCCAGGACTCAGGACAAGCATGAAATCCAATTTCTTCCGGGGCGCGGTCGCCCTTGGCGCGCTCGCGCTCATCCCCGCCACCACGGCCGCGCTCGCCGACGGGGAAGCGAGCAGCTACAAGGCGCTGGACGAGTTCATGGACGTCTTCCAGAAGGTCCGCAGCGACTATGTCGAGAAGGTCGACGACGAAAAGCTGATCAAGGGCGCGATCGACGGCATGCTCGCCAGCCTCGACCCGCACAGCAGCTTCCTCGACGCCCGCGATTTCCAGAACCTGCGCACCCAGACGGAGGGCAGCTATGGCGGCCTCGGCCTCTCCGTCACGCAGGAGGATGGCGCGGTCAAGGTCATCGCCCCGACGCAGGACACCCCCGCCTGGCGCGCCGGGATCAAGGCGGGCGACTATATCACCCATCTCGACGGCCAGCTTATCTACGGCGGCACGCTGGACGAGGCGGTGGACAAGATGCGCGGCCAGCCCGGCACGCAGATCAAGCTCACCATCGTCCGCACCGGCCGCGACAAGCCCATCGAACTGACCCTCACGCGGGAGATTATCCAGATCAAGCCGGTGAAGTGGGAAGTGAAGGACGGCATCGGCGTCATCAACATCGTCAGCTTCTCCGCCAATACCGGCGCGGACGTGCGTCAGGCGATCCGCAGCATCGACAAGTCGCTGGGCCGCAAGCCGACCGGCTACATCCTCGACCTGCGCTCCAACCCCGGCGGCCTGCTGGACGAAGCGGTGTCGGTCAGCGACGCCTTCCTGGAACGGGGCGAGATCGTCTCGCAACGCGGCCGCCAGAAGGGCGATGTGGAGCGCTATTATGCCAAGCCAGGCGACGACGCGAAGGGCCTGCCGATGATCGTGCTGGTCGACGCGGGTTCCGCCTCCGCCTCCGAAATTGTCGCGGGCGCGCTGCAGGATCAGCATCGCGCGCTGGTGATGGGCGAACGCAGCTTCGGCAAGGGCAGCGTCCAGACCATGCTCCCCTTGAGCAACACCACCGCGCTCAAGCTGACCACGGCCCGCTATTACACGCCGTCGGGCCGTTCCGTGCAGGAAGGCGGGATCGAACCGGACGTGAAGGTGCCGCAACTGAGCGACCCCGACTACAAGAACCGCCCGAAATTCCGCGAAAGCGACCTGCGCCGCCACCTGATCAATGAGATCAAGACGGACAATGGCGCGCTGGAGCAGGATGGGAAGGACGATCCCCGCTTCACCGCCTCGGCCGAGGAGCTGAAGAAGAAGGGAATAGAGGATTTCCAGCTCGACTATGCGCTGAAAACCCTGTCCCGCCTCGCGGCCAAGCCGGGCGCGGCGGTGGCGCAGGCCCAACCCGCCCCCGCCCGCAAACCCGCAACACGTTAGATATTGCAATACAGACTAACGTGCTCCTGCGAAGGCAGGAGCCCAGTCCCGCCCTCAGAAAAGTAGGGCAACGTCTGAACTGGGTTCCTGCCTCCGCAGGAACACGTCGCATGAACAGCATATCCCCGCCGCAAGTTCAGCATGACGAAAGGTGCAGGACGGTCTAAGCGAACCTGATGAAAAGCCTGCCCCTCGCCCGCGCCGTGGCGCTGATCTTTCCCGTCGCCATGCTGGCGGGCGCCTATGCCTTCCAATATCTCGGCGGCTTGCACCCCTGCGAAATGTGCTGGTGGCAGCGTTACGCCCATATGGCCGCGATCCCGCTGGCGCTGGCCGCCTATGCGCTGCGCGGCAGGGCCTGCGTCAGCGCGTTGTTCACCGGCCTCGCGGGTCTCGCCATCGGCATCGGCGGCGGCATCGGCCTGTTCCATGCCGGGGTCGAATATGGCTGGTGGCAGGGGCTGACCGCCTGCTCCACCAGCCCGGCGGGCGGCAGTTCGGCGGACATCCTCAACCAGATCATGGCGACCCCGATCACCCGCTGCGACGTTTCGCCATGGAACCTGTTCGGCATTTCGATGGCGGGCTATAACGGCCTCTTGTCGGGGGCGGCCGCGCTCCTCATCTTGGCGCTGCTGCTCAGAAAAGGGAGCAAGGCATGACCGCAAAGGATTTTCCACGCCCCGGCCGCCGCGTCACCGACCGGCAACGCGCTTCCATGCTGCGCGTCGACCAGGCGGGCGAATATGGCGCGACCCGCATCTATGCGGGCCAGCTTGCCGTGATGGGGGATCGCCATCCCGACTCCCGCCTCATCGCCGGAATGGCCGCGCAGGAGGAACGCCACCGCCAGCATTTCGACGCCATGATCGCCCGCCGGGGCGTGCGCCCGACGGCGTTGCAGCCGATCTGGAAAGTCGCGGGCTTCGCGCTGGGCGCGGTGACGGCGGCCATCGGCCCCCGCGCCGCCATGGCCTGCACCGCCGCCATCGAAACGGAAATTGACCGCCACTATGCTGAGCAGCTCGAGCAATTGGGGCAGGACGATCCGGAACTCTCCACCGCCATCGCGGATTTTCAGGCGGAGGAGGTGGAGCATCGTGAAACCGCCATCGCCCATGGCGCGGAGCAGGCTCCGGCCTATCCCTTATTGTCCGGCGCCATCCGGTTGGGCTGTCGTGCCGCCATCGCCCTATCGAAGCGTATCTGAAGGAGAAGCATGATGAAGACCAGCCTGATCGCCGCCATGCTCCTTCTGGGCGCCGCCTCTCCCGTCTCGGCGCAGCAGGGACCGGTGCAGGAACAGGCGCCCGCCGCCCAGCCTGCTTCGGAACGCGTCAATCTGGTCATCGTCTATGGCGACGATCCCTGCCCGCAAAGCCAGGGCAGCGACATCGTTGTCTGCGCCCGCAAGGGGGAGGAGGAACGCTACCGCATCCCCGAACCGCTGCGCGGCGACCCGAACCAGCCCAGCCATCAGGCTTGGGGCGAACGGGTGAAGTCGATGGAATATGTCGGCCGCAGCGGCACCGAAAGCTGTTCGCCGGTCGGCGGCGGCGGCGCGACGGGCTGCTTCGCGCAACTGGCCCGGCTCGCCAAGGCGGAACGGCAGGCGGCGGACAATGCAAGCTGGAAGGATCTGGTAGAGGCGGAACGGGCACGCCGCCTGTCCACCATCGACGCGGAAAGCAAGGCGATCGAAGCCCGCGTCGTGGCGGAGGAAAAGGCGCAGCAGCCCGCCCAGCCGCCCGCAACCCCGCAGCCCTGACGGCTTTGGCCGCCACGCGGCGTCAGAAGACATGGCCGCCGGAACCGGGCCATCCGGGCGGCGAACAGGGGACGAAAGGATTGGAATCGATGCGTCTCCCCATTCTCCTCCCTGCCTTGGCGCTGCTCCCATTGGCCTTTGGCGGCGCGGCCCATGCCGAACCGCCGCAGAAAATCTTCAATCTGGTGGTTTACGGCAACGATCCCTGTCCGAAGGGGCAGGGCGACGAAATCATCGTCTGCGCCCGCAAGCCCGAATCCGAACGCTATCGCATCCCGAAAAAGCTGCGCGAAAAGCCCGAACCGGCGGGCGGCCCCGGCTGGGGCAGCCAGGTCGCGACGATGGAACAGGTGCAGCGGCAGACCCTGCCGGGCAGTTGCTCTGCCATCGGCAGCAACGGCTTCACCGGCTGCACCGCAAAAGCGCTGGAACAATGGTTCGCCGAACGCCGCATGCAGGAATCAAAGGGCGAACCATAAGGCGGTTCAGACCAAAATATTCCCCTCCCGCAGGCGGGAGGGGCTAGGGGTGGGCGCGAGCGAAGCGAGCTTCTGACTTAGCCGTTGTAAAACGACGCAGATGCAGCGCCAGCCCACCCCCTACCC
>NZ_JFHR01000079.1 GCF_000722875.1 Sphingobium chlorophenolicum | reverse complement strand
GGTCGGGTTCGGGGAGGGCGGCCGGGGCCGCGTCCGTCTCTGGCCGGGCCGCTTCATCTTCGCCTTGGTCGTCCGGGCAGAGCATGTCGAGATAGGCGGCGAAATCCTGCGCGACGATGCGGGCGAGGGCGGCGTCGCTGCCCTCCGGCGGGCTGTCGGCCATGCGGTCGAGGCGGGAGAGCATTGACATGGCGAGGCGGTTGTCGTGGCGGTGGCGGGTGATTTCGCCTGCATCCATGTCCTTGCGGATCACTTCCTCATGGCCGGTGAGGGCGCGGGCGAGCAATTCGTCGGCCAGGCGGGCGCGGACGATGAGGATGGCCGCGTCCCAGCCGAGGCGAAAGGCCGCGCCGTCGCGGCGGATGCGCAGGGCATAGGCGGAGCGGGTGCTGATCTGCGCGGCTTCGCAGGCCGAGCGGATGATGCCGGTGGCGGCGAGGGTTTCGAGGAAGGCGCGTTGGCGTTCCGGGCTCCAGCCGTCGACGCGGATTTGCTGTGTGGGGGTGGGGAGGGGAGGGAAGTGGTAGGACACAGGCAAAGCTCCTTTTTATGGGAGGGTTTGCCGGGACGGTATTATAGGGGAGGGGTTGTAGGACAGAACAAAATGGGAACGGGTGAGGTCAGGGATATTGCTGGCGGGTGTGCTTGACGGCCAGAATTTCGATGACCTCGCCGCCTACCCGGTAAACGAGGATGTAGTTGGGGGTAACGATGGCTTCCCGCGTATCCGGGACGCGGCCAGCGCGGTGCATATAGGGGTGATCGGCCAGTCGCTCGGCGGCGTGAGCGAGCAATTCGGCAAGGCGGGCGGCTGCGGCGGGATTGCGGTCAGAAATATAGTCGACGATCCGGCGGGCATCCTCCTGCGCGCTAGGACGCCAGATGATGTGCGGCATTAGGCTTGGCTGGCCTTCTTGGCCTCAATGAGGGCGCGCAGTTCCGCCATGACCTGATCGTGCGGGACGCCGGGACGGGGATCGGCGAGGGATGCCTCCACCTGCGCACGGAACCAGGCGTCATAGGCCTCGGCTTCCTCGGTCGTCGCGAACTCGGACTCGATGGGGGTGAGTTTGGTCATCGGTGGAATGTATCAGAGCGCCGATAAGATGCAAACGCAGTGGCTCATAACATTCACAATTATAGATATTCTCAAGCTAGGATTAACCGCGCTTCTTCGTCGATGGCGCGTTCGCAAAATTTACGCAATGTGCTTATGTAAGTTCGTTCGTCACCTCTAAGTTTGTGCTTACCGTGGTGCAATATGGCTGACCTTACTCCATAAATCCTCTTAAAGTTTTTCAGTATGTCAGCTCGATCGCTATGGCTTTTGCCAATCATGTACGCGAGCCTGTTGCCCAATATGTCTCCCAAGCTGGCCTTGGATACATCGGCGTGCTCTCCCAAGAGAATTTCTAGAGCCGTCATCATTCGTATATATTTGAGAGTGTCGTCATTGCCCTTGAAGCTATCGAAAAACCATTTAGCGGCCAGTTCAAGAGTCTTGCTGGAATCTGACTTTAGTACATCACCGATGCGTCGAACAGCGCTCTGAAGCCACCGAGGTCTATCGTGTTCCGGGTAAGCCGGTTCGAATCTGAAGGCTGTCAAGTGCTTAAGCACCTCCGGAATTTCGTCCTCAAGTTCAAAACGAGTAGAGAACTGCCAAGTATCTCCGATCTTTTGATGAACTATCCACTTACACGCAGGCTGCTCATTTTCGTACCTGTAATGATACGAAAACAGCTTCATCGAAAGGCCTAGGCCTAAAAAACTCTCAAGCCGTCGGGTGACGCGATCCATGACACTGCCGCCCCCATACAGTCCGATGAAGCCTTTCTCCTCCTGCTGAAGATACAAGGAGGATTCCCACGCAGGCTTACTATTTGGAAACAAAGACATTAAACCAGCCTCCCCGATCCTTTCAATTCTCGGGTTTGGATGGGTCAAGGGAAAATGTTGATTCATTAGTAGATCAACGTTCCTGATTCTTCCATTGGTGAATTCTACCGGGCCATCGGTTAGTATGGATAATGAAAGGAGTTTTTCTGGTAAGCTCAATGATATTGTATATTCCCATGGAAGGGAATCTAGTTGAGATACAATCCTTCCAGAAACTTGGTCGGGGTCTGAATAGCCCTGGACTTCTACAAGAGATTTTGCATCCGCTTCATCCTTGGCATAATCTATATTCTCATTCAGTTCTTTTCTTAAGAATTCAGTTACGAACTCTATAAGTGGCAAATCATCGACATAATCTACAAGTTGGTTATAAATCCTCCCTGTTGGCAGGCAGTCGTTTGCTTCGTACGCGGCTAGAAAGACGCTGACATGCTGTAAAAGCATCCCATGTTTAACGCTGATGTACTTCAGGTTTTCCGAAAGTTTGTTCTGTATGGCGAGCTTGGCTTGTTCGTGCAAATTTATAGGCATGGACGCGTTCCCCTTTACTCCGCCGCCACAGCTTCCATCCCCAACAATGGCGCGAGATAGCGCCCGGTAAAGCTCCGGGCGTTCTTCGCGACCTGTTCCGGGGTGCCTTCGGCCACGACTTCGCCGCCTTTGACACCGCCTTCCGGCCCCATGTCGATGATCCAGTCGGCGGTTTTGATGACATCCAGGTTGTGTTCGATCACGACCACGCTGTTGCCTTGTTCGACAAGGGCGTGGAGGACTTCGAGCAGTTTGCGGACGTCCTCGAAATGGAGGCCGGTGGTGGGTTCGTCCAATATGTAGAGGGTCTGGCCGGTGGCTCGGCGCGAGAGTTCCTTGGCGAGTTTGACGCGTTGGGCTTCGCCGCCCGACAGGGTCGTCGCTTGCTGGCCTACCTTGATATAGCCGAGGCCCACTTCGGCCAGCATCGCCATCTTGTCGCGGATGGGGGGGACGGCCTTGAAGAATTCCACCGCGTCCTCGACCGTCATGTCGAGCACGTCGGCGATGCTGTGGCCCTTGAACTTCACCTCCAGCGTCTCGCGATTGTAGCGGGCGCCGTGGCAGACGTCGCAGGTCACGTAGACGTCGGGGAGGAAGTGCATCTCGATCTTGAGGACGCCGTCGCCCTGGCAGGCTTCGCAGCGGCCGCCCTTGACGTTGAAGCTGAAGCGGCCGGGCTTGTAGCCGCGGGCCTGGGCTTCGGGGAGGCCTGCGAACCAGTCGCGGATGTTGGTGAAGGCGCCGGTGTAGGTCGCCGGGTTGGAGCGGGGGGTGCGGCCGATAGGCGACTGGTCGATGTCGATCACCTTGTCGCAATGTTCGAGGCCGGTGATCCTGTCGTGCGGCCCGGCGACGATGCGCGCGCCGTTGAGGGCGCGGGCTGAGGCGGCGTAGAGGGTGTCGATGGTGAAGCTGGACTTGCCCGAACCCGATACGCCGGTGATGCAGGTGAAGGTGCCGAGCGGGATCGACGCCGTGACATTTTGCAGGTTGTTGGCGCGGGCGTTGTGGACGGTGAGCTTCTTGCCCGTGCCCTTGCGGCGTTTGGCGGGGACTTCGATGCGGCGGGTGCCGTTGAGGTAATCGGCGGTCAGGCTGTCCTTGTGCGCGAGGAGCTGGTTGAGGTTGCCCTGCGCGACGATGGTGCCGCCGTGGACGCCTGCGCCGGGGCCCATGTCGACGATATAGTCGGCGGTGCGGATCGCGTCTTCATCATGTTCCACGACGATGACGGTGTTGCCGAGGTCGCGCAGGCGTTTCAGGGTGATGAGCAGGCGGTCATTGTCGCGCTGGTGCAGGCCGATGGACGGTTCGTCGAGGACGTAGAGGACGCCGGAGAGGCCGCTGCCGATCTGGGACGCGAGGCGGATGCGCTGGGACTCGCCGCCGGACAGGGTGCCGCTGGTGCGGTCGAGGTTCAGATAGTCCAGGCCGACATTGTTGAGGAAGCCGAGGCGTTCGACGATTTCCTTGAGGATGGCCTTGGCGATCTGGTTCTGCTGATCGTTGAGGTGGTCGGGGAGGGTCTGGAAGAAGCGCAGGGCGTCGACCACCGAGCGGCGGGTGGAGACGGAGATGTCCTCGCCCGCGATCTTGACGGCGCGGGCTTCGGGTTTGAGGCGGGCGCCGTCGCAGGTCTCGCACGGCATGGCGGTCTGGTACTTGCTCAGTTCCTCGCGCATCCAGGCGGATTCGGTCTGGAGAAGGCGGCGGTTGAGGTTGCCGATGACGCCTTCGAAGGGTTTTTTGACTTCGTACGACTTCTTGCCGTCTACGAAGCGGAGGGTGACGGGTTTGCCTGCGGTGCCGTGGAGGATGATGATTTTCACCTCCGGGGCGAGGTCTTGCCACGGGGTTTCCAGGGAGAAGCCGAACTCTTTCGCGAGGCTGCCGAGGACTTGCATATAATAGGGGCTGGGCGGGTTGGATTTGGCCCAGGGGACGACGGCGCCTTTTTTGAGGCTGAGGGCTTCGTTGGGGACGACCAGTTCGGGGTCGAACTCCTGCCGTTCGCCCAGGCCGTCGCAGGCGGGGCAGGCGCCCTGCGGCGCGTTGAAGGAGAAGAGGCGGGGTTCGATTTCGGGAATCGTGAAGCCGCTGACGGGGCAGGCGAATTTTTCGCTGAAGACGATGCGGTTTTCGGGGATGCCTGCGCCCTTGAGGGTGGCTTCGCGTTTGGGGCTCCCCCTCTCCCCGGCCCTCCCCCCGGGGGGGGAGGGAGTCAGGGCTGCGATCGTGGTGTCGGCCAGGTCGATATAGGCGAGGCCGTCGGCGAGTTTCAGGGCTTGTTCGAAGCTGTCGGCCAGGCGGGTGGACATGTCTGGCGTGACGGCGAGGCGGTCTACCACCACTTCGATGTCGTGCTTGTATTTCTTGTCGAGGGCGGGGGCGTCTTCGATGGCGTATAGCTCGCCGTCGATGCGGACGCGGGTGAAGCCGGCCTTTTGCCATTCGGCCAGTTCTTTTCGGTATTCGCCCTTGCGACCTCTGACCACGGGGGCGAGGAGGTAGAAGCGGGTGCCCTCCGGCAGTTGCATCACGCGGTCGACCATCTGGCTGACGGTCTGGGCGCTGATGGGGAGGCCCGTGGCCGGGCTGTAGGGGATGCCGACGCGCGCCCAGAGGAGGCGCATATAGTCGTAGATTTCCGTGACCGTGGCGACGGTGGAGCGGGGGTTGCGGCTGGTCGTCTTCTGTTCGATGGAGATGGCGGGGGAGAGGCCTTCGATATGCTCCACGTCGGGCTTCTGCATCATCTCCAGGAACTGGCGGGCGTAGGCGGAGAGGGACTCGACGTAGCGGCGCTGGCCCTCCGCATAGATGGTGTCGAAGGCGAGGCTGGACTTGCCGGAGCCGGACAGGCCCGTGATCACGATCAGGCTGTCGCGGGGGAGGTCGACGTCGACGCCCTTGAGGTTGTGCTCGCGGGCGCCGCGGACGGAAATTTGCGTGAGACTCATGGGGGCGTGTTGTTCCAGATTTGTTCTTCGGGGGCAAGACCCGGTCGGGCGCAAGATAGGGGCTGTGCGGCGAAAGGAAAAGGCGGCGGCTTTTCTCCTGCGCGGGGCTGGGTTAGGGCTGGGGGATGAGCGGGATTTCGGTTCGGATGCGGTACGGGATGCTGACCGCGGTGGTGGCGCTGGCGGGGTGCGGCGGGGGCGTCAAGTTCCGGCCGGTGAGCGACGTGCCGGTGCGGGTGGGGAAGCCCTATGCGGTGCGGGGGGTGACTTATGTGCCGGCCGCCGATCCGGGCTATGATTATCTGGGCTATGCCAGTTGGTATGGGCATGAGAGCGGGAACCGGACGGCCAATGGCGAGCGGTTCCTGCCCAGGGCGGTGACGGCGGCGCATGCGACCTTGCCCTTGCCGAGCTATGTCGAGGTGACGTCGCTGGAGACGGGGCGGACTATATTGGTGCGGGTGAACGATCGCGGGCCTTTTACCGGGCGGGGGCGGATCATCGACCTGTCGCGGGGGGCGGCGGAGCAGTTGGGGATCATGGCTGCGGGCCATGCGCCGGTGAGGGTGCGGGTGGTGGAGCCACCGGAGAAGGACAGGCGGAAGCTGCGCGAGGGGAAGGAGGCGCCGGAACGGCCTGTGGTCGATGCGCGGGTGTTGGCCAATTTGCGGGCGCAGTTGGCCGAGCAGGGGCGTTGATGTCGTTCGTGGATGCCTGTCGTCGGTTCGTCGTCGGGGGATGCTGCCGGGCGCGGTAGGGCGGCGGGTTATCGAATGGGGAAAACGGTCTTTTCCTGGCGGCGCTATGATGTGGGGCGAGGCGGTGATGGCCGGATTTGGTTCGGCCCGCTTGCTGATAACAGTTTGAAAGAGATCCCGGAGAGCCCGACAGCTTCCTGGATGCACCCCCGGCCATTCCCTTGCGCCGGGGGTGCTTTTTTTATATGCGCGGTTTGTTGGACATTTGTAATTTTACGTTAGGGAAAGCTTGTTTTCTTGACGTAAAATTGTCGTTCGTCCGGGCTGGACTGCATTTGGTCGACAGGCGCGTCGTTGGCCGAGCGGGAGGGGCGCCGGTCGAACGCGGGAAGCGATGCTTTCGGCGCGGGGGTAAAGAGGAGACTGCGAAGACAGAGGTGATGATTGGTCCCAATGTCCGGAACTCTGTCTGGAAAAAGATATCTTTGGGAGACTTTGCCATGAAACTCTTGTCCATGTTTATAACTGTTCTTCCATTGTGCGTGGCGGCAACGGCCTCTGCTTCGGAATTTGAGTCGAATGGAAGAACTGCGGAGGTGCGATTCCAGGATTTGGATTTGACGCAACCCCAAGGCCAACGAGCACTGAAAATGCGCATCAAGAAGGCGAGTTGGCAGGTCTGTCGTTCGAGCCAGGATGCGGCATCCGCCATGAAATGCCGGGATCTTGCCGAAGAACATGTTCGTGATTCGGTGGAATTGGCGATCGTAAAAGCGCAAAATGGCCAGCGGTTTGCCGAAATAGGGAAGGAAAAAGGCGTTAGCTTGGGGAACTGAGCTTCCTGGCTGAATTTTTGAGAAAGGTCCGGTGGTTGCCGGGCCTTTTTTGTTGGGGCTGGCGTTGCGCATTTCCCCTCCACCACCGCCTTTGGCGGCGGTCCCCCTCCCCATCTTTGATGGGAGGATTTGTTAGCGGCCGGTTAGGGTGCGGGCGTTGGTCAGGTAGGTGCGGCCTATGCGGATTTCCGTGTTGTCCGTCAGGCAGGCGGACCAGACGCCGCTGCCGTCGTGGCGCAGGCGGGCGATATGGTCGCGGCGGACGATATGGGATCGGTGCAGGCGGACGAATTGCTGCGGGTCCAGGCGGTTTTCCAGCGAACTGATCGTCTGGTGCAGCAGGTAGCTGTTGGCCCCGACATGCAGGCGCATATAGTCGCGTTCCGCCTCGATCCGGTCGATCTGGGCGGCGCCGATGCGGATCAGTTCGGAGCGGTGGGGCACCCAGAATTCCTCCGCCCATTCCGGTTCATCCCCCGCGCTGGTGGCGGGGGAGGGGGTGGCGCGGTTGCCCAGCGCCTGTTCGACGCGGTCGACGGCGCGGGCCAGTCGTTCATGGGCGACCGGTTTCAGCAGATAGTCGACGGCGGCAAGGTCGAACGCCTCCACCGCGAAACCCTCGAACGCGGTGACGAAGATCACGGCGGGGCGGATGCCCATGCGGGAGGCGGCCCGCGCCACGCCTATGCCGTCCAGCAGCGGCATGGCGATGTCCAGCATCACCAGATCCGGCTCCAGCCCCTCGATCAGGCGCAAGGCCGCCTCCCCGTCGCTGGCGGTGCCGACCAGCGCGATGCGCGGTTCGCGGGCGCAGAGCATCTGGAGACGTTCGACCGCCAGCGGTTCGTCGTCGACGATCAGCGTTCGGATGGGCATGGGTTCAACCTTTCACGGATTGCGCCAAGGGTTTCCATTCCGCCCCGGACGGAATATCCGCACTTTAGGCTGTATTGACAGCATCCGTTGTGCCCCTGCCCACCGGCGGTTCCTGGGGAGAAATGGATGCTGAAACAAGTTCAGCATGACGTCGCTTATATTTTTAAGCTGAATGTCGATACGGACTAGCTCCTGCGGATGATGGGGAGGGTGAGGTCGACCGCGAAGCCGCCGCCGGGGCGCGGGCCGTAATCGATCCGGCCCTGTTCGCCGAAGCGGGCGGTCAGGCGGTCGCGCACATTGGCGAGGCCGATGCCGCTGCCCGCATCGGCTTCGCTGGGCGGCTTGTCGCCATTGTCGGTGACGCTGATGTGGAGCATGCCATCCTCTTCCCGCGCTTCGATGACGATGGCGACGGGGTTGGACGTGCGCGACACGCCGTATTTGATCGCATTTTCGACCAGAGGTTGCAGTATCAGGCCGGGGACGCAGGCATTGAGCAGCCCGTCCGGAATCCGGATGCTGGTCGACAGGCGGTCGGGGAAGCGGACCGCCTCAATATCCAGATAGAGTTTCTGGAGATGCACCTCCTCCTCCAGCGAGACATCCTCCAGCGGGTCGCCGGTCAGGCTGGTGCGGTAGAAGTTGGAGAGGGAGAGGATCATCTGTTCCGCTTCGTCGCGCCGGTCCTTCATGACCAGGGAGGACAGCGAGTTCAGCGTGTTGAACAGGAAATGCGGGTTCACCTGATAGCGCAGGGATCGCAGTTCGGCCTGTTGGGCGGCGCGTTCCAGCCGGGCGGCGCGGCGTTCGACGCGATGCGCCTCGCTGGCGTAGGACAAAGCGAGATAGAGGCCCGCCCAGGCGGCAAGGAAGAAATAGCGGCTGATCGCGTCCTCCACGATCTGCATCAGGGCGAAACCCTGTTCATTGGCATATTTCTGATAGTCGGAATCGGGGAAGAGCGAGGCCGGGTCGTAGATGTTGAAGACGTAGAAATTGGCTGCCGCCGTCGCCAGCGCGAAGGGCGCGGCAAGGGTGAAGGCGGCGACGATGCGCGTCGTCAGCGGCTGGTGGTCGAAGCGGCGCAGGCAGAGATAAAGTATCCAGGTGACGACGATGCCGATCACCGTCACTACGCCGCGGCGGGCGGCCATGGCCCCCTGCGCCTCAAACCCCATGACGGAAGCGCGCAGCGTCACCAGCACCGCGTAGAAGAACCAGAAACCCAGTATCGAATAAAGTGCGACCGTCGGCGGCACGCCCGGCTCGCCGTCTTCCGTTTTTATGCTCATGGGCGGAAGTCTAGGCCAAGGCGGGGGCGATGTCGCCCCCTGGGCTGCGATGCTGGTCGAAGGGTTCCATGCGTTTGTCGATCAGAGGAACCGGTTGTCGTCGCTGCCCGTTGATCCCTTCGAGGCGCCTTTGCGGCGTGGAGAGGAGAAGAGGATGAGTGACAAGACCGATATTCGCCCCAACAGCCGGGAGGAGGCGCACGACAAGCGCCCGACCGACGCGCAGGACCATGCCGTGACGCAGGAGGAGAAGCTGGACGAGGGATTGAAGGACAGCATGGATGCGTCCGATCCGCCATCCGCCACCGCGCCGGGCGATCATGGCGACCCGGTGCCGTCTTCGGGCTTTCCGGAGGGGGAGCATAAGAAGGACGGGCGATAGACGCATTGCGGAATCATGATATGATCGGGTGGAAGGCGGCGGCGGCGCGGCCTTCCAATAGGTGAGAGGAGCCAATTCATATGCCGACTTCCGCCACTCCCGCCATCGAACGCATTGCCCGCGTGCTGGCCGGGCGCCAGCTAAGCCTGAACGGCGGAGGCAGCGATCCGCATGCGGCGAGCGCAGTCGATGCCAGTTGGCAGGACCATGTCGACGATGCCTATGCGATCCTGCACACGTTGCGCGAACCCGATGCGCAAATGGCGCAGGCGGGGGATGTGGCTGTGTGGCGCAGCATGATTGGGGCTGTGTTGGAGCGGCGTGCGGGGTAGGTGATTGGGGCTTGGTGGGCCGCGCTCGCTGCGCTCGCCCCACCCCCTAGCCCCCTCCCGCTTGCGGGAGGGGGAATTAATGGGCTGATCCGGCGCTTGCATTGGCCTTCCTGGCGTGGCGTGCCATAAGCGGGGGATGAGCGGGCCGGCGTTGAAGATCAAGATTCAGATTTATTGCGGCGATGAGATCGCCATGGGGCCGGGCAAGGCTGACCTGCTGGATGCGATCGCCGGGGAAGGGTCGATCTCGGCTGCCGGGCGGAAGTTGCGGATGAGCTATCGGCGGTGCTGGATGCTGGTGGATGTGATGAACCGCTGCTGGGCCATGCCGCTGGTCGCGACGTCGAGCGAGGGCGCGCGGCTGACTGACTATGGCGCCGGGATATTGGCGCGCTATCGGGCGATGCAGGCGGCGGTGACGGGCGTGGCGGATGCAGCGCACTGGCCCGATCTGGCGGCGGAGGTGCGACTGGAGCCGCTGCCGGTGCAGAGCGGGGAATGACGAGCTTCATGGGATGATGGGGACTGGGTTCCTGCCTTTGCAGGAACATCAATGCGTCCGACGCTATATACGAATATATATAGCGAATCATTTGCTGGGTGTGTAGGGGCCTCCCCCAACGACAAAGGGGGCATCATGACATTGGGTTCGCGGGGCGTGTTGGCGGCGGTTCTCGCTTCGGCGGCTTTTCCGGCGGTTGCGTGGGCGCAGGCGCCTGAGGCCGAAGGCGCGGCGGTCGGTGGGATCGTCGTCACGGCGCGGTTGCGGGAGGAAGATCCGCAGCATGTGCCTGCTTCGCTGAGCCTGGTCAGCGGCGAGGAGCTGACGCGGACCTATACGGTCAATAGCAACCAATTGAGCCAGTTGGTGCCCGCGCTCAATTATAGTTCGGCCAATCCGCGCAACACCGCCTTCACCATTCGCGGGCTGGGGTCGAGCGTGGTGGCGGTCAGTCAGGCCAATGACGGGCTGGAGCCGGGCGTGGGCTTCTATATCGACGGGATCTATCATGCGCGGCCCGCGACGGCGGCGTTCGACTTTGTCGATGTCGAGCGGGTGGAGGTGTTGCGCGGGCCGCAGGGGACGCTGTTCGGGAAGAACAGCGTGGCGGGGGCGATCAGCATCGTCACGAAGAAGCCGAGCTTCGATTTCGGGGCGGAGGGTGAGCTTTCCTATGGCAGCCGCGATTTCGTGCAGGCCAAGGCGGCGGTGACGGGGCCGATTGCGGGGGATGTGCTGGCTTTCCGCCTGTCGGGGTCGGTGACGCGGCAGGATGGCACTATCTGGAATGTGGCGCGGGGCGAGCGTCAGAATGACATTCATAACGACGCCGTTCGCGGGCAGTTGCTGTTCCAGCCTTCGCCGGATTTTTCGCTGCGACTGGTTGGGGATTGGGCGAATTTCGAGAATGTTTGCTGCGCGCAGGTGTTTGCGCGGGTGGCGCCTACGCTGAAGCCGGTGGCGCAGCGTTATGCGGCTTTGGCGGCGGGTGCGCCGGGTGGGGCCTATGCGCCGCCGAGTTTCAATCCCTATGACCGGGTGACGGACAATGACGCGCCGCTGGGGGTCGATACCGATGAGGGCGGCGTGTCCGCGACCGCCGAGTGGAAGTTGGGCGGGACGACTTTGACGTCGATCAGTGCCTGGCGGTTCTGGAACTGGGATGCGGCCAATGATCGCGACTATACCGGGCTGCATATCCAGACCACGCAGCATATTCCTTCGCGGCAGGACCAGTTCAGCCAGGAGTTCAGGATCGGGTCCAATATGCCGGGGCCGGTCGAATATGTGGCGGGGCTTTATTATTTCCACCAGAAGATCACCGGGCGGCCGATCAGCATTTATGGGCCGTTGGCGACTTATTGGTTGTTGCCTGCGAGCGGGACGCGGACTTCTGCCTTGCTGGATGGCTATCAGACTGATGGGCGGACGGATTTCCGCAGCGAGAGTTTCGGGATTTTCGGGGAAGTGACGTGGCGGCCGGTGCCTCGGCTCGCGGTGACGGGTGGGCTTCGCTATACTTATGAGGAGAAGGACGGCGTCTATGACGTGCGGACCTTTGGCGGGGTGGCGGCGACGGCGGCTTTGCAGGCGGACCAGCAGTCGATCCTGCGGGCGCAGAGCTATAGCGCGCATGATGGCGACGGCAGCGCTTCGGGGCGGGTGAATGTCGCCTATGATCTCGTCGATGGGGTCATGACCTATGTGAGCTTCGCCAAGGGGCAGAAGTCGGGCGGGATCAACATGTCGGGGCTGCCGGTCAATGGGGCGGGGCAGGCGGTGCGGACCACCGCCGTCGTGCGGCCGGAGACGAACACGACATGGGAGGCGGGGTTCAAGACGCGATTCTTCGGGGATGCGCTGACCTTCAATATCGACGCCTATCATATCGACGTGACGGATTTTCAGGCGAATATCGTCGACAGTTCGGCCACGGTGGTGCTGCGCAGTTACCTGGCCAATATTCCCAAGGTGACGGTGAAGGGCATCGAGTTCGAGGCGGCGGCGCGGATCGGGTCGCGGCTGGTGCTGCGGGCTTCGGGGGCCTATTCGGACGGGAAATATGCGAGCTATCCCAAGGGGCCTTGCCCGATCGAGCGGACCGGGACCGGGACGGCGCAGTGCGACCTGTCCGGGCAGGGGATGCCGGGGCTGCCGGAATGGGTCGGATCGGCGGGGGGCGAATATCATGTGCCGCTGACGGTCGGGGCGCGGGAGGGCGAGCTGTTCCTGCGGGGCGACGCGGTGACGCGGACGCGGATTTTCGGGGATGCCGCCGGGTCGGCCTATATGGTGATCAAGGGCTATACGCTGGTCAATGGCAGCGTCGGATACCGGACGCCGCATTGGGAACTGGCGGTGTTCGCGCGCAATCTGTTCGACAAGGATTATATGCAGAATATGACGGTGCAGGCGGGGAATAGCGGCCTGATCGTCGGCACGCCCAGCGAGCCGCGCACCGTCGGCGTGACGTTGCGGACGAAATGGGGCGGGTAAGGACTACCTCTGCCTCCCTCGCTGTCCCTCGGTTGGACGCATTCATGAAAATTACATGTTGCGCCGCACAAAGAAAAATGATTCCCTATGCTTGTCGGCAGAACCGGCGCTTAATCTTGCGGTAACCATAGGTGGCGCATGTTCTGTTTTCGACTTGAAGTCGGAGGGCAAGAGCATGGGCACGAGTGCAAGACCAGCGGACGGGGCCATCACCCTGGCGGAATTGCGAGAATTCGCCAGTTTCCCGGCCGCCACGCAGCGCTATATCCGAAGATCGCTGGATATCGGACTCCACCGGCGCGACGCCATGAAGCTGTGGTCGCGGGACATGGTGGAGGAAGCCAGCATCCGGGCGCAGGCGCGCATCTACGGGCGGCTGGAGGAGATCAAGGCGATGGTGCCGGACGATAGCGGGCTGGACCAGATGGAGCCGTTCATGGCGCCGCTGGTGACGATTTCCGCCTTCGATCTGGGGCAGGACCGGCTTTGCAGCTTTTCGGCCTATCGTTTCCTGTATGAGCGGCTGTTGGGGGCGGGGGCCCGGCCGTGGTTGCCGGGGGCGTTCTGCGCGGCGGCGAGCCTGCCGCATCTGCATCCCGAAAAGCGCCGGGCGTTGCTCCAGTCGATCAGCGAAGCGGCGGCGACGGCGGTAGGTTGGTCGAATCGGGAACCCACCTTCTACCCTGAATGGGTCGAAAAAGTGGATCTGAGCAAGGCGAACTGATTTCCGGGCGTTATGCCGGGGCTCGGGCCGGGACTCGGGTCGGGACTGGGCGCGTGACGCGGTGGGAGCCGCGTCCCTGCGCGCCGGGTCGCGATTTGCGCAAATGCGTGTATTTGCTGCGGAAAGAAGCGGAGCCTGCTTGATCCAAGTCTATATTATCGCAATCGACTTCCATCGGCTTCTATGTCCTATTGCCGCCCGCAGGCGACAGCCTGTGTGCGACCCAACTTGAGCCCCGCCTGCCTTCGTCGGGCGGGGCTGCTTTGCCCGCCAGGCCGATCATCGGCCTTTGCAAAGTGGCGGGGCGAGGCGTCGGCGGGACAAATGGACGGCATGTCCTTGAATCGTCATCTTTCGCCCCTAGATAGGTCCGGTCACTCTTATCCCCCCTTGGAGTGACACCTCCCTGAACCTTGGCCCCGTCGTTGCGCTTGCGCCGACGGGGTTTCTTTTTCTCAGGGAGCCGCGAAGCCTTCAGTCGCCGTCCAGCGCCTGCTCCATCATGTCGAGCGCGACCCTGACGGCGCCGATCCGGACCGGTCCCCGGCCGATGTCGCCGAAATGCATTTCGCGATGATCGGTCGCGCCGTCGCGCCGGGCGCAGGCCAGATGCACCAGCCCGGCTTCCCCGCCGTCCGGCGCCGCGCCCGCATAGCCGGTGACGGCCAGCGCGATGTCGGCGCTGGATGTAGCGATCGCGCCGCGCGCCATGGCGATGGCGACTTCGCGGCTGACCGCGCCGCACGAGTCGATCCGGTCGCGGGCGACGCCCAGTAATTCGCATTTCGCTTCGTCGCTATAGACGATGAAGCCGCGTTCGAAGGCGTGGCTTGCCCCCTCCACATCGGTGAGCAGCGACGCCAGCAGGCCGCCGGTGCAGCTTTCGGCTGTCGCCAGCTTCACGCCCCTGTCGCAGCATGCGCGCAGCAGCGCCGCCGCCGCCTGTTCGACTTCATCGGGAAAGGCGGGGGACAGGGTTTGGGCGGGTCCGTTCATGACGCTTCGGCCTTGCGCTGCCTGGATGGCGCTCCATCGGGATGGATGGAAGGCCAACTGGCGAACGGCCCATCCGTTCCATCGGGGGCGAGTTGGCGGAAGCCCTTATTCCTCGAGCCTGCGCCGGTAACGGAAGTACCAGACTTCATGGCCCAGGCGGCGGGCCTTGGCTTCGTAGCGGGTTTCGGGCCAGCCGCCGGGGCGGGTCTGGAAATCGGCGGGGCTATTGGCCAGCCATTCGAAATCGGGGTGGCCGTTCATCACCATCAGCGCCCAGCGCAGATAGATGGGGTGGTCCGTGCCGAAGCGGAATTCGCCGCCGGGTTTCAGCTTCTTCGCGATCATCGCCACCGGGCCGGGATTCATCATGCGCCGCTTGGCGTGGCGCGCCTTGGGCCAGGGGTCGGGATGGAGGAGGTAGACGAAGCTGAGCGCGCCGTCGGGGATGCGGCTGAGCACCGACAGCGCGTCGCCCATATGGAGGCGGACATTGCCCAGCGCCTGATCGCGGACATGGCCGAGCGCGGTGACGACGCCGTTCAGAAAGGGTTCGCAGCCGATGAAGCCATGGTCGGGCAGCAGGTCGGCGCGATAGGCGAGATGCTCGCCGCCGCCGAAGCCTATCTCGAAATGCAGCGGGCGGTCGTAGCCGAACAGGTTGGCGGCGGTGATCTCCCCCGCTTCGGGGACGGAGATGGCAGGGAGCAGCGTGTCCACCAGTTGCTGTTGGCCCGCGCGCAGCTTGTGCCCGGACTGGCGGCCGTAGAGGCGGTTCAGCGTGGTGGGATCGCCGGATTTCCGGTCCGCTTCATGGTCGGGTTCGCGCGCTGTCATGGGCGCGCCGATAGCGGGCGGCGGCGGTGGGGGCAAGCGGGATGAAGGGGCGCCTCCTGCCCCCGGGCGTTGAGGAGAATAACCGGGGACAGGAGGCTGGGAGCCGCGGCGCCGGGGCTTGCGGCGCCGGGCTGAAGCGAGGGAATGGGGGCCCCTCAGCTTATCTGCATTTGGTGAAGCGGCCCTTCGCGTCCTTGCACGGGCCTTTCTTCGCGACCGGCTTGGGCGGGCATTTGACGAATTTGCCCTTGGCGTCCTTGCACGGGGCGGCGAGCGCGGGAGCGGCGCTGCCGGCCAGGAGGGCGACGCTGAGCAGGGGGCCGAGAAGGGCCGAAGTCAGTTTCCGGGACGCCGAGGTCATCGCAATTCCCCTTTGGGAAGAGGGAGTTGCCGGGCCCGACAGGGGTGCGGGCCCGACGCCCTGCTTATGGGCGTTTTGCGGGGTGGAGGCCAATGAACTTTTCGTCATGTTGCCGCAAGGAGCCGGACGGCCCTCAGGCGGAAGTGGCGGTGATCGCCCTGGCTTCCTGCTGCATCATGGCGGCCGCATCCTCCGTGGCGATGCGGGTGGCGTCGGCCAGTTTCTTGACCTCTCCGGCGACGACGGCGAAGCCGCGACCGGCGTCTCCGGCGCGCGCCGCCTCTATCGTGGCGTTGAGCGCCAGCATGTTGGTCTGCTGGGCGATGCTGCGGATGGTGACGACGATTTCGGACAGCTTGCCCATCGTGTTTTCCAGCGCGTTCTTCTGCTGCTCCAGATGGCCCTGCAGGCGGTGGCTGTCGGCCAGCCGGTTGCGCGCCTCCCGCTCCTGCTGCACCTGCCGCGTGATGTCGGTGGCGATCTTGACGACCTTCACCGCCTTGCCGTTGGTGTCGAAAACCGGGTTGTAGGTCGCCTGGAGCCAGATTTCCCGGCCGTCGCGGGTCAGCCGGTCATAGGCGCCCGCGTCGAACGCGCCGCTGCCCAGCTTTTGCCAGAAGGCGACATAATCCGCGCTTTCCGCATGGTCCGGGGCGCAGAAGATGCGATGGTGGCGGCCGACAACCTCTTCCCGCCGATAGCCCATGAGTTGCAGGAAATTGGCGTTGGCGTCGAGGATCGTGCCGTTCAGCGCGAATTCGATCACCGCCTGGCTGCGATTGAGCGCCATCCATGCGGCTTCCGCATTGCCGGTTCCATAGGGAAGGGGAGAGGCCAAACCGTAAACTCCTTGTCCGTACGGCGGTAGGGCGGGCTTGGTTAAAAAATGGGTAATGACGATGAAAAAAGGGGCTGCCGGATGACCGGCAACCCCTTGAATCGACAAAATATTGATCTGGGTTAAAGAGCGGCCTTCAGCTTTTCCGCCAGGTCGGTGCGTTCCCAGGGGAAGAAGTCGCCTTCCGGCTTGCGCCCGAAATGGCCGTAGGCGGCCGAGGGCTGGTAGATCGGCTTGTTGAGGCCGAGATGGGTGCGGATGCCGCGCGGGGTGAGGCCGCCCAGTTCCTTCAGGCCCTTGATCGCTTGCTCGATGCGGTCGTCGCCCACCGTGCCGGTGCCGTGGGTGTCGACATAGAGGGAGAGCGGTTCCGAAACGCCGATGGCGTAGGCGAGCTGGATCGTACAGCGCTTGGCGAGGCCTGCGGCGACGATGTTCTTCGCGAGATAGCGGGTGATGTAGGCGGCCGAGCGGTCGACCTTGGTCGGGTCCTTGCCGCTGAACGCGCCGCCGCCATGGGGCGATGCGCCGCCATAGGTGTCGACGATGATCTTGCGGCCGGTCAGGCCCGCGTCGCCATCCGGGCCGCCGATTTCGAAGCTGCCGGTCGGGTTGATGTGGTAGACCGTCTCATCCGAAAGCAGGTGGCCGGGCATGACTTCCGCGACCACGCCCTTCACGTAATTTTTGAGTTCGGCTTCCTTCGCGCCCTCGTCATAGCCCGGCGCGTGCTGGGTCGAGACGACGATGGCGGTGGCGGCGGCGGGCTTGCCGTTTTCGAAGCGCAGCGTGACCTGGCTCTTGGCGTCCGGCTCCAGGAACGGGGCGCGGCCGCTGTGGCGGTCGGCGGCCATCTTCGCCAGGATCTTGTGGCTGTAGTCCAGCGTGGCGGGCATGAGGTCGGGGGTTTCGTCGCAGGCGAAGCCGAACATGATGCCCTGGTCGCCGGCGCCTTCATCCTTGTTGCCGGCGGCGTCGACGCCTTGCGCGATGTGGGCGGACTGGCCGTGGAGGTTGTTTTCGAAGCGGAAGCTTTCCCAGTGGAAGCCATCCTGTTCGTAGCCGATGCGCTTTACCGTTTCGCGGACGGTGCGTTCGATCTCTTCCTGCGCGCCGGGCGCCCAGGCGCCGTTTTCATAGACGCCCTTGCAGCGGATTTCCCCGGCCAGCACGACAAGCTGGGTCGTGGTCAGCGTTTCGCAGGCGATACGGGCTTCGGGATCCTTGGAGAGGAACAGGTCGACGATGGCGTCGGAAATCTGGTCCGCGACCTTGTCGGGATGGCCTTCGGAAACGGATTCCGAGGTGAAGAGATAGTTGTTGCGCATGGGACTCCCGTTAGCAGGCTGTTCGAGCAAGCGACATAAAGAAAAGTTTATGTGGCTATTAGCGGGTCGATCTGCGGGTGGCAATGGCCAGTAGGATGAGCGCGAGCATGAAGGCGAAGGGCGCCCAGTTGCCGAGGCGGGAGAAGAGCGTCGGCGGCAGGGCGGGAGGGAGCGCGGTGTCGAGGAAACCGGCGCGGTGGTGGCCGATGCGGCTGAGGATATGGCCGCGCGCGTCGACCACCGCCGATACCCCGGTGGGGGTGGAGCGGATGATCGGGATGCCTTCCTCCAGGGCGCGGAGGCGGGCTTGGGCGAGGTGCTGGACGGGGCCCCAACTGCCGAACCAGGCGTCGTTGGAGGGGTTGAAGAGGAAGGCGGGGCGGTTGGCTTCGTCCACCACCTGGCCGGAGAAGATGATCTCGTAGCAGATCTGGACGCCCATCTTGAGTGGGGGGCGGCCGAGGGTGGCGGGCAGGGTCAGGCTTTGCGGGCCGGGGCCGGGCCAGAAATCGACGGCGCCGGGGACGAGGCGGGACAGGCCGAGCGGCTGGAGGATGTTCCGCATCGGCAGATATTCGCCATAGGGGACGAGGTGGGACTTGTCGTAGCGGCCCTGCAACTGGGCATTGGCGTCCACGATGAACAGGCTGTTGTTTGCGCCGGAAAGGGCGTTTTCCGTGATGCCGTCTTTTTCGACCTGCTTGAAATAGACTTTGGTCGCGCCGGTCATGAGGAGGTCGCCGGGGCCTAGCAGGGCCGCGAGGCGGGCGCGCCAGTCGGGTTCGAGGTCGAGATAGGCGGGGATGGCGGCTTCGGGCCAGAAGATCAGGCGCGGGGCCGGGCGCGGGGTGCCGGAAAGGGTGGCGAGGGTCTGGAAATGGGCCTGTTCGAGTTCGGGCGAATATTTCTCGTCCTGGCCGATATTGGGCTGGACCACGCGGATTTTGGGGGCGCCGGTGGGGGGC
>NZ_JFHR01000078.1 GCF_000722875.1 Sphingobium chlorophenolicum | reverse complement strand
CCCCTCTGGCTTTTAGGGCTTTTGAAGAAAGGGCGGCAATTGGCCATTCCAGGACGTTAATGTTCCCCCTCCCCTTCAGGCAGGCGGACCGAGGGGTGGGGGGCGTGCCCCACGCGAAAGCTGTCCTGTAGAGGCACGCCCCCACCCCAACCCCTCCCCTGAAGGGGAGGGGCTTAATGACCGCAATCCACCCATACCGCAATTTCATCGTTGCCGGGGTGGCGTTCCGGCTGTTGCTTGCCTAACTAGGGCCAATGGCAAGAAGCAGCCGATCCAATGACTGGGGCTTTCCCCGCTGGCGCAGCTACGGCGCATCGCGTGAGGCGCAACAGGTGCGCCTGTGCGACCGTCACGGCTGCGACCAGCCCGGCGCCTGCCCCGCGCCCAAATCGCCCAACAGCCCGGAACGCTGGTATTTCTGCACCGATCATGCGGCGGAATATAACCGCAACTGGGACTATTTTCAGGGCCTGGACAAGGAAGAGCGCGAACAGCGGGAACGCAATGAACGGCGCGATGCGGGCGGTTATCAGAACAGCGCCTATCACGGTTGGGGCGGGCCGGGTGACGGCACGCGGTCGCGGGACGAGATGCACGCGCTCCAGGCGCTGGAACTGGAGGATGACGCCGATTTCGAGGCGGTGAAGAAAAGCTGGCGGCGGCTGGCGAAGGAATATCATCCCGATGTGAAGCCCGGCGACGCGCAGGCGGCCGTGCGCTTCCAGACGATTCAGGCCGCCTATGAAGTGCTGCGCGCCGCGGAGGAACGGCGGACGTGGAAACCACGGGAGCGGGCGGATTGAAGGATCGGATCCGGTCGAACTGGGACCATGCGGTGCTGATCTGCCGCAAATGTTCGAAGAAGCTGGACGGTGGTTTCGGTCCTAACGGCGACGAGCGGCTGGCCAAGGCACTGCGCAGGCATCTTTCGCTGAAAAAAGGGCGCAAGGCGGCGGCGGGGATCGTCGAGGTCAATTGCCTGGGCGTCTGTCCCAAGGGCGCGGTGACGGTCGTCAATGGCGCGCAGGCGCGCGACTGGTTGCTGGTGCGGCCGGGCGCCGATCTGGATGAATTGGCCGGGGCGTTGGAACTGGCTCCGGCCCGCGACTGACCGGAAAAGCCGGCCTTCCTCAGCCGGCGCGCCGGATTGGCGGCGTCTCGATCAGCCCCGCTTCGGTCAGCAGGGGCATGAGTAGCCCCTCTTCCTTCTTTATCCGTTTCAGGACGGCATCCAGGATCTGACGGCTTTCGTAGCAGAAATCCGCCCATTCGCGCTCGATCCGATCATCGCTCCAGCGGGACATATAGGCGGAAAAGGTCCGGGCGATGGGCGCCATCTCGATTTCGAGCCTGCGGGCCGTCTCGCGCAGCAGGTCATGATCCTGCCGCTGGATATTGGGGTATAATATCCGGTCTTCCAGCGCCAGATGCGCCATTAGCAGGCGGGCGAATTGCCAGCGCAGCGTACCCAGCCTTTGTGGATTGCCGTCGTCCGCGATCGCCTGTCCGAACCGGGCCGCGAGAGCCTCCAGTTCGTCATGCTGCCTTTGCAATTCGTCGAGGTCCATGACCGTTTTCCTCGTTCCCGTGACGCATATTCCTATGGCGGGGTTAAGAAACGGTTGTGCTCTGTTCGCAAAGACTTGGGTGGGTCGCCCGCCGCGCGTCCCAGGCGGCGGGCGATCCGTCGATCAGGCCGGCTGGTCGGCGCGGCTGACGCCCTGGCCGTCCAGATTCCGGGCGGCGAAATCCCAGTTGATCGCTTCCTTCAGGACGCGGTCGGCATAGTTGGGGCGGGCGTTGCGATAGTCGATATAATAGGCATGTTCCCACACATCGAGGATCAGCAGCGGCGCGTGGCCTTCATGCGCGACCGGGGTGTCGGCGTCATGATAGCTGGTCACTTCCAGCTTGCCGTTCTTCAGGATCAGCGCGGCCCAGCCGCTGGCGAAATGGCCGACGGCTTCGGCTTTCAGCTTTTCGATCAGCGCGTCGACCGAACCGAAGGCTTCTTCGATCTTGGCGAGCAGGTCGCCGCTCGGCGCGGTCTTGGTGGGCGAGAGGGATTGCCAGTAGAATGTGTGGTTCCAGATCTGGCCGACCTGGTTGAACAGGCCGCCCTTGGACGACTTGATCAGTTCGACCAGCGACTTGCCCTGGAGCGCGGCGTCGGCGGCGACCAGTTCATTGGCTTTCACGACATAGGCATTGTGGTGCTTGCCGTGGTGGAAATCGAAGGTTTCGGCGGTCAGAATGTCGCCAAAGGCATCCTTGGCATAGGGAAGGGGGGGCAGAACAAAGGCCATGTCGGAACTCCTCGGGTTCTTGGATCTGGTGGCCGCATAACGATGGTGCGGCCGGAAGGCTCCCCGCCCCTAGCAGTGTTATCGGCTTACGGAAAACAGGATATTTTCGTACAATATGCGGAAATATCCATGTGACAGCGGCGTAACGATGACATAGCATCGCCGGTCAGGCCGCCCGGAGAATGCGGCGGTCGGAACTTGGGGGAAGGGTCCATGGCAAAATTCTTCGGCAATCTGAATCTTGTGCTGGTCGCGGGGCTGTTGCTCGCGATCGCGGTCATGTTCGGCGCGCATGCCGGGCTGGTCGACGCCAACGCGATCTTCCGGTGGCTGCACTTCTTCTTCGGCCTGACCTGGATCGGGCTGCTTTATTATTTCAACTTCGTCCAGATCCCGACCATGCCGAAAATCCCGGCAGAGTTGAAACCGGGCGTTTCCAAGCATATCGCGCCCGCCGCTTTGTTCTACTTTCGCTGGGCGGCGGCCTTTACGGTGCTGACCGGGCTGATCGTCGCCTGGCTGGCGGGCTATATCCATCAGGCATTGCTGGTGCAGGCGCCCTATACGCTGATCGGCATCGGCATGTGGCTGGCGCTGATCATGGCGTTCAACGTCTGGTTCGTGATCTGGCCGAACCAGAAGAAGGCGCTGGGCATCGTTCCGGCGGAGGATGACGTGAAGGCGAAGGCGGCGACCACCGCGATGATGTTCAGCCGCCTCAACACCTTGCTGTCGCTGGCGATGCTCTATTGCATGGTGAATTTTAGCTGATCTGGCGGGGCGGGCGTTCCGCGACGCCTGCCCCTATCCCTGCGGCGGGGTGGTTTCGCCAACCTCGTCGCTGTCCAGCTTTTCGCCCAGGTCCAGGCCGTGGCGCATCAGCATCGGTATGTTGGCGGCGGCGAAGACGACCGACACGACGGTCACGCCCCACACCTTGACGGCAAGCCAGCTATCGAAGCTCATCGTCCGGCGCATCACTTCGTTGCCGAGCGCCATGAAGACGAAGAAAAAGGCCCAGTTGCGTGACAGTTTGCGCCAGCCCTCTTCGGTCAGCCCGTCATAGGCGGCCTGAAGCAGATATTTGAGCAGCGCCTTGCCGCGCATCAATCCGGCGAACAGCATCAGCGCGAAGAAGGCGTAGATGATGGTCGGCTTGATCTGGATGAAGCTCTGGTCGCGGAAATAGATGGTGAGGCCGCCGAAGAAGAGGATCAGCAGCGCCGAGAGCCAGAGCATGGGCGACACGCGGCCCAGCTTCACCTTCGATATGATGACGGCGATGACGATGGCGGCCATGAAGGCGGCGGTGCCGAACGTCATGGCGGTGATCGGATTGCCCGGTCCCCACAGCCATCCCGCGCCCTTGTAGGTCAGGAAGAAGACGAGGAGCGGGCCGAAGTCCAGCGCTAGGCTGAGATTGCCGCCATGAGAGGGCTTTTTAGGGTCGGCCATTTGCTTACTCCGTCATCCCAGCGGAAGCTGGGATCTCGTGCGGCTGGGTTGTGCCGTGGAGGCCTGAGATGCCAGCCTGCGCTGGCATGACGAAGGGGTGGCGATCACCGCGCATAGGCCGTCCCCGCGATCGCCCGCGCCATGTCGCCCGGATCGAAGGGGCGCAGATCCTCGATCTTCTCGCCCACGCCGATGGCATGGATGGGCAGGCGATATTTCTCCGCCGCCGCGACCAGCACGCCGCCGCGCGCCGTTCCGTCCAGCTTGGTCATGACCAGCCCTGTCACCTGCGCGACTTCCTTGAAAACCTCGATCTGGCTCAACGCATTCTGCCCCGTGGTGGCGTCCAGCACCAGCACGACGTCATGCGGCGCCGCCGGGTTCAACCGGCCCAGCACGCGGCGAATCTTCGCCAGTTCGTCCATCAGTTCGGTCTTGTTCTGAAGGCGCCCGGCGGTGTCCACGATCAGCACGTCGATGCCGGTGGCGGTCGCCTGCTTGACCGCGTCGAACACGATGCCCGCCGCGTCGCCGCCCTCCTTGCCCGCGACGATGGGGATGCCCAGGCGATCCGCCCAGACCTTGAGCTGGCCGATGGCGGCGGCGCGGAACGTGTCGCCCGCCGCCAGCATCACGCCATAATCCTGCTCCAGGAAATTATTGGCGAGCTTGGCGATGGTGGTGGTCTTGCCGGAGCCGTTGACGCCGATGACGAGGATGACCTGCGGGCGCGGGAACGCCTCGATCTCCAGCGGGCGGGCGACGGGGGCGAGGGTCTTTTCGATCTCCTCCGCGATGATCTCGCGCAGATAATCTTCGGTGAGTTCGCGGTTGTAGCGGCCTTCGGACAGGCGGTCGCGCACGCGGGCGGCCATGGCGGGGCCAAGGTCGCTGACGATCAGCGCTTCCTCGATCTCGTCCAGCGTCTGCTCGTCCAGCGCGGCCTTGGTGAAGAGGCCGGTGAGATTCTCGCCGAGCTTGTCGGAAGTGCGCTTGAGGCCGCCGAAGAGGCGATCGCGCCAGCTTGTGCCGGGTTCAGTCATTGCTGCGCCTCTTGCGCGATCAGCGCGCCATTCTCAAGGCCCGTAATCTTCGCATGGATGATGGAGGAGGGCGTTTGCGGCGTCGCGAAGCGCACCGGGGCGAAATTTTCCGCGTGGCCTGAAAGCCCGTTGCGCTCGACCAGCACGGATTGGGTCGAGCCGATGAGGCTTTGGAGCCAGCCTCCCCGTTGCGCTTCGCAGGCGGAGCGGAGGCGGGCGGCGCGGGCCTTGATGACGGCGCGGTCGACCTGCGGCATGCGGGCGGCGGGGGTGCCGGTGCGCGGGGAGTAGGGGAAGATGTGGCCGTGCACGATGGCGCATTCTTCCACTAGCCTGAGGCTGTTTTCGAACATGGCTTCGTCTTCGGTCGGGAAGCCCGCGATGATGTCCGCGCCGATGCTGATGTCGGGGCGGGCGGCCTTGAGCCGTTCCACGATGCGGACGGCGTCGGCGCGGCTGTGGCGGCGCTTCATGCGCTTCAGGATCATGTCGTCGCCCGCCTGGAGCGAGAGGTGGAGGTGCGGCATCATGCGTGGTTCATGGGCGAGCAGGTCGAACAGGCGCTCGTCGATCTCCACGCTGTCGAGCGAGGACAGGCGCAGGCGGGGGAGGCCGGGTACGCCCTTCAATATGCGCTCTATCAGCAGGCCGAGCGAGGGCGCGCCGGGCAGGTCGGGGCCGTAGCTGGTGACGTCAACGCCGGTCAGGACGATTTCCCGATAGCCTGCGTCGACCAGTTCTTTCGCCTTGTCGATGACCGCGCCTGCGGGGACGGAGCGGCTGTTCCCCCGGCCATAGGGGATGATGCAGAAGGTGCAGCGATGGTCGCAGCCATTCTGCACCTCCAGGAAAGCGCGGGCATGTTCGGCGAAGGCGCTCGCCATATGGGGGGCGGTTTCGCGGACGGCCATGATGTCGGAGACCTGGATTTGCGCGCCCCCTCCGTTCGTTTCGAGCGAAGTCGAGAAACCCTCGCGCACCCGTTTCTCGACTTCGCTCGAAACGAACGGGGTGTAGTGAGTAGGGTCCATTTTCTCGCGGTTGCCGATTACCGCATTGACTTCGGCCATTGCGGCGAACGTCTCAGGCTCGGTCTGGGCCGCGCAGCCCGTCACCATGATCCGCGCATCGGGGCGGTCGCGGCGGGCGCGACGGATGGCCTGCCGGGTCTGGCGCACCGCTTCGGCCGTTACCGCGCAGCTATTGACGACGATCAGATCATCCTGCCCGCCCGCCATCTCCCGAATCGCCTCGCTCTCCGCGATGTTGAGGCGGCAGCCGAGGGTGATGATCTGCGGCCCGCTCATCTCAGAAGCGCGCCCAGTCAGCCTCGCCGTCGAAGACATGGGTGGCGGGGCCGGTCATCATGATAGGCCCGCCCGGCGTCCAGTCGATCACCAGATCGCCGCCCGGCAGGCTGACCGTGGTGGGGCCGCTCACCAGCTTGCGCCGTACCGCCGCTACCGCCGTTGCGCAGGCGCCGGTGCCGCAGGCGCGGGTCAGGCCAGCGCCGCGTTCCCAGACGACCAGGCGGATATGATTGTCGCCGACGATCTGAGCGAAATTGACGTTCACGCGGGCGGGGAAGAGCGGATCATGCTCGATCAGCGGGCCCAGACGCTCGAAGTTCACACCGTCCAGATCGTCCACGAAGAAGATCACATGCGGATTGCCGACATTGACCGCGACCGGGGCGGGGAGGTCTTCCCAGCTTACCGGCATGGTCAGCGTGTCCATGGCGTAGGAGAGGGGGATCGCGTCCCATTCCAGCCGGGGCTGGCCCATGTCGACGCTCGCGCCGCCGTCGACGGCCTTTGCGTCGAGCAGGCCCGCCTTCGTCTCGATCAGCACGTCGCGGCCGACGAACAGGGGGACGCAGCGGGTCGCGTTGCCGCAGGCTTCCACTTCGCTGCCGTCGCTGTTGAAGATGCGCATCGACACGTCGGCGCGGTCGCTATTGCCGATCAGGATGAGCTGGTCGCAGCCGATCCCGGCATGGCGGTCGGCGATGGCCATGGCGCGCGCCTCCGTCATGTCGAGCGCAGTCTCCCGCGCGTCGATCACGACGAAATCGTTGCCTAGTCCATGCATTTTCGAAAAACGGCCCATAGTGCCGCGCATGTAGGGCTTGTGAGATGAAAAGGCCAGCCTATGCGGCGTTCAGGGATGCCCGCCTGCGTCCATAGAGGAAATAGACGGCCAGGCCGATGGCGTTCCAGATCAGGCAGGCGATGATGGTCTTCACCGGCAGGCTGACGAACAGATAGGCGCAGCCGCCGATGGCGCCCAGGCCGACCAGCCATCCGGCCGGGGTGCGGAAGGGGCGTTTCATGTCCGGGCTGCGGCGGCGCAGGATCAGCAGGCAGGCGCCCACGGCGGTGAAGGCGATCAGCGTTCCCGCATTGGCCAGAGCGGCGATCTCGTCTATGGGCAGCACGCCCGCGATGATCGCGACCAGCACGGCGGTGACGGCGGTGATGCGGGCGGGCGTGCCGCGCTTCGAGATTTGCGCCAGTCTTTGCGGCAGGAAGCCGTCGCGGGCCATGACCAGGAAGATGCGGCTCTGGCCGTAAAGGAAGCCGAGCAATACGGTCGGGAGCGCGATCACCGCTGCTATGGCGACGATCCGCGCCACCTGCCCCTCGCCCATTTCGCGCAGGATCAGCGCCAGCGGCTCCGGGCTGTCGGCGAAGCGGGTGAAGGGCATCGCCCCGACCGCTGCCGCCGCGACCAACACATAGATGAGCGTGCAGGCGGCCAGAGAACCGACGATGCCGATGGCCAGGTCGCGCTCCGGATTCTTTGCCTCCTCCGCCGCCGTGGAGATGGCGTCGAAGCCGTAAAAGGCGAAGAAGATGATCGCCGCCGCCGCCATGACGCCGCGTTCCACCCCGTCCGGCCCCATCGACTTGGCGAAGCCGAAGGGCATGAAGGGCTGGAGATTCTGCGCGTCGAAGGCGGGCAGGGCGATGGCGACGAACAGGCTCAAGGTCGCGATCTTGATGAGGACGAGCAGGCTGTTGAGGCGGGCGCTTTCATGCGTGCCCAGCATCAGCAGCCCGGCGACCACGGCGATGATGAAGATGGCGGGCAGGTTGACGAGGCCGCCCAGTTCCGGCCCTCTGGTCAGCAGGTCCGGGAACCCCATGGAGGTCAGCAGCGGCGCGGCATAGCCGGACCAGCCCACCGCCACGGTCGACACGGCCAGCGAATATTCGAGGATCAGGCTCCATCCCACGATCCAGGCGATGCCTTCGCCCAGCACGACATAGCTGTAGCTGTAGGCGCTCCCGGCGGCGGGCATCATGGTGGACAGTTCGGCATAGGCCAGCGCGGCGCAGGCGCAGATGGCGCCCGCAATGGCGAAGGACAGCAGCACCGCAGGCCCCGCCCGGTCCGCGCCGACGCCGATCAGCGTCAGGATGCCCGTGCCCACGATCGCGCCGACGCCCAGCGCCAGCAGATGCGGCCAGGACAGGGTGCGCGCCAGCCGGTGCCCTTCATGGGCGGGCATCATCGCTTCCATCGGCTTGCGGCGCGTCCAGCTCATAGTCTTCCCCTTCCGGCGGGCAGCTTGCCGACGCGGGCGCGGCTGGCAAGAAGAAATTATACAAGTGTAAGGCAGCGGGGGCCGTCCCCTCGCGATTCCCCTGATATTCTGTTAAAGGGGCGAAAATAAAGGTCGCGATGGCTTAATCTTCTAGGGGGAGGGGGCTCATGGAGGCTGCTGCGTCGATCGTTCCGGATTCTGTCCGGAAGGGCCGGAATAACGGCTTTTATCTGGGAATGTCGGTCGCCATCGCGGCGACGGTGATCGGGGGCTTCGGCTCCTTCGCGTTGCGCGGGATGGTGGATGTTTCCCGCGTGCCCTATTGGGTGCATGTCCATGCTGTGGTGTTCATGGGCTGGACCTTGCTGTTCGTGATGCAGAACGCCCTTGCCCATCGCGGGTCGATGGCCCTGCATCGGCGCATGGGATGGGTCGCCGTCGGGCTGGCGACGGCGATGGTGCCGCTGGGCGTGCTCGCGGCTGTCATGGCGGTGGTTCTGGATCGCGTGCCGCCTTTCTTCACGCCGCCGATCTTCCTGGCGTTGAGCGCGTTGGAACTGATCGCCTTCGCCGTGCTGCTGACGGGCGCGATCCTGCTGCGGCGCCGGATCGAATGGCACAGGCGGCTGATGCTGTGCACGATGGTCGCGATCATCGGGCCGGCCTTTGGGCGCCTGCTGCCGATGCCCTTATTGGGGCAGTGGGGCGGGCTGGCCGTGATGGGCGCGCAGATGCTGTTCGTGGCGGTCGGCGCGGCCCATGATCTTGCTTCGCGCGGGCGGGTGCATCCGGCCTATGGCGTGGGCGCGGCGGTGATCCTGGCCGAGGGGCTGGCCGTGCCGATGCTGGCCGCGACGCCGCCGATCCTCCGGCTGACTGCCGCCCTGACCGCCTGAGCCGCTTTCGGTTGCATGGGCGGCGTCCCTGCGCTAAGGGCGCCCCTGCAATCGGGCGGTTCGCCGCCTGATACCCTGACAGATCCATGGCGCCCGAATGGGGCACCGGATGGACGCTGGCCGGCGAGGTTTCGCCCGCCGGCGATTTTGTCGTTTGGCGGGGTAGCGCAGTTTTCCGGGCCTTTCCGGCCCAAATGAGGTGATGATGTTCGATTCGCTCAGCGATCGTCTAGGTGGGGTATTCGACAAGCTGCGTGGGCGCGGTGCGCTTACGGAGGACGATGTCCGCGCCGCGATGCGCGAGGTGCGAATCGCGCTGCTGGAGGCCGACGTCGCGCTTCCGGTCGTGCGTCAGTTCGTCGAGCAGGCGACGGAGCGGGCGGTCGGCAGCGACGTGCTGCGGTCGGTCACGCCGGGGCAGATGGTCGTCAAGATCGTCTCCGACACGCTGACCGAGACGCTGGGCGCCGAAACCAGCGACCTGCTGATCGACGTGACCCCGCCCGCCGTCATCATGATGGTCGGCTTGCAGGGGTCGGGCAAGACCACCTCCACCGCGAAGATCGCCAAGCGCCTGAAGGAAAAAGAGCGCAAGAAGGTGCTGATGGCGTCGCTCGACGTTCAGCGCCCGGCGGCGCAGGAACAGTTGGCGGTGCTGGGCACGCAGACCGATGTGGCGACCCTGCCCATCGTGCCGGGCCAGCAGCCGGTCGAGATCGCCAAGCGGGCTTTGCAGGCGGCGAAGCTCCAGGGCTTCGACGTGGTGATGCTCGACACCGCCGGTCGTCTGCACGTCGATCAGGCGCTGATGGACGAGATGAAGGCGGTGGCCGAAGTCTCCAACCCGGCGGAAATCCTGTTGGTGGTCGACTCGCTGACCGGGCAGGACGCGGTGAATGTCGCGACCAGCTTTACCGCGCAGGTGCCGCTGACCGGCGTAGTGCTGACCCGTATGGACGGCGATGCGCGAGGCGGCGCGGCGCTGTCGATGCGCGCCGTCACCGGCCGTCCGATCAAGTTCGCGGGTACCGGCGAAAAGCTGGATGCCATCGAGCCTTTCCACCCGGCACGCGTAGCGCAGCGCATATTGGGCATGGGCGACGTCGTCTCGCTGGTCGAGAAGGCGGCCGAGACCATCGACGCCGAGGAAGCCGACAAGCTTGCCAAGAAAATGGCCAAGGGTCAGTTCGACATGAACGACCTGCGCGCCCAGTTGAACCAGATGCGCCGCATGGGTGGCCTTGGCGCGCTGGCGGGCATGTTGCCGGGCCTCAAGAAGGCGCAGGCGGCGATGGCCAATAGCGGCGCCAACGACAAGACGCTGATCCATCTGGACGCGATGATCGGGTCGATGACGCCCAAGGAGCGCGAGAAGCCCGCGCTGATCAACGCCAAGCGCAAGATTCGCATCGCCAAGGGCAGCGGCACCACGGTGCAGGAAGTGAACCGTCTCCTGAAAATGCATCAGGAAATGGAAACGGCGATGAAGAAGATCCGCAAGATGGGCGGCCTGAAAGGGCTGGCCAAGATGTTCACCGGTGGTGGGCTGGATGGGATGCTCGGCGGTGGCGGCGCGCCTCCGCAGGGTTTGCCGGGATTGGGCGGCAATATGCCGAACCTGCCGCCCGGCTTTCAGAATTTCCTGAAGAAATAAGCAAATTCAACATTTTGGTTTAGAGTAGAAAGGTCAATTTCCATGGCAACGTCCATCCGTCTGTCGCGTGGCGGCTCCAAGAAGCGCCCTTATTACCGCATCGTCGTGGCTGACAGCCGCGCCCCGCGTGACGGCAAGTTCATCGAGCGCATCGGCAGCTACAACCCCGTCCTGCCCAAGGGCGACGAGAAGCGCGTCGTGATCGACGTCGAGCGCGCGAAGCATTGGGTTGCCGCCGGCGCGCAGCCGACCGACCGCGTGGCCCGCTTCCTGGACGCCGCGGGCGTGAAGGAACGCGCTGCCCGCAACAACCCGAAGAAGGCCGAGCCGGGTCAGAAGGCCAAGGATCGCGCCGAAGACCGCGCCGCCAAGGCCGCCGAAGCTGCTGAAGCCGCCGAAGCCGCCAAGGCTGCCGCCGCCGAGGCCGCTGCCGCTCCGGCCGCTGAAGAAGCGCCCGTCGAAGAAGCCGCTCCGGCTGAAGAAGCTGCCGCCGAGCAGACCGAAGGCTGATCGACTTGACCGACAAGCCCGTCACTCTCGCCGTCATCATCGGCGCGCATGGGGTGGCGGGCGAAGTCCGTCTGAAGCTGTTCGGGGAGGGGGCGGAAACGCTGAAATCCTATGGCGGCTTCGATGCGGGGGGGCGCACATTGACCTTGAAGTCGGTGCGCCCCGGCCCCAATGGCGCGGTGGCGCGCTTTGCCGAGGTCGGTGATCGCACGGCGGCGGAAGGGCTGCGCGGGACCGAACTGACGGTGCCTCGTTCGGCTTTGCCCGCCCTGGGCGAGGGCGAATATTATCATGCCGACCTGATCGACCTGCCCTGTTTCTCCAGCGAGGGAGAGGGTCTGGGCCATGTCGTGGCGGTCGAGAATTTCGGCGCGGGCGACATCATCGAAGTGGAGCGGCCCAACGGCAAGCGCTTCATGGCGCCGATGCATGCGGTGACCATCGCGGAAGGGCGGGCGGTTATAGAGGCTGCTTTCGCGGCCTGACCCTTCTCGCCGGATATTGACCTGCGGTGCTCCTGCGCAGGCAGGAGCAGGTTGCGCGTGAATGAGAGAGAGTTGGAGGGCGAACCATGCTGAAAATCCTTGCCGCTCTCTATCCGCTGCTGATGGTGGCCGCTGGCTGGCGCCTCTTCACCATGTCCTGGTCGCGCGCGCTCAAGATCGCTGCGGGTGTGGCGATGGTGGTTCCCATTCCGATGCTGTTCCTGCTGCCCGCGCTGGTGCAGCCGGACCGTCCCTTTGCTGATTTGCTGCGCACCATCGGTATTGCGCTGATGTTCAGTGGCGGGGTGTCGCTGCTGGGCGGCATGGCGGCGGCGTGGCTCAAGGGGCGCAGGGCGTGAGCTTCCAGGCCCAGATATTGACCCTCTATCCGGAGATGTTTCCGGGGCCTTTGGGCGTATCGCTGGCCGGACGGGCGCTGGCTGAGGGGAAATGGGCCTGCGATCCGATTCATATCCGCGACTTCGCCACCGACAGGCATCGCACGGTGGACGATACGCCCGCTGGCGGCGGAGCGGGCATGGTGCTGCGCGCCGACATATTGGGCCTTGCCATCGATCATGCGCTGGAAAAGCGTCCGGACCTGCCCGTCATCGCCATGACGCCGCGGGGCGCGCCGGTCACGCAGGGGCGGATCCGCGAACTCGCCGCCGGTCCGGGAGTCACCATCCTCTGCGGCCGGTTCGAGGGGTTTGACGAGCGGATTTTCGAGGCGCGGCCCGTCGAGCAGGTCAGCATGGGGGACATCATCCTTTCCGGCGGGGAAATGGGCGCGCTGATGCTGCTGGATGCTTGCATCCGCCTGCTTCCTGGGGTAATGGGCGCCGCTTCCAGTGGGGATGAGGAGAGCTTCGAAAGCGGCCTTCTCGAATATCCGCACTATACTCGACCCGTTGAATGGGAAGGGCGTACGATCCCTGAAGTGTTGCGATCGGGGGATCATGCGAAGATCGCCGCCTGGCGGAAACAAAGGGCGGAAGAAGATACACGGCTAAGGCGGCCGGACCTTTGGGAACGTCATATCGGCGTTCGGGACCAGTCGCCCTCTGGTGCGCAACGCGAAAAGTAGGACTTAGAAGTCATGAACCTGATCCAGCAGATCGAGGCCGAGAATATCGCGGCCCTGGCCAAGGATATCCCGGATTTCCGCCCCGGCGACACGCTGCGCGTCGGCGTGAAGGTCGTCGAAGGCGACCGCAGCCGCGTCCAGAATTACGAGGGCGTCTGCATCGCCCGCTCCAACAAGGGCATGGGCAGCAACTTCACCGTGCGCAAGATCAGCTTCGGCGAGGGTGTGGAACGCGTCTTCCCGCTCTATTCGCCGAACATCGATTCGATCACCGTCGTCCGCAAGGGCGTGGTGCGTCGCGCCAAGCTCTATTATCTGCGCGGCCGCACCGGCAAGCGCGCTCGCATCGCCGAGCGCCGCGACGTGCGCAGCGAGGATTGATTCTCCCAAAAAGCTGTCCTTGACAGTTGTAAAAAAGAGACAGGCGGCGCCTCATGCGGGCGTCGCCTTTTTCTTTGTGTTTCAACGGTTTGATCCGATCCTCGCGGCCTTCCTCCATGCCTTGCCGAAAATGATTACGCATGCTCATCGAAATTCGTTTTTGCTCGATAGCGGTTTCGTGTCAGCGTTCCGTTTCCAGAGATTGCTCAATATTTCGAACGATCAGACCTGTCGGTCTGGCGCAAGGGCAAGTGTGTCTCGAAGAGATTTGGAGAAATAGATTCAGTTAAAACAAGAAAATATCTTTCGGGAGAGGCTCTCTTAATAACAAAAGCAAGGGGCCTGTTCATGAACTCAAAGAGTTTCGTTTCTCGTGCCGCCATGATTATTGCGCTATCGTCTCCGGCGTCCGCTCTGGCCCAGACCGGTGATCCGCAGGCAGCCTCCACCACGGACGGAGCGGCGATCATCGTCACCGGCACCCGCCTCACCGGCATGCGGGCGGTCGACAGCCCAGCGCCGATCCAGCTTTTGAGCGCGGAAACGTTGCAGCGCACGGGGTCTCCGGACCTGATGCAGAGCCTGGCGCAGCAGCTTCCCTCGGTTCAGGCGCAATCCTTCGGCGGTGACCTTCAGGCGCATAACCTGCAGATGAAGCTGCGCGGCCTCAGTCCGAACCACACGCTGATCCTGGTCAACGGCAAGCGCCGCCACGGCACCGCCAACGTATCTGTCGCGGGTGGCCCTTATGGCGGCAGCGCGGCGCCGGACGTCAGTTTCATCCTGCCTGAATCGATCGAGCGCGTCGAAGTGTTGCAGGACGGCGCAGCCGCGCAATATGGCACGGACGCGATCGCGGGTGTCATCAACTTCCTTCAGAAGAAGGCCGATCATGGCGGGTCGATCAACCTGACGGGCGGCGAATATTATGATCAAGGCGGCAAGACCTACGCGATCGGCGGGAATATCGGCTTGGCCCCCTTCGACGGCGCCTATCTGAACATCTCCGCGCAGAAGAAGCACAAGGGGTTCAGTTTCCGGGGCGACATCAACCCGCAGGCGATCCGGCTGTCTTCGACCTATCCCGAAATCAGGAATCTGCCCGGCTATCCCTATACCAACCGGATCATCGGCGATCCGCACATCGACCAGACCGTCGTGAACTACAATGCCGGCTATGAATTCGGCGATTATGAAATCTACAGCTTCGGCAGCTATGGCCACAAAAAGGCCGCCGCCTATGAAAACACCCGCCCGCCGACGACGGTCGTCAGCGCCAGCGGCGTGCCCTATTATGCGGGCGGTTTCCAGCCGCAGGAGCGGATCGACGAAACCGATTATTCGGTGACCGGCGGCTTCCGCGGCGCGATCGGCGACACGACCTTCGACCTTGCCTCCACCTACGGCAAGGATGTGGTCGAGGTCTATGTCTACCACTCGGCCAACGCCCAGCTCTACGCCGATACCGGTTTCACGCCAGAAACCTTCCACAATGGCGATTTCTTCAATACCCAGTGGAGCAACACGCTTGACCTGACGCATGCGTTCGACGTGGGGCTGTCGGAGCCGGTCAACGTCGCGGCGGGCCTGGAATTCCGGCATGAAACCTTCGGGATTCGGTCGGGCGATCCGGCGTCCTATTATGGCGGCGGCGCTCAGTCCTTCTTCGGCTATAGCCCCAATGACGCGGGCAAGTACAAGCGGGACAATTTCTCGCAATATCTGGACATCAGCCTGAAGCCGGTCGAAAACTGGCTGGTCGACGGCGCGGTGCGCCACGAACATTATAGCGATTTCGGCGACACGACCGTCTTCAAGCTGACAACCCGCTACGATTTTTCCGATGCTTTCGCGTTGCGCGGCACGGTCAGCACCGGTTTCCGCGCGCCTACGCTGGCGGAAGGGGGCTATTCGGGCCTGAATGTCGGGCCGGGCTTTGTCGGCGGCGTGCTGCCGCCCGCTTCGGCTGCGGCGGGCGCGCTGGGCTTCGGGGGACTCAAGCCCGAAAAATCGACCAACTTCAGCCTGGGCACCGTCTTCAACCCGACGCGCAACTTCACCCTCACGCTCGACGCCTATCAGATCACGATCCGCAACCGCATCATGACCTCGACGGCTTTTTCGGGCTTTACCGGCAACCGCTGCCCAGCGGGCTATGCCGGCAGCAACGCGGCCGCCTGTCTGCCCTTCGATGCGGACCAATATGCCATCTACAACCAACTGGCAGTGCTGAGTGCGGTGAATGCGGCGCTGGGCGGTAGCAGCACCGTGACCGATTGGCGGACGGCTGATGCTATCCCCGCCTATGTATTGTTCGCGGACAATGGCATCGACCGGAACACCGAAGGCGGCGTGTCCGTGCAGAGCTTCGTCAACGGCGTGAAGATGCGGACCAGGGGCGTCGATCTCGTGGCGAGCTACATCGGCGATCTGGGCGAATTGGGCCGGCTCGACCTGACGCTGACCGCCAATTACAATCAGAACAAGGTGCTGGGCATCAATCCGCTTCCCTCTGCGCTCTATTCCAGCACGATCAATCTCGAACTGACCCGGCTGATTGATGCGACAAGCGAGGTGGAACTGGAGCACAGCACGCCGCGCTTCCGGGGCACGTTCAACGCCTTCTGGACCTGGGGCAAGTTCACGGCGAACCTGCGCGAAAGCTATTATTCGCAGGTCTACACGCTGGAAACGGCGCGTAGCGGTCCGGATGCGGGCAATCTGATCAAGGTGCCGGTCAAGGAGGCGTTCATCACCGATCTTGAACTGGGCTATCAGATCGCCAAGCCGATCAAGATCTCCGTGGGCGCGAACAATCTGTTCAACAAATATCCGACGCAGCGGTCCAAGGAGTTCATCCGCAACACGGAGCTGGCCAATCAGGAGCGTGGCTATTCGACGAGCAAATATCCGACCTTCTCGCCCTATGGCATCAACGGCGGCTATTATTATGCGCGCGTGAACGTGACCTTCTGAGGAACATGGGCGGGCCGCCCGGCCTGCCCTTTTCGACCGGAAAGGCGGCGAACGGCAGAGGTCCGTCGCCGCCTTTTCTTCTATCTGGTACGTAAGCCTATGCCGCTTCTTCATCGTCTCGCCCTTCCGGCCGATGAACCATCGCTTGTCCATGTCATGAGGCTGGCCATAGACCGCCTGCAATCCGCCTTTCTGACGCCCGGACAGGTGAAGGCCAGCCATGGCTTCATGGGGCTGGACAGCCGCCTGATCGCGGACGGCACTTATTTCGTCATCGAGGCCCAGGGGCGCATCGCCGGTTGCGGCGGCTGGAGCCGGGGCGCCACGGCCTATGGCGGCGACCATAGCGCGGGGCGGGACGACCGGCTGCTCGATCCGGCGATGGAGGCCGCCAAAGTGCGGGCGATGTACACCCATCCCGATCATGTGCGGAAGGGCGTGGGGACGTTGATCCTTTCGCTCTGCGAAGCGGCGGCGCGGGCCGAGGGCTTCGCGGCGCTGGAATTGTCCGCTACCATGGCGGGCGTGCCGCTCTATCGCAGCTTCGGTTTTGTCGATGTGCGGGCTTTCGAGGATAGCGGCGTGCCGCTGATCCTGATGCGCAAGCCTATTTCCGACTTGTGAACCAGAGGCCGATCAGGCTGAGCGCCGCCGCCGCCGACATATAGAGGCCGACCAGTTCCACGCCCTGCACCTGGATCAGCCAAGTCGCGACGATGGGCGCCATCGCGCCGCCGATGATGCCGCCCAGGTTGAAGGCGAAGGATGCGCCGGTGTAGCGCAACTGCACCGGGAAGAGGTGCGGCAGATAGGCGCCGAGCGGGCCATAGACGAAGCCCATCAGGAGCAGGGCGAGGCTGAGGATCAGGAAGATCGGCAGCAATTGTCCGGTCCCCATGGCGGGGCCGAAGATGATGCCCATCAGCACCGTGCCGATGCAGCCCGCGACCAGCACGCGGGTGGGGCTGCTCTTGTCCGCCCACCAGCCCGCGATGACGATGCTGAGCGCCATGAACAGGATCGCGCCCAACTGGATCGCGAGGAAGGTCTCCCGGTCGATCTTGAGCGTTGTGGTGCCGTAGCCAAGCGCGAAGGCGGTCGCGATATAATAGACGGCGAAGCAGGCGGCGCAGGCGAAGGTGCCCGCGACGGCCGCGCCCAGATGGTTCTGGAGCAGCGTGGCGAGCGGGACGGCGGGCGGCGGCGCTTCGGCGCGGGCGGCGGCGAATTCGGGCGTTTCCGTCAGCTTCAGGCGAATCCACAGGCCCAGCAGCACCAGCACCGCGCTGCCCAGGAAAGGCAGGCGCCAGCCCCAGGCGAAGAAATCCTCATCGGTGAGGAAGGTGCCGAGGATCAAGAACAGCCCGTTGGCGGCCAGGAATCCCACCGGCGCGCCCAGTTGCGGGAACATGCCGAAACGGGCGCGCCAGCCCGGCGGGGCGTTTTCCACTGCCAGCAGCGCCGCGCCGCCCCATTCGCCGCCAAGGCCAAGGCCCTGACCGAAGCGCAGGAGGCAGAGGATCAGCGGCGCCCACCAGCCGATGCTTTGATAGGTGGGCAGGAATCCGATGGCGAGCGTCGATCCACCCATCAGCATCAGCGACGTCACCAGCGTCGCCTTGCGCCCGATGCGGTCGCCATAATGGCCGAACACCGCCGCCCCCAGGGGTCGGGCGAAGAAGGCGAGGGCGAGGCTGCCATAGGCGGCCAGCAACTGCGCAGAGGGGGAGGAGGCGGGGAAGAAGAGCGGCCCGAAGACAAGGCTGGCGGCGGTGGCGTAGATGTAGAAGTCGTAAAATTCGACCGCCGTGCCGATCAGGCTGGCCGCCAGCACCCGTTTGTGCCGCAGCATCGCGCCGATTCCGCCCATATCGTCCGAAGCTGCTTCCACCACCTGCACTGCCCCCGTCGCCATCATTTCGCTCTTTTCTGGTTCAGCAATTCATAGGCCATGACGGCGCAGGCGACCGCTGCGTTCAGGCTGTCCGCCTTGCCCAGCATCGGCATCTTCACCAGCAGGTCGCATTCCGCCTCATAGGCTTCGGGCAGGCCCTGCGCCTCATTGCCGACCAGCAGGAAGCTGGGGCTTTGATAGCGGGGTTCCTGATAGTCGTGCGTGGCCTTCAGGCTGGTGCCGATCAGTTCGCCCGGACCCTGCCGCAGCCAGTGCATGAATTCGCCCCAGCGCGCCTGGGTGATGGACTGGGTGAAGAGCGCGCCCATGCTGGCCCGCACGGATTCGACGGAGAAGGGGTCGACGCAATCGTCGATCAGGATGAGGCCGCCCGCGCCGACCGCGTCGCCGGTGCGCAATATGGTGCCCAGATTGCCGGGATCGCGCAGTGACTGGGCGACGATCCAGATGTCGGCCTTCGTGCGGTCGAGCTTCGCCAGCGGGGTCAACCGGTCGCGATAGACGCCGACCACGGCCTGCGCATTATCCTTGCCGCTGATCTTGGAGAGAATGTCGGGCGTGGTTTCAATGACGTCGCCGCCCGCCGCCTCCATCGCCGCGATCAGGTCGATGGCGAGGGGATGGGTCGATCCGGCGTGGAACAGCATTTCCGGTAGCACGCCTTCTTCGCGGGCTTCGGTCAGGATGCGGAGACCTTCGGCCAGGAACAGCCCCTCGGCCTTGCGGAATTTCTTTTCCCTTAGGGAACGGACGCGCTTCACCAGCGGGTTGGAAAATCCGGTGATCTCTCGCGCCACGATGCTGTCTCTCGCCCTTTTCGAAGGTTCGCCGAAACGGCCTCTCTATAGGGGGTGCGGGGAAAAGGGTAGGGGGATTGGGATGTTGGGGCGGTGGGTAGAGTTTGGCCAATCCAAGACATTCCCCTCCCGCAGGCGGGAGGGGCTAGGGG
>NZ_JFHR01000077.1 GCF_000722875.1 Sphingobium chlorophenolicum | reverse complement strand
CTGATGCCCAACGTCGCCTGACGGGTAATCCCAACCGTTCGTGCCAAGTAGGGGCTAAACGCAGTCGAGTTCCCCCTCCCGCCTGCGGGAGGGGGAACTCGACTGCGTTTAGCCCCTACTTGGCACGAACGGTTGGGATTACCCGTCAGGCGACGTTGGGCATCAGTTCGATGATGGGTCTGCTGGCCACCTGACGCATGCCGTCCGCCGCCATTCCGGCGCGGCGGCGGAATTCGGCGGCCATCGCCTGATGCATCATGCGCGCAGAAGCATCGGCGGTCGTCGCCGCCAACTGATCATGCATTCGCGCCCGGTCGAGACATTCTTCTGGAGTAAGGGCATTCGTCATGAAGCGAACTCCTGCCTGTCGCGGGGCTTATCCTCTCCATCGCCTTTCGAACGACAAATCCGACTTCGCCCACGAAAAACCGGCCGGTAACTTAGCCTTTCCTGCCGGCGATTGAAAATGGAATCTTGTCCCCGTTCCGATCCCGTCCGCCGGGCGCACCGGTTCAGCGCAGCCAGGCCGCGTTGGGCTGCGCGCTGTGGCTCTTCAGTTCCTTGCGCGTTTCGGAGTCGACCTCCCTCAACAGCACCTCATAACCCCAGAGATTCGCCAGATTTTGCAACACCATGGCGGCATCGCCCGCGTCAAGTTGCACGCCGTCCAGCACGGCATGTTCGACGATCAGCTTGCGGTCCCCGGCCAGATCGACATCGACCACCTGAATGTCCGGTTCCTGCCGCCCGATTTCATATTCCCGCGCCAAGGAGCGGCGAATCCGCCGGTAGCCGCGCTCGTCATGGATGGCATCGACGCGCAATTCCGACTCGCCCTGTTTGTCGAGTATCTTGAACAATCGCCATTGCCGGATCAGATGGGGGCTGAGGAATTGGGAGACGAAGCTTTCGTCACGGTAATTGGCCCATATGTCCTTCAGCACTTCCATCGCGTCGTTCGATCCGGCGATTTCGGGATACCATTCCCGGTCCTCCTCCGTCGGTTCGCGGCAGATGCGCTCTATGTCGGACATGATGCCGAACCCCAGAGCATAGGGGTTGAAGCCGCCAAATTGTCCTGAATCATAAGTGGGTTGGTAGACGACATTGGTATGGGATGACAGGAATTCCATGAACGAACCGTCCGTGATCCAGCCCCGTTCGTGCAGCGTCGTCATGATGCGATAATGGGTGTAGGTGGCGCAGCCCTCATTCATCGCCTTGGTCTGGCGCTGGGGGTAGAAATATTGCGCGATCAGCCGGACGATCCGCAATATCTCCCGCTGCCAGCTTTGCAGCAGGGGGCCGGTCTTCTCCAGGAAATAGAGGATATTTTCCTGCGGCAGGCCCAGCGCCGCCCGTCTTGCGTCGCTGGGGATCGCGTCCGCCTTCGCGCCGCTGGGCACGGTGCGCCACAGATCGTCATAGATGCGGTCGCGATAGGCCTGCCGCTCCGCCTCCCGCGCTGCCTCCGCCTTCAAATCCCTTGGCCGGACGCGGGGATAGCGGTGGACGCCCTGGTTCATCAGCGCGTGGGCGGCGTCCAGCACCCGTTCGACCGGCAACTGGCCATAGCGTTCCTCGCACTGGGCGATATAGCGTTTGGCGAACTCCAGATAGTCGAGAATGCCTTCCGCGTCGGTCCATTGTTTGAAGACATAATTATTCTTGAAGAAATGATTATGTCCGAAGGCGGCATGGGCGATGACGAGGGTCTGCATCGTCGCGCTGTTTTCCTGCATCAGATAGTTGATGCAGGGATCGGAATTGATCACCAGTTCATAGGCGAGGCCGCGCAGCCCCTTGCGGTACATCATTTCATTGGTCACGAACTGCTTGCCGAAGGACCAATGTTTGTAGAAGAGCGGCATGCCGATGGAGGAATAGGCGTCCAGCATCTGTTCCGCGCTGATGATCTCTATCTGGTTGGGATAGATGTTCAGCTTCATTTCCTGAAGCGCGATCGGTTCGATCGTGTCGTGGATGCGGTTGATGAGGGAAAAATCCCAATCGCTGCCCGTGAACAGCGGGGCGGGCGCCAGTTCGACCGTCATGCCGACCTCCCCATCATGAACTCCGCTCCGCCACGCCCTTGCGCTGGAAAAGTTCGCGGAAGACGGGGTAGATTTCGCGGCGATGATGCACTTTGCGCATCACGAAATTGCGGTTGGCCTCCGAAACCGGGGCGTAGGCCTGCCACAGGCCGGTGGTCGTGCCGATCGACTCTATGTCGGCAAATTCCTCCCGTCCGACTTCCAGATAGGCGAAATATTGGCTGAAGGGCAGGATGTCCTGCTGCATCAGGCTGACCACCCGGCCATTGTCGGACTGCATCGTGTCGCCGTCCGACGCCTGCGCGACATAGATGTTCCAGTCGTCGGGCCGGAAGCGTTCCTGCACCACTTCGATCAGCTTATCGAGCGCGCTGGAAACAAGGGTGCCGCCCGTGACCGTGCTGTAGAAGAAGGTCTGTTCGTCCACCTCCGCCGCCCGGTCGGTATGGTGGATGAACACCACCTCCACATGTTCGTAGCAGCGCGTCAGGAACAGGTGCAGCAGCGCGAAGAAGCGCTTGGCCAAGTCCTTCATATGTTCCGTCATGGAGCCGGAGACGTCCATCAGGCAGAACATCACCGCCTGCGCGACGGGCTTGGGCACCGTTTCGAAGCGGCGGTAGCGCAGGTCGACGGGGTCGATATAGGCGATCAGGTTGCGGCGGCGGATGATGGTGGAGCGTTCCTCCCGCAACGCTTCCAGCCGCACGGCGTCGTCGGGCAGGGGCGGGTCGCGTGCTTCGATCAGGGCGATCTCCTCCTCGATCCGGGCGAGGTCGGCGCCCTTGGGGCGGCGCAGCGCGAGGCGGCGCGACATCGCCTTTTGCATGGTGCGGGGCACGGAGAGGTTGGAGGGGTTGCCGGCGGTCGAATAGCCCGCCCGCCTGATGCCGTCGACCGCGCCGCCGATCAGCCGCCTTTTGGCCAGGTCCGGCAGTTCCAGATCGTCGAGGAACAGGTCCAGAAATTCTTCGCGGCTGAGCGCGAACTGGAAATCGTCATTGCCCTCGCCCTGCCCGGCCTTCGACCCCGCGCCCGCGCCGCCGTCGGGGCGCTTGATCCTGTCCCCCTCCATATAGTCGTGGTTGCCGGGGAAGACCCGTTCGCGGCTGCCGCCCTGCGCCGCGCGGTGCAGCGTCGGTTCGTGGATCACATCGCGCTGGATGGATATCTGGCCTTCCTTGTCCAGATCCTTGATGCTGCGGTCCTTCAGGCTGTCGCGCACCGCCTGTTGCACATAGGCCCTTGCCCTTCGCAGGAAGCGCTGTCTGTTGACCAGGCTCTTGCCGCCTGGGTTCAACCGTCTGTCGACTATGTGCATGGCTGGCTTGGCGCCTCCATCAACCGGCCTGTTTCACGCGGATATACCATTCGACAAGCCGCCGGACCTGCCGCTCAGTATAGCCTCTTTCGATCATGCGCGCGACGAATTCGTCATGCTTGCTGGCGGTGTCGCCGTCCTTCTTCGATCCGAAGCTGATGACCGGCAGCAGATCCTCGACCTGGCTGAACATCCGCTTTTCGATGACTTCGCGGATTTTCTCGTAGCTGGTCCAGGACGGGTTGCGGCCGTCGTTGCTCGCCCGCATGCGGAGGGCGAATTTCACGACCTCGTTGCGGAAATCCTTGGGATTGGCGATGCCTGCCGGCTTTTCGGTCTTGGACAGTTCCTGGTTGATGACCTCCCGGTCCAGAAGCTGGCCGGTGTCGGGGTCCTTGAAGTCCAGATCTTCGATCCACGCGTCGGCATAGGCGACGTAGCGGTCGAACAGGTTCTGGCCGTAATCATGGTAGGATTCCAGATAGGCCTTCTGGATTTCATTGCCGATGAATTCGGCGTAGCGCGGGGCGAGTTCGCCCTTGATGAACTCCAGATAGCGGGATTCGACCTCGGCCGGGAATTGTTCCTGCCGGACCATCCCCTCCAGCACATACATGAGGTGGACCGGGTCGGCCGCGATCTCATTGGTGTCGTGGTTGAAGGTGGCGGACAGCGCCTTGAAAGCGAAGCGGGTGGAGATGCCGGACATGCCCTCGTCCACGCCCGCCGCGTCGCGATATTCCTGGAGGCTTTTCGCGCGCGGGTCGATTTCCCGCAGCATTTCACCGTCGTAGACGCGCATCTTGGAATAGAGATTGCTGTTCTCATGCTCGCGCAGGCGGGTCAGGACGGAGAAGCGGGCCAGCATGTCCAATGTTCCCGGCGCGCAGGGGGCTTTGCTGAGGTCGGATTCCCGCAGCAATTTTTCGTAGACATGGCGTTCTTCGGTGGCTTGCAGGCTGTAGGGGACTTTTATGACGTAGATGCGGTCGATGAAGGCTTCGTTATTCTTGTTGTTCTTGAAGTTCGCCCATTCCGATTCGTTGGAGTGGGCCATGATGATGCCGGTATAAGGAATGGCGCCGATATTTTCCGTGCCGATATAATTGCCCTCCTGCGTCGCGGTCAGCAACGGGTGGAGCATCTTGATCGGCGCCTTGAACATCTCGACGAATTCCAGCATCCCCTGGTTCGCCCGGTTGAGGCCGCCCGAATAGCTGTAGGCGTCCGGATCGTTCTGGGAGAGCATCTCCAGCTTGCGGATGTCGACCTTGCCGACCAGCGAGCTGATGTCCTGGTTGTTTTCGTCGCCTGGTTCGGTCTTGGCGATGGCGACCTGCCGCATGCGCGACGGCATCATGCGCACGACCTTGAACTGGGAGATGTCGCCGCCGAATTCGTCCAGCCGCTTGCGGCACCAGGGGCTGATCATGCCCGTCAGCCGCCGCCGGGGGATGGCGTAATTTTCCTCTATGAAGTCGCCATGCGTCTCCGCGTCGAACAGGGCGAGCGGGCTTTCGAAGATCGGGCTGATCTCGTCCCCCGCCTTCAGCACATAGATGGGGTGCGCCTCCATCAGCGCCTTCAGCCGTTCGGCCAGCGACGATTTGCCGCCGCCCACCGGGCCGAGCAGGTAGAGGATCTGCTTGCGCTCCTCCAATCCCTGGCTGGCGTGGCGCAGGAAGCTGACGATATGTTCGATCGTCGCCTCCATGCCGTAGAAATTGGTGAAGCTTCGGTAGCGCCGGATGGTCCGGTTCATGAAGATGCGGCCGAGCCGCTGATCGCGGGACGTGTCGATGATCTCAGGCTCGCCGATGGCGGCCAGAAGCCGCTCCGGCGCCGATGCGTGCATCAATGGATCGTTGCGACATCCCAGCAGATAATCTTCGATGGACATTTCGGCCTGGCGCCGATCATCGAACTTCCGCGTGAAGCTGGAAAACAGCTCATTCTTTGTCACTGGCGACTCCCGCTAAAGTAGCCGTGGAATAGATATAGACCCATATGGTCCGTAAAAACAGTGTAATAGAAGGATGGCAGATTAAAAAATTTCCATCTGCGCCGGATTTTATCTGAAAATGTCTTAGCAAAAGAACGCACGATGCTTGTCCGGCGACGCAAGAGCATTTCCGGCATTTGCACGACCGTCATGTTGCGGCCGGCGACATCTTCGCCGCGCCGCCGCCATGCAGCGTCTTCAATTCGGCGCGACGATCCCCCGCCGCGATCTGATGCATAGTGTCACCTGAGGCCCTGAGAGGGAAGAGGGTAAAGGAGATAATCTCGTCGGGGTGTAATGGTTCCGTCGCGCCTTTGGAGGGGGCGGTTCGTGGGGAGAAATGGATGCTGTGCCGAAGGCCAACGCCAGTTGAACAAGTTCAGCATGACGGGTTGTAGTGCAACCTTGGTAGCGTGGGCAAATTCTAGACTCGCCGGACGAGGTGATTTGGGTGCTTTACCGTTATTCCCCCTCCCGTAAACGGGAGGGGGTTAGGGGGTGGGTTGGCGCGACATATGCGGTATTTTGCAACGGTTAAGTCGGAAGCTCGCTTCGCTCGCGCCCACCCCTAGCCCCTCCCGCCTGCGGGAGGGGAATGTCTTTGGGATGGCCATCTTCCGACATTCCGAATTTTTCCACACAGCATTGGCACGGCATGAAAATGCCAGGTCGTTACGCCCGCATGTCTATGGTCGCGACCAGTCCGCCGTCTGGGGCGTTGGCCAGTCGGACCGACGCTTCGAAACTTAGGGCCAGGGATCGGGCGATGGTGAGGCCGATGCCTGTGCCTGGCCGTCCGCCGGGCTGACCAGCCGCTCCGCGGGTGAAGGGTTCGAACATCTGGTCCAGTTGGTCGGGCGCGATACCGGGGCCATGGTCGCGCACTTCGATCAGCACGCGACCGCCCTGCCGCGCGCAACCGATGTCCGCGCTGCCGCCATATTTGACCGCGTTGGTGACGAGATTGCTGACGCAGCGGGTCAGCGCGTTCGGCTTGACCCGCACGGTGCCGCCGCAGCCCGCCAGGAAACGCACGGGCGCGCCCAGATCCTGCGCATCCTCCGCCATGCTGGTGAGCAGCGAGTCGATGTCGATCACCGACCAGTCCTCCTGCGCCTCCGTACTCGCCGCCAGGTCCAGCCCTTCGCGCACCAGCGTCAGCATCGCCTGATGATCCTGGAGCAGCCGCGCCCGCAATTCCTCATTTTCCACCAGTTCCAGCCGCAGGCGCAGGCGGGTGAGCGGCGTCTGGAGATCATGGCTGATTGCGGCCAGCAACTGCGTCCGCTCGGCAAAGCCAGCCCGCACCCGGCGCTGCATCAGGTTGAAGGTGGACAGCGCCGCGCGCACCTCCTCCGGCCCGCGTTCGGGGATTTCTTCCGGATCGACCGACACCGAAAAAGCCTCCGCCGCCCGCTCCAGCCGCCGCAGCGGCGTCGAGACGAAGCGCGCAACGACGATCGCCAGCCCGGCCGAGGAAAGCAGGATCAGCAGCAAGTAGATGGGCTTGGCGAGGTTGCTGGGCGGCTTGACCAGATGCGGCAGATAGAGGGCGAGCGACCGCCGCTCCCCCGTTTCGTCGGTGAAGCGGACGATCCAGCAATCGGGCCGGGGCGTGTCGATCAGGCCTGCCGCCCGATTGTTCGGATCGGCCTTGCTCGCGGCGAAGCAGAGTCCTGACGGCACCTGTCCCGCCTCCGGATTGGAATGCGGCCCGAACCGGGATTCCAGCGCCTGCGCCAAGGCCGGATTCGGGTCGGTCAGGGCGACGCCGCGGGGCGCCGTCCTTGCGCCCATGATCCGCTGATCCTCCAGCATCGCCTCGATCCGGGCGGGATCGTGGCTGAGGCGCTGGGCGATGTCGACGGCGCTGGCCACCACGCGCTGCAGCCGCCAGCGTTCGAAATCCAGATGCCGGGCCTGTTCCGCCACCAGCAGCGCCAGCACGGCGGCGACCGTCATGCCGACCGTCAGCAGCAGGAATATCCGCCCCACCAGCGACCGGAAGAAATTGCGCGCCCGCGCCACGACCGGAATGATCATTCGTAATGCACCGTGCTGGCCAGCACATAGCCTTCGCCGCGCACCGTCAGGATCAGGCCGCCGCCGCCCGGCCCATCGCCTGAATCACCCGCCAGTTTCTGCCGCAGCCGGCTGATCTGAAGGTCGATGGAGCGGTCGAAGGCCGCCGTCGCCCGCCGTTCGGGCACCAGCGCCTCCCGCGAGAGCACGACATTGGGTTCCTCTATGAAGCGGGAGAGCAGGCGGAATTCGGCGGAGGACAGCATGACCAGCCGGTCGTCGGCGGCGATCAGGCGGCGCTGGAACAGGTCCAGCCGCCAGGGGCCGAAACGGGCGATCCGCGCCGTCTTCTGCCGCGCCGGTTCCTCGTTGCGGGAGCGGCGCAGCAGGTTGCGGACCCGCACCAGCAGTTCGCGGGGTTCGAACGGCTTGGTCAGATAATCGTCCGCGCCCAGTTCCAGCCCCAGCACCCGGTCGACCGCGCTGCCCCGCGCCGTCACCATGATGATCTGCACGCCGCTGCCCTGCGCCCGCAATTCCCGGCACAGCGACAGCCCGTCGCCGTCTGGCAGGTTCAGGTCCAACACGATCAGGTCGACCGGGCGCGCCGCCGTCTGCGCCCGCAATTCGGCAAGGCTGCCCGCCGCCAGCACTTCATAACGTTCCTGCGAAAGCTGGCCGACGATCAGGTCCCGTATATCCTCATCATCATCGACGACAATCACGCGGGGCGGACGGGACGGATCGGGCATGGCCGCCCTTCTAGCTGCATTTTCGGCCCGCGTCTGCGCCCGCTGCTCCGGCCGATACATAAAGATACAATGTGCTACAGATTGAACCATCGGGACAGATAGTCGCGCTGGAACGGTGCGTGCCAAAGGATCATGAGGGCCATGTCGGCGCCAGCGATGGAGCCGACCTTCGCCCGGCGCGCCCTCCCCTCCCCCTGCGCCGGGCGAAGATCCCATCCTTTCATTTGGACTTGTCCGCCGACCATGTTCAGCCGCCTTTCCCCTCTCGCGCTCTGCATTCTGGTTGCCGCCTGCGGTCACAGGGAGCCGCCGAAAAAGGGGCCGGTGGAGGTGGGCGTGGTGACGCTGACGACGCAGGACGTGACTGTGACGACCGAACTGCCGGGCCGCACCGCATCCACCATGATGTCAGAGGTTCGGCCGCAGGTCGCGGGCGTCGTCCAGAAGCGACTCTTCACCGAGGGCAGCTATGTGCGGGCGGGCCAGCCGCTCTACCAGATCGACCCATCGCTCTACCGCGCCTCCCGCGACGAGGCGCAGGCGACGCTTGCCAGCGCGCAGGCGACCGCCGCCGCCGCGCAGGCCAGGGCGAACCGTTACCGCACGCTGGGCCAGAGCGAGGCGGTGAGCGCGCAGGACCGGGACGATGTGATCGCCGCCGCCCGTCAGGCCGCCGCCGCCGTGCAGCAGGCCCGCGCCACGCTCCAGACGACCGGCATCAACCTCAACTTCACGCAGGTTCGCGCCCCGATCAGCGGGCGCATCGGTCGGTCCATGGTCACGCCCGGTGCGCTGGTGACGGCCAGTCAGGCGACGGCGCTGGCCACTATCCAGCAACTCGATCCGATTTTCGTGGACGTGACGCAATCCAGCGCGAAGCTGTTGCAATTGCGGCGCGCGTTGGCCGCCGGGAGCGCGCTGCCTGCGAGCGCCGTCATCCGGCTGAAGCTGGACGATGGCACGGACTATCCGCTGGAGGGGCGGATCGAATTCGCCGAACCCATTGTCGATCCGAACAGCGGCACGATCACGCTGCGGGCGCGTTTTCCCAATCCGGACAGCCTGTTGCTGCCCGGCATGTTCGTTCGCGTGGTCGCGCCGCAATCGGTCGTTCCGGGTGCCATATTAGCGCCGCAACAGGGCATCAGCCGCGATCCCAAGGGCAACGCCACCGCCCTGGTCGTGGACCGGTCCGGCAAGGTCGAACGGCGCATCGTCACCGCCGCGCAGGCGGTGGGCGACAAATGGCTGATCACCGGCGGCCTAAGGAAAGGCGAGCGCCTGATCGTGGAGGGCACGGACAAGGTGCAGCCGGGCGACGCGGTGAAGGCCGTGCCTGTCGATCAGCCCGCCGCCACCGGCAAGTAGGGGGATCGGACCTTGCTCAGCCGCTTTTTCATCGAAAGGCCGATCTTCGCCTGGGTCATCGCCATCGGCATCATGATGGCGGGGCTGGGCGCGATGCTGAGCCTGCCCATCGCGCAATATCCGGACATCGCGCCGCCGTCGGTCAATGTCAGCGCCAACTATCCGGGCGCTTCGGCCGAAACCGTGGAGACCAGCGTCACCCAGGTGATCGAGCAGCAGCTTACCGGCATCGACGGGCTGATGTATTTCTCCTCCTCCTCGACCGCCAACGGGCAGGCGCGGATCACCGTCACCTTCAAGAAGGGCACCGATCCCGACACGGCGCAGGTGCAGGTGCAGAACAAGGTGCAGCAGGCGCTGAGCCGCCTGCCCAACGCCGTGCAGCAGCAGGGCCTGACCGTCACCAAGTCGCAGACCGACTTCCTGATGCTGGTTGGCCTCTACGACAGGACGGACACGGCGTCTCAGGCGGACATCGCCGATTATCTGGTCAATAATTTCCAGGATTCGATCGCACGCATCGACGGCGTGGGGTCTTCGCAGATCTTCGGTTCGCAATATGCGATGCGGGTGTGGCTGGACCCCTATAAGCTGGCCACGGTCAAGCTGATGCCGTCGGATGTGCAAAGCGCCATCGCGGCGCAGAATATAGAGGTTTCCGCAGGGCAGATCGGCGCCGATCCCGCCCCCGAAGGGCAGCAGATCAACGCGACCGTCACCGCGCAGGCGCGGTTGCAGACGCCCGAACAGTTCCGCAATATCGTCGTCAAGACGCAGAGCGACGGATCGGTGGTCCACCTGTCCGATGTGGCGCGGGTCGAACTGGGCAATGAAAGCTACACGTCGTCGGCCCATCTGAACCGCCACCCGGCGTCGGGCATGGCGATCCAGCTCGCGCCCGGGGCCGACGCGCTGAAGACCGCCGAACTGGTCAAGGCCAGGGTGGAGGCGCTGTCCGCCGATCTGCCGCACGGATATACCGTCGTCTATCCCCGCGACACCACGCCCTTCATCAAGCTGTCGGTGGACGAAGTCGTGCAGACGCTGATCGAGGCCGTGGGCCTGGTCGTCGTCGTCATGTTCCTCTTCCTGCAAAGCTGGCGCGCCACGCTGGTGCCCGCCATCGCCGTGCCGGTGGTGCTGCTGGGCACTTTCGGCGTGCTGGCGCTGTTCGGCTATTCGATCAACACGATGACGCTGTTCGGCATGGTGCTGTCCATCGGCCTGCTGGTGGACGACGCCATCGTCGTGGTGGAGAATGTCGAACGGCTGATGGAGGAAGAGGGGCTTTCCCCCCGCGACGCCACGATCAAGTCGATGGAGGAGATCGGCAATGCGTTGATCGGCATCGCTCTGGTCCTGTCCGCCGTGCTGCTGCCCATGGCCTTTTTCGGGGGGTCGACCGGGGTCATCTACCGGCAATTTTCCATCACCATCGTCTCTTCCATGCTGTTGTCGGTGCTGGTGGCGCTGATCCTGTCGCCCGCCTTGTGCGCGACTATCCTGAAACCCGTGGCCGAGGAGCATCGCGACAGGGGCTGGATGGGCAGGTTCAACCGCTGGTTCGAACGGGTCACGCGCGGTTATATGGCGCGGCTGAACGGCTTTATCGGGCGGCGGACCTTCTTCTGGATCGGCTATGCCGTCATTCTCGTGCTGCTCTGGCTGCTGTTCGTGCGCCTGCCGACCAGCTTCCTGCCGGTGGAGGATCAGGGGCAGGTGATGGTGCAGGTGACGCTGCCCGCGGGCGCCAAATCCTCCCGCACCAGCGCTGCGGTGGAAAGCATCCAGAATTATTTCCTGAACGATGAGAAGGACAATGTCAGCTTCATCTTCATGGCGCAGGGGTTCAGCTTCGCGGGACAGGGGGAAAATACGGCGCAGGGCTTCATCAGCCTGACCCCCTGGGACGAGCGCAAGGGCATGGCCAACAGCGCGACGATGATCGCGAACCGCGCCACGAAGCAGCTTGCCGCGATCCGCGATGCCAAGGCGCAGGCCATGACGCCGCCGGCCATTCGCGGGCTGGGCCAGTCCAACGGCTTTACCTTCGAACTGCTCAACAGCGGGGGACTGAGCCGGGAACGCTTTCTGGCATTGCGCAACCAGCTTATGAAAGCGGCGGCCGACAGTCCGAAGCTGGCGGGCGTGCGCGCCGCCACGCTGGAGGATACGCCGCAGCTCAAGGTCGACATCGATTCCGAAAAGCTGGCCGTGCTGGGCCTGACGCAGGGCAGCGTCAACAATGTGCTGAGCGCCGCATGGGGCAGCACCTATATCAACGATTTCGTCGATCGCGGGCGGGTGAAGCGCGTCTATATGCAGGCGGACGCGCCGTTCCGCGCCCTGCCGAGCGATCTGGACAACTGGCAGGTGCGGTCCGCCGCCACGGGGGAGATGGTGCCCTTCTCCGCCTTCGCCACGGCGCACTGGACGATGGGGCCGACCACCCTGTCGCGCTATAACGGGTTGCCATCCTATGAAATTCAGGGGCAGGCGGCGCCGGGAGCGAGTTCGGGCGAGGCGATGGACGAGATGGGGAGGCTGCAACGGCAGCTTCCCTCCGGCACCAGCTATGCGTGGAGCGGCCTGTCCTATCAGGAACAGCTTTCCGGGGGGCAGGCGCCGTTGCTGTACGGGCTGTCGGTGCTGGTGGTGTTCCTGTGCCTGGCGGCGCTGTATGAAAGCTGGTCGATCCCGCTGGCGGTGCTGCTGGTGATACCGCTGGGCCTGATCGGGGCGGTGCTGGCGGTGACGTTGCGGGGGCTGGAGAATAATATTTATTTCCAGGTCGGGCTGCTCACCACCATGGGGCTGGCGGCGAAGAATGCGATCCTGATCGTGGAATTCGCGGAACTCGCCTATCTGGAGGGCAAGGACGCCATGTCCGCCGCGCTGGAGGCGGCGCGGCTGCGTTTCCGGCCGATCCTGATGACGTCGCTGGCGTTCATCGCGGGGGTCATCCCGCTCGCCATCGCGACGGGGGCGGGCGCGCAGAGCCGCATCGCCATCGGGACGGCGGTGGTCGGGGGCATGCTGACCGCGACGGTGCTTGCGATCTTCTACGTTCCGCTCTTCTTCCTGACGATCATGCGCATCTTCAACCGGAAGGGGCCGTCGCCCGTTGCCGTTGGGGAGGTTCCGGCATGAAGCGCGCTTTTGTGACTTTGGCATGTTTGGCCGCCTTGTCGGCTTGCGACATGGCGCCGCATTATGTGCGTCCGGCGCCGCCTGTGCCTGCCGCCTTGCCGGGTGGTTCGGCCGATGCGGCTGAGAGGCCGGGCCTGCCCTGGACCGCGTTGATCGGCGACCAGCGGCTGAAGACGGTGATCGAGCGCGCGCTGGCCAATAATCGGGATTTGCGGGCTGCGCTGGCCAATGTGGAGGCGGCGCGGGCGCAATATCGGGTGCAGCGCGCTGCTCAGCTTCCGGCGGTCACGGGCGAGGCGGGGGCCAGTTTTTCCCGGCGGAACGACAGCCGTCAGGACAATTACAGCGCCGATATCGGTTTCAGCGCGTTCGAGGTCGACCTGTTCGGCCGGGTGAAGAATCTGACGCGGGCGGCGCTGGAATCCTATCTGGCGACGGAGGAAGGGGCGCGGGCGGCGCGCATCGCCCTGATCGCGGAGACGGCCAGCGCCTATGCGACGCTGGCCGCCGATCAGGAGTTGCTGGCCCTTTCCCGCCAGACGCTGGCGAGCGCGGAGCGGACGCTGGCCCTGATCCGGTCGCTGAACGGCGCGGGGCTGACCGGCAAGCTGGACGTGCATCAGGCCGAAACGACGGTGGAACAGGCGAGGAGCGACATCGCCGCGAACGTCACGCAAGTGGCGCAGGATCGCAATGCGCTCGACCTTCTGGTCGGGGCGCCGGTCGAGGATGGTCTGTTGCCGCAGTCGCTTGAGGCGCTGGCCGGGAGTATTGCCAAGACGCCTGCGGGGCTGTCTTCCGACGTGTTGCTCCAGCGGCCTGACGTGCTTCAGGCTGAGCATCGATTGAAGGCCGCCAATGCCGACATCGGCGCGGCGCGCGCCGCCATGTTTCCGAAGATCAGCCTGACGGCGGCCATTGGGGTAGCGAGTTCGGCGCTGTCGTCGCTCTTTACCGGCGGGGGTTTCGCCTGGTCGGCGGGGCCGTCGGCCTCCATGCCGATCTTCGGTGGCGGGGCGCGGGGCGATCTGGATTTCAGCAAGGCGCAGCGGGACGTCAGTCTGGCCCAATATGAAAAGGCAATCCAGACGGCGTTTCAGGAAGTGGCCGACGCGCTGGCTCGTGAGGGGACGATTGACGAGCAGCGGGCCGCGCAGCAGCGGCTGGTGGTTGCCAGCCAGCGCGGCTATGCGCTGGCGGACGAACGTTATCGGGCGGGGATTGACACTTTTCTCAACAGCCTGATTAGTCAGCGTGGGCTTTATAGCGCGCAGCGGAGCGCGATTGCGACGGAACTGGCGCTGATACAGAACCGGATATTGCTTTATCGGGTGATTGGGGCGGATTTTTCTTAGGTCTGTTGGTGGGGGGTGACCTGCGTATTTCCCCTCCACCATTCGCTTTGCGAATGGTCCCCCTCCCCATCTTTGATGGGGAGGATTTTGAGTCAAGCTTTCAGTTTTATGGGTAGTCCGGCTGCGAGGAAGACGACTTGCTCGCACTGCGCGGCCATTTGCTGGTTGAGCCAGCCCGCCTCGTCGCGGAAGCGGCGGGCCAGCGCATTGTCCGGCACGATACCCAGTCCTACTTCATTGGCCACCAATGCGACGGGCACGGGGCAGGCCGCGACCGCCTGCGCCAGAGCGGCGCGGGCCGCGCTTATGTCCGCCTCCGCCAGCATCAGGTTGGTGAGCCAGAGCGTCAGGCAGTCGATCAGGATCGCGTCGGCCTGCCCTGCCGCTTCGGACAAGGCGGTCGGCAGGTCCATGGGGGCGTCGATGGTCAGCCAGCGGCTTCCGCGCTCGTTCCGGTGGCGGGCGATCCGTTCCTCCATCTCCGTGTCGAAGGCTTGGGCCGTCGCGATATAGGCCAGCCTGCCGCCCGAAACGGCCTCGCACCATTCCTGCGCATAGCGGCTCTTGCCGGAACGGCAGCCGCCCAGCACCAGCAATGACGTCATCCGATACTCTCCCAGATCGCGGTCAGGCCCCACAGCAGGAGGCAGGCGCTTAGATAGATGCGGAGCGCCTTCCGCATGGCGTGGGCATCCGCTTCGCCGCCTGCGCCGATCCATGGCTTGTCGTGCAGCACGCCATCGTAGCGGATCGGCCCGGCCAGCCTGATCCGCAGCGCCCCGGCCATGGCCGCCTCCGGCCAGCCGGCATTGGGGGAGGCGTGGCTTCCATGATCGCGCCACATCACCGACCATCCGCCGCCGCCCGCAATGCACAGCAAAAGGCCCGCCAGCCGCGCAGGCGCCCAGTTCAGCAGGTCGTCGAAACGCGCCGCCGCCCAGCCGAAATCGGTGAAGGGCGCTTCCTTGTGCCCGATCATGCTGTCGGCGGTGTTCACGGCCTTGTAAGCCCAGATGCCCGGCAGCCCCAGCAGGACCAGCCAGAAGAGCGGGGCGACGACGCCGTCGCAGAAGCTTTCGGCCAGGCTCTCTATTCCGGCCCTGGCGACGCCCGCTTCGTCCAGCGAATCCGTGTCGCGGCCCACGATCCAGCCGACCGTCCGCCGCGCTTCATCCAGATCGCCCTTTGCCAGGGCGCGCATCACGGGGGCCACATGCGCGTAGAGGCTGCGCTGCGCCAATCCTGGCCAGGCCGCCAGCGCCAGCCAGAACCACGCCATGTCGCCCGCCCATCGGACGATCGCCCATTGCAGCGCGAAGCCCGCGCCGCCCGCCACGCCCAGCAACAGCAGCAGCAGGGCAATGCCGCCCCGCCGCCTCTGCGGGCCGCTCCAGTCCGTCCGGTTCCAGCGCCGCTCCATTGCGCCGATGATCCGCGCAAAGCCGCCCACCGGATGGCCGATCCGCGCATAGAGCCAGCTCGGCCAGCCCAGCGCGGCGTCCAGCATCAGCGCAGCCAGCGCTACCGGTTCAATCATCGGCCAAGGCCCGGTCCAGACGCGCCAGCGCAGCCGTATCGCCGGGCAGGCCAAGCCGCAGCCAGCGCCGGTTTTCTTCGAAGGGCCGGGTCAGGATCGCCCGGCGCGCCAGCCGGTCGAACAGGGCCGGGCCGTCCTCCAACTCTATCAGGCGGAACAGCGGGCATTCCCCCCGCGCGGTCAGCCCGTGACGGGCCAGTACGGCATCCAGTTCCGCCGCGTGCTTCGTCAACGCCGCTATCGTTTCCTCGATCCAGGCGTGGTCTTCATAGGCTGCGCGGCCGAATGCTATTGCCGCCGTGGATACCGGCCATTCCCCCAACATCCGCCGCGCCTTTGCGACAATCTCTTGCGGACCGATGAGGAAGCCGAGCCGAACCCCGGCCAGACCGAAAAACTTGCCGAAGGATCGCAGCAGGATCAGCCGCCTCCCCTCCCCGACCTCGCCCGCCATGCTGCATGATGGCATGGCATCGGCATAGGCTTCGTCGACGATCAGCCATCCCCCTGCCCGCTCCAGACGCTCCAGCCATTCGATCAGGCGGGCGGGCGGCAGGATGCGGCCGTCGGGATTGTTCGGGTTGGCGAGCAGCAGGGCCACGGCTTGCTGTGGCGCATCTTCTCCGGGGGTCATGGCGCGGCCCTGCGCGAAAATCTCCGCATGGGTGCGATAGCTGGGCGTCAGCCAGCGGCCGGGCATGTCCAGTATCCGGCTCAACAGCCGCAAGCCCGTTTCGCTGCCCGGCATGGTGCATAGATGGGCTGGGTCGACCCCGAAATGGGCCGCCGCCGCCGCCTCCAGCGCCGCCAGATCCTGCGGGTCGGGCAGTGCTCGCCAATCCACGGGGATATGGTCCGCGCCCGGCCATGTCAGCGGGCTGATGCCGGTCGACAGATCGATCCAGTCCGTGCCGCCATAGGTCGCCCGCGCCTCCGCCAGCCGCCCGCCATGCCAGGTGAAGCCGCTCATCGCAGCAGCAGCATCGTGACGAGCAGGCCGCTTTCCAGCAGTTCGATGCCCGCGCCGTGGCCATCGCCGGAAATGCCGCCGATCCGCGACCGCAGCCACCATCCCCAGAGCGGGATCAACAGGGCCGCCGCCCAAAGGGCCGGAACCCAAAAGCTGAGGACCAGCGCCAGCATCGTCCATGACAGGAGGGCTTCGGCTCGCCAGCCGGATCGGAATTGGCTTGCCAGCCCCTCGTGCAGCGAGGGCAGCCATCGGGTCCAGACCAGCGGGCCGATCCGCGCTGCCAGTGCCACGGGAACCAGCATCCACAGCGGGAAATTTTCCAGCCACAGCCGTAGCAGGACCAGCTTGGCCAGCAATTGCAGACCGATGGCGACGACGCCGAAGCTGCCGATATGCGGGTCGGCCAGCACTGCCGACAGGCGCGACCGGTCGCCATGCGCCGCTCCGGCCGCATCCGCTATATCGCCCAGGCCGTCCAGATGCAGCGCGCCGGTGATGGCGACCCAGGCCAGCACGCCGAACAGCGCGCCAGTCCAGGGATCGATGCGAAGGCCCAGTCCGGCGGCGCCCGCGACGATCAGTCCCACCGCGATGCCGGTGGCGGGAAACCAGCGGATCGAGGCGGCGAAATCCGTTTCGTCGACGTCCAGCGCGGGCAGGGGCAGCCGCGTCATCAATTGCAGGGCCAGCACCAGCCGCTTCATGTGATCAGGCCCGTGATCTGCGCGCCTGTCCATTGCGATGGCTGTTCGCCCGGCCAGAGCCGCAGGCTCAGCACCGCGCCATAGGGCAGGTCGACCGCCCAGCCCTGCCGTACGTCGAAGCCGCACAGGATCGTCAGCGCCGCTCGCATCGCCCCGGCATGGCAGATCACCAGCGTCGGTTCGGCAAGGTCGCCTAGCGCCTGCCCTATACGGGCACGGAGGTCGGTCCAGCTTTCTCCCTCCGGCGGCGGGAAACCGTCCGGATCGTCCCAGAAGCGGGCCAGATCGGCGGAAGGGAGGGAGGCGGGGTCGGCCCCTTCCCAACGGCCGAAATGCAGTTCGCGCCAGCGCCGGTCGACAATGTGGCCGACGCCCCGTTCCGCCGCGACGATCGCACCCGGCGCTCTTGCCCGCGACAGGTCGGACGTCACCACCTGCGTGAAGTCCAGCCCCCGCGCCCGTTCGACGCAGCGTGCGATGCCGTCCGCCTCCGGCGGGGCGTCCAGATGGCCCAGCAGCCGTCCGGCAAGCTGTGGCGCGCCATGGCGCATCAGGTGGATCGGGAGAGCGCTCATAGCGCGCCGGCCACCGCCGCTTCCGCGAAGGTCGCCATGTTCGCGTGGGCCGCCAGCGCCGACCGCACGATCTGCGTTGCGACCGCCGCGCCGCTGCCTTCGCCCAGACGCATGTCCAGACGCAGCAGCGGGTCTAGGGCCAGCGCCGCCAGCAATCGTTCATGCCCTGCCTCGGCCGACATATGCGCGGCCAGGCAATGGCTGGTGATGGCTGGATTGTCCTTCGCCAGCGGGGCGATCGCCGCGCAGCCGATGAAGCCGTCCAGCATCACCGGCACGCGCAGCATCCGCGCCGCCAGCACCGCGCCTGCGAGCGCCGCGATCTCGCGACCGCCCATACGCCGCAGCGTTTCGAAGGCGTCGCCGCAATGCGGCCCGTGCAGGGCGAGGGCCAGCGTCACCGCCTGCGCCTTGCGCGCTAGCCCTTGGCCGTCCACGCCCGTTCCGCGTCCGACCCAATGGTCCGCCGCTCCGCCGAAGGACTGCGCGCAGAGCGCTGCCGCCGGGGTGCTGTTGGCGATGCCCATCTCCCCCAGCAGCAGCAGGTCCAGGCCCGGTTCGACCGAAGCCGCCCCGGCGTTGATCGCGGTCAGGCATTCCGCCTCGCTCATCGCGGCTTCGGCGCAGATGTCGCCTGTGGGGCATTCCAGATCGAGCGGCACCACGGCCAGTTCCGCGCCGCAGGCGGCGGCCAGCGCGTTGATCGCCGCGCCGCCATGGCGGAAATTCGCGACCATCTGGACGGTGACCTCCGCCGGGAAGGCGCTGACGCCCCGTGCCGCGACGCCATGATTGCCCGCGAAGATCGCGGCGCGCAGACGCTGGGCTTCGGGCCGGTCGCGACCCTGCCAGCCCGCCATGAACAGGGCGATTTCCTCCAGCCGTCCCAGCGATCCGGCGGGTTTGGTCAACATTGCCTGCCGTTCCGCAGCCGCTGCAACGGCGCTTGCGTCCGGGGAAGGCAAATCGGCCAGCGCGGCGGCGAAGGCTGCGCGATTGTCGAAGCGGATCATGTGCAGACGAAGCCGTCCGGCGGGGTGCGGACGATGAAATGGCCCTTCACGCCCTGCGGCCAATCGGCATAGCGCACCACGCCCTCTTCGCTCGCGGCATGGCGGGCCGCATAATCCAATATGGCGCGGGCGGCATCCTCATCCGGGGTGAAGCCGCCCAGCACATAGCCGACCTTGCCGGTTCCCCGGACATGCACCGTGCAATGGCGTTCGCAGATGAAGAGGCAGGGCATGTCCTGCACCGCGATCCCCGCATAGGCCGGGTCGTCGTCGCGCAGCTTGCGCACGGCCTCCGCCAGCAATGCGCCGCCGCGCCGTCCGCCGTCATCCTCCCGGCTTTCCGCCGACAACCGGCAGGTCGAACAGACGACCACCGACGCTCCGCCCTCGACAGCCCGCAACATCAGCGGACGCTCCGCACATCAGTCATTCCACACACTCCCGCCGCGACGGCAAATGCCCCGGCGGCGCGTCGTGCGGGAAGAAGAGCGGCGCCGGACAGGCGACAGGACTTCCCCCTGCGCGGCCGGACCGGCAAGGCGATGGCTGTCGCTCGGCGAGGGGAACCCCGTTCGGCCGGCGCACCCTGTCCGGTCGAAGAACGACTGCGTCAGGCAGGTCTCCTGGCTCGCGGGTCGATGCTTTCCGGCCGCCTTCTCGGAAACCCCGTGGGTCCAATGGCGTGATGGCCGGATGGCTCGCCGCTTACAGTTGCAGGGGCAGCGCGGGCTTTACCCGACTTCCCTTTTCATCCCCTTGCGGGGAACCTGTCGCATCGATGCAGATAGAGGCGGCTTGGCTCTGTCGCAAGGGGGTTGAGCGGACTGCGTTTAATCTGAACCTTTGGGTGGAAAGCGGACCCTATCCTATTCCTCCCCATCGAGAGATGGGGAGGGGGACCGGCCGAAGGCTGGTGGAGGGGAA
>NZ_JFHR01000076.1 GCF_000722875.1 Sphingobium chlorophenolicum | reverse complement strand
GGGCCCAACAGCAGGAGGCCCCATTGACCACCCCCTATGCCCGCATCGGCGGCGAAGCGACCGTCGCCGCCATCGTCAACCGCTTCTACGACCTGATGGAGCAGGACGCCGCCTTCGCCGACCTGCGCGCCCTCCACGCCGCGGACCTCGCCCCCGTTCGCCACGGCCTTGCCCGCTTCCTGTCGGGCTGGGCAGGCGGCCCCCGCGACTGGTTCGAACGCGGCCAGTGCGTCATGTCGCTGCACCGCCCCTTCCCGATCACGCCCGCGCTGGCCGACCAATGGTCCGCCGCCATGACCCGCGCCATAGAGACCCAGCCCGGCCTGGACCCGCAACTCGCCAAGGCAATGGCGCAGGCGCTGGATCATATGGCCCACGCGATGATCAACCTGTCCCTGACCGAACACGCGGCCTAGGCAGCGTGGACAAATGCAAGATGCGGGGGGACGGGGGGATTTTGGTGGAGAACGCACCCATCCCATTCCTCCCCATCGATAGATGGGGAGGGGGACCATGCGAAGCATGGTGGAGAGGAAAAGGCGCGACCTCCGATCTCCCCTCCACCAGCCTTCGGCCGTCGAAGAGAGTCACGCGCCTCTCTTCGCCCCCCCCCCCCACGCTTCGCGCAGGGAGGAATTGATGCATCCCCCAACATTCCGCATTTGTCCTCACGGCCCCTATGCTTTCGCCCAATCGCATTGTAGTGACGCGGCATGCGCCGCGCCTTCCATTTCCTGATTCTAGCGGCAGTGCTCTGGTGCGGACTTCACCTGTCGCCTGCGGAGGCCGACGCATTCGTCCCGGCAACCGTCTCGACCTCAGCCACCGCGCAGCAGGCGGATCATGACGCCCTGGGCGACCACCCCATGCGGCAAGCCCCCCATGGCTGTCACAGCCACTGCCCGGTGGCGACCGACACGGCCTCGGGCCCGGCGCTCTCCATGCCCGTTCCCGCCCGGTCTGCGTTCTTCCCGACGCCCGACACCCGCCTGACCTCCTTCGCGCCAGCGCCCCCAATCGAACCGCCCAGCGCCTGAGAAACGACCGCCGCAGGCCCCATGCGCCTGCCCGTCGATCCTATTTTCTCAGGACTGTATAATGACCATCCCTATCCGCTGCGCCCTCCTTCTGGGCGCTGCTCTTCCTGCGTCGGCCTACGCGCAGGAGACAAAGCCCGTCCTGTCCGAACCCGTCGAGGGCCAGGAGGAAATCATCGTTCAGGCCACCCGCTCAGGCAGGCGCGTCCAGGACGAACCCGTCCGCGTCGAGGTGATCGACCGGGACGAAATCGAGGAAAAGATCCTCATGCGGCCCGGCAACATCGCCATGATCCTGAGCGAGACCGGCGGCCTGCGCGTGCAGGTCACATCCCCCGCCCTCGGATCGGCCAACATCCGCGTCCAGGGGATGGAGGGCCGCTATACGCAGCTTCTGGCCGACGGCCTGCCCCTTTACGGCGGACAGGCATCCTCTTTGGGGCTGCTGCAAATAGCCCCGACCGATCTGGGACAGGTGGAGGTCATCAAGGGCGCTGCCTCCGCCCTTTACGGACCATCCGCGCTGGGCGGGGTCATCAATCTCGTTTCCCGCCGCCCCGGCGACGAACCGGAAGCGGAAATGCTGATGAATGCGACGTCCCGCAGCGGTCAGGATGTAACGGCCTATGTTTCGGCGCCGCTGGGCGCGGGCTGGGGCGGGTCGATAACGGGCGGCTACCATCGCCAGAGCCGCCAGGATCTGGACGAAGATGGCTGGATCGACATGGCCGGATATGAAAGATGGACCGCGCGCCCCCGGTTTTTCTGGAATGGTCCGGAAGGCGCGAAGCTCTTCCTGACGGCCGGGGCCATGCGCGAGGAGCGGATCGGCGGGACGCTCGACGGACGCGCGACTCCCGATGGAAACCCTTTCCCCCAGACGCAGGACAGCGACCGCTTCGACATAGGGCTGGTCGCGGAGACGCCCATGACTGACATCTGGACCGCGCATCTCAGAGCCTCGGCCATGACCCAGAAGCATCGCCATCTGTTCGGCGACATAGTGGAGAAGGATCGCCACGGCACGATATTCGCCGAAGCGTCCTTGTCGGGAAAGGGCGGCGACACGTCATGGATCGGCGGCATCGCCTATCAGCGGGACAGCTTCCGCTCGCGCACCTTCCCGGCTTTCGATTACACTTATGCGGTGCCCGGCATTTTCGGTCAGGTGGAGCAGGATCTCGCAACCGACCTGACGCTGGCGGGGAGCGCCCGCATCGACTTCCACAACGCATTCGGCACCCAGTTCAGCCCGCGCCTGTCGCTGCTCTACAAGCCGTCCTTCTGGACGATCCGCGTTTCCGCCGGCAGGGGCTTCTACGCGCCGACGCCGTTCGTGGAGGAAATCGAGGCGGCAGGATTGTCCCGCCTGGCACCGCTCGCCGGTTTGAAGGCCGAAGCGGCCACCAGCGCCTCCGTCGACCTCGGCTACAGGCGCGGCCCGCTGGAGGCGAACGTCACCCTGTTCGGCTCCGACATGCGGAACACGACCGAACTGGTGCCCGACGGACCGGCCGCGCAGGCCGGCAGGGTGCGGCTCATCAATCTGGCGGGAACCACGCGGACGAGGGGGGCGGAGATGCTGCTTCGCTATCGTTGGGATGGCTTCACGGTGACGGGAAGCTACGTCCATGTCCACGCGACAGAAACCGGCCCGGACGACAAGGGGCGAAGGATCGTGCCGCTCACCCCCAGACATACGGCGGGACTCGTCGCCATGTGGGAGGAGCATGACAAGGGACGGCTGGGCTTTGAAATCTATTATACGGGCCGCCAGCGGCTGGAGGACAATCCGTACAGGACCAGATCGCGGCCCTATGTGGAAGTCGGCATGATGGGCGAGATCGCGGTCGGAAAGGCCCGGCTATTCCTCAACGCGGAAAACATGCTGGGCAAGCGGCAAACCAAATATGATCCGCTCCTGCGACCCGCCCGCGCCATCGACGGCCGCTGGACCGTCGATGCCTGGGCGCCGCTGGAGGGCTTCGTGCTGAACGGCGGCGTCCGTTTCCGCCTTGGCGGCCGTCAGTAGCGCCTACTCGATCAACAGGACGAAAGCTGGACGGGACCGGACGCCCAATAAAGATGGCATGGCGGCACATTGCGCCATTCGAACCCCGCCTCGACCCTGGCGAACCGCCGCTCCAGCAGCGGTTTGACCGCCCTGCGCATCTGATAGGCCAGAAACCGCCCGTCAGGCCGCAGGGCGCGGGCGCTCGCCTGCATCAGCCGCTCCGCCCGCTCCGGCGCCAGCGTCGAAAAGGGCAGGCCGGACAGGATGCCATCCGCCCTGTCCCACCCCTGCGCGGCCATGATGTCGAGCACAGCGTCGGCCGACCCCGTCACCGCCGTCAGCCGCCTGTCCCGCACCTCCCCGCGCAGATGGCCGATAAAGGCCGGGCTGGTGTCGATGGCCAGCAGCCGCGCATGCCCCGGCAACCGGTCCAGCAGGGCGCGGGTGAAGATGCCGGTGCCCGGTCCATATTCGATCACCCGCTCCATCCGGCTCCAGTCGACCGGGTCCAGCATGGCGTCGACCAGATAATGCGACGCCGGAAAGGCGGACCCCACGGCCAGCGGATTCCGGAAAAATTCCCGAAAGGCGAGCACCGGAAATCCCGCCCCGCGATTCCCGGCCAGCGCGGCCCTGTTTTCGAACGATGTCGCCACGATTGCTCCACTTTCCGACCATTGTCCCGCAAAGCAAACCCCCGGAACCAAAGCCCGGTTCCTGCACCCCAATCCTCCCCATCAAAGATGGGGAGGGGGACCGCCGCCAAAGGCGGTGGTGGAGGGGAGCGCCCAAAGGGCGCTTAAGCCTCTCCTCCACCAGCCAACCATCCCCTACAACCGCTCCCGAACCCCCCGCATCACCTCATCCAGAAAATCCGCCGCCGCCCGCACACGCGGCAACCTCTGCAAGTCCGCATGCATGACCAGCCAATAGCTGCGCCACACCTCCATCGACTCCGGGAAAATCTGCACCAGCCGCTCATCCTCCGCCGCCGCGAAGACATGCAGCACACCCATCCCCATCCCCGCCGCCACCGCCGCATGCTGCGCCGCGCTGGAACTGGCGCGAAAGACGATGGCCGCGCCGGGCAGCAACTGGTCCAGCGCGATCATCTCGGCGAATCCCGCCAGTTCCTCGATATAGGAAACGAAGACGTGACGGCTGAGGTCCGCCCGCCCCCCCGGCGTCCCCGCCCGCTCCAGATAGTCCTTCGACGCATAGAGGCCGAGCCGATAATCGGCCAGCTTGCGGGTCACGAACCGCCCCTTGGGCGGCGGTTTCAGCATCACCGCGATCTCCGCCTCCCGCCGCGACAGGCTGGCCGCCTTGCTTTCGGACGCCAGCTCCAGCGTCAGGCGCGGATGCTGTTCGCGCAATTCCGCCACGCGGGGCGCGATCAGATGACTGGCGAAGGCCTCCGGCGTGGCCAGCCGCACCGTCCCCTCCACCTCCCGGTCGCGCCCGGCGACGCTGCCCAGCGCGGCCAGCAATTCGCTCTCGATCCGTTCGGCATGCGGCACCAAAGCGAAGGCGGCGGGCGTCGGCGTCACCCCGCGCGGGCTGCGGTCGAACAGCCGCGCGCCCAGCGTCGCCTCCATATTGGTCAGGCGACGGGCGACCGTGCTATGATCCACCCCGACCCGCCGGGCGGCGGCGAGCATATTGCCCTCCCGCATCACCGCCAGGAACAGCCGCAGTTCGTCCGAGTTCAGCATAGGCAAATCCGCACAACCAATGTGTCCCGATACCCGTATATCTGCAAAGCCGACCCGTCTATACCAAAGCCATCCCACCGGCAGGAGAGGAACCGGAAAAATGCGTTCAGTTCACCATTTCATTCACGGACAATCCGCTCCCCAACCGGGCGCCCGCCTGTCCGACATCCTCAATCCCGCCACCGGCGCGGTCCAGGCCCAGGTGGAACTCGCCACCGCCGATCATCTCCAGAAGGCGGTCGACTCCGCCCTTTCCGCCCAGCCCGAATGGGCCGCCACCAACCCCCAGCGCCGCGCCCGCGTCATGTTCCGCTTCAAGGAACTGATCGAACAGAATATGGACGAACTGGCCGTCCTGCTCTCCTCCGAACATGGCAAGGTGGTCGCCGACGCCAGGGGCGACATCCAGCGCGGTCTGGAAGTCGTCGAATTCGCCTGCGGCATCCCCCATCTGTTGAAGGGCGAATATACCCAGGGCGCCGGTCCGGGCATCGACGTCTATTCGATGCGCCAGCCGCTGGGCATCGCGGCAGGCATCACCCCCTTCAACTTCCCCGCGATGATCCCCCTCTGGATGAGCGCCATGGCCATCGCCTGCGGCAACGCCTTCATCCTGAAACCCTCCGAACGCGATCCCTCCGTCCCGGTGCGCCTGGCTGAACTGGCGATCGAGGCGGGCATCCCGGCGGGCATCCTGAACGTCGTCCATGGCGACAAGGAAATGGTCGACGCCATCCTCGACCATCCGGCCATCAAGGCGGTCAGCTTCGTCGGATCGTCCGACATCGCCAATTACGTCTATGCCCGCGGCGCCCAGAACGGCAAGCGCGTCCAGGCGATGGGCGGCGCGAAGAATCACGGCATCATCCTGCCCGACGCCGACATGGACCAGGCAGTGGCCGACATCGTCGGCGCGGCCTATGGCTCGGCGGGCGAACGCTGCATGGCGCTGCCGGTCGTCGTGCCGGTGGGCGAAGCAACCGCCGACGCCTTCCGCGCCAAGCTGCTGGACGCCATCGAAACGCTGCGCCCCGGCATCCCGACCGATCCCGACGCGCAATATGGCCCGCTGGTCACCGGCGTGCACAAAGCGCGGGTGGAAAGCTATATCCAGATGGCCGCCGACGAAGGCGCGGAAATCGTGGTCGACGGTCGCGGCTTCTCGCTCCAGGGCTATGAGGAGGGCTTCTACCTCGCCCCGACGCTGATCGACCGGGTGACGCCGGACATGAAGAGCTATCAGGACGAGATTTTCGGCCCGGTGCTCCAGATCCTGCGCGCCCAGACCTTCGAGGAAGCGCTGAGCTATCCCTCGAAGCACCAGTATGGGAACGGCGTCGCCATCTTCACCCGCAACGGCGACTATGCCCGCAAGTTCGCCGCCGACGTCGAAGTCGGCATGGTCGGCATCAACGTGCCGATCCCGGTGCCGGTCGCCTATCACAGCTTCGGCGGCTGGAAGCGGTCGGGCTTCGGCGACCTCGACCAATATGGCATGGACGGCGTGCGCTTCTACACCCGCACCAAGAAGATCACGCAGCGCTGGCCGGATGGCGGTGCGGTGATCGACCAGAGCTTCGTCATCCCGACGATGAAATAAGTCCTCAGGAAACCGCCGGTCGCCTCCTCAGGCGACTGGCGGGCCTGCGAGTGGGACGCCGGAACCAGAAGGTCCAGACCGCCAGCGTGCCGAGCAGCGTCATCGCCAGGCCCGACAGGGTCATGAGCAGCTTGAACGCCAGACCGCCCACCTTCGCCGCATGCAGCGGGTAGAGCAGATTATAGCCCTTCACCGCCGTCGGCAGCATCGGGGCGTCACGCGCCGCCACCAGCGCGCCGCTATCCGCCGCGAACCACAGGGTGGTGCGGCCATTGGGCAGCCATTCCTGCGGCCGCCGCATCCGCACGGTAATCAGCCCGCTATTCTTGCGCGGCAGGCCGAGGCTGCGCAATTCGGCGTCGGGGAAACGCGCCTTCGCGGTCACGATCATCCCCGCCCAATCCAGTTGTCCGGCCAGTTTCACATGACGTGGCGGCGGTGCGGCCAGCGCTTTGCTGATCTGGGCAGGCGCGCCCGGCCCGAACAGCAGCGCCGCCATCGGTCGGAACACCAGCACCGCCCCCGTCACCAGCGACAGCAGCAGCAGCGGCGCGACGACCACCCCCAGATCGCGATGATGCCGCACGATCGCCGGACGGCTCATCCGCGCGGGCCATAGCCGCCATTCGAAGGTCCGCCGCGTGCGCCACCACAGGATCAGGCCGGTCACGACGAAGAACAGCCCGCAAAGCGCGGCGACCCCTATCACCCATTCACCCGTGTCGCCGGAGAAGAGATGATGATGCAGGTCGAACAGCCATAATTCGGGCCGTTCCCACTGGCTGCTCCATCGCATCACCACAGCGCCATGCTGATCGGCATAGGCCCCGCCACCGTCCCGGAACAGCAGCTTCAACAGCCCGAAATCGTCCGATGCATAGCTGATCGACTGGGGCCGCGCCGCAGGATCGGCCATGATCCGCTGCGTCGTTTCCGCCAGTTGGCGGACATCCTCCACCCTGGGATCGCCGGCATGGGGCGCCAGCGTCCAGGCATTCTTATGCACCAGCAACGCGCCGCTGAAACCCAGCAACGCCAGCAGCAGCCCGATCAGGCCGCCAGTCCAGCGATGCAGGGCGTCGATCAGCCTCACTAGAAACGATAATCCCAGGACAGGGTGAAATTGCGCCCACGCCCCGCATAATAATGGGCGTTGTCGGTGGGCCGGACGGTCTGGCTGTAATAATCGATATAGAATGTGTCGAAGATATTCTGCGCCGCCAGCGTCAACGCCCCGAACTGCGTCTGATAGCGCAGCGATACGTCGGTCACATCATAGCCGTCGAACCGGTAGAGCACGGGATATTTGCCCGGTTCACGTTCGAACTGACGCTGCAGGAAGAATTGCGTCTGGACACGGGCCGACAGCGGCCCATGCACATAGCTGGCTGCAACGTTCAGCCGGTCCGGCGAGATATTGGCGCCGTCCAGATCGCGGTCGACCTTGTCGATGCCGTTGTCCGATCCATCGGTGCGGCCGATCAGATGGGCATAGCCGGTCGACAGCGTCAGGCCCGGCAACGGCGTCTTGACCGACAGGTTCAGTTCCAGCCCCTGTATTTCCACCCGTTGGCGCTGAACCTCCGCCGATGCACCGGGCGACGACTGCACCAGCACCGATCCATTTTTGCTGGTCGACCAGAAATAGGCCGCGCTGGCGTCCAATGGCCCGCGCTTCAATTCCATGCCGATTTCGCGATTATTGGATATGATGGGAGCAATATTGACGCGGCCAATGTCGAAACCTGGTGTCGACACGGCGCGCGCAAGGCGGCCGACGTCAGGCACGGTATAGCCCTCCGCATAGCTGGCATAGGCGCGGATGCCGGCCCAGGGTTCCAGGATCACGCCCCCATTGAATAGCGTGTCGCTGAAGGTGCGCGAGCCCCCCGCCACGTCGACGCCGCCGCCATAGAAGGCGAGCGTGTGATAGTCGTCGATATGGATGCGCACATCCTCATAGCGCAGGCCGCCCGCGAAACGCAGCTTCTCGTCGAACAATGCCAGGTTGAACTGCGCGAAGGGCGCCAGGCTGCGATAATCGGTCGGCGGCACCCAGGTCCGGCCGGTCGCGATCAGCCGCTGTTCGGTCAGGTCGTAAAGCGCATCGAAGCCGATGGTGCCGGTCAACGCCTCGAAGCCCGGCATGGCCCGTTCATAGCTGATCTTGCCGCCATATTTGCGGCTGCGGTTCTGCGACTGGTCGAACAGCGTGTTGGGCAGCGCAATACGGGTGTCCTGGAAGGTGGGGAGCGGCGCGACCTCCCCGCCGTAAGTGTCCCGCGAACGGTTGAAGAAAAGCTGAGCGATGAAATTGCCGCCCCACAGGTCACTGTCGGTCAGCGTCAGCGCGGCGCTTTCGGTCCGGTTGGTGGCGGGCACCCCCGGCGGCGTGCCGCGCACGGAGATCGTCGGCCGGTCGACGCGATAATCGCCATTTGCCGCGACATAATCACCCTCCCCCTTCAACTGGAAGCGGTTGAGGGTCAGGTCCAGCCGGGCCGTGTCGCTGAGCGCATAGCCGAAGCGGCCGAACAGCGACCAGCTTCGGCTGTCCTGCGTCTCGCCTTGGGTCAGGTCGGTGCCGACACGATCGCCGTGGCCGTCGTAGAAGACCCCGCGCTTTTCATAAGCCGCGCCCACCGTCGCGTCCCACGGTCCGGAACGCCAGCCGATCAGCCCCGCGACCTTGCCGCCGATGCCGTCGCCGCGAAAACCGGTGTCGGCATTGCCCTGCACCAGCACCCGTCCCGTCAGGCCGTCAGCCTTGGGCGGGGCGACGGTCACCTGGTTGACGATGCCGCCGGTACCGCCGATCCCCTGCAAGGCGTTGGAGCCGTAGATCAGTTCCACCCGGTCGATGAAGAAGGGATCGATGCTGAAACCATCACGCGCCCCGTCGCGCAGCGGCGCGGTCTGCGGAATGCCGTTGATCGCATAGAGCGGCGAGCGGCCGCGCAGTGTCTCCCCCGCGCCGGACAGCTTCTGCCGCGTGGGCGAGAAGGACGGGGTCAGCGCAGACACCGCATCGACGATGGAGCCGCCGATCGCCACCTGCTGGTTCAACGTTTCCTGATCGATCACGTCGATGGTCAGCGGCAGGGCGTTGGCGGGCAGGATCGTGCGCGCCGCGGTCACGATGATCGGGCCTTCGCCCTCCACGGCGGGTTGCGATTGAGCCAGCGCGGGGAGGCTGGTCAGCGCAAGAGCAGTGGTGGCAAGCAGGACAGACGAGCGGATAGACATTCATTCCCCCAATTTGGCTGCCCTCCCGCTAGCCAAATGGAGAGGTTGTTGCAAGTCATTAGCAATATAATATGAGCAGCCTCACGCGCCGATATCCAGCCCGCCTCCCCGTTCGATCAGGTTTTTCAATGCCTTGAGGTCGCGGTTGATCCAGCGGATATCCGCCGCGAACCGTTCGTCGTCCATGCCCGGCTGGCGGAACATCGTCAGCATCACTTCCGCGCCCGCGCCATTTTCCACGATGCGCAGCGGCACATGCACGTCCGCGCCTTCGCCCAGATCGACATGATGATCCATCACGCCATAGTCATTATGCGGCGTGAAGCGGATGCGGATCGGGCCTTCGGGGCCATCGGCCAGCCAATATTCCCCTTCCCGCCGCAAATCGGATTCGGCGAGGCCCGACGCCCATCTGGGGAAAAATTCCGGTTGCCAGATGGCCTCGTACAGGGCGCGCCAGTCGCGCGCGATGGTGATGCTGAAGGTTCGGGCGGGCAGCATGTCGCTCTCCAATGGGGGTTACGGATCGCGGCCATAGCATGGGATCGGCGATCCCGCCCTTGCCTTTGCATCGATATGGGACGAACATCGCGTCTTCCAGGCGGCCGCCTTCGCAGAGAGGCGGATGGATTGGAGGAGAGCCAGGATGAGCGGCTGTTATACACGGGCCGTCGCGCTCGTCGGTCCCGCCGGAGCAGGCAAGACCAGCCTTGCCGAATCGATGCTGTTCATCAGCGGCGCGGTTCCGCGCCAGGGATCGGTGCAGGCGGGAAGCAGCGCGGGCGACGCCAGCCCGGAGGCGCGGGAACGAGGCGGTTCGACCGAACTCAATCTGATGCATTTCGAATGGATGGGCGACCGGTTCGCGCTGATCGACGTGCCGGGCGCGCCGGGCTTTGCGGCGGACGGGTCGGTCGCGCTGGACATGGCGGACCTGGCCATCGTGGTGATCGATCCCGATCCGGAACGGGCCGCGCTGGCGCAGCCGGTGCTGCGCAGGCTGGAGCGGGCAGGCATTCCGCACGCGCTGTTCGTCAACAAGATCGATCAGGCGCGGGGCAGCATAGAGGATCTGCTGACCGCACTCGCCCCGATGAGCGCCGCCGCGCTGGTGGCGCGTCAGATTCCGATCCGCGCGGGGGAGCGAGTCGCGGGCTTCGTCGACCTCGCGCTGGAGCGGGCCTATCATTATGAGCCGGGCAGGAAATCGCAGCAGGTGGCGCTGGCCCCGCATGTGAAGGATGAGGAAAGCGCGGCCCGTTTCCATATGCTGGAGCAACTGGCCGATCATGACGACCTGTTGCTGGAACAATTGCTGTCGGACGAGCAGCCGAGCCTGGATAGCGTCTTCGCCGATCTGGCGCGGGAAACGGCGAGCGGGCTGATCGTGCCGGTGCTGTTCGGTTCCGCGTCGAACGGCTTCGGCATCAGGCGGCTGCTGAAGATGCTGCGCCATGACACGCCCGCGCCTGAACGGACGGCGGAGCGGCTGTCGATCCGGGGCGAGGCGGCGCAGATATTCAAGATATCCCATGCGGCGACGGTCGGGCGGCTGGCGCTGACCCGCATCTTCGGCGGGACGCTGGCGGACGGGGCGGAGATGGTCGACGGCACGGGAAGGGCGCTGCGGCCCGGCGGGTTGTTCGCCGTCCAGGGCGCTGCCACGGCGAAGATTTCCTCGGCGGAACCGGGCGCGATCGTCGGCATCGCGAAGATGGAGGGGGTGCAGGCGGGGGACGTGATCGGCATGGGGGCGAAGGTTCCGGCGACGGGCTATGCGGTGGAGAGAGCGGCGGCCAATTGCGCGCTGGCGATTGCGGCCAAGGACCATAAGGATGAGGTGCGGCTGTCCACCGCGCTCAACCGGCTGGCGGAGGAGGATGCCGGGCTGCACTGGGATCAGGACGAGGGGTCGCGGGAAACCCTGCTTCATGGCATGGGCGAGGAGCATTTCGCCGTCGCGCTGGACCGGCTGAAGCGGCGCTATGGCGTTGCGGTGTCGGTGCGCGCGCCGACGATTGCCTATCGCGAATCGGTGCGCAAGGCCGTCACCCAGCGCGGGCGGCACAAGAAACAGTCCGGCGGCCATGGCCAGTTCGGGGACGTGGTGCTGGACGTCCGGCCGCTGGAGCGCGGGGAAGGCATCAGGTTCGAGGAGCGGATCACCGGCGGCGCGGTGCCCAGGCAATATATTCCGGCGGTCGAGAAAGGCGTGATGGACGCCGTGGCGAAGGGGCCGCTGGGCTTTGCGGTGGTCGATGTCTCGGCCGCTTTGGTGGACGGGTCGTTTCACAGCGTCGACAGTTCGGAACTGGCCTTCCGCACGGCCGGGCGCATGGCCATGGCCGACGCGCTGGCGGCGGCTTCACCCTATCTGCTGGAACCTGTGGCCCATGTGACGATCATGAGCCCCGGGGCGGCGACGTCCCGCATCACGTCGGCCGTGGCGAGCCGCCGGGGGCAAATGCTGCGCATGACGCCCCTGGAGGGCTGGTTTCATTGGGATGTGGTGGAGGTTCTGCTGCCGGAAGCAGGGTTGCAGGGGCTGGAAGCGGAAATCCGGTCGATGAGCCAGGGCATGGCGCATTATGCGGCGCGGTTTGACCATCTGGCGGAGGTCAATGCGAAGCTGGCGGACAGCATCGTGCATAGGGCGAAGGAATTGGCTTAGCTTTGGATAGGATGGGTGCAGGGCTGGAATTTCGAAAAATGGCAGTTTTGCGTCGAAGTTCACAGTGTATGCGCGCGCGTGCCTGGGCGCGCGTAGGCGTGAAGGGGAGTGCGGGACGTTTCAAAGACGGGGGCGAAATAGCGCGGTGGGGGTGGAATAGGACAGGGAGAAATGGCGGCTGTTGGAGGAATAGGATGTTTTGCGGGGAGGCTGTTGCTGTTGGGCTACCTATTTGGGTTGGGAAGGACTGACGTTATTCCTCCCTACGCGAAGCGTGGGGAGGGGGACCGCGCGAAGCGTGGTGGAGGGGAATGGGGCACGACCTGCGTATCTTCCCCTCCACCACCGCTTTCAGCGGCGGTCCCCCTCCCCATCTCTCGATGGGGAGGAATAGGAGAGGTTTGTTCTTTTTCTGAATCTATCAAGCGGGGCTGAGGGCTTTTACCACGAAGGGCAGGCATTCTCCGTCCGGGTCGGTCAGGGTCAGATAGGCGCCCGGCTGGATGGCGTGGGCGTCCAGACGGTAGATTTTCTCGTCATCCGCCTCCCCCGGTTCGTAGGACAGCGCCCAGCCGTGCCTTGTGTGCAGCAGCGTGCCGTGCCGGTCCGGTTCATTGGGCCAGAAGCGGCGGGCGGTCGCCAGTTCGGGGTGGATGCGATATTCCCGTTCATCGATCAGGCCGCCAGTGCCCAGCGGCAGGCGCAGCACATAGCTTCGCGCCGCCGATCCGTTGGGAAAGGCAGGTGTCCGGGCAAGTTCGAGGCGTATGGTCGTCCAACTCATGCCCCATGCAATCGGATTCCGGCGCGAAAAGGGATATAAGGATTATCCCTGATGGCGACCGCGCCACGGCGGGCCTAGCCAGAGGGGGAAGAGCCGATTGCCGGGAGACTGACGATGAAATCGATCCTGCTGCACATTCACGAAGATCATGGCGCGGAAAGCCGGTTGCAGGCGGCCTGCGATCTGGCCCGCGCATCGGGCGCGCACATCCATTGCGCGCAGGTGACGACCATGCCCGATTTCGTCGCGGCGGACATGTATGGCGGCGCGTCCATGGCCCCGGCGATGATGGCCGAGCTTTACGACATAGATGAAAAGGCGCGGCAGCGCGTCGAGGACCGGCTGCGCCGGGAGGATGTGAGCTGGGACTGGCGTCATGTGGAGGGCGATGTCGTCCATGGCCTGCTGTCCGCGGCGGCGCTGACCGACGCCATGATCGTCACCCTGCCATCCGGCCCGCGCAAGGAATTCGCCGATCCGCTGCATCTGGCCGCCGATCTGGCGCTGGCCGGGCGGGTGCCGGTGATCGCCGTGCCGCAGGAGGCGAAATCCTTCCCGGTGACGGGCCGCGCATTGGTGGCGTGGGATGGTTCGCAGGAGGCTTCCGCCGCGCTGCGCCTGTCCGTGCCGCTGCTGAAGCTGGCCGAGGACGTGCATGTCGTGACGGTCGAGGAAGCGGGCAAATATCCCTTCCCCGCCACGGACGCGCCGGAATATCTGGCCCGCCACGGCATCAAATGCCAGTTCCACACCTGGCCGCAGGACGGCCGGACCGTGGAGGCGGCGCTGAAGGCGGCGGTCGCCACGTTGAAGCCGGACTGGATGGCGATGGGCGCATTCGGCCATAGCCGCTTGCGCGAGATGATATTCGGCGGCGTCACCCGCGCCATGCTGCGCGAGGTGCATGTTCCACTCTTGCTGGCGCACTGAAGCCACGGCATGGTGGGGGCATGGCGGTAGCGGACGACGAAACCGAGGGATTGGCGCAGCGCGAGCATAGCCTGGAACAGGCGCTGCTTGGTTCCATCCTGGCGACGGTGCCGGACGCGCTGATCGTCATCGACATGCGCGGGCATATCGTGTCGTTCAGCGCGGCGGCGCAGCGCATGTTCCAATATGCCGAAAGCGACGTGCTGGGCGAGAATATCTCGATGCTGATGCCGTCCCCCGACCGGGAGAGGCATGACGGTTACATCCACCATTATCTGTCGACCGGGGAAAAGCGGATCATCGGCATCGGCCGCCTGACCAGCGCGCGGCGGCGGGACGGGTCGACATTCCCCATCGAACTGTCGGTGGGGGAGGTGCAGGATGAAGGTCGGCGGCTGTTCACCGGCTTCATCCGCGATCTGACCGAAAGCCAGCAGGCCGAGCGGCGGGTGGCCGATTTGCAGGCGGAACTGGCCCATGCGTCGCGGGTGACGGCGATGGGGACGCTGGCGTCGGCGCTGGCGCATGAACTGAACCAGCCGCTGACCGCCATCGCCAATTATCTGGAGGCCGGGCGCGACATGCTGGATGCCGGGGGGCCGGTGGATCGCGAACTGCTGCGCGAGGCGATGGCGGAAAGCGCGAACCAGGCATTGCGCGCAGGCGAGATCATCCGGTCGCTGCGCGAGTTCATCAAGCGCGGCGAGACGCTGCGCCAGCCCGAACCGCTGCGCGGATTGCTGGCGGAGGGGGCGGCGCTGGCCTTTATCGGCGTGGACAGCCGGGGGCTGGACATGGACATCAGCGTCGATCCCCGCGTCGACAAGGTGCTGGTCAACCGGGTGCAGTTGCAGCAGGTCATCATCAACCTGACCAAGAACGCCGTGGAGGCGATGGCCGACAGCCCGGCGCGCATCCTGCGCCTGTCCGCCGTTCCGGGGGAAAATGGCCGGGTGGAGGTGATCGTCGCGGACAGCGGGCCGGGGCTGGCGCCGGAGATGTCGCGCACCCTCTTCACCCCCTTCACCACCACCAAGGCGTCTGGCATGGGCGTCGGCCTGTCGATCAGCCAGACCATCGTGGAGGGGCATGGCGGGCGCATCTGGGCGTCGCCCTCCCAATGGGGCGGCACGGCCTTTCACTTCACTTTGGACGCAGTGGACTAACGCATGAGCGAAGCTTTCCCCATCTATGTCGTGGACGATGACGAGGCGATCCGGCGCTCGCTGTCCTTCATGCTGAAGACCAGCGGGTTCGCGGTGACGCTGTTCGAGGGGGGCATATCCTTTTTGAAGGAGGCCGCCGGTCTGGAGCCGGGCTGCGTGCTGCTGGACGTGCGGATGCCGGACATGGACGGGCTGGCGGTGCAGCGGGAGTTGCGGGCGCGGGGCATCATGCTGCCGGTGGTGATCATGACCGGTCATGGCGACATCGACATGGCGGTGACGGCGATGAAGGCGGGGGCGAGCGACTTCATCGAGAAGCCGTTCGAAAAGGCGGCGCTGCTGGGCTGCGTCGAGGCGGCGCGGCAGGTGGCGGTGGCGGATCGCGGGGCGAATGCGCGGGCGGACGATGCGCGGGCGCGGCTCAACATATTGACCGATCGGGAGCGCGAGGTGCTGGACGGGCTGGTCGAGGGGCTGCCGAACAAGACCATCGCCTATGATCTGGGCATCAGCCCGCGCACGGTGGAGATACACCGCGCCAACCTGATGCAGAAGCTGGAGGTGAAGAGCCTGGCCGAAGCGCTGAGGATCGCCTTCCATGCGGGGGTGGAGAAGGACGAGGTTTAGGGGTGGAGAGCAGACCTATCCTATTCCTCCCCATCGGAAGATGGGGAGGGGGACCAGCCGAAGGCTGGTGGAGGGGAAAGGGGCACGACCTCCGAATTTCCCCTCCACCACTCGCTTCGCGAGCGGCCCCCTCCCCACGCTGCGCGTAGGGAGGATTTAGGAGCGGCGATTAGCTCCCTATTTCGTAGGACATTTCTGACAAAAAATTATCGATATTCCTAATCTATAGCGCAATTCACCTTGCGAATCCGTCTCCATAATGTAGGACAATAATCAGGAGACAGGAGCCGATGATGATGGAACCGAGCAGCCATGGCAGAGCCCTGGCCGAACAGCTTAAGTCGTTCATGGCCGAACATATCTATCCCAATGAGCGGCGCTATTATCAGGAAGCCGAGCGGCTGGGGCCATGGTCGGTCTATCCGATGGTGGAGGAATTGAAGCCCGTCGCGCGCGCCGCGGGGCTGTGGAACCTCTTCCTGCCCGCCAGCGAGGCGGCGGAGGGCCTGTCCAACGTCGATTACGCTCCGCTATGCGAAATTATGGGCCGCAGCATGCTCGCGCCGGAGGTGTTCAACTGCAATGCCCCCGACACCGGCAATATGGAAACGATCCTGCGCTACGGCACGGCGGAGCAGAAGGAGAAGTGGCTGAAACCGCTGCTGGCGGGGGAAATCCGCTCCTGCTTCGCGATGACGGAGCCGGAGGTGGCCTCGTCCGACGCCACCAACATCGCCAGCTCTATCGTCCGGGACGGCGACGATTATGTCATCAACGGGCGCAAATGGTACACGACCGGCGCGACCGATCCCCGCTGCGGGATCATGATCTTCATGGGCCAGACCGATCCGGACGGCGACGACCCGCATCGGCGCCAGTCGATGATCCTGGTGCCGATGGATACGCCGGGCGTCAATGTGGTCCGAGCGCTGCCTATCTTCGGTTTCTATGGCGTGCCCGACCGTTCCGCCGAAGTGCTGTTCGACAATGTGCGGGTGCCTGCGGAGAATATCCTGCTGGGCGAGGGCCGGGGTTTCGAGATCGCGCAGGGCCGTCTGGGGCCGGGGCGGATTCATCATTGCATGCGCCTGATCGGCATGTCGGAGCGGGTTTTGGAGCGCATGTGCCGCCGCGCCGAGCTGCGCCATCCGTTCGGCCGTCCGCTCGCCGATCAGACGGTAACGCTGGAGCGCATCGCGGAGTCGCGCATCATGATCGAGCAGGCGCGGCTGCTGACGATGAAGGCCGCTTATATGATGGACACGGTCGGCAACAAGGCGGCGCGGCAGGAAATCGCGATGATCAAGGTGGCCGCGCCGAACATGGCGCAGACCATCGTCGACTGGGCGATCCAGATGTTCGGCGGCGGCGGCACCAGCAGCGACCATTATCTGGCCGCCGCCTTCACCATGGCGCGGCTGCTGCGGCTGGCCGACGGGCCGGATGAGGTGCACCGCAACCAGATCGCCCGGCTGGAGATGCGCCGCCATCGCGGAGTGGACCCGGCCCTGACCGGCGGCGGGGGCGAGGTGCTGTCGCGGGAGGAGGCGGGACGGATGGCCGCCGAGGGCATGTGGCCCAGGCCTGCGGGATGGAGGGCGTGATGGCCCGCCTCGCCGGAAAGAAGGCGCTGGTGACGGGCGCGGCGCAGGGCATAGGGGCGACGACGGCCCGCATGCTGGCGCGGGAGGGCGCACAGGTGCTGCTGACCGACATCAATCTGGACGGCGCGCAAGCCGTCGCCGCGCAGATCGATGCGGCGCACGGCCCCGGCACGGCCTATGCCATGCGCCATGACGTGACGAGCGAGGCGGACTGGATCGCGGCGGTGGAGCATGCCCGCGAAACCATGGGCGGGCTGTCCGTGCTGGTGAACAATGCCGGGATCGTGGTGACCGGGTCGGTCGAGGAACTGAGCCTGGACGATTGGCATCGGGGCATGGCGATCAACAATGACAGCGTGTTCCTGGGGTCGAAATATGCGCTGCCATTGCTGCGCGAGAACCAGCCCGCGTCCATCGTCAACCTGTCCTCCATCGCCGGGCTGATCGCGGCGCATAATCTGGCCAATTATAATGCATCGAAGGCGGCGGTGTGGCTGCTCAGCAAGTCGATTGCGCTCCACTGCGCGCGGAACGGGTGGGACATACGCTGCAATTCGGTCCATCCGACCTTCATCCGCACCCCCATATTGGACGATCTGATCGGGGACCGGGACGAAGCCACGATGATGGCCAAGCTGGCGCGGCAGGTGCCGCTCGGCCGGTTGGGCGATCCGGAGGAGGTGGCCCATGCCGTCGTCTATCTGGCGTCTGACGAAAGCCGCTTCATGACCGGCGCCGAACTGAAGCTGGACGGCGGCATTTCCGCGATGTGAAACCTGACGCCATGAATAACGCCTCCCCTGCCCCGCCCCGTCCTGACAGCCTTTCGGACCAGCCCGAAACCGCCGTGCGCGAAGTCATCGTGCGGGATGTCGTGCGCGGCCTGTACGAAGGGCGCTATGAGCCGGGGCAGCGGCTGCGCGAAGCGGAACTCACCCAGGCCTATGGCGTCAGCCGGGGACCGGTGCGGGAGGCGCTGAACGTGCTGGCCGCCCGGAATATCGTGGAATTGACGCCGCAGCGGGGGGCGCGGCTGCGCGTCCTGCATATCGGGGAAGCGATCGACACGCTGGTGGTGGCCCAGAATCTGGTCGGGCTGGCGGCGCGGCTGGCGGCGCGGAACCATGACGACGCGGCGGGGCGCGCCAGATTGCAGGCGGCGCTGGACGCCCATGCAGCCTTTCCCCCGGAAGGCGGCGGCGCGGAACTGGCCGTCGCCCGCGACAATTTCTACGGCGCGCTGACCGCCATGGCGGCCAACATCCAGCTCAGCCGCATCCTGCCCAGCGTCCATATCCACCTGATCCGGGTGCAGTTCCGCCCCATGCTGCGCATCAACGACGCCAGCAGGCACCGCGACTATCAGCGCATCGTCGATGCTGTGTTCGCGGGCCGGGAAAGGGAGGCGGAGGGAGCCGCCAGGGCGCATTTCGAGCGCGGGATCGAACGGTTGCGGGGCTTGCAGCAGGGCTGATCCGCCGCGTCAGCCGACCAGGATCGCCCAGCCCCAGAGAATGCAGCCAAGACCCGCCGCGATGGAGACCGCCCGGCCCCAGGGCAGCAGCTTTTCCAGCGCGACCAGCAGGGTCAGCAACGCGATCCAGGCGATATTCATGATCCCGCCCGCGAACAGCAGCGCCATCAGCATCCAGCAGCAGCCCACGCACCAGGCGCCATGGACCGTCCCCATGCGCAGCGCGCCGGTCCAGCCCGGCCGGTAGTGGCGGCTGAGGAAGCGGGCCGGGTTGCGGCACTGGCGCAGGCAGGCGTCCTTCCACGGGCTGATCTGATAGACGCCCGCCGCGATCAGCAGCGCCGCCGCCAGCCCCCGGCTGGAAGCGGCCATCGCCATGGGAGAGAGCGACGCTGTCGCATCCAGCCGCCATTGCGCCGTCGTCGCCAGCAGCGAGAACAGGCCCCAGACCAGCAGATAGCCGAGCAGGAAAGCCTCCGTCGCCGGGCGGACGGCGGCGTCGCGATGGCTGACGGCGCGGGCATGGAGCAGCATCACCGGCGCGGCGGAGGGCAGCATCATCGCGACCATCATCACCCACCACATGGCAAGGGTCAGGGCGAATTGCGCCGCCGTCCAGGGCGCGGCGGCGGGCATCATCATCGCCATCATCGGATCGGGCGCCGTCAGGCCAGAGAGGGCGAGAGAAGCCATCGGCGCCATGCCCATGCCCGCGCCGGTCAGCAGCCAGCCCCAGGCCAACAGGACCAATGCCGCCAGCGCGACGGCGGACCACAGGCGATGCCGGGCCAGCACCGCTTCGACGGCGGGCCTCATCGCGCCCTGACGACGCCGTGGCTGTCGAGGTGGAGATAGGCGAACTGGCCGTAGCTGGCCGCATGGTCGAGCCGCATCGGCGCGATGGCGCGGCTTGCGCCGGAGCCGATTTCGGCCACTTCATATTCGAAGCCGTCGGGCAGGTGGATCTGGGCGCGGATTTCGGAGCCGTCGACCGGGCTGCGGATCGGTTCGCCGTCCATTTCCAGATGGCCGGGGATGCGCAGGCGGCCCTTGCGGCCCTCCACGTCGACCTCGAATGCGACGGGCACGAAATGCGGTTCGTGCATGGTGACGATGGTGGAGGCGAAGACCGCGAACACCGTGGCGAAGGGCGCGGTGTCGCCGCCGGTCATGATCGTCAGCAGGGATTGGCGCTGAGATTCCGTCGCGCGTTCATCGACGAAGGCGACGCATTCCCCCTGCCCTTCATGAATCGCGCCGGGCCAGCGGAAGACGGCGGCGATGTTGAGGCCCCCAAGGTCGGTGTCGCCATGGCGGCCTTCATCGATGGCGAAGCCGAAGGCGGCCTGGCAATGGCCCTTGTCGGGGAAACCGCCGAACTGGCAGTTGCAGCCATATTCGCAATTGCAGTTGGCGAATTCCCGGCCCTTGAGCATCCAGTAAGTCATGATGCGACTCCCCGTGCGGTGGCGGGAATATAGCAGATTGGGTGGGGGATGGCCATTTTGGGGGGAAGAGGGGGATGGGGGAAATTCCTCCCTGCGCGCAGCGTGGGGAGGGGGACCGCGCGAAGCGGGGTGGAGGGGAAA
>NZ_JFHR01000075.1 GCF_000722875.1 Sphingobium chlorophenolicum | reverse complement strand
ACTGACGCGCAATATCCTCCGACGACAAGGAACTCACCAGCGCCGTGTCGCTCGCTGGATCAACAGACAACTTCAAAGGCGTCGCCGCACCCTTGAACTGAACACCCGTCACTACAATGTCAGCGGGTTCAGAGTCATCGGAGGGCTGCAACCCGCCGGAACCCTGCGCCAATGCCGGAACGGCCATGGCGAACGCTGAAACGCCGATGAAACAGTCTAATCCGCGACGAAGAATCACCCCCCGCTTGGGCATCGTAACCTCCTTATATTCCGCATCCGGCCTGGATTTTCCGTGCGCCGGTGCGAATGATTGCAAGCCTGAACCTCCTCTTGTTTCTCCGCGGAGGCCGACGTGGCGCGCCGATCCGCTTCAAAAGCCGGGGAGCAAAATCTCTAGTAATTCAATAGAGATTTTGCAGCGAGCTAGCGGGCAATTGCCCTGGAGGCAAGGCGAAAATGTGTACATGCATTGTTTTGCGCGATACCGTTTTTCTTTCAATATCTTAAGTCGAAGCGTCAGCAATCCACCCGCTAGAGATGTCATAATTTAACATAAGATATATTATCGGACTATCCAGCATAGATGGGGGTTTGACACCCCACCTCTTGCAAATCAGCGCTACACTCCCGGCACCCCCAAAATCCGCGCCTCGTCCCTGATCCGCCCGGCTTGCGCAGGATTGGCCGCCTTCGCCGCCGCATAGGCCGCCGCCGCCTTGGAAGTTTCCCCCAGCGTCATCCGGCTGCGCATCAGCATGATCCAGCCGTCCACATTGCCCGGATTCGCCTTCAGCTTCGCTTCAAGCCCGGAAACCATTCCCTCGATCATCGCATCCTGCTGTCCCTTGGGAAGCTGCGCCGCCGCCTGCATCTGCTCCCGGCTCGGCCCCGGTATCGCGGCCGCGGCGACCGACATGCCGCCACCCATGGGCGGATGGGGCGCGACAGGCTTCACAGCCGCCAGCCGCCCCGCCACATCGATCCCGTTGATCTTCCCCACCTGCTCTATGGTCCGGCGCAGATCGGCCTCCCACGGCGCGCCCGGCGGCGTATCGCCCAACAAGGCGAGCCAGTCGCGGATCGCGCCCTCATGATCCTTCGCCAGATCCTTGCGCACCGCCAGGAAATAGCGCGCCCGCGGGTCTTTCGGATCGACCGAGATGGCCCTGTCGAATGCGTCCGCCGCTTCCTCCGGCATGGGATCGCGCTCGCTCGCCATCACGGCCGCCTCTCCCAGCGATGACCAGAAGGTCGCATTGCCCGGCGCCAGCTTCGTCGCATGCCGATAGGCGCGCACGGCATCGGCATGGCGCCCCGCTTCGAAATAGGCCCAGCCCAGCCTCTGCCAGCCCTCGGCATCGTTGGGATTGGCCCCCACCCTGTCCTGAAGCCCGCGAATGACCGCTTCCGGATCATTCGCCCGATCGTCCGTCAGCAATGAAGGAGCAGCGGGCGCCTTCGCCTCCTCGGTCGTATGCGTCAAATTATAGCCGACCGACACGGCGGCGATGCCGATCGCGCCCATCAACACGACCCGCCCCCAACTCCAACCCATTATTCTTCCACTCCCCGACCGATCCCGCCGATCCTCTCTAGCGTGACGCTGCGGAAATGATAGAGTGCAGCCTGGGACAGGCATCCGGTAACATCCGGGGCACAGGGGTATTTTGGGGGATAATCATTGACTGACCGCGTGCGTATCGCGATCGTCGGATCGGGGCCGGCGGGGCTGAGTGCGGCCGCGCGCGCCGCGCAATTGGGGCTTTCCCACCTGCTGATCGAGAAGACGGACCATCTGTCCGACACCATCTTCAAATATCAGAAGGGCAAGCATGTGATGGCGACGCCCAGCCAGCTCGTGCTGCGATCCGACTGCGATTTCGAGGCGGGCAAGCGCGAATCGATTCTCGACCGCTGGAACGCGCAAGCCGCCGAACAAGGCGTCAACGTCGCCTACCGGTGCGAAGTGAAAGCGATCACCGGAACCGGCGACCCCATCCCCGGCAGTATCCAGAAGATCGTGGAACGCAAGCGCGACGGCACCACCGATACGAAGGAAATCCAGCGCCTCGCCCCGCCCTATCGCCTGAGTCTCAGCGACGGCCGGGACATCATCGCCGACGCGGTCATCATGGCCATCGGCACGCAAGGCAACCCCAATCTGATGCGCGTACCCGGCGCCGATCTTCCTCATGTCCAATATCAGCTTGACGATCCAGCCGCTTATAATGACGAGCATATTTTCGTCGTCGGCACCGGGGACGCGGGCATCGAAAACGCCCTGGGCCTCGCCGCCGACGAGGCGCAGGGCAATGCCGTCACCATCCTCAACCGCTCGACCGAATTCGCCAGCGCCAAGGCCGCGAATGTCAAGGCGCTGATGGCCGCCGCCGAAACGGGTCGCCTTTCCATCATGACGGAGGCGACCACCGCGAAGATCGAGCCGGGCTTCATCACGCTCGACAGTCGCGACGGCGAAGTGAAGCTGAAATGCGACCGCATCATCGCGCGCATGGGTTCCGCCCCGCCCCGCGCCTTCGTGGAAAGCTGCGGCATCGAATTCACCAGCGGCGACCGGCTGGCCTTCCCGAAACTGTCCCCGGTCTTCGAAAGCACCGCGCCCGGCATCTTCGTGATCGGCGCCCTGGCGGGTTACCCGCTGATCAAGCATTGCATGAATCAGGGCTATGACGTCGTCGAATATATCAACGGCAATCGTGACCTGAAACCCGCCGACGAACCGATATTGGCCGCCAAATTCGCCGCCCTGCCGGAAAAGAAGAGCGTCGACCAATGGCTGGAGTTCCTGCGCGGCAACGTCTCCATCCTGGAGGGCCTCTCCCCCCTCCAGATGCGCGAATTCATGCTCGACAGCGAAGTGCGCGCCTATCGTAAGGGCGATCTGATCTTCGAAAAATATGATCCCGGCTCCTCCCTCTTCGGCGTCGCGCAGGGGCAGGCGCTGGTGGAGGTCAGCCCCACCCTCAACGTCCCGATCGATCAAGGCTCCATCTTCGGCGAAGTCGGCCTGATCTCCGGCCGCCGCCGCGGCGCGACGGTTCGGGCGGGCGCGGACTCGATCATGGTGGAGGTGTCGCGCACGGCGGCGCTGAAGCTCATGTCCTCCAACCCGCCTGCCAAGCGCGCCATCACCCGCATCTCTACCGAGCGGCAATTGCTGCAACTGTTCGGCGCGGGCCTGACCCCGGCGGACCTGACCGAAGTGCTCGACACCGCCGAGATCAAGACAGTCAAGGCGGGCGAACATGTCATCACCGAAGGCGACACCGGCACCGACATCTATGTGATCCGCGTCGGCTCCATGATCGTGGAGAAGAAGATCGGCGGCAAGAACGTCTTCCTTTCCTACCTCCCCGCCGGTTCCTATGTCGGCGAAATGGCTCTGATATCAGGCGGCCCCCGCACCGCCACGGTCAAGGCCACCGTCAAATCCGAAGTCATCAAGCTGAACGGCGACGCCTTCGCCCGGCTGATGGCCGCCAAGCCCGCCCTGCTGGAGCGCGCCCGCCGCGACATGGCATCCCGCCAGGACGTCAACGCCTTCATCGAAAGCCGCAAGGACAGCTTCTCGACCGTTGTCGACATGTATTCGGAAACGGCGAAATTCCTGGTCGACAACGGCATCGGCGAAGCCACCGACGTGCTGCTGATCGACGAGCATCTCTGCGTCGGCTGCGACAATTGCGAGAAAGCCTGCGCCGACAGCCATGACGGCCTGTCGCGGCTCGACCGCGAAGCAGGCCGCACCTACGCCCATCTCCACGTCCCCACCAGTTGCCGCCATTGCGAACATCCGCACTGCATGGCCGACTGCCCCCCCAACGCCATCCATCGCGGCCCGGACGGAGAGGTCTTCATTGACGACACCTGCATCGGCTGCGGCAATTGCCAGCGCAACTGCCCCTATGGCGTGATCCGCATGGACAGCGTCCCGCCGAAGAAGCCGGGCCTGCTAAGCTGGATGTTCTTCGGCCAAGGCCCCGGCCCCGGCGAACCTTCGAAGAAATGGCGCTACAAAAATGCCGAACCCGGCGTCGAAAAGCCGAAAAAGGCCATTAAATGCGACATGTGCTCCGGCATTGAGGGCGGCCCCGCCTGCGTCCGCGCCTGCCCGACCGGCGCCGCCATCCGCGTCGCGCCGGAGGATTTCCTGACCGTCGCCCGCCTCGACCGGGAGGCGAACTGATGGCCACCCAGCTTTCCGGCAAAGCCCCCCGCCGCGCCAGGGGCGAAGTACTGCATGACGGCTTCCTGCGCCACGCCGGTTTCCGCTGGCTGAAGGCCGCGACGCTGATCTGCATCCTCTCCATCGCCAGCTACATGCTGGTCGACGTCACCCCCCGTCATAATGGCGGAAGCTGGTACGGCTACACCATGGGCACGATCGGCGTGCTGCTGATCCTCTGGCTGACGCTGCTCGGCCTGCGCAAGCGGGCCATGACGCGGGGCCGCTGGTCGCTCAAGGCATGGACCTCCGCCCATGTCTATCTCGGCCTCAGCCTGATCGTCATCGCCACGCTGCACACGGGTTTCCAACTGGGCTGGAACGTCCACACGCTGGCCTATGCGCTGATGATGCTGGTGATCCTGTCGGGCCTGTTCGGCATCACCGTCTATGCCACCCTGCCCGCCGCGCTCAGCAACAATCGCGCCGAAATGACGCAGGTGCAGATGCTCGACGCCGTGCGCGCCATCGACCGCCAACTCCACGACGCCGCCCAGCCCCTGCCCCATGACAAGGCCGCCCTCGTCCGCCAGTCGCTGGAACAGGACCCGTTCGGCGGCACCCTGCTGAGCCGCCTGTCGGGCCGCTACCCCCGCTGCGCCACCGCGAAGGCGCAGGCCGCGCTCCGCCACTGGACCGGCGACCAGCCCGACACCGGCAACGATCCGCTGGAGCGCATCGACGCCCTGCTGGAACGCAAACAGGCGATGCTCGCGCGCCTCAGACGCCACCTCAGGCTCAAGGCGCTGCTGGAAATCTGGCTCTACGTCCATGTGCCCGCCACCTTTGCCCTGCTGGCCGCGCTGACCGCGCATATCGTCAGCGTCTTCTTCTACTGGTGAGCGCGCCAATGAGCTTCCTAATCCGTCAGATCAGCCTGACCGCCGATGGGCGCGAGATCGTCCGCGCCGCCACCCTGCCCAAGCCCCAACTCTCGCTGGGCCGGGCAGCCGAAAACGACATCCACCTCCCCGACCTCGCGCTGGAGCCGGACCATGCCCGGATCGAGCAGGTCGACGACCGCACCATCCGCATCCGCGCCACTGGCACGCTAGGTTTCGACCACGAGGGCCGCACGGTCCTGCGCGCCGAAATCGATCCGGCAAAGGGCGCGGAACTACGCTTCGGCGGCCACCGCATCACCGTGTCACGTGATGAGGACGGCGCGACCATCCTCTCCATCCGCCGCGTGGACGCCGTGTCCGAAGCCTCGGAGGAAAAGGAGGAGACAAAGGTCTTCTCCCTGCGCGGCCTCGCCCCGCCCAAGCGGCTGACGGCATGGGGCATGGCGCTGGCCATCCTGATCGGCTTCCTGGCCATCCCGATCTGGAGCTACGCCAGCCGCCCGGCCAACGACACGCGCAACATCTACACGGTCACGGGCGACAAGAGCTGGTCCTCCGGCCCGCTCAGCCAGGCCCACCACGCGCTCGAAGGCCGCTGCGAAACCTGTCACGAAAAGGCCTTCGTCTCGGTACGAGATTCCGCCTGCCAGACCTGCCACAAGGACGTGCACGACCACGCCCCCGCCGCCCGCATCGCCATGGCCCGCGCCGAACCCGGCCTTGGCGGCAAGTTGCTGTCGAGCGTCGCGTCCGCCTTCGGCAAACCGCCCGAAGGCGCCTGCGTCGACTGCCACCGCGAACATGAGGGCGCAGGCCCGATGCAGCCCACGCCCCAAGCCTTCTGCACGGACTGCCACGGTACGCTCAAGGATCGCCTCAAGGACAGCAAACTTGGCAACGCAGCCGATTTCGGCACCAGCCACCCGCAATTCTCCGCCCTCGTCCAAACCGTGCCCGGCAAGCATCCCCGCTTCACCCGCGCCTCGCTCGACAGCAAGCCGATGGACGATAGCGGCCTCAAATTCCCGCACGACATCCATTTGTCGGCTACTGGCGGCGTCGCGAAAATGGCGCGCACGATGAAGGCGCAATATGGCTTCGGCGATGCCCTCGCCTGCAAGGATTGCCACAAGCCGACCGCCGACGGCGTCCGCTTCCTGCCGGTCAACATGGAACGCGACTGCCAGATGTGCCACAGCCTCGGCTTCGAGACGATCGGCGGCACCGTCCGCACGCTGCGCCATGGCCAGCCGGAACAGGTGATCGCGGACCTGCGCGCCTATTACCGCTCGACCGGCCCGGCCCAGCCCATCGCTCTGGGCGGCATGGCGCGCCGACGGCCCGGCGACTATGCGCAGGGCCGTATCTACCACGCTTATTTCGGCGCGGCGGCCGCCCGCCCATCCCGCGCCGACGACGCCGTCAAGGCCGTCTTCTCCAAGGGCGGGGCCTGCTACGACTGCCACACCGTCACCCCTCCGGGCGCAAACGGCAACGCCAGTTGGCAAGTGCTGCCCGTGCATCAGCCGATGCGCTACATGATGAACGGCTGGTTCGATCATGCCGCGCACCGCACCGAAAAATGCGAAAGCTGCCACGCAGCGCCCAAATCGCATGACGCGAAACAATTGCTGCTGCCCGGCCTCGACAGTTGCCGCACCTGCCATGGCGGGGAAAAATCCAGCGCGGACGTTCCCTCCGGTTGCGCCATGTGCCACAGCTACCATATCGGCGACGGCGCGCCCTGGGTGCCCGCCGACCGCTCGATCAAGAGAGACGACGCAGATCGGCCCCGCAAGACCGGCCGCGACACATAGGGGGGAGCAAAGGCCATGCTGATCGCACAGGTCACGGACATCCATCTGGGTTTCGACCCCGACAACCCCGCCGAGTTCAACCGCAAGCGGCTGGACCAGGTGCTGCGCGCCCTGAACGACGGCCCCAACCGTCCCGACCTGCTGCTGGCGACCGGCGACCTGACCGACCGGGGCGACGCGGACAGCTACCGCCGCCTAGCCAACGCCTTCAGCCAATGCGATTTCCCGGTCTGGCCCTGCATGGGCAATCATGACGACCGCGCCCAATTCGCCCAATATTTCCCGCACATCCCCCAGGAAGACGGCTTCGTCCACTATGTGATCCCGCTGGAGGACCGGCGGATCATCATGCTCGACACGCTGGAACCGGACCGCCACGGCGGCGCCTTCTGCGAACGCCGCGCCGCCTGGCTCTCCGCCCGCCTGGACGAGGACAGTACCACCCCGACGCTCATCGTCATGCACCACCCCCCGGTCGAGGTCGGCATAGACTGGATGAACACTCACCCGGAAGAAGCATGGGTCCAACGCTTCACGGCAACCATCGCGGGTCGCCCCAATATCCAGGCGATCCTCTGCGGCCACATCCACCGCGCCATCACCGCGCCATGGCAGGGCACGACCATCGCCATCTGCTCCTCAACCGCCCCCCAACTGGTGCTCGACATGCGCCCCATGGACCCGGACGCTCCCGACAACCGCCCGATGATCGTCGCAGACCCGCCTGCCTACGCGCTGCATCGCTGGACGGACCACGGCCTGATCACCCATTTCGCGACAGCCGACGATCATGTCATGCTGGCCAAGTTCGACGCAGGAATGCAATCGCTGGTGCGAACGCTGATCGATGAGCGGCCCGCCTGAAAATGGTGGATTGGGGACGTTCTTTTTACCCCTCTCCCTTGAGGGAGAGGGCTGCGCAGACTTGGCAGCTTGCTGCCTAGTCGTAGCTGGGTGAGGGGGTTGCGATCCACAGGATCGCGCGGGCCGCAGGCCCGCTCCCCCTCATCCAACTGCGCCTAGCTTCGCCTCGCTCAGCAAGGCTCCGTATCCTTCTCCCTCAAGGGAGAAGGAATGTCTTGGATTGGTCGAAATCAGCCGCAACCCCATCCTACAAACCCAACGGCACCTTCAACGGCGGCCTCCAGCCCTTCATATCCACCTCATCGCTGACCTTATAGGGTATCCCCTTCGACGTCAGGAACAGCCGCTCCATCTCCGGCCGGGTAAAGGGCCGCGACCCCAGCCGCCCGAACACCGCGATCTGCCCGCCCGTCTCGTCAACCGCCCGGTCGCGATCCAGCCCCTTGGACAGCGCCAGCGCCGGCGAAGGCGTCCGCGCCCAGGCGATCAGTTCCGGCTTGGGCGCAGGCGAAAAGCCGTAGAAATTGGGCTGGCTCGCCGGACTGGTAAGCTGGATCACCTTCATCCCGTTCCGCCCATCCGCGACATAGGCGAACAGCGACGCATTGGTCGTGCCGACGATCACATCCTCCACATCGGTCATTTGCCCGCCGAACGTCTCCCTGGCATAGACGGACGGTTTCAACGGATTGGTGATGTCGACAATCGCCAGCCCCTCCGCCTTGGCCGCGACATAGGCATAGGTGCGCGCCAGATAGATGCGCCGCGCATCGGCCAGCTTCACGGTCGCGGACGGCACCGCCACCGGATCGGTCAGCCGCGTCACGTCGAACAGTTTCAAACCCTCCGCATCCGTCACCCAGAGATAACGGAACTGGATCGCGCTCGCCCGCGCATCCTTCAAAGGCCGCACGGCGGCAAGCCGCGGATGCAGCGGATCGGCCAGATCGACCACCACCAGCCCGACATCCGCCGTGACATAGGCGATCTGCCCCGCCAACTGGATATGCCGCGCCCCGTTCAGCACGCCATCGGGGTTCCAGGTCACCGCCCGCTTCAGGAAATTGTTGCGGAACTCGCCGTCGGCCATGGTCTCGATATTGACCATGATCAGCCCCTCGACACTGTCCGTCACCGCCGCATAGCTGTAGATCGGCAGGAAAGGCTGCTCCTGGTTGATCTCCCGCAATTGCTTCGTGTTGCGCAACGGATTGATCGGCTGGTTGGTCGGCAGCGCCATGCAGGTCGCATTCTTCGACGCCACGCCGCTATTGTGGCCGAGTTTCGAGAAAGGCCCGCTCAATATCGGCTCGGAAAAGCCCTTGTTCGCGATGGACGCCACGTCATAGACGCGGAAACCGCCCTTCCCTTCGGCCACATACATATATTCGCCGCGCAGTTGCAGGCACCCGACGCGCCCCGCCGTGCCCTTCACGACATTGCGGAATTCCTCCACGGCCTGGGTTTCGCCCGAAGCCTTCCTGTCGAAGAACTTGCCACGCACCCAATCCTTCAACTCGCGCTTATTCTGCTCGACATGCAGCTTCCAATAGTCGGGATAGGCATATTTCTGGAGATAGCTGCCGATCACCGCCTGCGGTTCGTCCCATTCGGTGACGCGGATCGCCTCGAACCCACCTTCAAGGCCAGTCCAAGCGTTCATCCCCACAAAGTTCACGAAATTGGTGCCAAGCAACAACAATTGCGACATGATCGCATTATTGTCGTCCTTCGCCGACAAATGGCAGTCGGAGCAAGTCTTCGTTTCGGTCCTGCGCACCGTATGCGGAAAATGCGGTGCGAAGGCCTGGGACGAAAAGCCGATGCCGGACACTGGCGGCTGCTGAATATAGATGCGCTCGCGATTGATATTGGTGGAGGACAGGACCAGCGCCGAAGTCGACCGCACCGGCGCGGTTTCATTGCCCTTGGTCGTCATATGCTTGCCAAGCTGGAACATCTCGTCCCGCGCCACCTGGGGATTGTAGGTCGCGAAATTGCGCGTCTCCTCCCCGTCATAATGGTGGAGCGACGTCTTCCAGTTCGCCTCGATGGGCAGATGGCAACCGCCGCAACTGGTCGTCCAACTCAGGTGACAGGTGAAGCAGGCCATATTGTCGTCGCCATGCGCCCGGTCCTCCTTCGCCACGCCCGGCCCGAAGGCAAAACTGCCATCCTCCGCCCCCGACCGGCTCATCAGCTTGGCGCGGGCCGCCTTGGCGTTGAAATGCGGATTGGCCGGATCGACGCTATCCTTCACCAGCGACACTTCCCATTCCAGCTTGGGATCGACGATAGACCGCTGGATCAGCCGCTGCCGCCCGCTGGCGTCATAATACCATTCGAAGCGCCGCTTGCCGTCCGGATTGCGCAGCAGGGCCAGGTTCGTCCCCTTGGGCGGCGCAGCGGGACCAGAGGTCAGCAGCGTCGGATAGGCGTCGGCCGTGCCATGGCAATCCTTGCACCCGATCTCTATGGCGTTCGCTACCTCGCCATAGATGAAGCCGTTGCCATGGCTGTCCTGCGCGAAATGGCAGTCCGCGCATTGCAGCCCCTTTTCGGCATGGATGTCCATCAGATGCACGGACTTGCCCGGATTGGTGCCGGGCTGGACGAACTTCTCCTCGCCCTTCCTGCGCCATTTTTCCGGGTCGTCGGGCGACACGATCTTGCCGTCCGCATCGAGCAGATTGCCCTCCCGGTCGCGCTTGAACACGCCCCGGAAGTTCCAGCCATGGCCGTGATAGTCCGCGAACTGCGTGTCCTTCGCCTTGTCGTTCAGATCATAGACGTTGCGCAGAAATTCCAGGTCCGCCCATTTCCCTCGCGGGCTGGCCCCTTCCGGATTGCGCTCCAGCGTCTCATGCACTTGCGCGGCGGTGGGATATTTCTGCTTCTCCGGCCACATCAGCGGTGCGTCGGACTCATAGTCCCACATCGTATAGCCCAGATAGCTGTTCAGGAAGATATTGGGCTGATGCATGTGGCAGTTCATGCATTGTGCGGTGGGAATGGCGCGGGTGAAGGCGTGACGGATCGGATGGCCGCTTTCCTTGACGGCGTCGACGGGGTGTTCGGGGCTGGCCGGATGATCCGGCTTGACCGTCTCGCCATGCGGGCCTTTCAGTCCGCCATGACTCGTCTTGGCCGCGATGGTTGGATCTACCGTGGCGGTCTGCCCGTCGCGGCCATATTGGGCGTAGATCAGGCTGTGGCGCGGCTCGCGGTCGTTGGCATAGACGACATGGCATCCCGAACAGCCCGAATGGCGATAATCGCCCGGCTGGTCGTTCGTCCCCATGAACCACATATAGGGATCGTTGAGACGGGTCTTGTGGATGTTGAGCGCCGGGATCGCCACGCGCAAACCCGTGCCGGGGCCGCGATTGGATTGCTTGAGGTCGGGCCGACCCGGTTCCTCCAGCCGCTGGATCGATCCGGTGGGATTGGGCAGGCCGATTTCGGGGAATTGCGTGCCGATGTTGCGCCCGCCGCGCTCGAACACGCGGAAGACGTCGCCGGGCGGGATCACCTGCCATGTCGGCAGCGGATAAAGCTCAGCCAACGCCCCCCGCGCCTTCTGTTCCGTAGTAAGCGTGCCGGGCGGGCTACCGGGCGAGACGATCTTCGCGGGCTTGCCATCCTTCGTATAGGCTTCCCCGAAGATGTAATTCTTATAGGGCACGATCCCGTTATTATAGGCCGCCCCGCCCCACAGCATCGCGCCTGACGCCATCAGGGAACGCTCTGCCGCCTCGATCACCTGCATATGGCAGGAACCGCAAGCCTCCCGCGCCACGCGATAGTCGCTGGGGTTGACGAAGCGGACGAACTCCGGCGCCTCCCGGTTGAGCAGCGTGTAGGTCCGCTGCGGATTGGCGGAGGAGGGATAGTGCCAGCTCTTGGGATAGCGCGGCAGCACATGCGCCTTCTCCCGCGCCGCGACATAGGCGGGATCTTCGAAGCCCAGCGCGGGGTCGCCCCGCACCGCCGCATTGCCGCCATGGCAGTCCGTGCAACCCAGCATGACCGCCGGGGTGGCGTGCATCGACGGCTCGTCGGTTTTGGTGTGGCAGCTATAGCATCCGTCCGATTTGGCCGCGACTTGCTCGGCCGTCTGGCTCATCGGCGCAGCGGGCGCCTGGGTATAGTGTCGCTCAACCGGCTTTTCGGCGTCTGAGGCATGCAGGATCGCGACGGGGATTAGCAGTGCGGCCAGCAACAACAACAACGTCATTCCCGCGAAGGCGGGAATCCATCTTCCAGCCTCCCGACTGGATGCAGCGCCGGAGATGGGTTCCCGCCTTCGCGGGAATGACAGGAAGGGAAGCCGGCGCATCAGTAACTCAAAATCAAATTGGCAAGCACCGAATAATAATTCCGGTTACGCTCGCTATTGGTGAAGAGGTCGCGAAATCCTGCCCCCGGCAGCAAAGTCGCCCCTGAAAGCCGAAAGACGATATTCTGCGTGGCCTTGGGCCGCCAGATCGCCGCGGTCGACAAATCCCAGCCGATGGACTTGGGAATACTGCCCTCGTTGCGCAGCGCCTGAAGCGTGGCCGTATTCTGGAACCAGAGATGATTGGCGTTGGCGGAAACTCGCAGTTCCGGCATCAGGTCGAAATCCGCCCCCGCGCCCAACAGCATCGTGCCGGGATTGTTGAAGTTCGACTGCCCCTGCTCCTTCGACGAACGCAGCGAATTCAATATACCGTTGCGCCCATTGATCCCGATCACGCGCCCGCCACCCGCAAAGGGAATGGTCTGCCTGATCCAGTAACTGGTGTCCGCCCCCGCAAAGACGGGATTTTCGAATATCGCGTCAAACCCGTTCTCGCGATTGTCATAGGGGTCGCCATCGCCGCTGGCATAAAGACCCGATAACCGAAACCGCATCCAATCCTTGTCGACACTCGCCTCCGCAGCGGCAAAAAAGGCGCGGATCTGCGCAGGCTTCGACGTGAAGAAGCTGTTCCGGTCCTCCCCCAGCGCACCGTAAAGCGACGCCGTCAGGTTCACCCGCCCGATCCGCCCATCGGCATTATAGCCCAGATAGACGACATCATATTCCCGCCCCCGCAAGTCGCCCAGCAACGCCGGACGCACCGGAAAACCGTTATCGTCAATCTCGATGTCCCGCTGCTCGCGGTTCATATTGTAAACAGCGGTGATCTGGCTGGTCAGGCCGGGTATCAGGAAATCCTGCCGATAGAGATTGGCAAGAAACACCCAATCGTTGCGCGGCGACTGCACGACGGAATTCAGCCCGCTATTGGTATCCTTCTCCAGCCGCCAGAAAGCCGCCAGATTGAACTGAAACCGGTTATTGTCGCGATTGCCGAACAGCCGGATTCCCAATTGCTGATCATTGAACAGGAAGCCGCGAAAATCCGATTGGAACGGCTGGATACCCACGCGCACGGACCGGAAATCATAACGATCCGACGTATTGGCGAGGTGATAGTCGACAAAGGCTTCCTGCACCCCCAGGAAATGGTCGGTGCGATGCGACGGCCTGGACGGCTGCACGAACAGCACGCGCCGTTCGGGCACATTCACATGATTGACGTTGAGCGCCAGCGTCAGCCGATATTCGATCTCCGGCGGCTTGAAGGCGGTCGCCCCCTTGATCAGCGCCACGCCGCCGATGAAGGTCTGGCTGAACACGACGCTCGCATCCTTGCCGAACACATCGATGCTGCCGGGATGCTCGGTCGTCTGCACGCCCACGGGGATCGGGAAGGTGCGCGGCTCCAGCACCGTATCGCTGACCGCATTGGCGACGAAGAACCAGTCCTCGCCCTTGATCGGCAGCCACTTCACCTTTTCCCGGTCGATCGGCCGGTCGCCCTTCAGCGTGTTCTGGCCATAGGGATCGAACCAGCGCTCCTTCACCAGGCCCAGACTCTCGATCAGCCGCCAGCGGTCGGGGATCGGCACCTGATCCGTCGGAAAAGCCTCCGGCGGCGGCGCCCGCACGGCGCCCTTATTGTCCTGCGTCACCGCATCGGGCAGCGGCGCCTCATAGCCCGGACGACGGCGCCCTTCGATGGACTGCCGATCCGCGTCCAATATCTCCTGCCAGTTTTCCGGCGGAGGCGGCGCGACCGGCTCGCCGGGCTGGGCCAGCGCGAACAACGGCAGAAGCGCGGTCAGCCCCATCCCCTACAGCCCCGCGCAGACATTTTGCGACCCGCTGTCCAGGAACGGCGCAAAGGGGCAGTTCACATAACGCAACCGCACATTCGCATTGCCCAGATCCACAACGATCTGATCCGACCGCATCGCCGCAGGCGCATTGCCGAACCCACCCGCCCGCGTCCCGGCATTGCTGAGGCCAAGGAAGCCGATCATATCGTCCTGATCGATGCCATCACCCGACACGCCGATCGCGCCGACCAGCACATTGCCGCGATAGATGGGCACGGAACCGGGGAATATCTGAATGCCGTTCTGCACCCGGTTCTGGCCGGAGACGGTCGGCACGGCCGAGCAACGCTGCGGCGTATCGGTGGCGCTGACGCCCGTCACATAGGCCAGATGCGCGGCAAGATCGCCCACCACCAACGCCGATTGCAACCCGGTGGAGAAAGGATTGAACTGCGCGATGGGCCGGGAGAAAGGCCCATTGGGCCGCCCCACCTCGCCATCGGGAAAATAGGGCCGGGACAGCAAGCCCACGGCACGGTCGGCAAAAGCATAACGGCCCGTCAGCGCGGAGGAATCGTTGAGGAACGTCCGCGCCTTCCCCACGAAAGCCGCCACATCGGCACTGCTGCTCGCCAACAGATCGGAAGCGGCACGGGAGCCGGAGAAAAAGGCCGCCGTCCGCGCCTTCTGCAAACTCACATCCGTACCGAAGATCGGCGCATCGGGCGAACGGACGATGCCCAGCGCCTGCCCCCGCGTATCGACCAGGCTGATCGTCACCTGCGCCCGGCTGTCGAGCGGCTGGCGTATCTGCGCCCGCGCCCGGCCCATGACGGTGAAGGCTTCCTCAAGGATCGCGGTCGCCTCCGCCGCCGTCAGCGGCTGCGCCACGTCGCCCGCATCGGTCCCGGCGCGGATCGGAAAGCGGTCATTGCCCGACCCGTCGCTCAGGACGAAGGCGTCGCTATTGGAAAATTCGGCGGTTCGCGCCCGACGCACGCCCGACGCTTCGGTGCCATAGGCCACCCCCGCCAGGATCATCGGCGCAGGATCGCCATAATAGCCGCGCACCGCCACCAGCGATCCCGCGCTGCCGTTGATCGCGGCAAAGCTCACCGCGCCCGACGCCATCAGCCCGGAATAGGCCGCATCGGAATAGCGCAGCGACGTGCCGTCCACCGTGATGCGATTGGCGCGGACGCCCTCCGGCGCTTCGAACCCCAAAGTCCCGGCGAGCGCGATATATTCCTCAGGATCATTATCGTCGTCGAGGATATTGCCGTCGGACCCATAGACCCCGTCCGCCATCACTCCGATGCCGCCAACCACCACGCCATTTTTGTAGAGCGGAAACCCGCCCGGATCAGCCGCCAGTCCCAGCGGCGAACGCTTCGGCCCGATCATCGCCATCGCGCCGGAGGAAAGGAAACGCGCCGACAAATCCGAACAGGGCAACTGGCTGAACTGCACACCGAACAGCGGCCCGCTTTCCAGCCCAGCCGTGGTCGGCGCGGGCGGGAAATGCTGCTGCACGATCATGCTCGCCGTGCGGGTGGAAAAGGCATTGCCGCCGCTCGACAGATAGGCCCCGGTAATCGCCTTGGCGATGGCCCCGGCCTCGGCCGGGACGGTCAGATTCTGCGCGTCGACATTATCGCCATTCGGCGCGGCGCTGGTGGTCGCGCTCGCCCGCGCTCCGGCCATGCGGAACACCGCCAGCACATTGCCCACCCGGTCGGTCACGGCGATCACAGCGGGCAGGCTCCGCGCCTGCGCCTCCGCCACGGCATGGGCGACGACCGATTCCACGTCCGCCACCGTCAGCGATTCCTGCGCGGGCGCGGTATAAAGGCTGGTCGGCGTAGGCGTCGTGGGGCCGGGCGTCGGCGTGCCGCCGCCCCCTCCGCCGCCGCCGCCGCCGCAGGAAGACAGGATCAGCGCCGCAATCGCCGCCAGCGCGCCCAGCTGGAAATGCCGTCCCCTCATTGCAGCGCTCCGATGCTGCGCGCCGCGCTGCCCAGTGCGGACCGGAAATCGGCGGGACGATAGCTGTTCGGCTCCTTCACCGCCGCATAGGCGCGGTTGACGTCGGCCCTGATCCCCGCCGCCGCGCCCACGGTCACGCGGCCCGATTTGACCATGCTGTTCAGCAGCGTGTCGACCGCCATCACCGCCTGCACCGACCCTTCATAGTCGGTGAAGCGCGCCGATATGGCGCTTCCCGCAATCTCGCGCACGATGGCGAAGGCCATATCGCCCTGCATCCCGCCCGCCGCAAAGGCGTCGGCCAAGGCCCGCGCACTGCCCGCCAGCCTGCCCGCCGCCGCGACCGCCGCCGTCCGGTCCCGCGCAATCGCCGCATGGAAGGCGCGGCTGTCGGCATCGAACCGCCCCGCCAGTCCCGGCGCGGCAACCCGCGCCGCCGCCGAAAGCATGATCATATTCTCGTCATTGAAGGGCGGCATGCCCGCCGGGATCGGCCGCCCTGGATTGGCTTCCCACGTCTTGCTGCGTTCCGCCTGATCGTAGATGCGGCGATGGCAGCTTTGACAATCGAAGAAATAAAATTCGGGGAAGGCCCCTTCCGTCCCCTTCGCCCCGGCATAGAGGGTCAGCGCCCGCTCGACCGCCATGGCCTGCCCCACGGCCCACAGCTTCAGACTGTCGGTCCGTCCCTTGCGCTGCGCATAGTCCGCATCCTCGTCATGATGCGCCTGCATCGAGGAGAAAAGGTCCAGTTCGAAGGAAATGCGCGGATGCCCCGCCGCCATGATCCGGTGATCGACAAACTGCCCGTCACGCGCGCTGCCGAAATGGCAGTCGAGACAGACCGAGGCCCGCGCCTGCGCCCGGTCGAGCGGCGTCATCCCCGCCGCGACATTGGCGGCATGGCCCGCCCCCACGGCATAATGCGAAGCGATCCAGCCGCTCGCCGGACCATGGCAGGCTTCGCAGCCAACGCCGTCCTGCGCCAGGAAACGCGCCCCACGCACCCCCGCCGGAGTGGAATGGCAACCAAGGCAGGCAGGCGCGGAAGCCGCGTCGCCCAGCCCCAAAGTCGCCGCGATCTGCTGCCCCCGCCTGCCGTTCAGCACGGCAAAGGCCCGGCTATGCGCTCCGCCCGGCGTCGAAGGCTCCTGCCAGCGCATCAGTTCGTCCTGGCGAACGACCTTGCCGTCGCCCTCCATCCGGCCATGGCAGGTGGACCCGGCGCAGGAGGCGACGCCCGTATAGGTCCGGGCGGCCGAAGCGGCATCCGCCGCGCCCGATCCGCCGCCGGGCAAGCCGCACAGCAACAGCACCCCCAGCAGCATGGCCAACAACGCCATCCCGCCAACGGACCTGCCGATCACCCTGCCCTTACCGCCCCCCATTCACCACGCCCCCGTGCCGGCTGATTCGAACGCTTTCCCCTGCGTCCGCCGCGCTTTTCTCTCTACGGGTTCAACCCGCTGTTTCAATCCCGTTTTGGCCGCGACCATCTATTGGGGCGCATCGCAGGCCCGAGCGCCGGGACCACCGCAGGACCGTTCCCACAAATCCTCATTGCCCGCGCCCGTCACCGGCTCGTCGATCAGCGGCGGATATCCCTGCGCCACGATGTCGCGCAATTCGATCAGCGACAGGGTGAAGATGCGCCCGGCCTGCACCGACGGGTCCAGCACGCCGTTCCACGTATCCCGGCTGTCCAGACCGGAAACGAAGCAGGCGCCCGGATTGCCGATCAGGCAGCCATTGATCTTCGACCCCGGATTATAGGAACCGTTGACCGCGACCAGCGGAATCGTATCCAACCCCTGCGCAAAGCCGCCGGTCGACAGGGCCAGTTGCCCATTGACGGCGATCTCAAGCCCCGCACCCTGCGCATCGATCACCAGATTACCGGCGGTAAAGCCGCGCCGATCCGAAATAGCGCTGGAAACGCCCATATTCTGGATGAAGAATCTTTGGCCCGCATTCACCCGGATGGTGCCAGCGCGCAATAGGCCCGCATCGTTCACCAGCCCGTCATTCAACGCCAGACGCAGTTCCCGGCCATAAAGCGATCCCCCCGCCGCCACATCCGCAATGGCCGACAAGGTCGCGGCAATGATGTTAGGACCGGTGAGCGTCAGCACGCCGCCCAATCCCCCATTGCCGTCGCTGATGTCGATCAGACCCGGCCCCGCGATGATCTCCAGCGCCTGCCCCGCCGCAAGCGCCAGTCCGCCCTGTCCCGACCGCCCGGTCAGCCGCACCGCGCCCTGAACCCGCAAATGACCGCTGGTGCCGATCGCCAGCACCCCGCCGCTCGCCAGATTGGCCGTGCCGACGGTCAGATCCTGCACGATGATATCGGGCGATCCCGCAACACCCCGCGCAGCCGCGTTGATGGCAAGATCGGCCGCCACGACCCGCCCAAGTTCCGCCGCCGAAAGGCTGTAAGTCCCGGCCACGTCGCCGCCGCCGACATAGGCAGACTGCTGCAGGTTCACAGCATTGAACGCGATGCGGCTCGTCCCGGCCAGATTGCCGACCCGCGCCGCCCCGCCAATGACGATGTCGCCCGACCCGATGGTGATCGCCCGCGCATCAACCAAAGCGGACAAGCCGAGCACCCCCCCGGCATTCAGCACGATGTCGCCCGCCTGCGAAGTCACATTCCCGAAGCTGGCATTGCCCGCCGCCGTAGCGGTCAACGACCCACCGGCGAACAGCGTCGCCGCCGATATGGTCCCGCCGCCCAACGTCATGTCGCCCGCAGCACTCGCATCCACAATGGAAAGCGCGCCCCCCGCATTCAATATCAGCGATCCGGACGATGCATTGGCCTGCGCAATGGTCATGGCCCCAGCCGCGCCCAGACTGACGCTTCCGCCATCGGCCGTAATCGCCCCCACCGACGCGATATCGCTCACGACCAGATCGCCAACGCCTGCATTCAACAGACTCTGCCCACCAGCCGCCAGACTGGATGCGCTGATCCCCAGACCCGTCAGGGTCAGATTGCCGCCAGCCGCCGCATTGCCGATCGTCAGCGCACCGCCATCGGCGGTCATGATGATCGCCCCAAATGCGCGCGCATCCGTAACCCCCAGGTCCGTGGCGGATCGCAGCACAATGTCGCCATTGCGCGCAGTCAGGCCGCTGCTGGTGATCGCGCCCGCATCGATGTCAATGGCTCCGGCCGCAACTGCGCCAATGAGCTGCGCCAGACCCGTGGGCGCAGCCGCCCGCACCTGCAACAGCCCGGCAATATCGCCACTGCCCAGCAGCAGGCTGGAATTGACGATCAGATCGCCGCTCATCAACGCATTGCCGATCCGAACCGTCCCGCCGGAGACAGTCAGTTGCTGCGTCCCGGCAGCCAATGTTCCGATATCGATGGCGGCGGCGGAAAGGGTGCCGCTGCCCGCACCGATGTCCAGCCGGCCGGAAACGGCGAAGTCGCCGCCAATCGCAATGCCCCCCGTCCCCAACAAATTCCCGTTCGCATCGACCTGATCCAGCAAGGTGCCGGACGCCAGATCCCCCAGCAATATGTCCCCTGCCCCGCCAAGCCCGATGGCCGCCGTCCCCGCCGCCTGCACGGCAGCGCCCGTTCCGTTGAGACTGCCTTGAGCAAAGAGACGCACGTCGCCCCCCACAGCCAGCAAACTGCCGCTCGCCAGATCGATATTCCCGCCCGTGCTCAGGATCGTCAGGTCGCCCACCGCCCGCATCGCGCCCGCCGAGACCAGCCTCACATTCCCCGGCGTCGTGAAGGATATGCTGTCGGCGGACAGGCTGTAACTGCCCACCGGCCGCCCGCTATGGCTAAGGTCGATGCCCGTCCCCGAAACCCCGGTCAGCGCCCCGCCCACCGCCACGGCGCCCGTTCCGGCAAAGGCGAAGGAAAGCGGCCCCTCACTGGTGAAGTCAGCGCTCCCCCCAACCTGCACGCCATTGCTGGCCGTGACGGAAATGCCGGAAAAGCCCGCGACCGGCGCGCCCATACTGGTCAGACTCATCGACCCGTTGATGCGCAGCCCGCCACCCGCCGCCGTACTGCCGTCGGCAAATTGAACGAGCCCGCTCGCATCACCGCTCGCGCTCATGAACAGCGAGTCGATCAGCCGCTGCGCCCCCGGCAGCATCGTACCGCCGTCGCCATTGCCGAAGCTGGCCGTGCCGCCGCTGCCGAAGCCCGCCACACCTCCAGCCGAAGCACCGCCCGGCCCGGTCCCGCCGGCCCCGCCAAGTCCGCCAAACCCATCGGCCAGCACGCTGATGTCGCCCAGCGCATAATCGCCGTCAAAGGCATCGAACGCCGCGACCCCGCCAGCCCCATTACCGCCGCGACCGCCGATCCCGCCGCTCAATCCGGCATTGCTGCCCGCACTGCCGTCCGCGCCAAATCCACCCTGCCCGACAGCCGTGATGCCATATCCCGGCGCTCTGGGCAGTCCGCTGCTGAAGCGCATATGCCCGCCGTCGATCCGCAAGGTTGCCGATCCCGCGACAGCATTGCCGCCCGCGCCGCCATTGCCCCCGACCGGCCCCGCCGTGCCAAGCGCACCGTTGCCTCCCACCGCATCGCCGCTGACCCGCAAGGCATCGCCCGTCATCGCGCTCGCGCCCGTGCTGAGGTCGAACAGCGCCGTGCCGCCGCCCGCATCGCCGCCATCCGCGCCCGCAAGTCCCGCGCCGCCGTTCACGCCGCCCTGCCCGCCCGCGCCGCCCAGCGCTTCGGCCAGCACGCCGATGTCGCCCGCGTCCAGCAGGGTCGACGATCCCGTCAGCTCGAACGTCGCGAAGCCGCCCAGCGCATCGCCCCCACGCCCGC
>NZ_JFHR01000074.1 GCF_000722875.1 Sphingobium chlorophenolicum | reverse complement strand
CTTCTACAAGGCGGCGGAAAAGCCCAAGGCGTCGGATGCCGAATTCATCGCCGCCGATGAATTCACGCTGGACCTGGACGATTTCGCCAGCCGCTTCGCCTCGGCGCGGGTCAAGGACGTCAAGAAGGGCAAGTGACACGCAGGTTCCGGTCCGTCGCGGGATGGACCGGAACCCTTTCCAATACATAGGTCATGCTGAACTTGTTTCAGCATCTATCGTGCCTTCATGCGCCTTGGTCGCATGGGGAGAAATGGATGCTGAAACAAGTTCAGCATGACGGGGGGGGGGCGGGGGTTGTGTTCCTGCGCAGGCAGCTACCCAGTTCCAACGCCCGGATTAGCTCCTGATCACGCAAGAGCATGCCGCGCTTCAACCTTGAAAAGGCAGGCGATCAGCTTTCCGCTTTGCCGGAAGCCTTGATGAGGGCGCGGAAAAATTCTTCGGTCTGCTGCTTCTGCAAGGCGAAGGCCGCATCGACCGATTGGCTGTCGCGATTGAGAAGCCGCTCCAGCGCGAGGCCGCGCACGGCGGCCGCCATCTGCATTATGGCATAGCCCGCCGCCCGGCGATCGGTCAGGCCCATCTGCCTGAATTCCTCGCCCAGCAGATGCTGTTCGATGATCTGACGGGTGCGGCCCACCTGCGCCAACCGCTCCGACAATTCCGGGTCGCCGCGCGCGCCGAGCATCACCTCCACGATCGCGAGCGCCTTGGGCTTTTTGTAAAGTTCCCAGGCATAATCCACCCGCGCCATGATGCGCGGCAGGCCCGCGGGGAATTTGCGGATATGATTCAGCGTCTCTTCCCGCATCTGGTCCAGGAAATGCTCCACCAGATCGGCGAACAGCGTCGCCTTGGTCGGGAACTGCTTCATCAACGCGCCGCGGCTGACGCCCGCCCGCCTGGCCACGGCCAGGGTGCTGGCGCCCGCATATCCGGTTTCATGGAGGCAATCAATGGCGGCTTCGAAAACCCGCTGCCGGGTGATTTCGCGCCGGACGGTATGAGGCCCCCGCGTACCAGGGCCCCCCGCCTTCGCGGGAGGTTTTTTCTTGGCGTCTATGGTATCTTGCACTTGGGTGACCGCTGTATTTTCCTGGCGAATCTCGCTAGCTTCTTTCTGATATATTGGCAACTCGGCGCCGGGGGCGCGCGGCCGTGGAGCGTTCAAATCTGGCGCGCGGCGTTGCGCCAATAGGGTTCGCGCAGCTTGCCCTTGAACACCTTGCCCGAATCTTCCCTGGGCATGTCCGACTGGAAGACGAAGGTCTTGGGCACCTTGTACCCGGCGATCTTCGTCCTCAATATCTGCTTCAATTCGTCGGGGTCGAGCCGCGCCGAGGCGTCGGGCTGGATGATCGCGGCGACGCTTTCGCCGAATGCGTCGTCGGGAATGCCGATGACCGCGCAATCGACCACGCCGGGAATCGCCATGATCGCGGCTTCGATTTCCGCCGGATAGATATTGACGCCGCCCGAAATGATGACGTCGGAATTGCGGCCGGTCAGGTAGAGATAGCCATCCTCATCCATATGCCCCACGTCGCCGAGCGTGATCAGGCCGCCGCGTTCCGAACCGCGCCGCTTTTCATCGTCGCCCACATAGGTGAAATCGGGGAAAAGCATCCGCCGTCCGTAGATCTGGCCCGTGCTGCCGGCCGGGCATTGCTGTCCGGCGGCATCGAGCACCGCCACGCGGGCGTCGTCCAGGACGCGCCCCACCGTTCCGGGGTGGGACAGCCATTCCTCCGACCCGCAGAAGGTCAGGGCGCCGGTTTCCGTGCCGCCATAATGTTCGAAGATGACCGGCCCCCACCAGTCGATCATCGCCTTCTTCAGATGGGGCGCACACGGCGCCGCGCCATGCATGACGAAGCGGAGACTGGACATGTCGTATCGCTTGCGCACGTCCTCCGGAAGCTGGAGGAGCAGGGCGAACATGGTCGGCACGACCAGCAGATGCGTGACCCGCTCCGCCTCGATCGTCGCCAGCAGCCGTTCCGCGTCGAACTTGGTCTCTATCACCACGCTGGCGTCGCAGCGCAGGAAGAAGTTGGACCAGGCGTTGGGGGCCGCATGGTAAAGCGGTCCGGGCGCCATGGCGACCATGGCCTCGCCCCGGTCTAGGAAGGGACCGGCGCCGTAGACATGGGCATAATGGGCGAAATTGGCCCTCGCCTCCTCCGGCGTGGGCGGGGCGCGCCTGACCGCCTTCGGCCGCCCGGTCGTGCCGGACGTATAGATCATTGATCCGACCGGCGGTACCGGGAGGGACTGGTCCGGCGCGAACCGGGCGATCCATTCGGACCAGTCGCCGACGCCGCCATGAACCGGATGCGGACCCGGCTCCGTCCCGGCGGACGCGCATGTCGCGAGGTGGAGGTTCGGCGGAAGCGACAGGCCCGGCGCGTCGAGCAGGTCCATATGGGCCAGAAGGAACCGGGCCTGCGAATTGACCAATATATATTCGAGTTCGGGGGCTGAATTATGCCAGTTGATCGGCGTCAGATAGGCGCCGATATGCTGCGCGGCCAGCGACAGTTCGATGAAGGGGAAATCATTCTTCAGCAACGTCGCCACCGCGTCGCCACTTGAAACGCCCAGCGATCGCAACGCGGCCGCGCCCCTCAACCCCTGTTCCCGGATCCGGTCGACCGGACGTCTTTCGGTGCCGATCCGCAGCCACGGGCCGGATGATGAAGTTGGTTCGCCCCCGGCGTTGATCATCGCTCCTGCTCCCAATCTTTCGCGACCGCATTTCGACGCGGACTTTTGCCGTCAATCTAGGATCATCAATGTCCCCTTATGGAAAAATAATCAACCCGGATGTGGAGGCGGATTCGGACGGGATGCTTGCATGATCGAAACGAAGATGTCATAAATCCAGCTATTATAACGGCTTGATGCTGCCCGCGGCGCCGCCTCTCCGCCCATGGCCGAAAATAGATTCTGGAATCATCATTGACTCTAAATTATGCTGCCATATAGTGGAGCGAGCAGGAGCGCGCCGCATGTCGCGCATCCGGGCGGGTCTTCGGTTCGCAATATAAAAACAGTGGGAGAGTGCGGTGTTCAAGATCGGCAAACTGTTTCATTTGACCCAGGTCGTGGAAGATCTGAACGACGCCGATCTGTGGTATAACCGCATCTTCGCGCCCTGCCGCTTCTATCGAGCCCTGATGCCCGAAGCGTTCCGGGACGCGTCCCTGCTGGCGATCAGCGATCTGGTGGTCGAACCCGTCCAGATCGCCGCCGGTCTTCCGGGCGTCGAGCGGTCGCCCCTTGCGCGGTTCAAGGCCCGTTACGGCAACCGGCTTCATTCCATCGCATGGTATGTCGACAGCCTGGAAGCCGCGTTCGAGGCCTGCCGGGCGCAGGGCGTCCGCATGTCCGACGTCACAGGCCGCACTGTCGAGGATATCGAGCATGTCGGCGCGATCAAATATTTCTGGACTCATCCTGCCGACACCCACGGCATCATCGAGTTCGCCCGCCTGATCCCGGAATATACCATCGATCCGCGCGCCCAGCCCTTCTGGTCGTCCGCCTATTGGCGCGATCAGCATCCGCTGGGCCTGACGGGTCAGATGACCATCACGACGGCGGTGCGCGATGTCGCCGCGGCGGCCGACACCTATCGGCGGCTGATGAGCGGGGTGGAGGTTCCGACCGGCTGGAGCGACGGGCGCAGCGCCTTCCAGGTGGGCGACGACACGATCGTGGAGCTGGTTCCGATCGACTCGCCCGAACTGGGCGGATTTGGCGACGGCGTTTTCGGCATGGCGTTCCATGTCGCCGATCTTGCCGCCGCGGAAGCATTTTTGCGGGATCTGGGGCTTCCCTATCGCCGCGCCGCCAATGGATCGATCGTGCTCGACCCGAAGGACGCTCTGGGAACGACCGTCGGGTTTGAGCAGGCAAAGGAGAGAATATAATGGGTTATCAGGCTCGCGCGGCGGTGCTTCGCGAATATGGCGGCGAAGTGTCGATCGAGACGATCGAGGTTGACGAACCCGCTGACAATGAAGTGCTGGTCCGGACTGCTGCCTGCGGCGTCTGCCATAGCGACCTTCATTTCAAACAGGGGGCCATGCCCCATTTCCCTGTCCCCACGGTGATGGGTCACGAAGCGGCGGGCGTCGTCGAAAAGGTCGGGAAGGCCGTCAGGGGCATTGAGGCCGGCGACCATGTCGTGGTCTGCAACACCATTTATTGCGGTACGTGCCAGCAGTGCCTGGTTGGCCGTCCGCATCTTTGCCTCGATCGCATGGGACCGGCCGCGCGGCGGCCCAAGGGCGCGCCGCCGCGTCTGAAGGGCGAGGGCGGGAAGCTGATTCCCTTCACCGACCTGGGCGGCTTTTCCGAACTGATGCTGCTGCCGGAACGCGCAGTGGTCAAGATCGACAAGGACATCCCGCTGGATCGCGCCGCACTGATCGGATGCGCCGTGCTGACCGGCGTGGGCGCGGCGCTCAACACCGCGCAGATCAAGCCGGGCGGGCGGGTCGCCGTCTTCGGCTGCGGCGGCATCGGCGCGTCGATCATCCAGGGCGCCCGGATCGCCGGCGCGCGCGAGATTTTCGCCGTCGATATCATGGAAAGCAAGCTGGAACAGGCGAAGTCGTTCGGCGCGACCGACGTCATCGATTCGTCCAAGGCCGATCCGGTCGCCACGATCCGCGAAAAGTGCGGCGGCGTCGACTATGCGTTCGATGCGGTGGGGAACACCCATCTGCTCTGCCAGTGCTTCTCGGCGCTTGGCCCTCGCGGCACCGCCGTTCTGGTGGGCGCGATTCCGGCCGGACAGAAGGTCGAGATTGAGGCGCGTGGTTTTCTGGGCGAAAAGAGCATCACGGGTTCGCTGATGGGCTCCAACCGGTTCAAGCTGGACGTTCCCTTCTATCTGGACCTGTATCGCCAGGGCAGGCTCGACCTTGACAGCATGATCAGCGCGAGGCGTCCTCTGGACCAGTTGAACGAAGCCTTCAAGGACATGGAAGGTGGCGCCGCGCTGCGCACCGTGATTACGTTCTGAGCATGAATGCGCCCCGAAAGAGGGCAAGTCGGAGAGCTATGTGATGGCAAGTGAAATCGTCAGCGGCGATCGTTCGATTTCGCAGCAAGCGATGCTGGTGCGTGCCGCGCAAGCGGCGGCGGGATTGAAATCGCTGGGCGTCGATGTGGAGGATACGGTTGCGTTGATCCTGCGCAACGACATCGCGTTCCTGGAGGCCAGTTTCGCGGTGGGACTGCTGGGCGCCTGTCCCGTCGCGGTGAACTGGCATTTCAGCGTGGCGGAAGCCGCCTATGTGATCAACGATTGCGGGGCCAAGGCGGTGATCATCCACGCTGACCTCCATGCCCGGCTGGCCGAAGCGATCCCCGCTACGGTGCCGGTGATCATCGTCGACACGCCGCCGGAGATCGTCGCCGCCTATCATCTGGGCGACTTCGCCCCTCCGGCTGCGGATGCGCTCCGGTGGGATAGCTGGCTTGCGGGCTTCGCGCCGGTCCAGACGGCGGTGACGTCGCCGGGCACGATCATCTACACGTCGGGCACGACCGGCAATCCCAAGGGCGTGCGCCGCACCAGGGCGACGGCCGAGCAGGCCGAGATCACCAACGCGATCATCGGCGGCGCCTATGGGCTGGATGCGGCGGAACCCGGCATCGTCAGCCTGGTCGCCGCGCCCATGTATCATTCGGCGCCCAACGCCCAGGCGCTGTTTTCCGTGCAGATCGGCGCGTCCGTCATATTGCAGCCTCGCTTCGATCCGGAAGAGTTGCTGGCCCTGATCGAAAAATGGCGGGTCACGCACATCTATCTGGCGCCGATCATGTTCAACCGGTTGCTTCAGCTTCCGGCGGAGGTTCGCGAACGGTATGACGTGAGTTCGCTGCGCTTCGTGGTCCATGCCGCCGCGCCCTGTCCGCAGCATGTCAAGCGGCAGATGATCGAATGGTGGGGTCCGATCATCCGGGAATTCTACGGCAGTACGGAAGTGCGGGCGATCGCCATCTGCACGTCGCAGGAATGGCTGGAACGTCCGGGCACGGTCGGCCGGGCGCTTCCGGGCGCGGTGATGAAGATATGCGACGCGCAGGGCCGCGTCCTGCCGCCGGGCGAGATCGGCGAACTGGTCTGCGGTTTCCCGACCGCTTCCGATTTCAGCTATCAGGGGGATGAGGAGAAGCGGCGGTCGGTCGATCGCGGCGGCCTGATCGCCACCGGCGACGTCGGTTATATCGACGAGGACGGCTATCTCTTCATCTGCGACCGGTCGAACGACATGATCATATCCGGCGGGGTAAACATCTACCCGGCGGAGATCGAGGCCGCGCTCGCCCGCGTGCCCGGCGTGCGGGATTCCGCCGTGTTCGGCATTCCCGACGAGGAATATGGCGAATCGGTGATGGCCGTCGTCCAGCCCGTGGAAGGGCAGGCGCTGACGCCGGAAGGCCTGGCGGAGGCGCTGCGCAAGGAAATTGCGAGCTACAAGATTCCACGGCGTTTCGAACTGGCCGACGACCTGCCGCGTGAGGATTCGGGCAAGATATTCAAACGCAAGCTGCGCGCGCCCTTCTGGGAAAAGGCGGGACGCCTGATCTGAATATTGTCGGTCACAAAGTTACAGGGAACGGATATTGGCGATGGGCGAAGCGATTATGAGCGGAGACTTTGCGGTCATTGAAGTGCGCGCAACGGTGGCGCGTTCGCCCGACGCGGTATGGGGACTGATCGGCGGATTTTTCGATCTGGGCACATTTCTGGGCGTCGAATGCGCGCCGCTTTCCGGTGACGGCGGGGCGGGAAGCGTCCGCATCATCGCTGGGGCCATCGTGGAGCCGCTGGTGGGCGCGACATCGCGCAGCTATACTTATTCGCAGACGGCGGGGCCGATGGCCGCGCTCCACTATCACGGCACGCTCGCCTGCGAGCAGGCCGAGGGCGGCGCGAGCGAGATCGTCTACACGATCCTCTACGATCAGTCCCCGCTGGGGCCGGACGAGCGGGTTGCGAACCGCACAAGGATCGAAGGCCGGTTCGGCGAAGTGGTCGAAGCGATGAAGCGATATTGCTCTGTGAATTGAATGTGTCGGCGCGGCGGAACGCCGCATCCGAAAGGAGAATAGCATGAGTGAAGCGGAAACGGGTGTCAGCGTTCAGGAACGGCTGGCGAGCATGGTCGCCAATGGCGAGCATGCCGATTACAAGAGCCTGAAGGCGATGTTCGCCGAACTGGAGCCGACGACCAACGAATTCATGTTCGGACAATGGCGCGGCGGCACGTTTAGCGACCGCGACACCGGCAATTTCTACGGCAAGCGCTTCAATTCGGAAGAGCATTGCGAACCGATGCTGCGGACGAAGGAAGACGGCACGATCTTCGCATGGCCGGATTGGGGCGAGGCGCGCCTGCGCGAGATCGCCTATGAGGGCAAGGTTCAGTCGACCATCATCTATGACGACCGGCCGCTGATGGACTATTTCCGCAAGGTCAACGACGATCTGGTGCTGGGCCTGGGCGACCTGAAGGGCCAGCCCAAGATGTTCTTCTGGCTCGCGCGCGACAAATGACCGCAGGCAGGCGGAGCGGCGAATTCCCGCTCCGCTGACGGGAGGAGGTCGACTATGGCCCAAGCTTTGGCGACGGGGGCGGACGGCTCCCACTTCACCTATTGCCGCCTGTGCGAGGCGCAATGCGGGCTGGTGGCGGAGGTCAGGGAAGGGCGGATCGTCAAGGTCGGCCCCGACCGCGCCCATCCCGTCTCCGAAGGCCATTTGTGCGTCAAGGGACCGGGCATGGTCTCCATCACCTATGATCCCGACCGCGTCCTGACGCCGCTGAAACGGACCGGCGCTCCCGGCGAATTCGTGCCTGTTGGCTGGGATGAAGCGCTGACCGACATTACGGCGCGTCTGAAGACGATAGTCGATCGGGATGGGGGCGGGGCGGTCGGCGTCTATGCCGGCAACCCCGCCTCCTTTGCCACGTTGCATTATGGTTATGCCAGCGCGTTCGGGCGCGCGCTGGGACCGGCGAAGATATTCAACGCGCTGCATGTCGACACGGGCGCGAAGAATCTGGCGCAGGAACTGCTGTTCGGCAGCCCGGTGCATTGGACCTTCCCGGACCTGGAGGAATGCGATTTCCTGATCCTGCTCGGCGCGAATCCGATGGTTTCGCACATGTCGATCATCTCCGAACCGCGGGCGCTGCATAAATTGCAGGCGATCCATGAGCGGGGCGGGGTGGTCGTCGTCGACCCCCGCCGGACCGAGACGGCCAGGCGGTTCGAGCATGTCGCCGTCCGCCCGGACAGCGACGCCTGGCTGCTCGCCGCCATGCTGAACCATATCTTCGCGCAGGGTCTGGAGGCCCGCGAGGTGCTGGACGGCCGCACCGCCGGCTGGACCCAATTGCGCGATGCGCTGCGCCCGATCACGCCTGAAATAGCCGCCGAACGCTGCGGTGTCGCGGCGGATGCGATCCGCGATCTGGCGGAACGCTTCGTGCGGGCGCGCACATCAGCCTGCTATGGCCGGGTGGGCACCAATCGCGGCCGTTATTCGACGCTGACCAATATATTGATCGAATCGCTCAATGTCGTGGCGGGCCGGTTCGGCGTGGCGGGCGGATGGGTGACGGGCCTTTCGCCCATCGCGAACCCCGACGCGCCGACGTCCTTTCCGCCCTATGGCGCCCAGCGGTCGCGCATCGGCAATTTCCCGCTGATCCTGAGCTATACGCCCGGCGGCACGCTGGCCGACGAGATCACCACGCCGGGGGAGGGCCAGATGAAGGCCCTGTTCGTGGATTCCGGCAATCCCGTCCATTCCTACCCGGAAGGGGACAAGACGGCCGCCGCGCTGGAGCAACTGGAACTGCTCGTCTCCATCGACTTCTACATGACCGAAACGTCGCGGCATGCCGACTATATCCTGCCGGCGATGACCTTCTATGAGCGGGAGGATTTGACCGACCTCTGGGTCACGAACGCCACGCGCCCTTGGGTGCAATATACGCCCCCAGTGATCGAGCCGCAGGGCGAGGCGCGGCTGGAATATGATATCTATGACGAAATATTGGAACGGATGGGCAGGCCCAGTCTGTTCGCGGCGCTCGGCACGGAGGAAAGGCCGCGTCCGGGGCTGATGCAGGCGGTCGACGCCATGTTCCGCATGGGCGCCTATGGCGACAAGTTCGGCCGCAATCCGGAGGGCCTATCGGTCGCCCGGCTGCGCGAGGAATTTCCCCATGGCGCCAGGGTCGCGGAGCGGGTGGACGCCGCCGCCTCCTGGTCGCGGGTGCGGACGGAGGATGGACGCGCGCGGTTGTGGCATGATGTCACCGACGCCGAATTGCAACGGCTGCTGGCGGAGGCGGCGCAGGACGATGGCGACGCGCTCTATCTGTTCGGCCGCCGCAAGCTCGGCTCGCTCAACAGTTGGATGCATAATGTCGAGCGGCTGGTCCGCTCCGATAAGCCGACCCTGCTGATGCATCCCGACGATGCCCGCGACCGCCAAATCGCCAACGGAGCCAGGGTGCGCATAGCCACCCCCGTCGCCACGCTGGAGGTGGAGGCGGAGATCAGCGACGATGTGGTGCGCGGTTCGGTCAACTATCCGCATGGATGGGGACATCAGGGCGGTTGGCGCCGCGCCACGGAGCTTCCGGGCGCGAATATCAACCTGCTTGCGTCGGCGCGGCCGGAGGATTTCGAACAGGTGTCGGGCATGGCCCATCTGGACGGCATCAGGGTGACCGTGGTGCTGCTGGAGGGGGCCGCGCCGTTATCGTAATGGCGGCGCTTGCGCCCCGAAATTCATCAAATATGCCGGGAAATGGGCTGCGCCCGATTTTCGTCCCGGCCAGCAAAGAGGACTGATATATGAAACTCGAAGGTCTTTCCGCCGTCGTGACGGGGGGCGCAAGCGGACTGGGCGCGGCGACTGCTCGCGCCCTGTCGGCCCATGGGGTGGAGGTCGCTCTGTTCGACCTGAATGAGGAAAGCGGCGAGGCTGTCGCCCGTGAGATTGGCGGCATCTTCTGCAAGGCCGACGTGTCGAGCGATGAATCGATCGAGGCGGCCTTCGCCAAGGCGCGGGAAGCGCATGGGCAGGAGAGGATCCTCATCAACTGCGCCGGTACGGGCAATGCGATCAAGACCGCTTCCCGTTCCAAGACCACCGGAGAAATTCAGCATTTCCCGCTGGATGCGTTCGAACGGATCATCCAGATCAATCTGATCGGCACCTTCCGCTGCATCGCGAAGTCGGCGGCGGGCATGCTCACGCTCGATCCGATGGAGGATGGTGCGCGGGGCGTCATCGTCAACACGGCGTCGGTGGCGGCGGAGGACGGCCAGATGGGTCAGGCGGCCTATGCGGCATCCAAGAGCGGCGTCGTCGGCCTGACCCTTCCGGTCGCCCGCGACCTGATGAGCGAAGGCATTCGCGTGAACACGATCCTGCCGGGCATCTTCAACACGCCCCTGATGAACAGGGCGCCGGAGGAAGTGAAGGCGGCGCTGGCGGCCAGCGTGCCGTTCCCCAAGCGCCTCGGCAATCCGGAGGAATATGCGAGCCTGGCCGTTGAGATGTGCCGGAACAGCTATTTCAACGGCGAGGATGTGCGGTTGGACGGCGGCATCCGGATGGCGCCGCGTTAATTGCGGCTTTTGGACGAATTTCAATATTGCAGGAGTCGCCGATGAGCGAAGTTTACATAGTGGATGCCGTGCGCACGCCGCGCGGGATCGGCAAGGTGGGCAAGGGCGCGCTGGCGGACATGCATCCGCAGCATCTGGCCGCCGCCACGCTCAAGGCCCTGGCGGAGCGCAACGCGATCCGCACGGAGGAAGTCGACGACATCATCTGGGGAACCAGCGCGCAAAGGGGACCGCAGGGCGGCGACATGGCGCGGATGGCGGCGTTGGACGCCGGTTATGACGTGCGGGCGAGCGGCGTGACGCTGGACCGCTTCTGCGGTTCGGGCATATCCACCGTCAGTCTGGCGGCGGGCATGATCAAGTCCGGGCTGGAGGACCTTATCATCGCGGGCGGGACCGAGATGATGTCGCTCACCGCGACCATGGCCCGGCAGGATGCCGCGCGCGGCGCGCCGCCGACCATGATGGATGCGGGCAATCTGCGCCTGCGCGCCCGTCACCCGCAATCCCATCAGGGCGTCTGCGCCGATGCGATCGCGACCCTTGAAGGGATTACGCGAGCCGATGTCGACGCGCTCGCCCTGGACAGCCAGCAGAAGGCGGCGCGGGCGATGAGCGAAGGCCGCTTCGACCGCAGCGTCATCGCCGTTCACCGGGAAGATGGATCGGTGGCGCTCGACAAGGACGAGTTCCCCCGGCCCCAGACCACGGCGGAAGGGCTTGCGGGCCTGAAGCCCTCATTCGATGCGCTGGCGGATTTCGCCCTGGATGAGAGCGGCACGACCTATCGCGGACTGATCAACGCCGTCTATCCCGACCTGAAGATCGAGCATGTCCATCATGCGGGCAATTCTTCCGGCGTCGTGGACGGCGCGGCGGCGCTTCTCCTCAGTTCTCCGGACTATGCGGCCCGGCAAGGCTGGAAACCGCGGGCGCGGATCGTCGCCACGGCCAATATCGGCGACAGCCCGACGCTGATGCTGAACGCCCCGGTGCCCGCCGCGAAGAAGGTACTGGCCAAGGCCGGATTGAAGATCGAGGACATCGATCTTTGGGAAGTCAACGAAGCCTTCGCCGTCGTCACGGAGAAATTCATCCGCGACCTGCGGCTGGACCGCGACAAGGTGAACGTCAATGGCGGCGCGATTGCGCTGGGCCATCCCATCGGCGCGACCGGGTCGATCCTGATCGGCACCGTGCTCGATGAGTTGGAGCGTCGCGACCTCAAGCGCGGGCTGATCACCATGTGCGCGGCCGGGGGCATGGCGCCTGCCATTATCATTGAGCGGGTGTAGGCTTCTTAATCCTCCCCATCGAGAGATGGGGAGGGGGACCGCGCGAAGCGTGGTGGAGGGGAAGGGGCGCGACCTCCGATTTTCCCCTCCACCATCGGCTGCGCCGACGGTCCCCCTCCCCACGCTGCGCGTAGGGAGGAATTTTCATTCCGAATGTCGCTCACCCCAGGATCAGTGGAGCTTTCCATGCGCGTCGGCGGCCAGGGCTGACAGGCGGGAGCCGATCGTTTCGAGCGTGTCGGCGTCATATTGACCGCTGAACAGGGTCGCCGTCACGCAGAAGCGGATATCGCCCCTGCGATCCGGAATGATGGAGGCGACGGTGGTGACGCCGCGAAGGAAATTGCCTTCGTCCGCCGCCCATCCGTTGATCTTCGCAAGCTTCATGTCCGCCAGGAACCGGTCGACCGTGGGCGGGTCTTGCCAGCGCAATTCCTCGATCGCCTGGCTGACCTCCGTCCGCGAGAGGCCTTCATGGGCGGCGATGCACCGCCCCATCGCGCCGATATGGATGGGCAGGCGCTGCCCCACGCTCAGATGGATGCGCGTCGAAAGGGCGTTTTCGACCGCTTCGATCAGCACGATTCGCCCCGCTCGTACCTGCCACAGGCCGCCCGACACGGAAAATTCGCGGGCCAGTATCTCCAACTGTTCGACGACCCCGCCCTGCCATGCCGCGATGTCTTCATCCGGGGCGAAGAGGCGATAGGGCGCCATGCCGATCCCGTAGAGCTTGGTGCGCGAATCGAATTCGACGAATTCCTCCGCCACCAGCGTCTTCAATATGTTGAAGCAGGAACTGGGGCTGATGCCGACGGCGCGGGCGATGCCGTTGACGCCCTGCGGGTCCGCCATGGCCAGGTGGCGCAGGATCGCGATGGCATTCACAACTGATCCGACCGCCATATCGCACTCCCCCTGTCTGACGCCAAGCACGGCCCTCTTAACCTGCCCGCAATGCACAAAAAAGGCCAATGATATTCCTGATGGAGAATATTATTATTCTCTCTATTGAATTATGCCAAGTGGTGGGATAGGAAATCAGTAGCTTGAACCGCCGGGAGTCGGACCGCGATGCGCCAGCGCATCGGCGTCCATCGATGTTTAGGAGAGACCCCAAGTGAATGGCGCCAGCCGATGACGATCGACCCCGCTTACCTTCTGGGCCTGCCGCCCAGGATCACGCATCATAATCTGACCCGGCGGGACACGATCCTCTATGCCCTGGGCGTAGGCGCCGGGCATGATCCCGACGATCGTTCCGAACTTCCCTTCGTCTATGAGGACGGGTTGCAGGCGTTGCCGACCATGCCGGTCGTCCTGGCCTATCCCGGTTTCTGGCAGAAGGAGCCGTCCTACGGCATCGATTGGAAGCGGCTGCTGCATGGGGAACAGTCCGTCACCCTGCACGCGCCCCTTCCCGTCGAGGGGGAATTGCGCGGCGAAACCACCATCGACATGATCGTCGACAAGGGGGCGGACAAGGGCGCGCTGCTCTATGCCAGCCGCCGCATCTACGACAACGCGAACCTGCTGCTGGCGACGGTCCGCCAGGTGTCCTTCCTGCGCGGCGACGGTGGTTGCGGCGGGCCGGGCGGCCAGCCCATTCCGCCCCATCCGATACCCGAACGGCCGTGCGACGCGACCGCGACCATGCAGACCCGGCCAGAACAGGCGCTGCTCTATCGGCTGTCGGGCGATTACAATCCCTTGCACCTGGACCCTGCCGTCGCGGCTGAAGCCGGACTTCCGCGACCGATATTGCATGGCCTGTGCACCTTCGGCGTGGCGGGCAGGGCGGTGCTGAAGCTGCTTTGCGGCAATGATTCCAGCCGGCTGAAGCGTCTCGATTGCCGCTTCACCGCGCCGACCTTTCCGGGCGACGCGATCCGCGTGTCGGTCTGGCGGGAAGGGCCGGGGAGGGCCGCTTTCCAGGCCGACGTTCCGGGCCGGAATGTGCTTGCGCTCAACAATGGCTATGTCGAATTCGAGGAAAACTGAACATGCCTGGCATAAAATCCTTCGGCGCCTATGTGCCGCGCCGCCGCCTTCAACGGGATGCCGTCTATCAGGCCAATCGCTGGTTCGCGCCGGGCCTGAAGGGCCTGGCCAAGGGCGAGCGGGCCATCGCCAACTGGGACGAGGATTCCGTCACCATGGCGGTGGAGGCTGCGCGGGATTGTCTGCGCGATCATTCCTCCGCCGAAGTGGCCACGGTGCTGCTGGCGTCCACCAGCCTTCCCTTCGCCGACCGCCAGAATGCCGGGATCGTCAAGGAAGCGCTGAACCTGTCCGATGCGGTCGGGACGCTGGATTGCGGCGGCAGTCAGAAGGCCGGGACGACGATGCTCATCCAGGCGTTCCATGCCGCCGCGGCAGGCCCGGTGCTGGCCCTGGCGTCGGAAAAGCGGCGCGCCCGGCCCGCGTCGGAGGATGAACTCGTCAACGGCGACGCGGCGGCGGGCCTGCTGCTGACGGCGGAGGACGGCATCGCCCGGCTGATCGGCACGCACAGCGTCTCGGTCGACTTCATCGACCATTTCCGGCCGAGCGGAGCCGAGTTCGACTATGGCTGGGAGAGCCGCTGGATTCGCGAAGAAGGTCACGGCAAACTGGCGCATGAGGCGGTTGCCGGGGTGCTGGAGGCAAATGAGGTGGCGGCTGGCGACATTTCCCGCTTCATCGCCGCCATTCCCGGAAAGGGCGCGGCCGCGTCCCTTGCGAAAAAGGCCGGAATTCGGGCCGAAGCGGTGGTGGACGACCTGTCGGCCGTACTGGGCCATGCCGGGACGGCGCAACCGCTGCTGCTGCTGGCCCATGCGTTGGAAAGCGCCGGGCCGGGCGAGAAGCTGCTGGTCGTCGGCTTCGGACAGGGTGCCGACGCGATCCTGCTGGAAACGACGCCCGCCATCGCCGACCGCCGGTCGTCGGGCGGCGTGTCGGCATCGCTGGCGCGTTCCTGCCCGGAAAGCAATTATATGAAATATCTGGCCTTTGCGGGCCATCTGCAACTCGAACTCGGCAAGCGCGCCGAATTTGAGCAGAAGCCGGTGCTGACGGCGCTGTACCGCAATCGCAAGGCGGTCATGGCGCTGGTCGGCGGGCGCTGCACCCGCACCGGGACGATCCAGTTCCCCCGGTCCGAAATCAGCGTCAACCAGAATGACGCCGCCGTCGGCACGCAGGAGGATTATCCCCTGGCTGACCGGCCCGCGAAGATCCTGACCTTCACGGCGGACAACCTGACCTACACGCCCGATCCGCCCGGCTATTACGGCATGATCGAATTTGAGGGCGGCGGCCGCATGATGGCCGAATTCACCGACGCCGATCCCGAAGCGATCGAAGTGGGCGCGCCGATGCGCATGATGTTCCGGGTCAAGGACCGGGATCAGCGCAGCGGTTTCATCAAATATTTCTGGAAGGCGGTTCCTGCCGCCGGGAGCAATTGACGATGGCAAATGGTATCAGGGACAAGGTCGCCATATTGGGCATGGGCTGCGCGCGCTTCGGCGAGCGGTGGGAGGATGACGCCGACCAGTTGATGGTCGAGGCCTATCTGGAAGCCATGACCGACGCCGGGATCGAGGCGTCGCAGATCGACGCCGCCTGGCTGTCCGTCGGGTTCGACGCGATGAACATCGGTCCTTCCGGCATACCGGCGGCCATCGCGCTGCGCCTGCCCAATGTGGCCGTCACGAAGGTGGAGAATTATTGCGCCAGCGGGACCGAGGCGTTTCGGGGCGCGGTTTACGCCGTCGCTTCGGGCGCGGCCGACATCGCCCTGGCGGTGGGCGTCGAGAAGCTGAAGGATACGGGCTATGGCGGGTTGCCGGTGCGCACCCGCGGCACCACGTTCGACATGATCGGCGTGGTCGGATCGGCGCCGGGCAATTTCGCGCAGCTTGCGTCCGCCTATCGGGCGAAGCACGGCATCGGCCGGGACGAGCTGAAGCGCGCCATGGCGCATGTGTCGGTCAAGAGCCATGCCAATGGCGCCAAAAACCCCAAGGCGCACCTGCGCAAGGTGATCGACATGGACACCGCGCTCAATGCGCCGATGATCGCCGAGCCGCTGGGCCTGTACGATTGCTGCGGCGTGTCCGACGGCGCGGCGGTGGCCATCGTCACCACGCCGGAAATCGCCCGCGCGCTGGGCAAGAAGGATCTGGTGACCGTCAAGGCGCTGCAACTCGCCGTTTCCAACGGCTGGGAATTGCAGGGCAATGGATGGGACGGCAGCTATTTCCACACGACCCGCATCGCCGCCGCCAAGGCCTATCGGGAAGCGGGCATCACCGATCCCGGCAAGCAGGTCGGGCTGATGGAAGTCCATGACTGTTTTTCCATCACCGAACTCGTCACGATGGAGGATCTGCATATCTCGGAAGAGGGCAAGGGCTGGAGGGACGTGCTGGACGGCCGGTTCGACGCCGACGGCTCCAATCCGTGCCAGATCGACGGGGGCCTGAAATGCTTCGGCCATCCGATCGGGGCGTCGGGCATCCGGATGATCTACGAAAATTATCTGCAATTGCTCGGCCGGGCCGGGGAGCGTCAGCGCTCCACGCCGCCGCAATTTTGTCTTTCCCATAATCTCGGCGGCATGCCGAACCAGAATGTCGCCGCGATCGCCATCGTCGGCATGGCAGGAGCTTGAACATGGCAATGGACCCGGATCTGCTGGCGCAGCTTGTCGACAGCGTGCGCCGTTACACCCGCGAAAAGCTGGTGCCCATCGAGGAGAAAGTGGCCGATGAGGACCGCGTGCCCGACGAGGTCATCCAGGATTTCCGGGATATGGGCATCTTCGGGCTGACGACCCCGGAACGCTATGGCGGCCTGGGCCTCGCCTCTTCCGAAGAGATTGAGATCATCATGGAGATGTGCTGGTCCTCGGCCGCCTTCCGTTCGGTGGTGGGGATCAATCTGGGCCTTGGTTCGCAGGGCATATTGATGGACGGCACCGAGGAGCAGAGGGATTATTGGCTGCCCCGCATGGCCAGCGGGGAAGTCATCACCAGCTTCTGCCTGACGGAACCGGATTCCGGGTCCGACAGCGCCGCGCTGCAGACGCGGGCGGTGCGCGACGGCGACGATTATATCCTGAACGGGACGAAGCGTTTCATCACCAATGCGCCGATTGCCGGGCTGTTCCTGGTCATGGCGCGCACCCACCCGGAACGCCTGCCCAAGAATGCGCATGTCACCGCTTTCCTGGTGCCCGCCGACACGCCCGGCGTGCGTCTGGGCAAGAAGGACCGCAAGATGGGTCAGTCGGGCGCATGGTCGAGCGACGTCTATCTGGAAGATGTGCGGGTTCCGGCCAGCGCCATCGTCGGCGGCGTGGAGGGCAAGGGCTTCGGCACGGCGATGAAGTCGCTCGACCGGGGGCGGATCAACGTGTCGTCGGTCTGCATCGGCCAGGCGCGCCGCATCCTGCACGAAGCGACGAAATATGCGGTGGAGCGCAAGCAGTTCGGCCAGCCCATCGGCGAGTTTCAGCTTATCCAGGCGATGCTGGCCGACAGCAGGGCGGACCTGTACGCCGCCGAATGCATGTTGCGCGACGTGGCGCGCCGCTATGACAGCGGTGAGCGCGTGTCGCTGGAAGCGTCGTGCACGAAGATGTTCGCATCGGAAATGGTGGGGCGGATCGCGGATCGCGCCGTGCAGATTCATGGCGGCGCGGGCTATATGCGCGACAGCGCCGTGGAGCGCTTCTATCGCGACGTGCGGGTGTTCCGCATCTATGAGGGCACGACGCAGATACAGCAGACCATCATCGGGAAGGAACTCATCCGCCGGATGGCGGAGGCTTGACGATGACATTGGACGCCAGCCCGCTCCCGCCCCCGCTGGGCGACACCCTTCGCGCAACGGCCAGGCTTGCGCCGAAAAGCACCGCGATACGCTTCGCGGGCGAAGAGATCGACTATGCGACCTTGCAGACGCGCGTCTTCCAGGTCGCCAATGCGCTCACCGACGCCGGTCTGAAGGCAGGGGACAGGATCGCGATCCTCGCCCGGAACGACGGCGCCTATTTCGAACTGCTGTTCGGGGCGGCGACCATTGGCGTCGTGCTGGTTCCGCTGAACTGGCGCCTGTCCGCGCCGGAGGTCGCCTATATATTGGAGGATTCCGCGGCCCGTTTTCTCTTCGCGGATGCGGCCTCCCGCGAACTGGCGGAGGTGGCCGCCGCGCTGACGGCCGCGCCGCCCGCGATCATGCCCATCGGGACCGGCGACGGCGCGGGCTTCGAAAGCTGGCGCGACGCGGCGTCCAGCGCCGATCCGGAAACGCCGGTCTCGTCCGGTGACGTGGCTCTCCAACTCTATACTTCCGGCACGACGGGGCGGCCGAAGGGCGCCTTGCTGTCCCATCATGCGCTGAACGCCATTCGCCTGTTCCAGCCGCCGGAGGTCGAATGGTGCCAGTGGACGTCGAAGGATGTCTGCCTGATCTCCATGCCGCTCTTCCATATCGGCGGGATCGGCATGGCCTTTTCGGCGATCCACAATGGCGCGACCATGGTCATCTCCGGCGAATTCAGCGCCGATGCGTTGTTCGACTTCATCGAAGGCGACGGCATCACCAAGCTGTTCCTCGTGCCGGCCGCGATCCGCATCGTCCTGGACCATCCGCGTGCGCGCCAGACGGATTACAGCCGGATCAAATATCTCGTCTACGGCTCCAGCCCGATTTCGCAGGCGCTGATGTCCGAAGCGCAGGCGGTTTTCGGATGCGGCATGGTGCAGGTCTACGGCATGACAGAGACGGCCGGGACCATCGTCGCGCTGACGGCCGAGGATCACCGGCTGGGCGACGAACATCTGTTGCGGTCGGCGGGCAAGGCGCTGCATGGCGTCGAACTGGCCATTCTCGATGGCCAGGGGAAAAGCGTACCGCCCGGCGTGGTGGGCGAAGTCGCCATGAGGTCGCCGTCGAACATGAGCGGCTATTGGCGGTTGCCGCAGGAAAATGAGAATTGCTTCACCGCCGACGGTTATCTGCGGTCGGGCGACGCGGGCTATATCGACGAGAATGGCTATTTGTTCATCTGCGACCGGGTGAAGGACATGATCATCTCCGGCGGCGAGAATGTCTATTCGGCTGAGGTGGAGGAAGCGCTGCTGACCAGCGACGCGGTTGCCGAAGCAGCCGTGATCGGCGTGCCCGATGACAAATGGGGCGAAGTCGTCAAGGCGTTCGTGGTGGCCGCGCCGGGGGTCGTCGTGGATACGGAGGAACTGCGAGCCTGGGTGAAAGGCCGTCTGGCGGCGTTCAAGGTGCCCAAGACTATCGAGGTCATCGATGTCCTGCCGCGCAATGCCGCGGGCAAGGTGCAACGCAACGTTCTGCGCGAGCCTTATTGGCGGGGTCGGTCGCGCAATATCGGCTGACCGGCCTCTCTATTCCTCCCCATCGGGAGATGGGGAGGAATAGAGAGGCCGAAGGCTGGTGGAGGGGAAGGGGGCACGACCTCCGAATTTCCCCTCCACCACGCTTCGCGCGGTCCCCCTCCCCACGCTTCGCGTAGGGAGGATTAAGGGTGAATCAAACTCCCCACCGCTCCAGCAACGCTTGAACCGCCAGCGGGTCCGTTTGGCTGGCTTGTATCGCGCTGGGCGTGCGGTCGAAGCGGGGTGCGGGGGCGGGTTGCATCATGCCTGCATGCTCCACAAAGGCTTCCCGCGCCTTGTTATGGACGCCGTGCGGCGCTTCCTCCATCGACAGGACCGGCGCGAAGCAGACGTCCGTCCCTTCGAACAGCGTGCACCAATAGGGGCGCGGTTCGGCCTTGAACCGCGCCGCGAGATTGGCCTTGAGCTTCGGCCAGAGGGCAGGATCGGCCTGATCGCGAAATTCCGGATCGGCGATCTCCAGCAGGGTCAGCAGGCGTCCGTAAAATTGCGGTTCTATGCTGGCGATGGAGATCCACTTGCCGTCCGCGCATTCATAGACGTCATAATAATGCGCCGCCCCGTCCAGCCGGTTGCTTTCGCGGGAGTCCGTCCATCGCCCGTCGTTCAGATAGCCGTACATCATCGACATCAGCGACAGCGCGCCGTCGCAGATCGCGGCGTCCACGACCTGGCCTTCCCCGGTCTGCTTCGCATGGTGCAACGCGGCGAGCAGGCCGACGGCCAGGTACAGCGCACCCCCGCCGAAATCGCCGACCAGATTGAGCGGCGGTATCGGCCGGTCAGCCCGCCCGATGGCGTGCAGCGCGCCGGAGGTCGCGATATAATTGAGGTCGTGCCCGGCCATCTGGGAATAGGGGCCGGTCTGTCCCCAGCCGGTCATCCGCCCATAGACCAGACGCGGATTGATCCCCCTCAGGACATCCGGACCCAGGCCCAGCCGTTCCATGACGCCGGGCCGGAACCCTTCTATGATCATGTCGGCCTGACTGACGATGGCCAGAACCTGCTCCACGGACTGGGGATTTTTCAGGTCGAGCGCGAGATGGTGCCTGCCCCGGCATGTCACGGCATCGCGGGCGACGGTCGGCTGACCGGCGCGGTCGATCAGCAGAACCTCCGCGCCCAGATCGGACAACAGCATGCCGCAGAAGGGCGCCGGGCCGATGCCTGCAAACTCGACCACGCGCACGCCGGTCAGCGGCCCGCCTGTCTTTTGCTCGCTCATGCCGCCTGCACTCCAGAGATCTTCAACCCTTCCTTGAGTCTGCGCTTGAAGATTTTGCCGCTATCGTCGCGCGGGAGGGCGTCGACGGCGATGATGCTGCGGGGCACCTTATAGCCAGCGATGGACTGGCGCAGGAAGGTCTGGATGTCGGCTTCGGGCAGGCTGTCCTTCAGGGTCGGG
>NZ_JFHR01000073.1 GCF_000722875.1 Sphingobium chlorophenolicum | reverse complement strand
CCCCCCCCCCCTCCCGGGGGGGGGGGGGGGGTAGGGGGGTGGGCGCGAGCGGAGCGAGCTTCCGCCTTCTCGGCTAGGGAAGAACGCCGCTGACGCGGCGGCCCACCCCCGGCCCCTCCCGTCTACGGGAGGGGAGAAGAATGTCTTGGGTTGGCCATTTCCTGACATTCCGAATGTGTCCACGCGGCCCAGGTTGGCGGGAGGCTTTGCTGGACAAGGGGCGTCAAGCGCTCTAACCGGGCGCGAATCCCTTCCTCTGGACTTATAAAGGCGATTCGATGACGCTGCCCCTTCAGGATTCCATCCTTATCGTGGATTTCGGCAGCCAGGTGACGCAACTCATCGCCCGCCGCGTGCGCGAGGCGGGCGTCTATTCGGAGATCGCGCCCTTCAACAGCGCCGCCGAGGCGTTCGAGCGGCTGAAGCCCAAGGGGATCATCCTTTCGGGCGGCCCGTCTTCGGTCATGTGGGAGGACAGCCCCCGCGCCCCGCAGCATTTCTTCGACGCGGGGATACCGATCCTGGGCATTTGCTATGGCCAGCAGACGATGATGCAACAGCTTGGCGGCAATGTCGAAGGCGGCGAAAGCGGGGAGTTCGGCCGCGCCTTCATCGAGGTGAAGAAGGGTTGCGCGCTGTTCGACGGTCTCTGGTCCGAGGGCGAAAAGCATCAGGTGTGGATGAGCCATGGCGACAAGGTGACGCAGCTTGCCCCCGGCTTCGAAGTGGTGGCGGTCAGCGAGGGCGCGCCCTATGCGATCACCGCCAATGAGGAAAAGCGTTTCTATGCGACGCAATTCCATCCGGAGGTGGTGCATACGCCCGACGGCGCGAAGCTGCTCGCCAATTTCGTGCGGCATGTCTGCGGGCTGGCGGGCGACTGGACCATGGCGGAGTTTCGCGCGACCAAGATCGCCGATATCCGGGCGCAGGTGGGCGAGGGCCGGGTGATTTGCGGGCTTTCGGGCGGCGTCGACAGCGCCGTGGCCGCCGTGCTGATCCATGAGGCGATCGGCGATCAGTTGACCTGCGTGTTCGTGGACCATGGGCTGATGCGGCTGGGCGAGGCGGAGCAGGTGGTGAGCCTGTTCCGCGAGCATTATGGCATCAAGCTGGTCCATGTGAACGCCGAGGAGCGGTTCCTGGGTGGGCTGGCGGGGCTGACCGATCCGGAAAAGAAGCGCAAGTTCATCGGCGGCGAGTTCATCGCCGTGTTCGAGGAAGAGGCGCAGAAGATCGGCGGGGCGGATTTTCTGGCGCAGGGGACGCTCTATCCGGACGTGATCGAGTCGGTGAGCTTTACCGGCGGGCCTTCGGTGACGATCAAGTCGCACCATAATGTCGGCGGTCTGCCTGAGCGCATGAACATGAAGCTGGTCGAGCCGCTGCGTGAGCTGTTCAAGGACGAGGTGCGCGTGCTGGGCCGGGAACTGGGTCTGCCGGAAATTTTCGTGGGGCGGCATCCTTTTCCGGGGCCGGGTCTGGCGATCCGCATTCCGGGCGAGGTGAGCAAGGAACGGTGCGACATATTGCGCAAGGCTGACGCGGTCTATCTGGAGGAAATCCGGAACGCCGGGCTGTACGACGCGATCTGGCAGGCATTCGCGGTGCTGCTGCCGGTGCGGACGGTGGGGGTGATGGGCGACCATCGCACCTATGACAGCGTGTGCGCGCTGCGGGCGGTGACGTCGACCGACGGGATGACAGCGGACATCTATCCGTTCGACGCCGCCTTCCTGAGCCGGGTGGCGACGCGGATCATCAATGAGGTGAAGGGCATCAACCGGGTGGTCTATGACTATACGTCGAAGCCGCCGGGGACGATTGAGTGGGAGTAAATCGGATCATCCGATTTACTCGGCGGCGCAAGTTGCCGCGGGGATTGCAGAGCATCGGGGAATGAAGCGCATCGTGTTCCTGCGCAGACAGGAGCACGGCGTGTTGGTGATTGGACAGGCTCTTAACCCTCAAATTTCATATTCCGGGCGCCATTGCGGGGTTAGATAGGCGGGCTGCCGTTCCGCCAGATCGGGTTGGCGCTGGCGCATTTCGCCGTAGAGGCGTTTGACCGTGGCGCTGCCGGTGCGGGTGAAGAGGGCGGGCACCAGCCCATGGATCATGCAGGCCAGCCCCGCCCGCACCATCAGGAAACCGAAGCGCGTCGCCACATGGAAATGCTGGCCGTAGCTTTCGTTCACATCTCTGGGATGTTTCAGGAACAGGCGGTCGATCATCTCTGCTCGCTCATGATGGTGAGAAAGGCGGCATCTTAACGCATCGGAGGGCGGAAGCGGAGGGCCGATCACGTGCAACTTGACCCCTAGCTGAAAAAACCGGCATGTCGGCGGGCATGAGCGTCCGCGATCCCCTTGGCCATCCCGTCTATCGAGACATGCCCACCACCATTTTCGAGAAAATGTCGGCCCGCGCGCGGGAGACCGGGGCGATCAATCTGGGGCAGGGCTTTCCCGATTCGCAGGGGCCGGAGGAGATACTCTGCGCCGCCGCCGATGCGTTGATGACCCGGTCCAACCAATATCCGCCGATGGCGGGGCTGGCGGAACTGCGGCAGGCGGTGGCGGCCCATTATGCGCGGCATCAGGGGCTGGACCTGTCGGCGCAGGAGGTCATCGTCACGTCCGGCGCGACGGAGGCGATTGCCGACAGCCTGTTGGCGCTGGTCCGTCCGGGCGACGAGGTGCTGGTGCTGGCGCCGCTGTACGACGCCTATCTGCCGCTGATCGAGCGGGCGGGCGGCGTGGCGCGGGTGTTGCGGCTGACCCCTCCCGAATGGCGGATCGGGCGTGGGGCTCTGGAGGCAGCGGTCAGCGCGAACACGCGATTCCTGCTGATGAATAATCCGGTGAACCCGACCGGCATTGCGCTGGGCGACGAGGAGTTGGCGCTGCTGGCGGAATTTTGCGTGGAGCATGATCTGATCGCGATCTGCGACGAGGTGTGGGAGCATGTCACCTTCGACGGGGTGACGCACAGGCCGCTGATGGGCTTTCCGGGCATGCGGGAGCGGACGGTGAAGATCGGTTCGGCGGGGAAGATTTTTTCCGTCACGGGCTGGAAGGTCGGCTGGATGTGCGCCGCGCCGCCCATCGCCACTTTGCTGGCGCGGGCGCATCAGTTCGTGACCTTCACCACGCCGCCCAACCTGCAATGGGCGGTGGCGGAGGGGCTGGGCAAGCCGGAAAGCTGGTTCGCGGCCATGCGGGAGGGATATCAGGCGTCGCGGGATCGGCTGGCGGCCGGGCTGCGCGGGGCGGGCTATGTCGTGAACGCCAGCGCGGCAACATGGTTCGTGACGGTCGATCTGCCCGCTTCGGGGATCGATATGGACGATGTGAGTTTTTGCGAGCGGATCGTCGATGAGGCGGGGGTGGCGGCGATACCGATTTCCGCCTTCTATCCGGCCGATCCGGTGACGCATCTGGTGCGCCTTTGCTTTTCCAAGGCGGATGCGGTGCTGGATGAGGCTGTGGCGCAATTGGCGGCCTTTCGGGCTTCGCTAGGCTGACCGTTTCGGCGGGGCGGCGGCGAACTTGTCCTCCCTGCGGCGGCCCACCAGCATGCCGCGCTCCAGACGGGCGCAGAGGGCGGCATAATAGTCGGACAGGAAATCCTGGTCGTCGCCGTCGTCGGCCATGCCCGCCTTGCGCCGGATGGTCGCCGCGACCGTAGCGACCGCATCCGGCTGCCCCTTGCGCAGCACATCTTCCAGCGTTTGCAGTTCGTAGATGCCGTAAAGGTCCAGCGCGGCGTCGCTGAAGCTGCGCCGTTCGTGGCGGGCGCGGTCGGCGACCAGATCGGCGCCCAGCGTGGCGCGGACATTGTTCACCACCCAGGTTCCGCCCAGCAGGTCGCCGACGCGCAGCCGGTCGCGGTTGAACAGCGGGAAGAAGAGGAAGATGCCGGTCCATGACAGGGCGAAGAGGATGAGGAAGCCGTCGGCGGCGTCCTGCGTCGCCTGCATGCCGAGGAAGGAGAGCGGCAGGAACAACTCCACCTCCCGCAGGGCGTTGCGGGCGATCACCGCGCCGCCGGTCAGCCGCCCGCCGTCCCGCGCAATCACGCGCAGGCCAAGCAGCCGCTTGCCCGGCGTGGCGCCGCGTCCGCCCATTTCGAACAGGGTGAACCAGCCGTTGCGCAGCACGAACGCGCCGACCAGCCAGAGGATCATCACGATTTCGCCCCGCGCCCCGGCAATGCCAAGCAGGCCGATCAGGACCGTGGCCAGGATCAGCGCGCCCGTCATGATGAGAAGATCGATCATGAAGGCCGACGCCCGCGTGCCCGCGCTCGCCAGTTCCAGGCGCAGGTCGATCCCCTCCGGCGTGACGAAGCTGCGGCGGAGGGAGACGGGCGCGCGCGCCGCCCTGTCACGCCGCCGGAACATGGCGGTCCTCGCTGCGCCGGGGCAGATAATAATAGGCCAGCCAACCGGCCAGCGCGGCAAGGCCGATGCCGTAGCGCATCAGGTCGTCCTGCACCGTCTGGCGGCCAATTCCCTCCAGCAACCCGGCGACCATCAGCATCAGCACCACGCCCGCCATGGCGACCGCCGCTTCCCGCCCCGCCAGCACGGCGGCTTCGGTGCGGGCACGCCGCCCCGGAAAGGCGACGGCGGTGCCGATCTTCATGCCCGCCGCGCCCGCCAGGATGATGGCGAACATCTCCGTCGATCCATGGATGGTCAGCCAGCCGATGAAGCCGAAGCCCAGCCCCTTCTGCGCGAACAGGCACAGCATCGCGCCCAGCGTCAGCCCGTTATAGACCAGCAGCAGCACGGTCGGCACGGTGAAGGCGAAACCCAGCGCGAAGGCGAAGATCGCGACCTGGCTGTTATGGGTGAAGAGATAGGCGGCGAAGGTCGCCAGCATCCCCCCCTTTTGCTGGCCATAGATGGTGGCGCGCAGCGTTTCCGCGCTGGCCGCCGGATCGCGGCCGCCCGCCATGGCGTCGGGGATGATGCTGTAATACCAGCTTGGGTCGGTGGCGACGAGCCAATAGCCCGCCAGCAGCCCGGCGACGGTGAGGAACAGGCAGGCCAATGTTTCCCGCCAGAGCGCCTGCACCGCCAGCGGCCAGCCCTGCCCGAAGAAGCGCCCCATCTGGCGCAGCGCCGAATCGGGCACGCCGTAAAGCTGGAAATAGGCGCGGGTGCAAAGCTGTTCCAGATAGGTGACGAGCGACCGGTCGAGCGAGGTTTCCCGCGCCACCGATAGCGACGACAGTGCGGAGCGGTAGAGCAAGGGCAGCGCCAATATATCCTCTTCGGGCAGGGCGCGGACGGAGCGCTTCTCCATCCGCGTCACCAGCCGGTCCAGCCGGTCCCATTCCGCCTCATGCGCGGCGCGGAAGCGGCTGGCGTTGACCAGCGGGGCGTCGGCAGGGCCATGGACCAGCGCGTTCACAGCAAATTCCTCCGCTTGAGGTCGACATAACCCTCCACCAGCCGGTCGACGGCGCGGTCATGTTCGCTTTCGATGACATGGACGCCCAGATGGCGCAGGCGGGTCAGCACCATCAGCCGGTCCTTCAACAAGGCCGCGGCGGTGACGGCGCGGGTCACGTCGTCGGCGCTTTCGGGGCGGCGGTCGAGGATCGATTCCAGTTCCTCGTCCCGCAGCACCATGACCAGCAGCAGGTGCGTCTCCACCAGCCGCGCCGCCGCCCGCACGAGGAATTCGGCGGAGGCGAGGTCGGTGAATTCGGTGAACAGCAAGATCATCGACCGCCGCGTCAGCCGCGTGGCCAGCGTCGTCAGCGCATGGGTATAGTTGGTTTCCTCCCCGCTATAGTCGATCCCGGCGGCGAGCCGCTGCAATTCGCCGAAGGCCGCCGCGCCCGACACCAGGCCGCTGGCGATGCGCGGGCGCGAATCGAAGGCGTGGAGCGCCACCCGGTCGCCCAGTTTCAGCGCGACCCATGCGGTCAGCAGCATCGCCGACACCACCCGGTCGAGGCGGCTGAGGCCCGCCACCGGCTCGCTCATCTGCCGTCCGCTGTCGATGGCGAAGACGATCTGGTTGTTGCGTTCGGACCGATATTCCTTGGCGTGCAGCTTGACGTGGCGGGCCGACTGCTTCCAGTCGATGGCGCGCCGGTCCATGCCGGATCGGAACTCCACCAGCGCGTCGAAATCCGCGCCGTCGCCGCGATCCACCTGCGCCATCAGCCCTTGCAGCGCGTGACGCTGGAAGATTTGCGCGCCGCGTTCATGCAGCGGGCGGATGTCGGGCAGGATGGCGATGGCGGCGTCGAGCGGGATGACGCGCTGTTTCCACGCCAGCCCCAGCCCGCCCCGCCAGCGCAGCCAGACCCGGTCGATCCGCGCCGTGCCGCGCCGGGCGGCGCGCAGCGTCACGGACCCCGCGCCGATGCCGTTCGTCAGGTCCAGCCAGGCCCCCTCCTCCGCCTGCTCCAGCAGCGGATCGGCATGGAGCGCGAACTGGGCGCGGAGCGGCGCTTGTCCGGCGATGGTCACGTGCAGCGCCGCCTCCACATCCGCGCCCACGCTGGCCTTGCGGGGCGCTTCGATGCGGGCCGTGGCCTGCGCCGGACGCGCACCGCGCAGGGCGTCGGCCAGCGTCGCCAGCAGCACCGCCAGCGGCCATGCCAGCGCCGCATGCCAGCGGCCCGGCGCCAGCAGGGCGACGAGCAGCGTCACCGGCGCGCCCGCCGCCGCCGCCATGATGGCAAGGCGCGTGGGATAGATCATGGCGCGGTCCTCAGCGTGGCGCCTCTATGGTTTCGATGATGCCGGTCACGACATCCTCTATCCGGCGGCCGTCGATTTCCGCCGCTGGCGAGAGGATCAGGCGGTGCCGCAGCAGCGCGGGGGCCAGCGCCTTCACATCGTCGGGAATGACGAAATCGCGCCCGTCTATCGCCGCCCGCGCCCGCGCCGCGCCCGCCAGCATCGCGCCAGCGCGCGGGGATGCGCCGCTTTCCAGATCGGCGACGTCCCGCGTGCCCCGGATCAGGGCGAGGATATAGTCGACCACCTCATCCACCAGCCGCACCTGCGCCACGGCGGCGAGCGCTTCGGCGATGCGGGCGGCGTCGGCCACCGGGGTCACGCCCCATTCCTCCGGCGCCATGGCATGGGTTTTCGCGCCGTGGCTGGCAATGATCTTCCGTTCCTGCGCGCTGTCGGGATAATCGACGCTCTGCTTGAAGAGGAAGCGGTCGAGCTGCGCTTCGGGCAGGGGATAGACGCCCTGCTGCTCTATCGGATTCTGCGTGGCGACGACCATGAAACGGTCGCTGAGCGCCAGGCTTTCGCCGTCGATTGTGACGGTGCGTTCCTGCATTGCCTCCAGCAGGGCGGCCTGGGTCTTGGGCGGGGTGCGGTTGATTTCGTCGGCCAGCAGCAATTCGGTGAAGATCGGCCCGCGCGTCAGGGTGAACTGGCTGGTCTGGAAATTGAACAGATTGGCGCCGATGATGTCGCCGGGCATCAGGTCCGGCGTGAACTGGATGCGGCCGAAATCGAGGCCGAGGGCACGGGCGAAGCTGTGCGCTATCAGCGTCTTGGCGGTGCCCGGCGGCCCTTCCAGCAGGATATGGCCGCCCGCGAACAGCGCGACCAGCAACAGGTCGACCGTCTCCTCCTGCCCCACGACGGCGCGGGCGACCTCCTGCCGGATGGCGGCGGCCAGCGCCTGGACTTCTTCCACTGTCACTCCGTCTTCTCCCCCTGCCAGTCATGGAGCGCCTGCGCCGCTTCGAGCAGGCCGTGCCGGTTCGTCGCCGCGTCCGCCGCCTGCGCGAGGTCGGTGAAGCGGCGGCGGCCCTTCAATGCGTCGAGATAGTCGTCCAATGCGCCGTCTCTGAAGCGGGCGGGCGCGCCGAAGGCCCGCGCCGCCCGGTCGCGCACGGCGGCGGCATAGCGGCCGCCCAGTCGCGCCTCCCGCCCCGCCTTGCGGATCAGGAGCGCGCTGTTGTCGACCAGCGCCGCCTTGCCGAAGGCGATGGCGCGTTCCCTTGGGCGGACCGGGCCGAAGCGGCCAAGGGCGTGCAGGCCGGTCAGCAGCAGCGCGGCGGCGATCGCCAGCGTCATCGCCAGAAAGGGCGGTTCGAACAGCAGTTTCAGGGGACTGCGCGAATGGCCGAAGCCGTTCATCGACACGTCGAAGGCGATGCCGCCCGCGCCCGTGCTGTTCATCCAGTCGAGCAGGGTCAGTGCCGCCGACGCCTGATCCAGTTGCTTCATGCCGCGATTGTTGAGCAGGTCGGGATCGGCCAGCACGTAAAGCGGCCCCTCCCCGATGCGGGCCAGCACGATGCCGCCGCTTTTGTCGGTCAGCAGGGGCGTCAGCCGGCGGTCCTTGCCCGCGTCCCTTTGCAGGCCGGTGATCGTCTGGATCGGGCGCGGCGCCCAGAAACGGCCGAAGTCCATATGGGAAGTCAGAAGGCCGCCGCCGCTGCGATATTGGCGCATGGTGAAGCGATATTCGGGCGCGAGGACGCCGATCGGTTCGAACAGCGGCAACAGCCCCCGATAGCGCGCCCAGCCGCCATGGTCCGCGTCGGGCACGGTGCGCCATTTGGGCAGGATGAACAGGGTCGGCCTGGTGATCCGTTCCTGGAGGGCGGCGCTGATGTCGACGGCGCCGGTTTCCGGCGTGACGACCAGCAGATCCTCCGTATCGAACTGGCGCGGGTCGCGCAGGATGCGGGGATGGCGGCCGGTCGCCTCCGCCAGCTTCACGAGGCCGCTATAGCCGGTGACGGCGTTGGACAGCGCATGGGCGCCGCCGTTGCGGCCGGATCGCAGGTCCGGCGCATAGGCCCCCAGCACAAGCATGGCGATGAATCCGGCGATGCCGATCGCCAGCAGCAGCGCGACCGTGCGGGCGCGGAAGAGCGTGCCCTGCCCGTCCGGACGGCCTATCGCAAGGTCGCTCATGCCGCCCAGGTCCGGGCTTGCGCGAAATCGGCATAGGCGGCGCGGCAGCGGCCCCATTCCTGCGCGTCGATGGCGCGGCCGCCGAACAGGCTGCGTTCCACCGCCGCCGCGATTTCCGCGAACAGGCGGCGCGGCGCATGCGGGATGCCCGCGGCGCGGGCAAGGTCGCGGCTGGTGAGCGAGGGGCGCACGATCTGGGGACGGCGGCGGGACAGATCCTCCACGCTGCGGAGGAGGAGATGGTGCACAGCCTCGCCATAGCGGCCCTGCCCCGCCAGCGCGTCAGCCTCCGTCAGCCAGGCGCGGGCGGGCGCGGCTTCGGGCGCCCAATCCTCCTCCGGCGCGTCGACGGGATCGGCCATGTTGGGGCGGCGCCAGCGCGGCAGGCGCCAGATGCCGTGGCGGATACGGTCCTGCACCATCCAGAGCAGCAACAGCAGCAGCGCGGCGATGATCGTCCACAGGAAGATGCGGGCATAGGGCGCGTCGGGCATGAAGCTGCCGATCCAGCGGAGGAAACGCCCGACCGGCGCCAGAACCTGCTCCAGCCATTGGCCCAGCGCCTTCAGCCAGGCGGGCGGTTGCGCGGGCGGCGGGGCGGGCAGCATGTCGAACTGCACGTCGCCCCCGGCCCGCAAAGCGCGATGCGCCGCGGCCAGTTGCGCGTCCACTTCACCACTGTCGGCCATCGACACCCCCGAACGCACGACCCTAGTGCCTCGGCGGCGGGACGCAAGTCATTCAAAGGATGACAAAGTCCATGGCGTGATGCACTATTTGTACGGGCACATAATCGCAGGGGGAATTTTCAGCATGGCCACGCAGGCAGGCTGGACCGAGGAACGGTCCTTTTCCATCGGCACGGTGCTGAGCCGAACCTTCGGCACTTTGGGCGGCAATCCAGTCGCGACGTTCGGCATCACCTTCCTGTTCAGTTCGCTGCCGCAACTGCTCTACAGCTATTTCATCGGATCGACGCTGGCGATGGCGGACCGGTCCAGCACCGTCGCGGTCATCGCGGTTTCGCTCGGCTCCTATGCCGTCTTCCTGATGCTGTCGATGCTGGCGCAGGGCGGGCTGGTCCGCGCCGCCATCGCCCATGCGGAGGGCGAACGCGCCAGCCTGGCCCAGTGCATCGGCACCGGACTGTCCGTGGCGGTGCCGCTGATCGGCCTGTCGATCCTGATGATATTGGGCGTGTTGGTCGGTTCCATGCTGCTGATCGTGCCCGGCGTCATCCTGTACCTGATGTGGTCGGTCGCGGTGCCCGCGCTGGTGGCGGAGGAGCAGGGCGTCTTCGCCGCCTTTTCCCGCAGCCGCGCGCTGACCAAGGGGGTGCGCTGGCGGATTTTCGGCCTGCAAGTGCTGATGGTGGTGCTGATCTTTCTCTTTTCGGCGGTGGTCGGCGCCGTCGTGATGGCGGGGGGCATGGCCAGCGTACAGGGACTGGCGCGGCCCGGACCGCTGACGCTGATCTTTTCCGGGGTGAGCAACACGCTGTTCATCGCCTTCTGGAGCACGGCGCAGGCGAACCTCTATCTCGGCCTTCGCGCATGGAAGGATGGGCCGCAGGCGGGCAGGCTCGCCGAAATCTTCGCTTGAACGGATCGGTCTCCCTCCGCCTGCGGGCGGAGGATGTCTGCCGGGCACAAAGCGCCCGAAGGCGATGGTCAGCGTCACTGGCTGGGGAAAATGGTGCGGTCGAGAAGACTCGAACTTCCACGGCCTTTCGGCCACAACGACCTCAACGTTGCGCGTCTACCAATTCCGCCACGACCGCACATTTCCGGGAACCGGCGGGGCCGGTGCCTTGGTAGGAGGCGGCCCTTAGCAAAGGCTTTGGGGCCATGCAACAACCTATCTTCATCTGCGTTATTTTGGACGGAGAAAGTCGGGGAGCGATGGAAGGATAGGGAAGGATCGGCCCATGTCGGCGCGCTTCTGGCTATTTTCATTGGCTTGTGCAGGGATGGCGATGACCGGCGGCTACGGGCTGGGCCTCTACGCCACGACGACGCCCAGGGCCGCGATGGGAACGCCGCTGCCTGAAGCAGTCATGCCGGAAGATGCCGATTATGACCCGGCGGCGCTGACCGGCCCAGCGGTGATCCATTGCGAGGGGTGCGGCCCGACGCTGGCCGACCGGCAGATGGCGGCGGATATGGCGGGATGGGATGGTGCGCAAGATCCGGCGTGGCGCGATTATGCGGCGCGGGAGGATGAGGGGCAGGCGGAGTTTGCGCCGCCGTCCCCGCCAGCGTCTCTATTGCCTGCGTCGGAGGAGCGCGAGGAGAGTTTCCAGCCTGTCCGGATCGCCGAGGCCCCGAATGGCAAAACGCCCGCCGGGGAGGCCCCGGCGGACGCTGCTATTGCCTATTGAGGCCGCTTATTCGGCGGCGACCACCTGCGCCGAAGCATCGCTGAGCGGATAAGCGAGGCGGCTGACCATTTCCTTCGGGCAGACCTGCCAGAAATAACGGCGCCAGCGGTCCCAGTCGTCCAGGATCGTGTTCGACCATTTGCTGTCCGTCGCCACCGCATGCTGGGCGATCAGCGACTTCAACTCCGCTTCCCAATGGGCGCTTTCGAGGCGCTGCCAGAGGATGCTTTCCGGGTTGGCGCGGGTCGGGAAGCTGCCGTCCTCGTCCAGGATGAAGGCCATGCCGCCGGTCATGCCCGCGCCGAAATTCGCGCCGGTCTTGCCCAGGATGACCGCCGTGCCGCCGGTCATATATTCGCAGCCGTTCGCGCCGCAGCCCTCGACCACCACCTGCGCGCCCGAATTGCGGACGGCGAAGCGTTCCCCGGCCTGACCTGCCGCAAACAGCTTGCCGCTGGTCGCGCCATAGAGGACGGTGTTGCCGATGATGGTGTTGTCCTTGCTCGACAGCGGCGAGGATACGGTCGTGCGCACGGTGATGATGCCGCCCGACAGCCCCTTGCCGACATAGTCGTTGGCGTCGCCGAAGACTTCCAGCTTGATGCCCTTGCAGAGGAAGGCGCCGAGCGACTGGCCCGCCGAGCCGCGCAGGCGCACGGTCAGGTGGCCGTCCGCAAGCGTCGACATGCCGAAACGCTCAGTCACGGCGGCGGACAGGCGGGTGCCCACGGCGCGATGCGTGTTGCGCACCGTGTAGGTGAGCTGCATCTTCTCGCCCCGTTCGAAGACGGCGCGGGCGTCCTTCATCATCTGCGCATCCAGGCTGTCCGGGACGGGGTTGCGCCATTCGGTCAGCGAAAAACGGCGCTGGTCGTCGGGCGCGTCCACCTTGGCGAGAATGGGATTGAGGTCGAGATCGTCCAGATGCTCCGCGCCGCGATTGACCTGCTTGAGCAGTTCGGTGCGGCCGATCACCTCGTCCAGGCTGCGATAGCCCAGGCGGGCGAGGATTTCGCGAACCTCTTCCGCGATGAAGGTCATGAGGTTGATGACCTTTTCCGGCGTGCCGGTGAACTTCTGACGCAGCTTTTCATCCTGCACGCAGACGCCGACGGGGCAGGTGTTGCTGTGGCACTGGCGCACCATGATGCAGCCCATGGCGACCAGCGACAGCGTACCGATGCCGAACTCCTCCGCGCCCAGGATCGCCGCGATCACGATGTCGCGGCCGGTCTTGAGGCCGCCGTCGGTGCGCAGCTTCACGCGGTGGCGCAGGCCGTTGAGGGTCAGCACCTGATTGGCTTCGGACAAGCCCATTTCCCAGGGCGTGCCCGCATATTTGACCGACGTCTGCGGCGAAGCGCCGGTGCCGCCGACATGGCCCGCGACCAGGATGACGTCGGCATGCGCCTTCGCCACGCCCGCCGCCACCGTGCCGATGCCCGCCTGACTGACCAGCTTCACGCAGACGCGGGCGCGGGGGTTGATCATCTTGCAGTCGTAGATGAGCTGCGCGAGATCCTCGATCGAGTAGATGTCATGGTGCGGCGGCGGCGAGATCAGGGTCACGCCGGGCGTCGCATGGCGCAGCTTGGCGATGAACTCCGTCACCTTGAAGCCGGGTAGCTGGCCGCCCTCGCCGGGCTTGGCGCCCTGCGCGACCTTGATCTCGATTTCCTCGGCAGAACCCAGATATTCGGCATGGACGCCGAAGCGGCCCGACGCGATCTGCTTGATCACGCTGTTCGCATTGTCGCCATTTTCATAGGGCTTGAAGCGGTTCGCATCCTCGCCGCCCTCACCCGACACGGCCTTGGCGCCGATGCGGTTCATGGCGATGGCCAGCGTCTCATGTGCTTCGGGCGACAGCGCGCCCAGCGACATGCCGGGCGTTACGAAGCGCTTGCGGATTTCGGTGGTCGCCTCGACCTCGTCGATCGGCACGGCTTCGCGGGCGAAGTTGAATTCCAGCAGGTCGCGCAGATAGACCGGCGGCAAATCGCGCACGCCGCGCGAAAATTGCAGATAGGTCGAATAGCTGTCGGTCGCGACAGAGGTTTGCAGCAGGTGCATCAACTGCGCCGAATAGGCATGCGTCTCACCGCCGTTGCGCTGGCGGTAGAAGCCGCCGACCGGCAGGCGCACGACGGCGCTGTCATAGGCGGTGTCGTGGCGCAGCTTCGCGCTGTAATGGAGCGAGGCATAGCCCTCGCCCGAAATCTTCGCGGGCATGCCGGGGAAGAGATCGTTGACCAGCGCACGGGACAGGCCGACCGCTTCGAAATTATAGCCGCCGCGATAGCTGCTGATGACCGCGATGCCCATTTTGGACATGATCTTCAGCAGGCCTTCGTTGATGGCGATGCGATAGCGTTCGAAGCACTGGTCGAGCGACAGGTCGCCGAACAGGCCGCGGGCATGGCGGTCGGCTATGCTGGCTTCGGCCAGATAGGCGTTCACCGTGGTCGCGCCGACGCCGATCAGCACCGCGAAATAATGGGTGTCGAGCGCTTCGGCGCAGCGCACGTTGATCGAGGCGTAGCTGCGCAGCCCCTTGCGGACGAGATGGGTGTGGACGGCCGCCGCCGCCAGCACCCCGGCGATGGCGACGCGGTCGGCATTTACATGCTCGTCGGTCAGGAAGATTTCGGTGCGGCCCTCGCGCACGGCCTGTTCCGCTTCCTCGCGGATGCGGGCGATGGCGGCGCGAAGCTGTTCCTGCCCGCCTTCCGCCGGGAAGGTGCAGTCGATTTCCGCGACGGCAGGACCGAAATGCCCCTTCAGCTTCGCCCATTCGGACGAGGTCAGGACCGGCGAATCCAGCACCAGCACATGGCTGTTCTGCGCGTCCTGCTCCAATATATTGTGGAGGTTGGAGAAGCGCGTCTTCAGGCTCATGACGTAGCGTTCCCGCAGCGGATCGATCGGCGGGTTGGTGACCTGGCTGAAATTCTGGCGGAAGAAATGGCTGACCGTGCGCGGCTTGTCGGAAATGACGGCCAGCGGCGTGTCGTCGCCCATGGAGCCGACGGCTTCCTTCGCATCCTCGACCATGGGGGCGAGGATCAGTTCCATATCCTCCAGCGTCATGTTCGCGGCGACCTGACGGCGGGTCAGTTCGGCCTTGTCCCATGCGGGCAGGGCGCTGGACGCATCGGCCAGATCGTTGACCGTCATGAAGTCCTTGATCAGTTCCGAATAGGGGCGTTCGCCCGCAATCTGGTCCTTGATCTCATGATCGTCGTAGATCACGCCTTCGGCCAGGTCGACGGCGATCATCTGGCCGGGGCCCATGCGGCCCTTCTTGACGATGGTGGTTTCGGGCACGACGACCATGCCGGTTTCCGAACCCACGATCAGCAGATTGTCGCCGGTCTGCGTGTAGCGCAGCGGGCGCAGCGCGTTGCGGTCGACGCCCGCGACGACCCAGCGGCCGTCGGTCATGGCGAGGGCGGCGGGGCCGTCCCACGGCTCCATGACGGAGGCGAGATATTCATACATGTCCGAATGGGCCTGGGGCAGTTCGGCGTCGGCCGACTGATAGGCTTCGGGCACGAGCATCAGCTTCGCCGTCGGCGCGTCGCGGCCGGAGCGGCAGATCGCCTCGAACACGGCATCGAGCGCGGCGGTGTCGGACGCGCCCGCCGGGATCACGGGCTTGATGTCCTCCGACTGTTCGCCAAAGGCCAGCGAGGCCATCTTGATCTCGTGGCTCTTCATCCAGTTCTTGTTGCCGCGGATCGTGTTGATCTCGCCATTATGGGCGAGGGTGCGGAACGGCTGGGCCAGCCACCATTGCGGGAAGGTGTTGGTGGAATAGCGCTGGTGGAAGATGGCGACGCGACTCTCGAACCGCTCATCCTGCAGGTCGGGATAGAAGACCGACAGCGATTCCGCGAGGAACAGGCCCTTGTAGATGATCGAGCGGCAGGACAGCGAGCAGACGTAGAAATCCTGGATCTGCGCGGCGATCACCTTCTTCTCGATCCGGCGGCGGATGAGGTAGAGATCCTTTTCGAATTCGGCCTGGTCGCGTTCCTCCGGCATGGGACCGGCGATCATGATCTGCTCGATTTCAGGGCGGGTGCGCTGCGCCTTTTCCCCGATGACGGAGACGTCGACGGGCACCTGGCGCCAGCCGTAGATGGTGTAGCCCGCGTCGATGATCTCGGCCTCGACGATGGTGCGGCAGGTTTCCTGCGCGCTGAGGTCCGTGCGCGGCAGGAAGATCATGCCGACGGCGAGGCGGTTGGGCAGCGGCTTGTGACCGGAGTCCGCGATGGCGTCGTCGAAGAAGCGCACCGGCAGGTCGACATGGATGCCAGCGCCGTCGCCGGTCTTGCCATCGGCGTCGACTGCGCCGCGGTGCCAGACGGCCTTCAGCGCGTCGATGGCGCTGGCGACCACGCGGCGGCTGGGGCGGCCATCGGTCGCGGCGACCAGGCCGACGCCGCAGGCATCGCCTTCCATCTCCGGGTGATACATGCCCTCGGCCGCGATGCGGGCGCGCTCTTCGGGGCTCGCCATGAAACGGTTCTGGTCAGTCATCACTTCGTCCCTTCGTCATGCGTGGCGGCGCCGTCATGCAGGTCGCTCGCCTTGACACCCAACAGCTTCGCCAGCCTGCCGCGCTCCTCCTGCGACAGGTCCGCGATCTTGCGCGGCGGCGGCAGGCTTTTGGTCGCCGCCTCCGCCTTTGCCGCCATATCGGGCATCTTCTTCATCATCTCAGGCATGAAGGCCTGCATTTCGCTCATAATCTCCGGGTCCATGAACATCATCATGGACTGCCGGGCATAGAGATCGCCGGTCGGCGTTCGGAAAAAGGCCTCCAGTTCGGAGAGCTGCCTTCCGTCGAACTTGCGCGCATAGGCGCGGGTCAGCGCGTCGCGCACCTTGGGTTCGAAACCGTCCATCAGGTCGACCATCGACGCCATCATCGCGTCCATGCCGACCTTCGTGCGCTGGCGGAAATTGGGGTCGATGATCGCGCTGATCTGCTCCATCGAACTTTCGTTCAGCCCGGCCAGCTTGTCCTGCGGGACACCGCCGATGCGGGCGAGTTGGGCGATCGGCATCTTCATGACGCCATCCATCATCCCGTCCATCATCTTGGACAGAGTGCCGTCCATCATCCGGCGGTAGGTGCCGGCGGGGAAAATCTTGTCCACCACAGGCCGCGCCGCCGCGATGCGCGCCGCGTCAGGCGCGGGCGCGCCAAGTGGAGTCTGCGCCTGCACGACCGGCGCGGCCAGCAGCGCCAGCCCGATCAGGGACGACCGGAAGGCGCGCATCAGGCCGCTTGCCTTTCCCCGGCGGCGGCCTTGGCCTTCGCCTTCAGGTAGCGGTGCATATGTTCGGTCACGTCGCGGCCGTCGCGGATCGCCCAGACCACCAGCGATGCGCCGCGCACGATGTCGCCCGCCGCGAAGACGCCGTCCATGCTGGTCATCATCGTCTTGTGATCGACCCGCAGCGTGCCCCAGCGGGTGACCGACAGGTCGTCCGCGCCGAACAGCTTGGGCAGTTCCTCCGGATCGTAACCCAGCGCCTTGATAACGAGGTCCGCCTCCAGCGTGTGTTCCGTGCCCGGATCGGGTTCCGGGGCGCGGCGGCCCGAAGCGTCGGGCTGGCCGAGGCGCATCTTCGTGACCTTGACGCCGGTGACATGCTCCGTGCCCTCAAAGGCGATTGGGGCGGAGAGCCAGACGAATTCGACGCCTTCCTCTTCCGCATTGGCGACTTCGCGCTGCGAACCGGGCATATTGTCGCGGTCGCGGCGGTAGAGGCACTTGACCGAAGTCGCGCCCTGGCGGATCGCGGTGCGGACGCAGTCCATCGCGGTGTCGCCGCCGCCGATGACGACGACCTTCTTGCCGTTGGCGTGGAGCGATCCGTCCTCATGTTCCGGCACGGCGTCGCCGAAACCGGCCTTGTTGGAGGCGATGAGGAAGTCGAGCGCCTTCACCACGCCCGGCGCGCCGACGCCCGGCGCCTTGATGTCGCGGGGCTTGTAGACGCCGGTCGCGATCAGGATGGCGTCGTGGCGGCTGCGCAGTTCCTCCATGGAGGCGTCGCGGCCAATCTCGAAGCTTTCGTGGAAGGTGATGCCGCCGTCCTTCAGGCGCTGGATGCGACGCATGACCACGTCCTTCTCCAGCTTGAAGCCGGGGATGCCGTAGGTCAGCAGCCCGCCGGCGCGGTCGTGACGGTCGTAGACATGCACTTCATAACCCGCGACGCGCAGATATTCCGCCGTGGTGAGGCCCGCCGGACCGGCGCCGATGACGCCGACCGACTGGCCGAGCGGCGCGCCGGGGATGAGGGGTTCGACCCAGCCTTCCTTCCAGGCGGTGTCGGTGATGTATTTTTCGACCGATCCGATGGTGACGGAGCCGTGGCCCGAAAATTCGATGACGCAATTGCCCTCGCACAGGCGGTCCTGCGGGCAGATGCGGCCGCAGATTTCCGGCATGGTGCTGGTCAGGTTGCTGAGTTCATAGGCTTCGCGCAGGCGGCCTTCGGCGGTCAGGCGCAGCCAGTCGGGGATATGGTTGTGCAGCGGGCAGTGGGTCGAGCAATAGGGCACGCCGCATTGCGAGCAGCGCGACGCCTGTTCCTCCGCCTTTTCCAGGATGAAGCTGCGGCTGATTTCGAGGAAGTCGTCGGCGCGATCGTCGGCCGAACGCTTCTCGGGATAGGCTTGGCCCGTTCCCACGAATTTCAGCATTGGATTGTCTGCCATGGTGAGTCCCTGAATGAATTGCAGGGGTGCCAATAGCAGAAAGACCCGCAAAGTCACGTGGATTCTGCGATTTATGGCAGTATATTTGACCTATTTTCTGGGGCGGCTTCGCGGATGCGGCGAAATCCTGAAATAATCTTGCGTGAATTAGGTCCGTTTCGGCCTTACCTCAGGGAAAGCCATGCCAGCGCGGTGATGCCCGCGATGATTCGATACCAGGCGAAGGGGGTGAAGCCGTGGCGGGAGACGAGGCCGACGAACCATTTGATCACCAGCAGCGCGACGATGAAGGAGACGATGAAGCCCAGCGCGATGCTGTCCCAGCCGACCGTGGCGGAGGTCAGCTTGTCGCCGTTTTTCAGCAATTCCAGCGCCGTCGCGCCCAACATCGTCGGGATGGCGAGGAAGAAGCTGAATTCCGCCGCGGTGCGCCGTTCGACGCCCAGCATCAGCGCGCCCATGATGGTCGCGCCCGACCGGCTGACGCCCGGAATCATGGCAAGGCACTGGATGAAGCCGATGCCGACCACCCGGACGAAGGGGATGTCGGCGATGCCGTGGAAGCGGTTTTCCTTCACCATCCGTTCGATCCCCAGGATCGCGACGCCGCCGACGATCAGCGCCCATGCAACGACCTTCGGCGCGCCCAGCAGCGCCTCTATATAATCGTGGAGCGCCAAGCCGATCATCGCCGCCGGGATGAAGGCAACCAGCAGGTTGCGCAGGAAGCGCCAGCTTGTCGGTTCCCGGCGCAGCAGCCCCATGCCGACCGCCCAGAAGGTCCGCCAGTAAAGCACCACCACCGCCAGGATCGCGCCCAACTGGATGATGACGTTGAACATCGCCCAGGTGGACGCATCATAGCCCAGCAATTCGCTGGCCAGGATCAGGTGGCCAGTCGAGGATACGGGCAGGAATTCGGTCAGCCCCTCGACAATGCCAAGCAGGATGACTGTCAGATAATGCAGGTCCATGGGTGGGTCCGGTCCTTAATGGGGCAGGCAAAGACAAGCCCCCTCCCGGACGGGAGGGGGCGGAAGGGAAAGGTCATTGTGCAGGCGCGAAGGGGCGAGGCAAGCGGTTGCCGCACGGCCGGTCGCTATCTGCTGCCGGTCCAGCCGATCAGGCCTGAACCCGCCCGGCGAAGCGGCCATGCTTGCGGTAGCGGACCAGCCATTTTTCCGCGACGGCGGGCATCGGCGTGGGCGCGACGCCAAGGTCGGCCAGTCCGTTCGCGCCGGGGGCAACCACATTGTCCTTGCCCAGCATGGCCAACTGGTCCCGCGTGATCGGGCCGCCCGGCAGCAGGGCGATCAGCGAGGCGATGGAGGCGGGAACCGGACACAGGCCGCGTTCCCGGCCGATGGCCTTGGCGATCCAGCCGTTGAGTTCCAGCATGGTGTAGGTTTGCGGCCCGCCCAGTTCATAGGTCTTGCCGCCATGCAGGCCCGGATTTTCGGCTGCGTTGGCGATGGCCTGCGCCACGTCGGCGACGTAGACGGGCTGGAATTTGGTGGTCGCGCCGATCACCGGCACCACCGGGGCCAGCCGGACGATTTCGGCGAAGCGGTTGAGGAACTGATCCTCCGGCCCGAAGACGATCGACGGGCGGATGATGGTGGCAGTTGGGAAAGCGGCCTTGACCGCTTCCTCGCCCGCTGCCTTCGACCGGCCATAGGCGGAGGGGCTTTGCGCATCCGCGCCGATGGCGGAGATGTGGACCAGCGCCCTGACGCCCGCGGCCGCCGCCGCTTTCGAGACATTGGCCGCGCCGTCATGGTGCGATCCTTCGAAATCGCCGGAGAGCACGCCGACCAGATTGACGACGATATCGCTGCCCGCAATGGCGCGGGCGACGCTTTCGGGCTTGCGGATGTCGGCCGCGACGAACTGGGTCTGGCCAAGGCCGCCCAGCGGCTTCACGCGCAGGGCGGTCGCCAGGTCGCGCTGGGCCACGCGCACGCGCGCGCCGCGCGCCATCAGCGCTTGTGCGACCTGCCTGCCCAGAAAGCCGCCGCCGCCGAACACCGTAACCAGACTGTCCTTCATCACGCGTCCCATGCCTATCCGTTCAAAGGGAATGACTCTTGCGGGTTCCCTTGCAACAGCCGCCGCCCGCTGACAACTATTTACCCGATCCAGCCCCGCAAATCAGCAATCATCCATAGGCCAAGGCCGAGGAACAGCAGGGCCGCCCCGATCTGAAGAGCGCGCATCGGCACCTTCCGCGCCAGCGCGCCGCCGAACAGCACGGCGGGCACATTGGCAATCATCATGCCGAGGGTCGTGCCTGCCGTGACGGCGAGGATATTGTCGAAGCGCGCGCCCAGCATCACGGTCGCCACCTGCGTCTTGTCGCCCATTTCGACCAGGAAGAAGGCGATCAGGGTGGTCATGAACACGCCTGCCTTCGACGGCGCCTTGAGCGGTTCATCCTCGTCGAATTTATCGGGGATCAGCGTCCAGACGGCCATGGCGATGAAGCTGGCGGCGACGGCGTAGCGGAACCAGGGCTGGGTCAGCGCGCCCGCGACCGAATGGCCGACCAGCGCGGCGAGGAAATGGTTGGCGAGCGTGGCGACCAGGATGCCGAGGATGATCGGCGTGGGCTTGCGGAAGCGGGTGGCGAGCAGCATCGCCAGCAATTGCGTCTTGTCCCCCATTTCGGCGAGCGCGACGAGGGCGGTGGAGGTGAATATGGCTTCCATGCGGGTCGTTCCAGGGCCGGGCGAAGATGAAAGACGCAATGCCACCGCCTTCCCCCGCCCGGCCGGACGGAGAAGGTGGTGCCATTGGTCTCGCCCGATGCGAAGTTTCCTTCGCATCCCGCCCGCCATGGCCTCTCGGCCAAATATGTTGACGAACGGCCCGTTCCTGACGCGGAACGGCTGGCTACTCCCCAGATGACGTGGGGGACTTAGGGGAGAATGGGGGGGGTGGCAAGGGTTCGTGGGTGCCATTCCCCCTCCCGCAGGCGGGAGGGGCTAGGGG
>NZ_JFHR01000072.1 GCF_000722875.1 Sphingobium chlorophenolicum | reverse complement strand
GTGCCTCACAGGCCAAGTCAGCGGGTTGGGCGCGCCCCCCCCCCAACCCCTCCCCTGAAGGGGAGGGGCTTTGATGGTTCGTTTGTCAGAGGAAATATTTGACCTTTATATCCTGCCGCACCGCCGCGCCCGTTACGGCGAACTGGGCCGAGCGGAAGCTGGGGGCGCCGAAGCGGATCTCGGGGTTGCGGGAAAAGCCCACGCCCTCGCGGGGGATGCCCGCGAACGTGTCCAGTTTTCCATTGCCGTTTTCGTCGTGGATGATCGCGATGGCATAGGTGCCCGGCTCCATCCGGCCCAGCGCGACCGCGCCGGAGGTGACGGGCAGGGTGAAATGCCGTGCCTCCGGATCCTTGCTGCAATCGGGGAAATGGGCCGCCTGCCGCGTGACGCAGATCAGGAAATTACCCTTGGCCGAACGCAGGCCCTGCACGTCCATGCTGAGCGGCTGGGCCAGATCGGACTGGCCTGCCCCCGCCGTCATCATTGTCGTCGCGATCAACAAGCCCGTCCTGATCTTCACGCCGCCTCCCTGAAGCTGCCCAATCCCGCGTCGGTCCCGCACAGCCGGTCCCAGACGCGGAAATATAGTCCGTAATTGCAGGCATATCGGTCATGATGCCGCTGATGATGGCTGGCGGTGATCAGCCAGCCGCCCAGCGGACCGCGCACCAGCCAGCGCGGAAACATCTCCCACCCCATATGGTTGCTGACGCCCATCACGGTCATGATCGTCAGCACCGCGCCCAGCGCGCCGACATGGATGGGGATCAGGAAGACCAGCGCCGGGATGACGACCGCGCCGGTGACGGCTTCCCACGGGTGGAAGCTCATCGCCGCCCAGGCGGTGGGCGGGCGGCTGGCATGGTGGACGGCATGGGCGATGCGGAATGGGCGCGGGCGGTGCATCCAGCGGTGGGTCCAGTAGAACCATGTGTCGTGCGCGGCGAGGTAGAGGAGGACCGAGACCGGCAGATACCAGAGCGGCCGGGCGTGGACGTCGGCATAGACCAGCGTCCATCCGTGCGCCTGCCAGCCCCAGGCGACGATCCCGGCGGGCGTGCCGTAGATCAGCGCGGACGCCAGCGACCAGGCGATTTCGCGGCGGATCTGGCGGTCCAGCCCGGTGTAGAGGCCCGGTTTGCGGTAGCGGGTGGCCAGCGCGAAGGCGCCGCTGGTCAGCAGATAGCGCGCGCCCACGATCAGGCTCATGGCGAGGGCGGACAGGAGGATCGCGGCGAGCATGGGGCCGACCATAGGCAGTCCCGTGCCCGCCGTCACGCGCCGTTCAGGTGCGGGGACGCGAAGCTCAAGTGCGGGGACGCGGATTTTAAGTGCGGGGACGCGCTTGGCGATAGCTGCCGAGAATGCGCACCCATTTGGTGTGGAATTCCAGTTCGGCCAGCGCCCGGTCTATCGCGGGATCGCCGGGCATCCCTTCTATGTCGCAGAAAAATTCGGTCGCGGCGAAGCTGGCGCCGCGCTGGTAGCTTTCCAGCTTGGTCATGTTGACGCCGTTGGTCGCGAAGCCGCCCATCGCCTTGTAGAGGGCGGCGGGGATATTCTTCACTTCGAACAGGAAGGTGGTCATCACCGGGCCGACGCCCGCGACCGGCATCCTCGGTTCGCGGGACAGGACCAGGAAGCGCGTCATATTGTCGTCGCTATCCTCTATATTCTCCGCCACCAGGCGCAGGCCGTAGAGTTCCGCCGCCAGATAGGGGGCGATGGCCGCTTCGCCGGGCACCTGCGTTTCGGCGACCAGCGCCGCCGCGCCCGCCGTGTCGGCGTAGGAGACCGGCTGGATGCCGCGTTCGCGCAGATAATGGCGGCATTGGCCCAGCGCCTGCGGATGGCTGACCGCGCTGGTCACGGGGGCGGTGTCGGCCGCCATCAGGCAGTGGCGGATGCGCAGGAAATATTCGTCGACGATGTGCAGGCCGGATTCGGGCAGCAGGAAATGCATGTCGGCCACGCGGCCGTGCAGGCTGTTCTCGATCGGGATGATCGCCCGCGCCGCATCGCCGTTGCGCACGGCGTCGATCGCATCCTCGAACGCGAAGCAGGGCAAGGGCACGCAATCGGGCGCGTAATCCCGCGCGGCGAGGTGCGAATTCGCGCCCGGCGCGCCCTGAAAGGCGACGGCGCGAGCAGGGTCGGCGGCGGCCTTTGCAGCGAGGTCCGCAACCAGGGCGCGGGCGGGGGCGGGATAGTTTTCCATGGGTGCCAGCGCGCTTATTCACTTCATGGCGCGGGCGCAAGCATCCTCGTCGCCGGGCAAAGCCATGAAAAAGCGTGCGCGAACCCGTTCAACCCGGCTTGCACGTTCGCACTTGCGCCATTATGGCAGCGCGCTAGAGGGGACGCGAGATAAGCGACCAGAAGAGAAATCCAGGGGAATCCGAGCGAATGGGCGATCGTTTCAACACCGCTGCCGGTTGGGCTTTGTTCGCGGGCATCATCGCGCTGGGCGGTGCCATCGTCAGTTCCAAATTCTTCCATGAGGAACGGCCGGAGAAGATGGGCTACGCCATCGAGGGCGTCGAGGCGGAAGGCGAAGGCGGCGCTGCCGCCGGGCCGGGCCTGAACACGCTGCTGGCCAGCGCGGACCTCGCGGCGGGCGAGAAGGTGTTCGCCAAGTGCGCGGCGTGCCACACCGTGAACCAGGGCGGCGCCAACGGCATCGGCCCCAATCTCTACGCCACCGTCGGCGAGGCGGTTGCGCAGGGCAAGGGCGGCTTCGCCTTCTCCGACGCGCTGAAGAGCAAGGGCGGGAACTGGACTTTCGAGGCGCTGGATCACTGGCTGACCAGCCCGCGTGAATTCGCGCCGGGGACCAAGATGACCTTTGCGGGCCTGGGCAATCCTGCGGATCGCGCCAACCTGATCGCATGGCTGAACAGCCAGGGTTCGAACCTGCCGCTGCCCGCCGCCGACGCGGCTCCGGCTGCTGCCGAGGGTGGAAATGCAGCTGCGGCCGAGGGTAATGCGGCGGGCAATGCCGCCGAAGCGCCTGCCGCCAAATAATCACCCGTTCGGGTCGATGAATTGACGGGCGCGGCCGTGATGGCCGCGCCCGATTCGTTTGCGGGGCCGCGAATCAGGTCCGGGGCGCGCCGTGGATGGCGGTGACGCGGCGGGATTCGTTCAGGGAGACGGTCAGGTCGGCGCGGTGCGGCATCTCGTCCAATATATGGCGGGTCAGGCGCTCATAATGTTGGATGAAGCGGGCGACCTGAGCGTCCGTCATGCCGCCGGGGGCGGCTTTGCGCAGGGCGTGTTCCTGCTGGGTGCGCCAGCGTTGGACGATGTCGAAGCCGGGCGCGGCCAGCAGGGCAAGCCGGTTCAGGCGTCCGAACAGCGGCTGATATTCGGTCGCCAACGCGTGGTTCACGAAGCTGCGCCAGCGGGCGTCGGGGTCTTCATCCCGTTCCAGGGCGTTGACCGGGGCCTGTAGCGCGGCTTCCTCCTGCGGGCGGGCGCCGACGCACCATCCCTCCAGCAGCAGCAGGCGCGTGCCTGCCGCCGCCCTTTCCCATCGCGTCTCCGGCAAGCGGTCGTCTGTCGCCTTGTCGAAGCGGGGCAACAGCGCCGGGTCGCCGCGTTCCAGCGATTCGATGACTTGCAGGCCCAGCGGGATGTCGTGCGTTCCGGGCACGCCGCGGGTGCGCAGGAGGGGATGGATGGCGTTTGCCAGTTGCTCCCGCTCTGCGCGGGTGCGGTAGAGGTCGTCGAGGGAGAGGATCGCCGCCGGGATGCCGTCCCGCGCCAGCCGCGCCTGCAATGCCGCCGCCAAAGTCGATTTGCCGCTGCCCTGCGCGCCGCACAGGCCGATGGCCAGCAGCCCGTCGCCATGATCCGCCAACGCCCGGCGCGCCAGTCCTTCGACCGCGTCCAGCGCCGCCTGCGCCATGGCTATCGTTCCGCGATCAACAGCTTGTCGATCTTGCGTCCGTCCATGTCGACAATCTCGAACCGCCAGCCCTGATCGTCGATATAGTCGCCCACTTCGGGCAGGCGCTTGAGCAGCCACAGCGCATGGCCCGCGACGGTCGCGTAATCGCGGTCGTCGGGCAGGTCGATGCCGATCCGGTCCGCCAGCAGGTCGACCGGCATCTGGCCCGACACCAGCAGGCTGCCGTCGTCCCGCTCCACCAGATCGGGTTCGTCCGCGCTGTCGAGGTCGGACACGAAATGGCCGGCGATGGCCGACAGCAGGTCGGCGGGCGTCGCGATCCCCTCAAAATGACCATATTCGTCATGGACCATGACCATCGGCACTTCGGCGCGGCGCAGCACCTCCAGCGCGTCCATGGCGTCGACCTGATCGGGCACCACCTCCACCCGGCGCATCAGCGTTTCGAGGTGCAGCCCCTCCCCCCGGAACAGCGCCGTCATGATGTCGCGGGCCTGCACGACGCCGATAATATCCTCCACCGTGCCGCGCCCGACCGGCAGGCGGGTGTGCGGCGTGTCGAGCAGCTTGGCGCGAATCGCATCGTCGTCGGCGTGGATGTCGATCCAGTCGACGTCCATGCGCTGGGTCATCACTTCGCGCACCGGGCGGTCGGCCAGGCGGACGACGCCGGAGATGATGGCGCGCTCGCTTTCCTCGATCACGCCGGACTTGCTGGCTTCGGCGACGATCAGATGCAGTTCCTCCGCCGTCACATGCTGTTCCGATTCGCGGGTCATTCCGAGCAGGCGGAAGATAAGCGCGCTGGACCCGTCCAGCACCCAGACGATGGGCGCGGTCAGCCTGGCCAGCCAGAGCATCGGCCCGGCGACCAGCACGGCGATGGGTTCCGGGGCGCGCAGGGCGAATTGCTTGGGCACCAGTTCGCCCACGATCAGCGAGGCATAGGTGGTGAGGCCGATCACCAGCGCGAATCCGGCATTTTGCGCGGCGTTGGGCGACAGGCCCAGCATCTGCAATCGTTCCGCCGTCGGCCCGCCCAGGCTGGCGCCGGAATAGGCGCCCGCGACGATGCCGATCAGGGTGATGCCGATCTGCACGGTGGAAAGGAATTTGCCGGGGTCGCTCGCCGCCGCCAGCGCGGAGCGCGCGCCGCGCCGCCCGGCCTTCTCCATCGCCTGGAGGCGCGGCCTGCGCGCGGAGACGATGGCCAGTTCCGACATGGCGAACAGGCCGTTGAGCGCGACGAGCGCCAGGATGATGACGAGGTCGACCCAGGGAAAGGGCGTCGGAGCGTGCGGGGGGATATTGGCCATGGCGGTCGGGGGCCATCTATAGCCTTGATTCTTACAATTTCACAACCGTCCCATCATCCGGCGTTCAGTTCGCTTGTGGAACAAATGCCCCTGCTCGACCATTTGGGCCTGCATCCGCCGCTTGTCGGAGGCATGAGGAAAAGGGAATTGGAATCCATGCGGAATTTTCATCGCATCATGGGCGCGGCCGGACTGGCCGCGATGTTGGCCACCACCGCCTGCACCACCGATCCGAACACCGGGAACCGCACCATATCCAAGGCGGCAATCGGCGGCATCGGCGGCGCGCTGGGCGGATATCTGCTGGGCGATCTGGTCGGCGGGCGGCATGACCGCACCGAAAAGATATTGGGCGCGGGCATCGGCGCGGTCGCGGGCGCGGGCATCGGCGCCTATATGGACGCGCAGGAAAAGAAATTGCGCGAGCAGACGGCGGGCAGCGGCGTGGACGTGATCCGCGACGGCGACAATCTGGTGCTGCGCATGCCGTCGGGCATCACCTTCGCCACCGACAGTTCGGCCGTGCAGCCGCAGTTCCAGCCGACACTGAACGACGTGGCGTCGGTGCTGGCGCAATATCCCAAAACCTATATCGACGTGTACGGGCATACGGACAGCGACGGGACGGATGTTTACAATCGGGGATTGTCGGAGCGGCGCGCCCAGGCGGTCGGCGATTATCTGACCAGCCATGGCGTCCAGTCGGCGCGCATCGCCACGCGGGGCTTCGGCGAGACGCAGCCGATCGCGTCGAACGCCACGGCGGAGGGGAAGGCTTCGAACCGGCGGGTGGAGATCAAGATCGCGCCGGTGACCGAGCAGGATGTGCGGAGCTGAGGACGCGGGACTGAATGGGCGTATCGGGGGGCCTGATGGGGGTTCTTCGGTACGCCGTTTCGTTGGGTGTGGTGGCTACAGGGCGAATGGCGGAGAAGGGTGGGAGCGGACCCATCCTATTCCTCCCCATCGAGAGATGGGGAGGGGGACCGCGCGTAGCGTGGTGGAGGGGAAGATACGCAGGTCACGCCATTTCCCCTCCACCACCGCCTTCGGCGGCGGTCCCCCTCCCCACGCTGCGCGTAGGGAGGATGTTAATGTCCGCAATTGGTCGATTTTGCTCAGGCAGCTTTCTCGTCCGGAACCGGACCTGCATCAGCGGCGGTTCCCAACGGATAAGCCGGAAACTCGCTACGCTCGCGCCCACCCCTAACCCCTCCCGCCTGCGGGAGGGGAATGTCTTGGGGTTAGAAGCTGGCTTTCAGGCCGTCGATCACGAATTGGGCGGCCAGGGCGGCCAATAATACGCCGAGAAGGCGGGTGATGACCGCTTCGATCTTCGCGCCGAGCAGGGCCATGATCGGACCCGCCGCCAACAGCGAGCCGAGCATCAGGATCAGCGTCAGCACCACCGCGCCGATCACCACCAGCCTTTCGCTGATCCCCTCCGCCCGCGACATCAGCAGCATCACCGTGGCGATCGATCCCGGTCCGGCGATCATCGGCATTGCCATGGGGAAGACCGACACATCCTCCACCTCCGGGGTTTCGGCGATCTTGTGGGCGCGGTCTTCGCGTCTTTGGGTGCGTTTTTCGAAGACCATGTCCATCGCGATCATGAACAGCATGATGCCGCCCGCGATGCGGAAACTGTCCAGTTCGATGCCGAGCACGCCCAGCAACTGCTTGCCCCAGAGCGCGAACAGCAGCAGGATCGCCGCCGCTATGCCCACGGCGCGGATCGCCATGCTTCGGCGCTGCGCCATGGTCGCGCCGTTCGTCAGGCTGGCGTAGATGGGCGCGCAGCCCGGCGGGTCGATCACCACGAACAGGGTGACGAAGGCGGAGATGAACAATTCCGTCATGCGCCCGCCGCCACACGGTCGTCGATCACTATTTCATAGTCCGATCCGTTCCACATGCGCACGGTGACGCGGCGGCTGCCGTCCGTGGCGACGTCGGCGGTCCAGATGAGGCTGTCGTCGGTGGGGACGGGTTGCCCCTCCCCTGCCGGATGCTGGCCGCCATGGCGGCGCTTGCAGGTGGCGACTTTGCCGATCAGGAACTCCGGGGCTTCACGGGCGACGGCGAGCGTGTCGCCATGGTCCATGATCCATTTCCAGTCGCCCTTCTTGTCCCGCCGCCAGATGGTCGTGAAATAGCCGACCGATCCGTCGGGCCGTTTCCAGTTGCCGGTGCTGGCCGCCAGATTGCCGTCGCAGGACACGGTGATGGCCGATGGCGACCATGTGACCGAAGCGGGCGGATCGGCGCGGCCCTTCAGCCATATTTTCGCCAGCACCCGCTGCGGCGTGAACATCACCGCTTCGTCCGCGGCGGTTTCGCGGAAGGCGGTCCATTGCCCCTTCTGCTTCGCGAGCCGGTTGAAGGCCAGTTCGGCGGCGAAGACGGAACTGGGATCGGGCTGATAGCGCATGGGCGGGCGCGCAGCCGCCAGCGTCAGGAAAGTCAGGATCAGGAAAGCGGCGCGCGCCTTCACAGCCCCTCCGGCTTCGCCAGCCCTGCCCGCGCATGGGCCGCGACCAGCGTGTTGCGCAGCAGCACCGCGATGGTCATCGGCCCCACGCCGCCCGGAACCGGGGTGATGGCGCGGACATGGGCCAGCGCCTCCGCCGTGGCGACGTCGCCGACGATGCGGCTCTTGCCGTCCTCCGTATCGGTGACGCGGTTGATGCCGACGTCGATCACGGTCGCGCCGGGCTTGATCCATTCGCCCTTCACCATCTCCGCCCGGCCCACCGCCGCCACGACGATGTCGGCGCGATGCACGACCGAGGCAAGGTCGCGGGTGCGGCTGTGCGCGATGGTGACGGTGCAATTTTCCGCCAGCAGCAGTTGCGCCATCGGCTTTCCGACGATGTTGGAGCGGCCGACGACGACCGCCTCCAGCCCCGAAAGATCGCCCAGTTCGTCCTTCAGCAGCATGAGGCAGCCGAGCGGCGTGCAGGGCACCATCGCATCCTGCCCGGTCGCCAGCAGGCCGCTGTTGACGACGTGGAATCCGTCCACATCCTTGGCCGGGTCGATCGTGCCGATCACGGAGGCTTCGTTGATGTGCGCGGGCAGCGGCAACTGGACGAGGATGCCGTCGACCCGGTCGTCGGCGTTCAGTTCCTCGACCAGATCGAGCAGTTCCTCCTCGCCTATGCTGGCGGGAAGCTTGAACTCCATGCTTTCCATGCCGGCGGCGAGCGTCATCTTGCCCTTGTTGCGGACATAGACGGAACTGGCGGGGTCTTCGCCCACCAGCACCACGGCGAGGCCCGGCTTTCGCCCCGTCTTGGCGGTGAAGGCGATCACCCCGTCCCCGACCTTGCCGCGCAGCGTTTCCGCGAACGCCTTGCCGTCAATGATCTTGCCGATGGTCATGATGCTTCAACCCATTTCCTGATGATGACGGAAAGTCGTGCGAACGACAATGGTTCACCGCCGCCCTTGATCCGCAGCCGCTTTAGCCGGTTGGTGTCGCCCGATTCCAGCGAAATCGCGCTGCGCGGCCAATCCAGGCGCTTTGCCAGCAGGGCGATCAGCGCCGCGTTCGCCCTGCCCTTCTCCGGCACGGCGCGGACGCGGGCGCTGAGCCATTGCGCGCCCTTTTCGTCGGTCCAGACGCCGCCGATCTCTTCCTTCGTCGCGCCGGGGGTCAGCCGGACGGCAAGCAGCAGATCGGCGCCGTCCAGACTCCAGACCGTCACACCAGCCCGAACAGCGGCGGCAATATGGCCTGGCGGATGATGAGGATGCCCAGCAGCACCACCATCGGCGACAGGTCGAGCGCCCCCAGATCGGGCAGCACCCGGCGGATGGGATTATAGATGGGCGCGGTCATCCGATCCAGCGCGACCATCACCGTGCGCACGACGTCGTTGGAAAGATTGACGACGTTGAAGGCGATCAGCCAGCTCATGATGGCTTGAACGATGATGATCCACCACAGCACATCGAGCAGGATGACGATGATCTGATAGAGGGCGTAGGCCATGCAGTCTCCGATTTGATTGGGATTGCTCTAGCCGAGGCGGGCGGCGCGGGACAAGCCATGGCGGGAGAATTGATTGGGTGGGGGTGTTGAAGGCTGATGGACGGGATGGGGCGTGACCTGCGTATTTCCCCTCCACCACCGCTTTCAGCGGCGGTCCCCCTCCCCATGCAAGCATGGGGAGGAATAGGTTAGCGGCGTACCAGGGTGCCGGCGCCGCGGTCGGTGAAGATTTCCAGCAGCATCGCGTGGGGCACCCGGCCGTCCAGGATGACGGCGGCGTCCACCCCGCCCTCTACGGCGCGGACGCAGGTTTCCAGCTTCGGGATCATGCCGCCGCTGATGGTGCCGTCGGATTCCAGGCCGCGGATCGTGTCCGGGTTGAGATCGGTCATCAACTGGCCCTGCTTGTCCAGCACGCCTGCGACGTCGGTCAGCAGGAAGAAGCGCGACGCGCCCAGTTCCGCCGCGATGGCGCCCGCCATGGTGTCGGCGTTGACATTATAGGTGTGGCCGTCCGCGCCGATGCCCACCGGCGCGACCACGGGGATGATGCCGTCCCGCGACAGCGTGTCGAGGATGGAGCGGTCGACCCGTACCGGATCGCCGACGAAGCCCAGGTCGACATTGCGCTCTATGCCGGAATTGGGGTCCGCCTCCCGCTTGCCCAGCACCTTTTCGCAGAGGACGAGGCCGCCATCCTTGCCGGAAATGCCGACCGCCCGGCCGCCCGCGCCCGCGATCCAGCCGACGATTTCCTTGTTGATGGAACCGGCAAGGACCATTTCCGCGATCTGGGCGGTTTCCTTGTCGGTGACGCGCAGGCCGCCGATAAATTGCGATTCGACGCCCAGTTTCTTGAGCATCGCGCCGATCTGCGGGCCGCCGCCATGGACGACGACGACATTGATGCCGACCGCCTTCATCAGCACCACATCCTCCGCGAAATCGCGCGCCGCTTCGGGATCGCCCATGGCGTGGCCGCCATATTTCACGACGAAGGTCTTGCCCGCATATCGCTGCATATAGGGCAGCGCCTCGACGAGGGTTTCGGCCTTGGCGAGGAGCGCCGGATCGGGGGCGTGCTTGCTGTTCATGCGCGGGCGCATAGGGCTTTATGCCCCCCGCTGCAAGTTAGCGGTCGAGCCGCCGCCCTAGCGCGACCAGCCCGTAAATGACCGGGGGGACCAACAGGGCCGACAGCGCGACCTTCGCCAGCATCTGGCCCAGCAGCAGTTCGCCGATGGGGAAAACGCCGTAAAAGGCGATGGAAACGAACAGCAGCGTGTCCGCGATCTGGGACAGGATGCTGGCCACGGCGGCGCGCAGCCAGAGGAGGCGGCTGCCCTCCTGCCCTTTCAGCGCGGCGAAGAGGGTGACGTTCAGCGTCTGGGATATGCCATAGGCGACGATGCCGCCCAGCCAGATGCGCGGGGTGCCGCCCATCATCAGCGCGAAGGCGTCGCGCCGGGCGGGGTCCATGTCGCTCGCCGCCGGGACGGACAGCACGGCGATGGACAGCAATATGGAGGCGATGAGCGGCAGGAAGCCGACCTGCACCAGCCGGTTGGCGACCGCCCGGCCGTGCAGTTCCGCGACGGCGCTGGAAATCGTCACCAGCAGCAGGAAGGCGAAGATTCCCGCCTCCACCGCCAGCGGGCCGAGGCCGAACCAGGGGCCGATGGCGGAAAGCGGGCCGAGCGCGACCTGCTTGTTCCCCAGCACGCCCGCGATGCAGACCATGCCGCCATAGAAGATCGAGAAGACGAAAAGCGAACGCGCGATCGGCGCGGGTTGGGAAGCCATATGAGGGGCTTAACGGGATTTCGCCGGAGTGGGAAGGGTGGAGGAGGAATGGGCCGGGATGGCCCATTTCCCCCTCCGCCTGCGGCCTTTCAGCTCTTGGCGCATTCCCCGGCGCGCTTGCCGGTGACGTCGTGGGTGGTGCGCAGGACGGGGCTGCCGCCCTCCGTCCGGGTCATGGTGCTGCCGAGCGTCAGCGTGTCGGCGGTGAAATTGCCCTCCAGCACGATTTCGGAGGTGCCCTTGCCCGCCGTGCAGGCCAGCGTCGCGATCAGGCGGCCCTTGCGGATCAGCTTGTCCTTGTAGGTGCAGTCCTTGCCCTCCGCCCCCGCGAGCGCGTTCGCGTCGGGCACGCCCGCCGCGTCGACGGCGATGCAGGTCTTGTCCTCATCCACCTGCTTGAGCGCCGCCTGATATTGGGCGGGCGTGACGGTGGGGGTGTTGTAGCCGGTGGTCTTGCGGGTGAGCGTCCATTCGCCCCCCTTCATGACGATGGGCGCTTCGGCGGTTTCGGGCGCGGGTTCCGGCTGGCTGCCGCACGCCGCCAAGCCGAGAGCGAGCGGCAACGCCGCCAACGCAACTTTCTGCATATCCTCTCCCCTGTTCTCGCTGGTTCACGGAACCGGAAGGAGGCTCGCGCCAAGTCGCGAAAAGCGCAAGAGGAATTTCTGCCCGGCGGCCGACCGCAAGACCGGCGCGCCGGGCCTTGGCCTATTTGGCGGCGCAGGTGTCGCCGATCCACTTGCCGCTGGTCCTGGCCTTCATGCTCATGTTCATGCCGTTGGGGGCGCCGGTCATCTTCATGTCCATGTGCATTTCATAGCTTTCGGGCGCGTAGCTGCCGGACATGACGGCGTTCATCGTGCCGCCCTGCGACTTGCAGCTTATCTCCCCCTTCACCGATCCGCCGCTGGCGTCGAAGCCCTTATAGGTGCAGTCCTTGTTCTCCTGGCCGGAGAACATCTTGCCGCTGGGGTTGGCGGCTTCCTCCGGCGAGACGCAATATTTGATCGAGGCGCGGCTCATCATCTTCTTCATCTGCTCTTTCATCCGGTCGCCGCCGCCCGGCATGTTGGGCATGTCGATGTCGACCAGTTCATAGGTGCCCTCCCACTGGCCGGGCTTGAGCTGGACCTTCTGCACCTCCTGGCGGACCTCTTCGCTGGTCTGGGGCTGGCCGGACGGCTTTTCGCCGCAGGCCGCCAGCAGAGATGTCAAGCCGATCAGGACGGGAAGTGTCGCACGCATAGGCATTCTCCCTGTTTCCCACTCCATTTTGCTAGCCACCATAACAACCGGCGATGGCGATGCAATGCGGAAGAAGCCAAGCCTTTTGTTCTTGATTTGTTCTGATTATTTTGCTATGAGCCGTCGGCAAGCGGGGGAGTGTCTATGAAACCAGAAGAGACGGGTGATGAGGATAGTTTGAGAGCCTTCGGCCACTATCTGCGAACAGGACAAAGGCTGCTTCCTGATCGATTGGAAGTGAAATTCAATCCTTGGCATGATGAGAAGAATGGTCGGTTCACTTTTGTTGGGCAAGGCCGGTATTTTGGTGGAGAAGGTAGTGCAAACAACGACCTTCGATACAGCCAAAGGGGAGATGCCGGAGGAAAAGCGACTGCGAAATGGGACCGTGCGGACAGTCGAGCAGATGACGATGGTGTGCCGGATCGAAGTCATTTCCATCCCGACCATCCGAGCAATTATTCCTTATATACTGTTCAACCCGGCGATTCTCTCTCGCGCATAGCTGCGTTGCGGAAAGGGTTGAAGGCAAGCGACCTTGCCTGGTTGAACGAGATGCCACTCCATCAGACGTTGAAGGTCGGGCAACAAATCAAACTGCCTCATCAGCGAATTTTGGATGCTGGACGTGAGGCTAAGAACAAGTTCCTTGCCCTTGCCTATTATATGGACTCGCATGATGGAAAGTTCCCACCCAATCCTGCGAACCCGCCATCGCTGGAAAGCCAGATTCTCAATTCCAACTGGAAAAGGGAGAGTAAGAATGGCTATGATTTCTATATAGACATGCTTGCTCGACTTCGAAGGGTCGGCGGAAACCTGTCTGACGGGCCAACTGGAGCGCGATCACGCCGCAATCAGCTTCAGGCGGGTCGGCCGAATCGCCGTCCCAGCGATGATGGCGGGCATTTTATCGCTTCTCGCTTCAACGGACCAAGCGATAGTTTCAATCATTTCGCCCAGGAAGCCAATTTTAATCGTGGCGCCTATCGCGCCATAGAGGATGGATGGGCCAAGGAGTTGCAGAAAGGGCATAAGGTGTTCGTCGATATCGTTCCACATTATGAAGGCACATCCAGACGCCCGGACAGCATTACAGTCACTTGGTTCGTTGACGGACAACGAAGAGGCAAAATTTTTTCCAACGAAACAAAGGGCCGATCCAATGGCAAAAAATAAGCTGGATATGCTGGGACCGCTCTTGAACGAGATAGGGCAAGTGGTGGCTGATGTCGTTGGCGGCGATCCCAATGGCATCTTCCTCTATGTGGAGGTCGGTGATGGGTGGATCAGTCCCAATCTGTACAAGGACGAAGGCGAAGTTGTGCGTGATTGCGAGATCACTAGTCCCAGCTTGACCGACCTCATCTGGGAGGCATGGCATCTGGAGCCGGAAGGGCCAAACATGCGCTGGTCGGTCATGGAATATAGCGTCGAGAACGGCAAGTTCGACGTCCGATTCAAATATCCCGGTGAGGTCGACGTGGAGGCATATGATCATGACGATGCTCGTCGAGAAGCTGCCCTGCGCACTCGCTATGGTGACAAGCCGGTGATTTATCCTCCGCCGCCCAAGGGTGCGTTTGAATTGACGCCGTAGAAGGAACAGCGGCCCACGGCTTTTTTGTCTCCTGGCCCTGGAGAGCGTGAAGCCGATTGCGTCTCCAACCAAAGGCCCCATATTCGGCCCATGTCTATTCAAATCCGCACCACGCTGGAGGAACCTGAAACCGGCGAAGCTTTCGTCCCCCACCGCCCTGCGCGCCCGGAAAAGAGCGAGGGCGGGCGGGCGTTCAAGCTGGTTTCCGACTATGAACCGTCGGGCGACCAGCCGACCGCCATCGCCGAACTGGTCGAGACCGCGCTGACGGGCGAGAAGGATCAGGTGCTGCTGGGCGTCACCGGATCGGGCAAGACCTTCACCATGGCGAAGGTGATCGAGGCGTTGCAGCGGCCCGCGCTGGTGCTGGCGCCGAACAAAATTCTCGCGGCGCAGCTTTATGGGGAGTTCAAGAGCTTCTTCCCCGAAAATGCCGTCGAATATTTCGTCAGCTATTACGATTATTATCAGCCCGAAGCCTATGTGGCGCGGTCGGACACCTATATCGAGAAGGAGTCCAGCGTGAACGAGGCGATCGACCGGATGCGGCATTCGGCCACCCGCGCCCTGCTGGAGCGGGACGATGTGCTGATCGTGGCGTCCGTGTCCTGCCTGTACGGCATCGGGTCGGTCGAGACTTATTCGGCCATGACCTTTTCCATGAAGAAGGGGCAGGTGGAGGACCAGCGGGAGATCATCCGCAAGCTGGTGGCGTTGCAGTATAAGCGCAACGACGCGGCCTTCGCGCGGGGGAATTTCCGGGTGAAGGGGGATAATCTGGAGATTTTCCCCTCCCACTATGAGGATACGGCCTGGCGGGTCAGCTTCTTCGGCAATGAGATTGAGGAGATTGTCGAGTTCGACCCGCTGACGGGGAAGAAGATCGCGTCGCTGGATTATGTGAAGGTCTTTCCCAACAGCCACCATGTCACGCCGGGGCCGACGCTGAAGCAGGCGATGGAGGCGATCCGGTTCGAACTGGCGGAGCGGCTGAAGGAACTGACCGCCGAGGGCAAGCTGCTGGAGGCGCAACGGCTGGAGCAGCGGACCAATTTCGATCTGGAGATGATCGCGGCGACCGGAAGCTGCGCGGGGATCGAAAATTATTCGCGCTTCCTGACCGGGCGTCTGCCGGGCGAGCCGCCGCCGACTTTGTTCGAGTATCTGCCCGAAAATGCGCTGCTGTTCGTGGACGAGAGCCACCAGACCGTGCCGCAGATCGGCGCGATGGCGCGGGGCGACCATCGGCGGAAGATCACGCTGGCCGAATATGGATTCCGGCTGCCGAGCTGCATCGACAACCGGCCGTTGCGCTTCAACGAATGGGACGCGATGCGGCCGCAGACGGTTTCGGTGTCCGCCACCCCCGGCCCGTGGGAGATGGAGCAGACGGGCGGCGTCTTTTCCGAGCAGGTGATCCGGCCGACGGGGTTGATCGATCCGCCGGTGGAGATCAAGCCGGTGGAGGATCAGGTGGACGACCTGATCAACGAATGCCGCAAGGTCGCGGCGCAGGGTTATCGCACGCTCGTCACCACGCTGACCAAGCGGATGGCGGAGGATCTGACCGAGTTCATGCATGAGGCGGGGATCAAGGTCCGCTACATGCATTCGGATGTCGAGACGCTGGAGCGTATCGAGCTGATCCGCGATTTGCGGCTGGGCGTCTACGACGTGCTGATCGGCATCAACCTGCTGCGCGAGGGGCTGGATATTCCCGAATGCGGGCTGGTGGCGATATTGGATGCGGATAAGGAGGGCTTTTTGCGGTCCGAAACCTCGCTGATCCAGACCATCGGGCGGGCGGCGCGCAATGTCGACGGGCGGGTGATCCTCTATGCCGACCGGGTGACGGGCAGCATGGAGCGGGCGCTGAACGAAACATCGCGGCGGCGCGAGAAGCAGATGGAATATAATGCCGCGCACGGCATCACGCCGCAGACGGTGAAGAAGAATATCGGCGACATCATCGCTCATGTCGCGTCGAAGGATCAGGTGACGGTCGAGACGGGGCTGGAGGATCGGCCGCACCTCGTCGGGCATAATCTGCGCGCCTATATCGAGGATCTGGAGAAGAAGATGCGCGCCGCTGCGGCGGACCTGGAGTTCGAGGAGGCCGGGCGGATTCGGGACGAGATCCGGAAGCTGGAGGCGGAGGAGCTTGGGCTGCCCGCCGGGCAGCAGGTGGCGGCGCCGAGGGGGCGAGCGACCGAGGGGAAGCCGGGGACGCGGAAATTGCGCTATGGGAAGGTGCAGAAGAAGTTTGGGCGGTAGGGTGTGGGGTGTGGACCTATATCATTCCTCCCCATCGGTAGATGGGGAGGGGGACCGCGCGAAGCGTGGTGGAGGGGAATAGGCGCGACCTCCGAATTTCCCCTCCACCACCGCCTTCGGCGGCGGTCCCCCTCCCCATGCTTCGCGTAGGGAGGAATTTTTATTTTAGTGTGGCGATGGCTTGTTGGTCGCAGCGTTTGGGGGCTTGCGGGACGGGGGAATAGGTTGGCACCGGGATGGACTGGCCGATCTTGAGCGGGGCGAAGCGTTTTCGTTCTATTCCGGCGCAGCGCAGGTAGAGGGACAGCATTCGGGGCGGCGTGTCCCGTTTCTCGTAGGACAGGCGGAACGTGCCCCAATGGATGGGGATGGCGGTGGAGGCTTGCAGCTTTTCGAACAGGCGGACCGCCTGTTCCGGGCCGATATGCGCGTCGGACTGCATCTGGCCCGGATAGAAGCGGAAGGCGCCGATGGGGATCAGCGCCAGACGGATCGGTCCCAGACGCGCCGCCTCCCCCGGCCAGGCCATGTCGCCCGCGCCGGTGTCGCCCGCGAAGAAGATATTGCCTGCCCGCGTCTCTATGAAGAAGCTGGACCATAAAGCCCGGTTGCGGTCGGTGCCCCAGCGGCTGCTCCAATGATGGTTGCGCAGGACGTGGACGCGATAGTCGGGGCAATGTTCGTAATTTTCGCACTGGATCACCGTGCCGTCGCCCAGCCCGTTCAGCGCCGCGCCGGATATCGACTGGCCCCAGTCGAGCGCCGTCGACGGGATGCCGTTGGCCCCCAGGATGCTGTCGTTGCCCAGGCTGGTGACGATCTTCGGCCGGTCCCGGTCCCACAATTTTTTCAGCGTGGGGATGTCCATATGATCGTAATGATCGTGGCTGACGAGGATGAGGTCGATCTTCGGCAGGTCGTCGAAGCGCACGCCCGGCTGCGCCACCCGCTTCGGTCCGAAGGGGGGAAAGGGGCTGGCATGGTCGGACCAGATCGGGTCGGTCAATATGTTGAGGCCCGCCGCCTGCACCAGCACGGTCGCATGGCCCACCCAGGTCGCCGTCATGCCGCGGGGGGCGGCGACGGCGGGCGGGCGGGCGGGTTTCACCGCCACCATGTCCGGCCAGTCGGGACGGTCGTCCCGGCCAAGCAGCCAGCGCGCCATGAAGCCCTGCCGGTTGCTGCCGGGCGGGGCGGGAAAGACGATCTCTCCATCGGGATTGAAGAAGCGGGCGCCGTCATAATGGCGGCTGACCGGCCCTTCATAATAGATGCGGTCTAGGAAGGGCGGCACGATGGTCACCGCCAGACATAACGCGACCGTCAGGAACAGCAGCGCGACGCCCAGACCCTTCGCGATCCGGCCGGCGATGCGGCGCGCGTCCTTCACCCCCCTATTCCCCGCGCCGGTCAATGCGTGCGGCTGGTGACGGTGGCGTTGCCGTCGGGCTGGATTTCAATCAGATGGGCGGTGCCGTTGTCGCATTGCGCTTTCCAGCCGGTGACGCCGGGGCGCACTTGCGTCCGTTCCGACTTCGCGACGGTGGGGCAAGCCGCGCCCGACGCCCGCACCGCCCGTTCCAGCACGCCGTTGCGTTGCGCCTCGTCCAGCTTGGCGACGGCGGCGGCTGCGCCGGTTTCGGGGGCCGGACTCTTGTCGACGGCGGTGATCCGGTCGCTATCGTCTCCGCAGGCCGCCAGGGCGAGCAGCCCGGCCAGCACGATCCATTTGCGCATGTCTATCCTTTCGCTGGGGCGGCAAACCCGTCCGTCGCCCGGATGAGCGCGTCCAATATGCCGGGTTCGTTGAAGGCGTGGCCCGCGCCCTCGATCATTTCGAAGCGGGCCTGCGGCCAGGCGCGGTGCAGCGCCCAGGCGGTCTCCGCCGGGCAGGCCATGTCGTAGCGGCCCTGTATGATGACGCCGGGAATGGCCGCCAGCTTGCCCGCGTCGCGGATGAGCTGGCCATCCTCCAGCCAGCCGCCATGGACGAAATAATGATTTTCGATGCGGGCGAAGGCGAGCGCGAAATCGTCCGCCTCATGGGTGGCGGAAAGGGCTTCGTCGGGGAGCAGGCGGATGGTTTCGCCTTCCCACAGGCTCCACGCCTTGGCGGCGGCGATTTGGGCGGCGCGGTCTTCGCCGGTCAGGATGCGGCGATAGGCGTGGAGCAGGTCGCCGCGCTCAGCCACCGGGATCGGGGCGACGAAGCGTTCCCATTTGTCGGGATAGATGCGGCTGGCACCCTGCTGATAATACCAGTCGATCTCCTGTTTGCGGACGGTGAAGATGCCGCGCAGCACCAGTTCCGTCACGCGATCCGGGTGGGTCTGGGCATAGGCGAGCGCCAGGGTGGAGCCCCAGCTTCCGCCGAAGACCAGCCATTGGTCGACGCCCGCCATTTCCCGCAGCCGTTCGATGTCGGCGACGAGATGCCAGGTCGTGTTGGCCTCCAGCTCCGCATGGGGGGTGGAGCGGCCGCAACCGCGCTGGTCGAAGAGGAGGATGTCGTACCGCCGCGGATCGAACAGGCGGCGATGGTCCGGGGAAATGCCGCCGCCGGGGCCGCCATGCAGGAAGATGGCGGGCTTGGCGCCGGGGGTTCCGGCGCGTTCCCAATAGAGGCTATGCCCCTCCCCCACGTCGAGATGGCCGGTGGCATAGGGCTGGATCGGCGGATAGAGCGTGCGCATGGGCCAAGCTGTAGGAATTCTGGCGGGCAATGCAATCGGCGGAGGAACGTAGCGGGATTTGCGGGATTACATTTTGCGACAAATCTTTATCGGCTTTGCCAGAATTTTGCGACAAATCCTCCCTAGAGGGGATGCTTCCAGATTTTTTCCAAGGGGTTGAAAGTGCGCCGTTCCCTCGCCTGCATATTATTTCCGTTGATGATGAGCGCGGCCCCCGGCGCGTTGATGGCGCAGACCGAGGAACCCAGGGGACCGGCTGGGCAGATGGACGAAGCCGACGAGATCATCGTCACCGGCCAGCCGCAGCGCGGCGCGGTGGTCGGCAACATCAAGCCGGAGCAGCAGCTTTCCCCCGCCGATGTCCGCGCGCTGGGCGTCACCTCCATTGCGGAGATGATCAGCGAATTGTCGCCGCAGACCAACGGCAGCCCGGTGATCCTGCTGAACGGCAAGCGGATTTCCAGCTTTTCGGAGATTCAGGACATACCGTCCGAAGCGGTGGCGCGGGTCGACATATTGCCGGAGGAGACGGCGCTGGCCTATGGCTATGCGCCGACGCAGAAGGTGGTGAACATCGTGCTGCGCCAGCGTTTCCGCGCCGAGACGGCGGACCTGCGCGCAGGCACGACGATGCAGGGCGGGCGAGAGAACGGGTCGGTGGAAGGCGCGCTGCTGCGCATCCGGGGGGACAATCGCTTCACCCTGAACATGCAGTATAAGACCGCCGCCTCGCTGCTGGAAAGCGAGCGCGGCGTGACGCCGACGGTGCAGGGCCAGCGGGCCAACCAGCTATCGGGCATCGACGCCTTTTTGGTGGGCGAGAATGGCATGACCAGCGGCGAACTGGCGAACCACCGCACGCTCAGCCCCGCGACGGAGAGTTTCGCCACCAACGCGACCCTTTCCCGCGCTCTGGGCAAGGTGTCGATGACCGTCAACGGCCGGCTGGAACTGTCGGACAGCGACAGCCTGCAGGGCTATGAGTCGGAACAGCTTGTGCTAGCGGCGGGCAATCCCTTCTCGCCCTTTGCCGATGAGACCAGCTTCTATCGCTATTTTCGGCAATCGGGCGTGCTGGGGCAGCAGATCAAGGGCACGACCGGCCATGTCGGCGTGACGCTAAACGGCTTGCTGGGCGGGGGCTGGCAATGGTCCTTCACCGGCAATGGCGATTATTCCAGCACGCGCACCTCCACCGATCGCGGTTTCGGCGCGGCGGCGGTGCAGGGCGCGGTCAACGCGGGGGCCGATCCCTTCGGCAGCTTTTCGTCGGACCTGCTGTCTTCGCGGGTGATCGACCGGGCGAAGGCGGAATCCAGGGCGGTGCAGGGCGACCTGCTGCTGTCGGGGTCGCTGTTCGACCTGCCTGCAGGCGCGGTGACGACGGCGGTGCGGCTGGGCGGATCGGCCAATGGCTTCGATAGCTGGTCGATCCGGTCGGGCGTGGAGCGCGACAGCAGCTATGACCGGGAAATCGGCAGCGGGCAGATCAGCATCGACATGCCGATCACCAGCCGGTCGAAGGGCGTGCTGGGCGCGGTGGGCGACATCGGCGTCAATGTGAACGCGGCGGCGCAGCGTTATTCCGACTTCGGCACGCTGTCGACCCTGGGTTATGGGATGCGCTGGCGGCCCGTGCCCGCCGTGCAGTTGCTGGTGTCGGCCAATCAGGATCGGGCCGCGCCAACGGGAACGCAGATCACCGATCCGGAAATTCGCACGCCCAACGTGCCGGTGTTCGACTATGCGACGGGGCAGACGGTCCTGATCACGCAGGTGAGCGGCGGCAATGCGGCGCTGAAGGAAAGCGTGCGCGACCAGTTCCGGCTGAGCGCCAATATCAAGCCGTTCGACAAGCCCAATCTGACGCTGACGGCGACCTATACCAACAGCCGGACGCGCAATCCGATCGCCGCCTTCCCGACGCCGTCGCCCGCCATCGAGGCGGCCTTTCCCGATCAGTTCGTTCGCACCGGCGGCGTGTTGACGGAGATCAGGGCCTTTCCGGTCAACTATCTGCGGTCGCAGAGCGAGCAGTTGCGTTGGGGGTTCGACTTCAGCATTCCGTTGAAATCGCACATCCAGAAGGTGGTCGAGGCGTGGCGCGCGGCGGGCGCGAAGCCGGAGGAGCGGCCCAAGGAATTGCAGGACCTGCGCGGGCTGTTCGGCAATCGCGGGCCGGGCGGCGGGCAGCCGCCGCAGGGGCAGGATGGCGGCGACCGGCCGCGGGGCGAAGGCGGGCCAGGTGGGCCGGGTGGCGGCGGATCGGGCGGGAGCTTCGGGG
>NZ_JFHR01000071.1 GCF_000722875.1 Sphingobium chlorophenolicum | reverse complement strand
CCTCGTCGAGAACTTCTTCTGTAGCCTCAAAACATTCCGGCGCATCGCTACCCGATACGAGAAAACTGATCAGAGCTACCGCGCCATGATCAACCTTGCGGCCCTGAAGATCGCTATGCGCTAAATGTCCACACGCCTTAGATGTCCCTGCCCCATGCCCGCTACATCGTCCTGGAACATGAGGGCGTGTGGAAGATCAATCTCGACAACCGCTATTACGGCCCCTTCGCGACGCGGGAGGCGGCTGTCGAAAGCGCCACGGGGACCGCGCAGAAGGCCGGGGCGGCAGGCTATCCGGCGTCCGTGCTGCTGATGCGCGGCGCGGATTTCGAGACGCTCTGGACCAGCGCGCCGGAAAAAAGCGGGTAGAAAATTTCGCGAGCCAGGGAACCGGAGGGCGCTTTGCGCATTTATCGGCTCCAGTTGCGTGGACTTTTGGATGAGCAAGAAGGTTCTGATCGTAGAGGACGAGATTTTCGTCGCGCTGGAAATCGAGCATATCGTCGAGGATGCCGGATTCACGGTCGGCGCCATCGCGGCCGACCGTCAGGCCGCGCTGGACGCCGCCAATGATTGCGACATCGCGCTGGTCGACCTGAACCTGCGGGATGGGCCGACCGGGCCTGGCATCGGCATCGAGCTGGCCAGCCGTTACGGCATCCGCGTCATCTATGTGACCGCCAATCCCGCGCAGATCGGCGCGGCGTCCGCGGCGGCGCTGGGCGTCATCACCAAGCCGTTCCGCGCCCACAGCATCGCCGAAACGCTGCAACTCGCCGCAGCCGAGGAACCGGAACTGGAAGCCGCCGAAATCGCAGGCTTTACGCCCTTCCCACCGGGCTCCGGCTCATGGAGCGGGCTGGAATCCAGAGGCTGAGGCACAGGCCTTCGGGCCGCCAGTCGCGCGTCATGCGTCCGCCCAATTGCCGTTCGACGCTGAGTTGCATCAGCCTGCTGCCGAACCCTTCGCTGGTGGCGGGGACGGCGGGCGGACCGCCCTCCTCCCGCCAGTCGATGCGGATATTCTTGTCCTCGCCCTTCACGTCGATCGTGACCTTCCCCTCCAGCACCGAAAGCGCGCCATATTTGGCGGCGTTGGTCGCCAGTTCGTGGAACAGCAGCGCCAATGGCGTGGCGGAACGGTCGTCGATGGCCGGATTGTCGCCCGAAAAATGGATGCGCGGGCCCAGCGCATCGCGATAGGGGGCGAAAATCTGGTCCAATATGCCCCACAGCGCGCCTTCCCCATGGTCGGGCCGGGAATGGGAGCTGTGGGGCCGCACAAAATCATGGGCCCGGCCCAGCGCCATGATGCGGTCGCGCAGGTCGGCGGCGACGGCGCGGATTTCGGGATGTTCCCGCGCCGACAGGCCGATCAGGCCGGAAATCACCGAAAATATATTCTTGATGCGGTGGGACAGTTCATGGGCGATGACCTCCCGTTCCTCCACCATCAATATCTGGTCGTTGATGTCGGTGCAGGTGCCGATCCAGCGAACGATCGCCCCCTCGGCATCCCGGATCGGCAGGGCGCGGCCCAGGGTCCAGCGATAATCGCCGCTATGATGGCGCAGCCGATATTCGATCTCATAGGGTTCGCCGGTGTCCAGCGAGTACCGCCACCGCGCCCATGCGCGGTCCTGATCCTCCGGATGGAACATGCCGTTCCAACCCTCTCCATCGGTCGAACCGAAGGGCATGCCGGTAAATTCATACCAGCGGGCGTTATAATAGTCGTGATAGCCGTCCGGCAGCGTCGACCAGACCATTTGCGGCATGGTGTCGGCCAGGGTGCGGAACATGCGGTCGCTTTCGAACAGCGCCTGCGCATCTTTTTCCTGCTGGTCAATGATGGCGCGGTCGCGGCGGCGGCCCTCCAGTTCCACCATCACTTGCCGGGCGAGCAGGGTCAGCCCCTGCCGCTGGAGGTCGGTCAGGTCGGTGCGGGGCCGGTCGTCGATGACGCAGAGCGCGCCGAGCGGAGTCCCATCGCCGCCGATCAGCGGCGCCCCGGCATAGAAGCGGATGAAGGGCGCGCCCGTGACCAGCGCATTGTCGGCGAATCGCGGTTCCAGCGTGGCGTCGGGCACCACGAAGATCGCGTCGCCCAGCATGGCATGGGCGCAGAAGGACACGTCGCGGGGCGTTTCCTCCGCATCCAGGCCGGTGCGGGCCAGGAAGCGCTGGCGCTCGTCCTCCACGATGCTGACCAGCGCGATCGGCGCTTCGCAGAGCGCGGCGGCGAAGGCGGTGATCTGGTCCAGCGTGGCAAAGCCGCCGGCATCGAGATCGTAGCGCGCAATCAGCGCTGCGCGATCCGTCTCGAGCCCGCGCCCGTCAGCCATCGCTGACGCGTTCTATGTCGGCGCCGACGGCGGACAGTTTTTCCTCCAGCCGTTCATAGCCGCGATCCAGATGGTAGACGCGGTTGACCTGGGTTTCGCCCTCCGCCGCCAGACCCGCGAGGATCAGGCTCATGGAGGCGCGCAGGTCGGTCGCCATGACGGGCGCGCCGACCAGCCGGTCGACCCCGCGCACCACCGCCGTGCGGCCGTTGACGCCGATGTCCGCGCCCATGCGCGCCAGTTCGGGGACGTGCATGTAGCGATTTTCGAAGATCGTCTCGGTCAGCACCGACGCGCCGTCCGCCAGCGTCAGCATCGCCATGAACTGCGCCTGCATGTCAGTGGGGAAGGCCGGGAAAGGCGCGGTGGAGATGGTGAGCGGGCGAAGCTTGCCGTCCGACGACACCTTGATGCCGTCCTTATATTCCTCGACATGGACGCCCGCATCGCGCAGCGCGGCGAGGATGGCGTGCATGTCGTCGGCGCAGGCCCCCGCCAGGTCCAGCGAGCCGCCGGTGATCGCGGCGGCGCAGGCGTAGCTGCCCGCCTCGATCCGGTCGGGCATGACGCTGTATGTCGCGCCGTGCAGGCGGGGCTTGCCGTGGATGGTCAGCTTGTCGGTGCCGACGCCCTCAATCTCCGCGCCCATGGCGATCAGCAATTTGCAGAGATCGACGATCTCCGGCTCCCGCGCCGCATTTTCCAGGATGCAGGTGCCCTTGGCCAGCACCGCCGCCATCAGGGCATTTTCGGTCGCGCCGACCGACACGACCGGGAAAGTGTAGATGCCGCCGGGCAGGCCGCCGTCCGGCGCGCTGGCGCGGACATAGCCCGCGTTGATCTCTATGACCGCGCCGAACGCCTCCAGCGCCTTCAGATGCAGGTCGATGGGGCGGTTGCCGATGGCGCAGCCGCCGGGCAGCGACACGCGGGCCTCGCCTGCGCGGGCGAGCAGCGGGCCGAGCACCAGGATCGATGCGCGCATCTTGCGCACGATGTCGTAGGGCGCTTCGGTCGAGGTGACGCGGCCAGCGCGCAGGGTCATGACGCGGCCGAAATCCTCCGGCCGGGCGCCCTCTATCATGGTGGACGCGCCAAGCTGGTTCAGCAGATGGCCGAAACTGTCGACATCGGCCAGGCGCGGCAGGTTGCGCAACGTCACCGGCTCGTCGGTCAGCAGCGCGCAGGGCAGCAGCGTCAGGGCGGCGTTCTTCGCGCCGGAAATGGGAAGGCGGCCGTTGAGCGCTTTGCCGCCGCGGATGTGAATGCGGTCCATTGGCTGGGTTCTTACCGTTAATTGCGGTGAGCGCAAGGCGGACGGCGTGGCCTTTCGATGGCCGGGGCTTTTTAGGTGGCGTGGGGGAATTGCAGGCCGCCAAGGGGTGAATGTCGATACAGCCTAAATCCTCCCTGCGCGCAGCGTGGGGAGGGGGACCGGCCGAAGGCTGGTGGAGGGGAAATGGCGTGACCTCCGAAATTCCCCTCCACCATTCGCTTCGCGAACGTCGAAGAGAGTCACGTGCCTCTCTTCGACCCTCCCCATCTTTCGATGGGGAGGATTAAGGAGCCTATTTCTTTGTCCAGCGGTCCAGCCAGCCGAGCGCTTCGTCATACCATTGCAGCGAGTTGCGCGGTTTCAGCACCCAGTGATTCTCGTCCGGGAATATCAGCAGTTTCGAGGGCACGTCGCGCCGTTGCAACGCGGTGAAGGCGGCCAGCCCCTGCGTATAGGGAATGCGGAAATCCTTTTCGCTGGTCACGACCAGCATCGGCGTCTTCCACTCCGTCACATGGTTGACGGGGTTCCATTTTTCGAACTCTTCGGGCTTTTCATAATAGGGGCCGCCATGTTCCCATTCGTCGAACCATAATTCTTCGGTCTCATAGGCCATGGCGCGGGCGTCGAACACGCCGTCATGCTGGACGATGCATTTGAAGCCGTCGGGCCATTTGCCCTCGATCCAGTTCATCATATAGCCGCCATAGCTGGCGCCCAGCGCGCAGCCATTGGCCGCGTCCACCTGCGCATCGCGGGCAGCCGCCGCGGCGAGGCCCAGTTTCAGATCCTCCAGCGGCTTGCCGCCCCAATCCTTGTTGATGCTGTCGGTGAAGGCCTGGCCATAGCCGGTCGATCCGTGGAAATCGACGATCACCGCCGCATAGCCGTGGGCCGCGAACGCCTTCGGATTCCAGCGATAGGACCAGCTATCGTTGAAGCTGCCCTGCGGGCCGCCATGGACCAGCATGGCTACCGGCAACTTGCCGGTTGCGCCTTTGGGCTTCACGATCTGGCCCCAGACGGTGTCGCCGTTCGCGCCCCTGAAACTGTAGCGCTGGACCGAGACGTCATCGACCCCGGCCAGCTTTTCCGCATTGACGCTGGTGAGGCGGACCGGTTTGCCTTTGGCGGGCATTTTCCAGAAATCGGCGGGCGACTGGATGCTGTCGAGGGCGTAGACGAAGCCGCCCCTGGGCAGTGGCACGACGCTGCCCGCATGGCCCGCCTGCGTCAGCCGCGTGACCTTGCCTGATGCAGCTTCCACGCGGAATATGGGATGATCCAGCACATCGTCGGCGGTGACGATTATGCCCTTCCCGTCTGCCTCCCAGGCGATGGAGGCCACCGAGCGGTCCCAATGGCCGGTCAGCGCCTTCGTCTCGCCGGTCGCGATGTTGCGCAGCATCAGGACCAGCCGGTCGCTCTCATAGCCGGGGCGCTTCATCGCCGCATAGGCCAACCATTTCCCGTCCGGGGAGACGGCGGGCATGGTGTCGGTCGCGTCATTGGCGTCGGTCAGGTTGACTGGAGCCGTGCTGCCGTCCGCCGGGACCGCGAAGATGTCGAGATTGGTCGACAGCGATTCGATCCGCCCCGCCTCGCGCAGCGCGAAGAATATTGTCTTGCCGTCGGCGCTCCAGGCGATTTCCTCGGCACCGCCGAAGGGCTTGGACGGGCTGTCCCCGACCAGTGTGCCCATGACCGACACGGCCTTGCCGCCCGACAACGGCATCACGAAGATCTGCGAACGCTGGCCGTCGGACCATGTGTCCCAATGGCGGGTGAATAGCTGGTCATAGACGCGGCCGGTGCCGGCGCCTGGGGGCGGGGCGGGCTTTGTGTCGTCAAGGGTCTTTGCGCCCACCGGGCGGTCGGCCCATAGCGCGACCCGGTCGCCCGTGGGACTGAGGAGGAAGCCGGAAATTCCGCCGGGCGCCTGCGTCACCTGTTCAGCGGTCCCACCTGCAAGGGCGACGCGCCAGAGTTGGTCGTCGCCGCTCTGGTTGGACAGATAATAAAGCGATTTTCCGTCCGCCGAAAAAGCCGGCGCGCTTTCATTCTTGTCGGGGGTCGAAGCGATCATGCGCAGCGTTGCGCCCGGCTTGCTCAGGTCCAGCAGATAGAGGTCCGTGCGGCCCCTGTTCTCGGCGAGGTCGGTCACGCGCAACTGATAGGCCAGCCATTGCCCATCGCGGGAAACCGCCGGGGCGGATATGCGGTTCAGGCTGACCATGTCGCTGGGGGTGAACGGCCGGGCGGCGGCGGGCGTGACGGACAGCGCCGATTGGGCCAGCGCCAGAGCGCCAAGTCCCGCGTGCAGAAGATATTTCATGGATGGGCACCCCTGGATCGGATCGCGCCGCTCTCTCGCGGGCGGCGTCGACAGCTATGGGCAAAGGTGTAGGCAGCGGTTCCGCAACTCGCAAGGATCAACCAGCGGTGCGTAATAAAAGAACAAAGATGAGGAAGACTATGTCAATTAAGGACGATGGAATGGCGGGGGAAGCAATCCCCTGCCCTCCTGCCGCGAATCACCCGGACCGCCGAGTCAGCGGCCGGTGATACGGGCGATTTCCTTCGCGACCATATCCTCGACCATGGCGGGCAGCCGGGCGTCCAGCCATTCCTTCAGCATCGGCTTCAGCATGGCGCGGACCAACCCGTCGAGCGTGTTGTCCTCGCCGTCCTTGGGCGTCACCAGCATGGAGGACAGGGCGGACAGCGAATGGCGGGCCGCAACCTCGCTCTCCACCGACAGGATGGACGCATCCTCCTGCTGGGCCACGGGCTTGGGCGCGCGGGACGTTCTATGGGCGGGCATGGGTTCCTCCACAGCGACCTCGTCGGTCAGTTCCAGCACTTCATCGCTGTCCGGCTCCGGCACCGGGTCCACGACGGGCGCGGGCCGCAGCTTCTGCGCCGCATCACCCCGCACGCGGCGCGGCAGGGTCTGCACCGCTTCCTCGCCCTCTTCGGCGATGATCCGCTTGATGGACGAGAGGATGTCCTCCATCGAGGGTTCCTTGCTCATGTCGCCCATGGTTAACCCCTATTCCAATGCCCACAACGCTATAGCCGTTAACGCTATACCACCAAAGGAACGCTTTCGGGGTTAAAATTGCGTTAAGGCTGCGCCAAACCGGGCGCCACATTGGCGTTTTGCGCGGGGGAGTCAACGGTGCGCGTCGATTGCACCTTTGGCGCGGGGTCGAAATCCCAATCGAACCACTTGCCCTTCACCCGGTCGTAATTGACCATCGGGTCGTAGAGCGTGCCAACTTCCAGGTTCAGATCGTCCGCCTCGGCATGGCCCATGGCGGCGAGCAGGCTGAACCCCGCGACATAGGCGTTGCGGCGCGCCGTCACCAACTGGACCTTGGCGTTCACCGCCTCCTGCTCCGCGTTCAATATGTCCAGGATGGTGCGGCTGCCGACGGAATTTTCCGCCCGCACGCCTTCCAGCGACAGGTTGGCAGCGTCGACCGCCTTCTGGTTCGACTGGATGCTTTCCAGCGAGGCCTGCCAGCTTGCATAGGCGGACCGGGTCTGCGCGATCACGCCGCGCTCGACCTCGATCTCCCGCTCCAGCGCCTGGGATTCCAGCGCCTGGTTGCGTCGCACCTGCGCGGCGGGACGGCCGCCCTGATAGAAGGGGATGTTGAGCTGAACGCCCGCCGACGCCTGCTTGTTGATCTGCGACCCGGTGGGGCTGCTGGTGAGCGTGTCGAGATAATTGGTGTAGCCCGCCTGGGTGAAGGCGGAAACTGTCGGCAGCACCGTGCCCTTGGCGGCGCGCACGTCGAACTGCTGCGCCTCCCGCAGCTTTTTCGCGGCGAGAATGTCCGGATTGTCCTTCAGCGCCACCTGCACGGCGCTGTCGGGGGTCGCGGGCAGGCCTGGCAGGGGCGGCGGCGGCTCCAGATTGTCCGGCGCCTCGCCCACCAGCGCGATGTAATTTTCGCGGGCGGTGATCAGATTGGCTTCGGCGTTTTGCAGGTCGGACCGGGCCAGCGCCAGCCGCGATTCGGACTGCGCCACGTCGGTGCGGGTCACGTCGCCCACCTCGAACCGGTCGCCGGTCGCCTGGAGATTGACCTCCAGCGCGCGCACATTGGCCTGGTTGAGCGAGACGACCGCAGCGTTGCGGATGACGTCCATATAGGCCGCCACGACCTGCGAAAAGACGCTGGCCTCCGTGCCGCGCAGGTCGGCCTGTCCGGCGGCGACCCGCGTCTTGGCGGCCTGGATGCCGTTGCGCACGCTGCCGCCCGTGTAGAGCGGCACGCTTAATTGCGCGTTCGCGTTCAGCGTCCGCTGCGGCGAGGTGAAGCTGATCGTCGGCTTGAGGATGCTTTCGGAATAGCTGCCGGTCGCGTCCAGCGCGGGCCGCCCCGACGCCTTCTGGATCGGCACATTCTCATCCGTCGCCCGCTGCCCGGCGCGCGCGCCGGTCAGGGTCGGGTTCGACCGGTATGCCTTGGCCAGCGCGCCCTGCAACGTCTCCGCATGGGCCGCGCCGGAGGACATGGACAGCAAAAGGAAAAGGGCGGAGCCCCCAGGAAACCGATTTCTTGCCGTCATCTTGCCCCCAATCGGCCCCTTAGAATATAAATCCTTCCGGAGCGGCGAAGCCCGGAAGCACAACCATTTCCAAATCGGCGAGGCTGGCAAGACCCAGCACCCCCGACACCGCCCGGCCGCCGCACAGACGCGTGACGCCGCGCTCGACAATGCCGGTCACGACCCGCGCACCGTCGGCAAGCTGCTGAACGAGCGTGGCGGGCACTTCCTCCACCGCGCCGTCGATGAACAGCACATCATAGGGCGCGCCGGATGCCGCGCCGGCCTTCAGCGGGCCGCGAACGACCGTCACGCCGGGGACCGCGATGTCCGCGCCGCCCTCTTCCTCGACCGCCGTCACCTTCGCGCCCAGCGCCGCAAGCAGCGCCGCGCTATAGCCGGTGGCCGCGCCGATCAGCAGCACCCTGTCGCCCTCTGCGATCTGCGCTTCCTTGAGCAGGCGGCCCGTCACCAGCGGCGGATTGAGCGCCCGGCCGTTCGCCAGCGGGATGGGCCGGTCGACATACGTCATGGCGCGCCGCTCCGCGGGCACGAAATCCTCGCGCGCGACATGGGCCATCGCGCCGATCACGCGCTGATCGTCCACATCGCTGGTGCGAAGCTGGCTTTCGACCATGGCGGCGCGCATCGATGAAAAATTCTGATCGGTCACGACAATTCCTCGAATGGGATAGCTTATAGTTTGGCTGTATTATGAAAGCAATACAGCAAAGACAGTATCGGACCTCTAAATCAGCGGACAGGCCACGCCAAGCCGCTTTGCGCGGCCGGCGCCGAGAATCTTGGTAGAATCTTGCCCGACAATATCACAGCGCTGCTTGACTTTGCAGCAAAAGCCGCACATTTGCGGCCACCCACGCCGAGGCCCGATGGCGGAGTGGTGACGCAGCGGACTGCAAATCCGTATACGCCGGTTCGATTCCGGCTCGGGCCTCCAAATCGCGCCGGTCAGGCGATCAGGCGCCATCCCACCACCACCAGCACCGCCGCCAGCAGGGGCTGCAACACGCGATCCGACGTGCGCGTGGCCAGCAGCGATCCGATGACGATGCCCGGCAGCGATCCGGCCAGCAGGTTGACCAGCAGCATCGGGTTCACATTGCCGATCCACAAATGGCCCAGCCCGGCCACCAGGGTCAGCGGCACGGCATGGACGATGTCCGTGGCCACCAGCCGCTGCATCCGCATGCGCAGCGGATAGAGCGCCAGCAGCAGCGTCGCCCCGATCGCGCCCGCCCCGACGGAGGTCAGCGTCACCATCGCGCCCAGCAACGCGCCCGCCAACACGGTCAGCGCCGGTTGCCAGCGGGTGAAATTGTTCGCCGTGCCCACCCGGCGGGCCAGAGCCCAGGCGTGGAAGCGTCCGCGCAGCAGGGTCGCGGCCGCCGTGCCGATCAGCACCACGCCCAGCGCGCCCGTGACCACGCCGGTCTTGATCTGCCCAAGATGCATTTGCGACAGGATCGCCAGCATGATCAGGGATGCGGGGATGCTGCCGATCATCAGGCGCTTCACCACCTGATAGTCCGGGCCGCCGTCGGTCCCGCCCTGATGATGATGCACCGCGCCGCCGACCGCCTTGGTGATCGACGCGAACCATAGGTCGGTGCCGACCGCCGTAGTGGGCGCGACGCCGAACAACAGGATCAGGATCGGCGCCATCAGCGACCCGCCCCCGACGCCGGTCATGCCGACCATCAGGCCGACAAAAAGGCCCGCGACCGCGTGCAACCAATCCATATTCCGCCCCAGATTCTATAAGTGCTTTGGTAGACATCTAGGCCCCAAAGCCCGCGCCAGCCAGCCCTCTTTCGGATCGGAAATTTATCGCCGCGCAAACAATTGCTGTTCGGCGGAAGGAACCATGGCCGCGATCCTCTCGACTTCCCTTGCCCCTGCCGTCTAAGACAGAAGGCATGATGAAGCTGTTCATTGGCAACAAGGCCTATTCGAGCTGGTCGCTGCGCGGCTGGCTGGCGTGCAAGCTGTCCGGCATTCCCTTCGAGGAAGTGGTGGTCCCTCTCTATGACGAAGCGTGGGAAAAACGGCGGGAGGGCGACGAATTCGCGCCGTCTTCGGGCAAGGTGCCGATCCTGTGGGACGGCGACGAGACGGTCGTGTGGGACAGCCTGGCCATCATCGAATATCTGAACGAGAAGTCCGGCGGCGGCATATTCTGGCCCGCCGACGCCGCCGCCCGCGCCATGGCCCGGTCGATGGCGGCGGAGATGCATAGCAGCTTCGCCGCGCTGCGCCGTGAGCACAGCATGAACATCCGCCAGATCTACGCGCCGGTTCCGCCGTCCGAAGCGGTGGCGCAGGATATCGCCCGCATCATGCAGCTATGGGCCGAGGCCCGCGCTCGCCATGGTGGCGAGGGGGAGTTTCTGTTCGGGGAGTTCGGCGCGGTCGACGTGATGTTCGCGCCGGTCGTGACGCGCTTCATCACCTATCAACTGCCCGTGGCCCGCTTTGCGGAAGCCTATATGCGGGCGGTGATCAACCATCCCTGGATGCAGGAATGGATCGGCGGCGCCCAGGCGGAGGAATGGGTGATCGACCGGTTCGAAACGCCGCCGCAATTGGGGTGAGGTGGGAAGTGGCCTCTTAATCCTCCTTACGCGAAGCGTGGGGAGGGGGACCGCTCGCGAAGCGAGCGGTGGAGGGGAAATTCGGAGGTCGTGCCCCATTCCCCTCCACCACCGCTTTCAGCGGCGGTCCCCCTCCCCATCTATCGATGGGGAGGAATGGGAGAGGTCCGGTTTCCACCCAAATCAGTCATGGAAAAGGGGCCGGAAGCATGCGCCCCGGCCCCTTCTCTCAAATTATCGCGCCGGATCAGCCGACGATTTCGTCAGCCTTGAAGAAATAGGCGATTTCGATCGCGGCATTTTCCTCGCTGTCCGAACCGTGGACCGAATTGGCCTCGATCGATTCGGCATATTCCTTGCGGATGGTGCCTTCGTCGGCATTGGCCGGGTTGGTGGCGCCCATGATGTCGCGGTTGCGCTTCACAGCGTCCTCGCCTTCCAGAACCTGCACGACCACCGGGCCGGAGATCATGAAAGCGACCAGATCGGCGAAGAAGGGGCGTTCCTTGTGAACGGCGTAAAAGCCTTCGGCCTGTTCGCGGCTCATGCGGATGCGCTTCGAAGCGACGACGCGCAGGCCCGCTTCCTCCAGCTTCTTGGTCACGGCGCCCGTCAGGTTGCGACGGGTCGCGTCGGGCTTGATGATCGAAAAGGTGCGGGTGACGGCCATGAGGCTCAAAAGCTCCGAATTGTTGGGATGAGTTGGCGCGCCCTTTAGACCGGGCCGATGGCTATCGCAAGAGGGGGTGGATTCCCGGCTCCCGCTAAGGGCCTTGCACCCATTTGCGGCCTTCCTGCCGCCAGAAACGGGGCGTTACGCCCTCGCGTTTGCTCAGATCGCGCCAGCTTGCCCGCGCGCCCTCGATGGTTTCCGAGTCGAAGAAATAGAAGGCCCGCTCGAATTGCAGCGCTTCCTCGCGCCAGAGGCCGTCCGCCAATGCGATATGCCGTGCTCCGTTAGCGGCGGCACAATCCGCCGCCAGCAGCACGGGCTGCATCGACTCGGCGGCCTCGCCTGCCCGGCCATGGGCCAGGAAACTTTCCGGCGGCCCGGCCCACAGTCCGGCGGATATCCGCTCCAGCCGTTCAGGCTCCTGCGCCACCACCAGCAGGCGCGCGCCCATGTCCAGGATGCGGCCCGCTATGGCGGGCAGCACCTGTTCCACGGGATCGCGGCTGAGCTGGTAGAAGTCGACCTGCATTATTGCTCGAATTTATCCGCGACATAGCGGTCGAGCAGGCGCACGCCATAGCCGGTCGCGCCCTTGTCCCAGGTGGCGCCGGGCTTGTCGGCCCAGACCATGCCCGCAATGTCGAGATGCGCCCATTTCACGCCCTCGTCGACGAAGCGCTTGATGAACTGCGCCGCCGTGATCGACCCGCCATAGCGCGGACCGATATTCTTCATGTCAGCGATGGGGCTGTCGATCAGCTTGTTATAGGCCTCGCCCAGCGGGAAGCGCCACAGCGGGTCGCCCGCCGCCCTGCCCGCCGCGATCAGATCGTCGGCCAGCCCGTCGTCATTGGCGAAGATGCCCGCATATTCGTTGCCGAGCGAGATGATCATCGCGCCGGTCAAGGTCGCCAGATCGATGATGATTTCCGGCGCATAGGTCTTCTGCGCCCAGGTGATGACGTCGCACAGCACCAGACGCCCTTCGGCGTCGGTGTTCAGCACTTCGATGGTCTGCCCGGACATGGAGGTGACGATGTCGCCCGGACGCTGCGCATTGCCGTCGGGCATGTTTTCGACCAGCCCGCAAATGCCGACGACCCGGACCTTCGCCTTGCGCCCGGCCAGCGCCTTGATCGCGCCCGCGACCGCGCCCGCGCCGCCCATGTCCCACTTCATGTCTTCCATGCCCGGTCCGGGCTTCAGCGAGATGCCGCCGGTGTCGAAGGTTACGCCCTTGCCGACGAAGACCAGCGGCTTTTCGGTCGCGCCACCCGTGCCGTCCCATTCCATCGCCAGCAAGCGCGGTTCGCGCACCGAACCCTGCGCCACGCCCAGCAGCGACCCCATGCCCAGCTCCGTCATCGCCGCCTTGTCCAGCACGGTGATCTTGACGCCCAGTTGCTCCAGATGCCTGCAACGCTCCACGAAGCTTTCGGGATAGAGGATGTTGGCGGGTTCCGACACCAGTTCGCGGGTGAAGGCCACGCCCGCCGCGACCGCCGACTGGCGTTCCCAGGCCGCCCCGGCATCGGCCGAAACCAGCGTGATCTTGCCGAGCGTCGGCTTGGCCTTTTCCGCCTGCCGGGTGCGATAGGTGTCGATCCGCCAGCCGCGCAGCGACGCGCCAAGCGCCAGCGCCGCCGCCTGCTCGCCGCTCGCGCCGCCGAAAAATTCGACCGCTACATGGGTCGCGCCGCTGGTCGCCAGGCGCGCCGTCAGCGCCGCGCCCGCGCGCTCATGATCCGCGGCGCTGCCCGCGCCGGTGCCCACCAGCACGACGCGCAGCACCTTGCCGCCTTCCTCCACGAAACTCTCGAAGCTGGAGCCCGCTTCGCCCGTGAAGCGCGCCGCCGCTGCGCCCGCCGCCAGCACGGGCGCGGCGCTCAGGGGCAAGGCATCGAAGCCGCCCTTCGGCACGGCGAAGGCCAGCGTATCGGCTTCGGGACGGACTGGGCTGAACGCGATTTCCATCAAGGGTCCTTTATGTCTATCTCTGAAGCCTCAGATAGTGCGGCTTACCCGGTCTGGCAAAGCCGTTCGACTGATTTTCGGGCAAAAGACTGGCCGGGAAAGATTGCGGCGGGCGCAAAGCAGTGCGATAGGCGGGAAACAAAGCGCCCCCGAAGAGGCTCCACCCTTTGCTGATTTCCCCTTTCCCCTTGCGTTTCAAACAGGCTCTCGCCGCGAGCGTCGCCCTTTCGTGCCTGGGGATCGCCCCTCATGCCGCCGCGCAGCAGCTTCAGGAGCCGCAGGCCGCCGTCAGCGCGCCCGACGCCCCGGTGCCGGAGACTGAGGACCAGATCGGCTTCGCCGCCGACGCGCTGGAATATGACAGCGACAGCGAAATCGTGACCGCCACCGGCAATGTGCAGTTGCTGCGGGAAGGCAACCGGCTGCGCGCCGACAAGGTGGTGTGGAACCGCACCACGGGGAAGGTGGAGGCGACCGGCAACGTGTCCGTCACCGATCCCGAAGGCAATATCGCCTATGGCGACCGGTTCGACGTCACCGATTCCCTGCAGGACGGCATGGTCCAGAACATGCTGCTGGTGTTGCAGTCCGGCGGGCGGCTGGCCGCCGCCAGCGGCCAGCGCAAGAATGGCGTCTATACGCTGCGCAAGGCCGCCTATACCGGCTGCGCGGTCGAGGATCATGACGGCTGCCCCAAGGAGCCGACCTGGCGGATCAAGGCGGTGAAGGTCGTCTATGATCCGGTGAAGGCCCGCGTCAAATATACCAATGCCAGCGTCGAACTGTTCGGCCTGCCGCTGATCCCGCTGCCCGGCTTTTCCCATCCGGTGGGCGATAACGGCGGCAGCGGCCTGCTGGTGCCGAACCTGCGATACGACCGGAACAACGGTTTTGAGGTGGCGCTGCCCTATTATATGAAGCTGGCGCCCAATCGCGACCTGACCGTCACGCCGCACGTCTATACCGAAACGCTGCCGATGCTGGAGGCCAATTACCGGCATCTTTGGGATCGCGGCGCCTATCAGATCACGGGCTACGCCACCTATGGCAGCCGCCGGGCCGCCAGCGGCGCCGCGTCGACCGCGCCGATGAGTGCTCAGAAGGATTTCCGCGGCCATCTGGACGCGAGCGGCGCGCTGCAACTGACGCCGGAATGGAGCGTCGGCGGATCGATCCGCGCCACGACCGACCGCACCTTCCTGCGCCGCTACGACATCAGCAGCGACGACCGGCTGCGCTCCACCCTCAACGCCCAGCGGATCGGGGAGAGAAGCTATTTCTCCATCGCGGGCTGGGCGGTGCAGACGCTACGCACCGGCGATTCGCAGGGGCAGATGCCCATCGCGCTGCCGGTCATCGACTATCGCCTGCGGATGAAAGACCCGCTGCTGGGCGGCGTGGCGCAGTTGCAGGCGAACAGCCTGGCCATCACCCGCACCCATGGCCAGGACACGCAGCGCGCCTTCGCCGCGTTCGAATGGAATCTGCGCAAGCTGACGCCGATGGGGCAGGAAGTCACCTTCACCACCTATCTGCGCGGCGACGTCTATCACAGCAGCGACAATCTGATGAACAGCGTGATCAGCTATGCCGGCGATCCGGGATGGAAGGCGCGGGGCATCGCGGCGGCGGCCGTCGACATGCGCTGGCCCTTCATGGGCGAGGCGTTCGGCGGCGTGCAGCGCATCGCGCCGCGCGTCCAGATCGTCGCCGCGCCGAAGATCGCCAATCTTTCCGTCCCCAATGAGGACGCCCGCGCCATCGACCTGGAGGACAGCAACCTCTTCGCGCTGAACCGCTTTTCCGGTTACGACCGGTTCGAGGATTCGACCCGCGTCACCTATGGCCTGGAATATAGCCTGTCGCTGCCCGACTTCTCGCTGGAGAGCGTGGTGGGGCAAAGCTATCGCCTGAACAGCCGGGAGAGCATCCTGCCCGACGGCACCGGCCTGTCGGACCGCATGTCCGACATCGTCGGCCGCACCACCGTGCGCTACAGGGATTTCATCAGCTTCACCCATCGTTTTCGCGTGGACAAGGACAAGCTGTCCGTCCGCCGCAATGAAATCGACGCCACCGTCGGCAGCCGCAAGACCTATGCGACGGTCGGCTATCTCCGCCTCAACCGCAACGCCGACTTCAACCTGGAGGATTTGCGAGACCGCGAGGAATTGCGGCTGGGCGGCCGCATCCAGTTCGCGCGCTTCTGGTCCGTCTTCGGGTCCACCGTCATCGACCTGACCGACGCGAAGGAAGATCCGCTGTCCGTCGCAGACGGTTACGAACCCGTCCGCCATCGCCTGGGCATCGCCTATGAGGATGACTGCCTGACGCTGGGCCTCACCTGGAAGCGCGACTATCAGGTGCTGGGCGATGCGCGAAAGGGCAACAGCTTCCAGCTTCGGCTGGCTTTTCGCAATATTGGCATATAAGGATCAGCCTTCCCGCTTCCTGCTCAGGACCGGTTAAGGCGGATCGGCGCATCTCGTGCCGAACCGATTGGAGAGTTTTGTCGACGATGCAGCCTGTCGTTTCCCCGTTTTCCCGCATTGGCAGCACGGCCGCCAAGGGCCTGCGCACCCTGCTTCTGTCCTCTGCCCTGCTGGCGACGGGGGTGCACGGGCTCGCCGCCCAGACGGTGGGTGACGACGATGGCGTCGCTTCGCAGCAGCTCAACCTGCCCAAGGATGTGACCATCTTCGGCAAGAGCGACCCCAATGTCCGCAAGGCGACCGCCATCGTCAATGGCCGGATCATCACCGGCACCGACGTCGACCAGCGCCTGGCCCTGATCCTCACCGCCAATGGCGGCAAGGTATCGGATGAGGAAAAGGAAAGGCTGCGCGTCCAGGTGCTGCGCAACCTGATCGACGAGACGCTACAGATCCAGGAAGCCGCCGCCAACGACATCAAGGTCGACAAGGCGGAAATCGACCAGAGCTATGAGCGGGTCGCGGCCAATTTCCGCCAGTCGCCTTCGCAATTCGACCAATATCTGCGCACCCAGGGCAGCTCTTCCGCCAGCATCAAGCGCCAGATCGAGGGCGAACTGGCGTGGAGCCGCCTGCTCCGCCGCAACATCCAGCCCTTCGTCAACGTGTCGGAGGATGAGGTGAAGTCGGTGGTCGACCGCATGAACGCGGCCAAAGGCAGCGACGAATATCGCATCGGCGAAATCTACCTGTCGGCCACGCCGGAAAATCAGCAGCAGATCGTCGCCAACGCCCGCAACATCATCGAGCAGATCAAACAGGGCGGCAGCTTCGCCGCCTATGCACGGCAATTTTCCGAAGCCTCCACGGCGGCGGTCGGCGGCGACCTGGGCTGGGTGCGTCCCGCGCAGTTGCCAGACGAACTGGCGCAGGCCGCGGCGGAGATGCAGGTCGGCCAGCTCGCCGGGCCGATCGCCGTGCCCGGCGGCGTGTCGGTCATCTATGTCATGGACAAGCGCAAGGTGCTGACCGCCGACCCGCGTGACGCGCTGCTCAGCCTCAAGCAGCTTTCGGTCAGCTTCCCCGCCGGCACGACCAAGGAGCAGGCGAGCGCGAAGGCCGCCGACTTCGCCGCGCAGATCCGGACGATCAAGGGCTGCGGTCAGGCCAATGAATTGGGCGGCAGGATCGGCGCCGACGTGGTCGACAACGACAATGTGAAGCTGCGCGACCTGCCGCCGCAGTTGCAGGACATATTGCTCAACCTCCAGGTGGGGGAAGCAACGCCGCCCTTCGGATCGATCAGCGACGGCGTGCGCGTCCTGGTCGTCTGCGGCCGGGACGAAGCATCCTCCGCCGCCGCGCCCAATGCCGACCAAATCATGGCGCAGCTTGAGGAGGAACGGGTCAACAAGCGCGCCCGCATCTATCTGCGCGACCTTCGCCGCGATGCCGTTATCGACTATAACTGATCCGGCGGACCCTCCAGCGATGGGGCCGCCCTTCGCCGTCTCGCTCGGTGATCCGTCGGGTATCGGACCGGAAATCGTCGCCAAAAGCTGGGCGATGCGGGCTGCGCGGGGCCTGCCGCCCTTCTTCGCGGTGGGCGACGCCGCGTCGTTGCGCGCTGTCTGGTCCGGCCCGGTCGAAACGGTGAGCACGCCGGAAGAGGCGGCAGCGGCGTTCGAAAGCGCCCTGCCCTGCCTGCAAGTCGCCGACGCTGGAGAGATCGTCCCCGGCGCTCCCAGCATCGACGGCGCGCGCACGGCGTTTCAGGCTTTGGAAGTCGCGGTCGGCCTGGCCCGCAGCGGTTCGGCGGCGGGGATCGTCACCGCACCGGTGGGCAAGGAACAGCTTTACGGCGTCGGCTTCACCCATCCGGGCCAGACCGAATTCATCGCGGAACGATGCGGCGTGGCGCCGCATAATGCGGTGATGATGCTGGCCGGGCCGTCGCTGAAGGTCGTGCCGGTCACCATTCATATCCCGCTGGCGGACGTACCGTCCGTGCTGACGATCGACCTGATCCGCGCTCGCGCCATCACCACCGCCAAGGGGCTGCAACGCAATTTCGGCATCGGACGTCCCCGGCTGGTGGTCGCGGGCCTCAACCCCCATGCGGGCGAAGGCGGGGCACTGGGCCGGGAGGAGATCGACATCATCCGCCCCGCCGTGGAATCGCTCCAGGCCGAGGGTTACGATATCAGCGGCCCGCTCGCCGCCGACACGCTGTTCCATGCCCGCGCCCGCGAAACCTATGACGCGGCGCTGTGCATGTATCACGATCAGGCGCTGATCCCGATCAAGACGCTGAATTTCGATGATGGCGTCAACATCACGCTGGGGCTGCCCATCGTGCGCACCTCGCCCGACCATGGCACCGCCTTCGGCATAGCGGGCACGGACAGCGCCAATCCCGGCGCGATGATGGCCGCGATCAAGATGGCCGCCGAAGCCGCCCGCGCCCGCCAGACTCCCGGTTGCTGAAGGCCTATGGCTGCTGAAACCCGTCCGGCCGCGCCGCCGCCCAAGCTGCCCCCGTTACGAGAGGTCATTGCCGCCCACGGATTGCAGGCGAGCAAGGCGCTCGGCCAGAATTTCCTGCTGGACGAGCAGTTGCTGGACCGGATCGCGGCCATTCCCGGCCCGCTCAAGGAGCAGCCCGCCTTCGAGGTCGGCCCCGGCCCCGGCGGCCTGACCCGCGCCATATTGCGCGCAGGGGCGAAGCTTGTCGCGGTCGAGCGCGACCACCGCTGTCTCCCCGCACTGGCCGAACTGGATCAGGCCTTCCCCGGCCAGCTTCGCGTCATCTCCGGCGACGCGATGGAGGTCGACGCCCGCGCCGAAGCGGGCGAAAGCGCGCATATCATCGCCAACCTGCCCTATAATGTCGGCACGGCGCTGCTGATCGGCTGGCTTTCGGCGGAGTGGAGTCCTCTCCCCTGGTGGTCGAGCCTGACGCTGATGTTCCAGATGGAGGTGGCGGAGCGGATCGTCGCGCAGCCGGGCGGCGACCATTATGGCCGCCTGGCGGTGCTGTCCCAATGGCGCAGCGACGCCCGCATCGCGATGAAGGTACACCGCAGCGCCTTCACGCCGCCGCCCAAGGTGATGTCGGCGGTCGTCCACATCACCCCCAAGCCCGCGCCTGAGGGCGTGCAGTTGAAGCATCTCGAACGCCTGACCGCCGCCGCCTTCGGCCAGCGCCGCAAGATGCTGCGCCAAAGCCTGAAAGGCCTGCCCGGCGCGCTGGACGCACTGGGGGCGGTAGGCATCGACCCACAACGCCGGGCTGAAACCGTGAGTGTAGAGGAATTTGTTGAGGTGGCGCGGGTGTTGGGTGGCCTTTAGGCCTAAAGTCCGGCTTGGGTGGGTTGCGGAATGTCGGCTTCGGAGGAAAGGTGTTGGTTAGCTGACATTGCCGTCGTAGGCTGGGCAAATGAGTGAAAGCCGCTATCGAATGAGCGTATATTTTAGAGCACGGCGACATATGCTCTACGCGATCATCGCTATGCCTCTCATTATGTGGTGCGTTCCAATTCTACTGCCATCTTTAGGCGTTTCTCCGCAATCACGACCGATGTTCATTTTACCGGTCGCAGCACTATGGCTACTGGTGAGTAGCATCGGAGCGCTCCTTCTCGCTTGTCCAAACTGCGGGAAGTCGTTGTTCATGCGCGGATTTATAAGTGTCCCTTGGCCCGAAAAAATCTGTGGAAAATGCGGCCGCGACCTTACCAATCCTTAATCGTCGCTGCGACTAACCACGCCAATCTGATAGTCCGCTTTCCAGTGACTCAATCGACGATGCCAAGGGCAATTTTTGGTCGCTTGCGGGCCGGCCGTTTTGGGAACGCGGCGAATGACCCTATCGTAACGAGCCTCGCTGCGCTCGACTACCCACCCCCGGCCCCTCCCTTTCAGGGAGGGGAGGAGAATGGCGGCGACTGGTCGAAAACCGCTGCCTCAAATGTGGTTCAAGGCGTCTCTGTTGCCGATCCCTTGGGCGCGGGGACGCTATCCTTGGCGCTCAGCACGGTTGCGGGCGGACCTTTCTCTATCGCCGCCGCCAGTTGGCCGACAGCGGCGCAGTTCGCCTTGCACAGCCCCTGCGCCTGGGCGAGATTCTCCTTGGCCTTGGCGATGGCGCCCTTTTCGACCATCGCCTCGCCCTGTCCCACCAGGGCGGCGACGTCATTCGGCTCCAGCAACAGCGCCTCACGATACAAACGGATCGCCTTGCCCTGCAAGCCCTGCGCCCGCGCCACCTGGGCCAGTTCGATATAGGCGGTGCGGTTGCGCGGATCGACCGCCAGCGCGCTTTCCAGCGCGTCGGTCGCGCCCTGATAATTGCCCGCCTTGCGCGCTGCCTCGCCCGCCTTCTGCCATTCAACCGACAAAGGCGAGATCTGCGAATCCGGCCGCTGCGACAGGCCCGCGCTGGAAACCGTGGTCAGCAGGACAGCCAAAGCGATCGAAGCAGGGGTAAAACGCATGCACAACTCCAGCCATGTTTCAGGCATTGATTCCGGCCCAGTTTCCGGCCGCCAAGTCTCGCGATTTTGCGGCGGCTTGTCCATCGACTCTTTCAAACGGTCCGCCGCAAGCGCGCGACGTAGAAACCGTCAGTGCCGTCATGACCCGGCGTCAGCAGCAGGCCGTCGCCATGGGCGCGGCCCATCGCCGCTTCGATCCGTTCGACGGTCCACCCGTCATGCCGTTCCAGAAATGCCCGCACCTGATCCCGCCCCTCCCGGTCCGTCAGCGCGCAGACAGCATAGATCAACGCCCCGCCCGGCGCCAGCAGGGGGGCCGCGAAATCCAGGATTCGCGCCTGTTCGGCCACCAGCCGGTCGAGCCGCGCCGGAGTCAGCCGCCAGCGCGCCTCCGGATTGCGCCGCCATGTGCCGGTGCCCGAACAGGGCGCGTCGACCAGCACGATGTCCGCCCGGCCCTTCAGGCTGTCGAGCGCGCCCGCCTCATGCCCCTGGTCGAGCAGCAGCGTCTCGATGAAGGTTGCGCCCGCCCGTTCCGCCCGTGGATCGAGCCGCGAAAGCCGCGAACGGATGGTGTCGGCGGCGATCAGTACACCGTTGCCCGCCATCGCGCTCGCCAGCGCCAGCGTCTTGCCGCCCGCCCCGGCGCACAGGTCGATGACGGTCATGCCCGGCGCAGCACCGCAGGCGGCGGAGATCAACTGGCTGCCCGCATCCTGCACCTCGACCTGGCCCCATTTCCACGGATCGCTCTGTTCGACGGGCGATCCTTCGGGCAGGCGCAGCGCATCGGGCAGTCCGGCTATCCGGGCGGCTTCGGGATAATGTTGCGCGACCCGGTCCGGATCGGCCTTCAATCGGTTGACGCGCAGATCGACCGGCGCACGGCCCAGCAAGGCATCCCGCTCGACCGGCGCGGCGAGCAGCGGCTCGATCCAGCCGGGCACGATGCCTGTCGGAGCGCCCGCTTCGCTATCGGCAATCGGCGCGGGGCCGTGCGCCGACCCGTCGAACAGCGCAGCCAGTTCGGCCCGCTCCCGCGCCAGCCCGACCATGGCGGCGCGTCCGCTCTCCGGCCGCTCGGCGACGCGGCGCACCGCGTCATAGACATGGTCGCGCACCGCCCGCCGGTCGCGGGAACCGGCATAGCGCCGTTCCTTGAAATAGCGGGCGATCAGCGTGTCCGCCGCAGGACCGCCATCCCGCGCCGACGCCATGATGGCGTCGAGCAGTTCGATGGCGGCCTGGACACGGGCGGATGGGGTCATGACGAAACAAGCCCCTCCCCTTCAGGGGAGGGGTTGGGGGTGGGGGCGGGCCTCGAACGCCGCGCCCCGTACCAATCCCCC
>NZ_JFHR01000070.1 GCF_000722875.1 Sphingobium chlorophenolicum | reverse complement strand
AGAGCCCGATCCGAAACTAAGTTGAGTGGTATCAGTGGGTTAGCTTGACGCTTGCCGCAGTCGTTGATTCAGGGGTTTTGCAACAAACTTCCGGAGATCAACGATGTGGACCGATACCACTCGGGCGCAATATGCCCGCGCGGGACTGACTTTGCCAAGCGATTTGACCGATGCCGAATGGTCGGTGCTCGAACCTTTCTTGCCGCCACCCTCCCACGTAGGCCGTCCGCGCAAATGGCCGCTGCGACGGATCGTCGAGGCGATCCTGTATCTGCTGCGTGGGGGGCTGCCGTGGCGAATGCTGCCGCCCTGCTTTCCGCCGGTCTCGACGGTTCGGCGCTGGTTTTACCTGTGGCGCGATAACAAACTGTGGCTCTCGCTCAATCATACCCTGCTGTTGATGGCGCGTGAAGCGACGGGCCGCGAGGCTTCGCCCAGTGCTGGCGTGATCGATAGTCAGAGCGTGAAAACAACGGAAAGTGGCGGCCCTCGCGGCTTTGACGCGGGCAAGAAAATCAAGGGGCGCAAGCGCCACATCCTCACCGACACCGAGGGCCATTTGGTTCATGCGGTGATCCATACCGCCGACATTCAGGACCGCGACGGCGCGCCGCTGGTCCTGCGTGACATCATCCACCGCTTTCCATGGCTGCGCCATGTCTTTGCCGATGGCGGCTATGCTGGCGACAAGCTCAGGGAAGCGCTCCGGCGTACCGGCAAATGGACTGTCGAGATCGTCAAGCGATCCGATGTTGCAAAAGGCTTCGTGGTTCTTCCGCGCCGCTGGGTCGTCGAGCGAACACTGGCTTGGCTGAACCGCAACCGTCGGCTCGCCAAGGACTTTGAACAGACCATCGCATCGGCAACTGCGTGGCTGTTCATAGCTTCCATCCAGCTATTCGCGCGTCGCATCGCAAGACTATGAAATTTCATCGGATAATTATGAATCAGGCTCTTAGCAACGCTAATAATGCTGACCATATATCAGGGAATTGAACGAAATTATGACAGGCTAGGTATGCTGATATGGATTCGCTCGAAGTCGCCCTCTGTCTTATGGAGAAGGCGCAAACAATTCTTATTATCTTGAGAAAAAAGGAATCTGCTTCCTTCCTACAGGAAGCGATAGACAAGGCAATGGAATCTCCAAAAATTTATCCGTATCCGGATGAAAATTGGGATATTCTAAGAGTCGGATTCGAAACTATTCCGTTGTCTGACAGAGCCTTGCGGCTCGGCGAATGAATGCCTGCACTGACGCGGCGAAGAGCCAGGCTGTGGCGGATGCAATGGTCTTCTCGAAATCTTTGGCCAGACGACGGTTACGGTTGAGCCAGGCGATAGTGCGTTCGACGACCCATCTGCGCGGTAAGATTTCGAAACCCTGTGCTGCGTCCGAGCGCTTGATGATTTCGATTGTCCATTTGCCCAGCGGCCGCAACGCATCCTTGAGTTTCTGGCCTGCATATCCGCCATCGGCGAAGACATGTCGCAGCCGCGGGAAGCGGTTGATGACGCCGCCAAGGACCAGCGGGGCGCCATCCCGATCCTGAATATCAGCGGTGTGGACGACTGCATGGACCAGGTTGCCTTCGGTATCGGTCAGTATGTGACGCTTGCGTCCCTTGATCCTCTTGCCCGCATCATAGCCGTAGGGACCGCCGGATTCCGTGGTTTTCACGCTCTGACTGTCTACCACCCCAGCACTGGGCGAAGCTTCACGTCCTTGTGCTTCGCGGACCAGCATGAGCAATCCATGGTTGATTGCCTGCCAGAGCCCATTGTCGCGCCAAAGGTAGAACCATCGCCGCACCGTCGATACCGGAGGAAAGCACGGCGGCAACATCCGCCAAGGCAAGCCGCCTCGCAACAGATAAAATATGGCTTCAACAATCCGGCGCATCTTCCACCTGCGTGGCCGCCCAGTCGGCGCAGGCGGAGGCAGAAGAGGCTCGAACAACGCCCACTCGGCATCGGTTAAATCTGTTGGCAAAGACAGCCCGCTTCGCGCATGTAGCGCGCGAGTGGTATCGGTCCACATCGTTGATCCTTGGTAGTTTCGCAAAAACCCCTGAATCAACGACAGGTCCAGACGTCAAGCTAACCTGCTGATACCACTCACCTTAGTTTCGGATCGGACACTAAGATCACGCACGCAAGGAAGCAGTCATGGCAACCACCAACAATGTAGGCCGCATTTCGCAGGTCATCGGCGCCGTCGT
>NZ_JFHR01000069.1 GCF_000722875.1 Sphingobium chlorophenolicum | reverse complement strand
TCGGCATCGGTTAAATCTGTTGGCAAAGACAGCCCGCTTCGCGCATGTAGCGCGCGAGTGGTATCGGTCCACATCGTTGATCCTTGGTAGTTTCGCAAAAACCCCTGAATCAACGACAGGTCCAGACGTCAAGCTAACCTGCTGATACCACTCACCTTAGTTTCGGATCGGACACTAATTGATTGTCCGCATGTGGTGCAGCGTGTTTTCTTTTTGCACCGTCAGAACGGGCTTACGGATGCGCAAATCGCGTATCGCTTGGATATTACGATTAAAGAGGTCAGGGATCACATCAATTTTGTAGAACAGAAAATATCCATTTAATAATGATTGATAAAGAACGCACGTCGTTCTTATGAGAACTGTGCACGGGTGGGCGTAGAGCTATGAAATCGCGCAGATATTCGATGGGTTGTCGATCCGGCCTGCGCTTTGCGGTCGGAGGCGATATCGTGCTGGAACGGAGAGAATATTCATCGTGCGCTTGAGGTTGTAGGCGATGGCGGTGAGGTGGACTTGGACGGCGGCTTTGGCGAGACCTCGCCATCGCATTCGGCGCAGGCGGTAGCATCGCTTCCATGTCCCGAAAATCTTCTCGACGCGGGCGCGCACCCGATGGATCGGTTGATTCCATTCATGCAGCTTACGGAGCGTTTCAGCTTCGTCGCGGCCCCACATGCCGGTGGCGACGATCCGGGGAATGCCGCCCTTTGCCAGCACGGCACTACAAAAGTGATTGCCGCGATAGGCGCTGTCGGCAAACACCTCACCGGGATTGTCGGGCAAGGCACCGGGATCTGCCTTGCCGTCATTGATATTGGCGGAGGTGACGGAGACTTCCTCAACCAACGCGGTATCGGCATCGGCGCCCACGTGAGCCTTGAAGTCGTGAACAGCCCGTTTTCTTTTGTGCTTTACCCAGCGCGCATCATCATCGTCTTCACTGGCCGACGCAATGATGGTGGCATCGACCAGTGTACCGGTCTTGACCGTCACCGCTTTGGCCTTGAGCTGAATGGTCACGGTTTCAAACAGCGATCGGTCAAGTTGGTGCGCGACCAGCAGTCGGCGGAATCTGACAAACGCGGTACGCTCTGGCGTCACCTCATTCGCGGAAAACCCACAGAAGCGGCGAAAAGAGGCCCGGTCGTCCAGGGCCTCAGCCAACTTCACATCGGACAGATCGTTAGCGATGCGAGCGCCCCACATAGACGGCGCTGATTGCTGAGCCAATGACCCTGCCTTTGAAATGGCAGCGGAGATGGCAAGATGCTCGACGATGACATGGCCAGCGGCGGCCACGCAGGCTCACCTTTGGAAGCAGTATAGAGGGCGTCGAGAAGCGAATCCAACGCGGTCCAATCGATCAACGAGGAAGGGGCGCGCTCTCGTCCAGCAAATCCAAATCGCTCCTGACCAATCGAACGCTGCACCACGGCCGCTCTCCTCCTTGGAAAGCCCATAGAATCAGCAATTGGTACGCCTGTCTACGCCCGCGCGCGCACAGGTTTCATTAATATAAAATATTCTAACTCTGCGATCTGTTGATCCTTCTTTTGCATGTACTACACCGGAATCTATAAAAAATTTCATTTTTATATAGAAAGCTCTATAGGATAACTGTGTTTGATAAATCAAATCTTTCGCAGAAAGGCCGCCATGTTTCTTTAGTAGAAGAAGGATTTTTGCGTCTTCTCGTATTAAATCTATACCAAAAGAACTTTTAAAACGTGCATTCTTCTCCAGAATTTCCTCTGGTTCAATTGAATCCATGGCGAACACCCCGACTGTCATCAAAACATTCGCGACCCCCTATCCGCCTCCTTCAGAGAAGATAGACCAAGCAGCCTACATGTTCAGGAGCTTTCTGAACCGTTGTAAGATCGGCCTGATCCTTGATGAAAAGCAGAATGATGAAACATTTTGCAATGAAAAACAGAAAATGCATGCATTTTATGCACACGAAATGCGTTGCTTTATAAGATTGCATCTTCATGTCTGACTATGACACGGGGTGCGCCTTTTAAGGCGGCATTCCTTGCCGCGTTGATTTTGGTCTTTGAGGGGGGAATTGATGACGTGACCGCTATCTGTTCGGGCGCAACCGCCAACTAATCAGACATATTTTTAACTTTCAGGAATGCCCTCGCTGAAGCGGCGATGGGCATGGTGACGCATGTCGTCCTGAGAAAATTGAGAAGTGGTAAAACCATGAATAGGAAGATCATCCAGAGAAGTTTGCTAAGGCGTGTGGACATTTAAGGGATTCCTTTTTCCGCGCGGATCGGATTCAAGACTGGCGAAGGGAGCGCCATCTTGGATCGACACGGATTAAGCGACGAGCAGTGGGAGCGGGTTCGCCCCGTGCTTCCCGGTAAAGTTGGGGACCGAGGCCGTTCGGCTGCGGACAATCGTAGATTTCTCGAAGCGGTT
>NZ_JFHR01000068.1 GCF_000722875.1 Sphingobium chlorophenolicum | reverse complement strand
CATGAATAGGAAGATCATCCAGAGAAGTTTGCTAAGGCGTGTGGACATTTAAGGGATTCCTTTTTCCGCGCGGATCGGATTCAAGACTGGCGAAGGGAGCGCCATCTTGGATCGACACGGATTAAGCGACGAGCAGTGGGAGCGGGTTCGCCCCGTGCTTCCCGGTAAAGTTGGGGACCGAGGCCGTTCGGCTGCGGACAATCGTAGATTTCTCGAAGCGGTTTTGTGGGTTGCTGGGACCGGAGCGCCATGGAGAGATTTGCCGGAGAGCTTCGGCAACTGGAACTCCTGTTTCCGTCGTTTTCGTCGGTGGGCGGTGAAAGGGGTCTTCGACCTTCTGTTTGAGCAATTATCGGGCGACCGTGATTTTGAATACGCCATGATCGACGGCACGATCGTCCGGGTCCACCAGCAGGGCACCGGCGCAAGGGGGGGACTCACCGTCAGGCGATCGGACGGTCGCGCGGCGGTCTAACCACGAAGATCGTGGCGCTGGTAGATGCGCTGGGAAACTTGGCCCGTTTCGTTCTGCTTCCGGGCCAAAGCCACGACCTCGTCGGGGTGAAACCGCTGATCCAGGACGTCGAATTCGATATGTTCCTCGGCGACAAGGCGTTCGACGCTGATTGGTTGCGTACCGAACTGAACGAAAGGGGCGCTGTAGTGGTGATCCCTCCCAAATCGAACCGGAAGCAAAAAATCGACTGCGACTTCCATGCCTATCGCTGGAGGCACCTCGTCGAGAACTTCTTCTGTAGCCTCAAAACATTCCGGCGCATCGCTACCCGATACGAGAAAACTGATCAGAGCTACCGCGCCATGATCAACCTTGCGGCCCTGAAGATCGCTATGCGCTAAATGTCCACACGCCTTAGTCTCTACGGCCTTGCCGGCAGCGTTGACT
>NZ_JFHR01000067.1 GCF_000722875.1 Sphingobium chlorophenolicum | reverse complement strand
AAAAAATCGACTGCGACTTCCATGCCTATCGCTGGAGGCACCTCGTCGAGAACTTCTTCTGTAGCCTCAAAACATTCCGGCGCATCGCTACCCGATACGAGAAAACTGATCAGAGCTACCGCGCCATGATCAACCTTGCGGCCCTGAAGATCGCTATGCGCTAAATGTCCACACGCCTTAGTCTCTACGGCCTTGCCGGCAGCGTTGACTGTAGTCGCTGTTCCGTCTCTCGCTCGTGACGTCACGATCCCGGCCCCTGTTGCACCGGCAACGTCTGTCTCCGGCGCCGACGTGAATGCCGCTATTACGGCTGCGGTTAGTTCTCCCAATGATGCTAAGCTGACGCTGATCGCGCCTAGTTCGGCGGTTGTGAGCGGCCCTTCGGTCCAGTTCAACGCCGCCGAAGGGCAAGGCGATGGTGCCGTGGCTTTCACCAACAACGGTAAGTTCGGCGCGGTGAGCAGCATCACCGGAGACGTTACCGAGTCCGTAGGAGTCTATTTCGTTGGTCGGCCTGAAGCCGGGGCGAGCAATAGCTTCACCGCCACCAATGCCGGCAGCGGTCTGGTTACTGGCGGACTTTATGCAACCGACTTCGGCGGTGCTGTCAGCATCGCCAATGCCGGGACGATCCATGGTGGGGTCTATGCGCTTGAGAATGGCGGCGATGTCAGCGTCTCGAACAATGGCACCGTAACTGGCGGCATTTATGCTACCGGCGACAGCGACGTCAGTGTCAGTTCGAGCGGCGAGGTTCGCTCCGGCGGTGTTTATGCGATCGCCAACCAGACCAGCACTCCTTCGGACCCTGTCGACGGCGTTACGACGACGACCACGACAGGCGGCGCCGCAACGGTGGCCATCGACGGGAACGTGGCCAGCGAAGACGGGTCGAGCCGTGGCGTGGTCTATGCTTCGGGTCTCGGCGGCGCTAATGCTACTGTCAACGCTAAGGCCGGATCAGTCACGGCCTATAGTGCTGGAACGGTGTCTTCCGTCACCCAGCCCTATACTGTTGCTGCAAACGGCAGCTCGGCCCAAGTCGAACAATATGATACGACACTCGGCGGCGGTACGGCGACGGTCGCTATCGGTGAGGGCGGCGATGTGACCAGCGTCGCCGCTACGGGTATTGGCGGTGCCACCGCGACGATCGGGGGCGAGGTGTCGGGCAATGTATCGGCGACCTCGTTCGATGCCGACGGTGTATCGAAATATGCGAGTGCTGAGACGCGCGCTGCTGATGGCGTTCAGACGCAATATGTCGTGACCAGTTCGACCGCGCCGGTTGGCGGAGCGGCTTCCACGAACGTTGCCGAAGGCGGTTCGGTTGGCGGGAACGTCAATACGAACGGCCTGGCATCCGCCGACGCGACGGTTGACGGCGAAGTCGAGGGCAATGTGTCGGCGACTTCGGTCGGGACAGCCTACACCTCGAACACGCAGTATATTTATGCCAATGACGGCAGTCTTGTTCAGACCGTAGCGCAGGCGACTACGACGCCAGTAGGCGGCGCGGCCTCAATCAATGTCGGTCAGACGGGTCATGTTGAAGGATCACTGATCGCCAATGGCGATGCCGGTGCAAGCGTCGGGAACAGCGGCAATGTGGAAGGCGGCGTCTACGCCTATTCGGCCCGTTCGCTGACGCTGACCAATAATTCCGATGTTCTGGCGGACGGTACTGGTTCCTCGACCAATTGGGAATCGCGCACCGTAGGCGGCGATGTCGATGTCACCAATGAGAGCGGTGCCCTCATCCAATCCGGGGTTGTCGCCAGTGCGGTCGGCGACGTGACGATCGTGAATGAAGGCGTGGTTCGCGGAACCACGAGTGCTTCGAGCCTGGGCACCGCTTCAACCTATGCGTCGACGAGTCAGACGACCAAGGCCACTGCTACGGGCACGGCACCGGCTCCCGACATCACCACGACCGTTACGTCTTCGGCCAGCGAAAGCAGTTCGACGGCAATTGGCGGTTCGGTGAACGGCACATATGCTGGCGCGAATGGGACGCTCAACTTTGACAGTCCTACGCTTGGTAGTGTGTCTCAGGTCGCTAACCAGGACAGCACAGCCACGGTGACGGGTGCCATTTATGGCAACCTTTCCTCGACGGCCGGTTCGGGTACTAACTCGAATTCGTCGAGCAGTTCTGAGTCGACGACCATCCTCAGCGAGGAAGTGCCGACCAACGGCACCTATCGCTACACTTCCGCCTCTGAGAGCGAATCGTCCTCGGCCCAGGGCACCAGCACGGTCGTCATCAAGGGAACGGTCGATAGCGGCAATACCGGCGCAGCCGGCAATGTCAGCTCCTACGGCACGGAAGCCAGCAGCGTGACCGTCGATAGCGGTAAGGTCGGCGGCACCGTCACTTCGGGCGGTTACACCAGCACGACCGCTGCCAATGGCAGCAGCCAATATGACTATGTTGTGACCGATGGAGTTTACTCGCTTGCGAATAGCGAAAGCTCCTCTGAAACCAGCACCACCCGTTCGGGAGGCGCTGCGAGCGCGGCCGTCACCGGCACGGGCAAAGTTGATGGCGGGCTGTATGTCTATGGCCTGTCCTCCGCGTCCGCTGTGGTGGGTGCGAAGGCAGAAGTCGGCTCTTACATCACCGTGACCACCAGCGGCGTTACGGACACCAGTTCGGGTTCACATTCGAGCTATGTGGCCGACGAAGATGGTGTCGTCACCCAACGCTCCACGTCTGCCAGCTCATCGCAGGCAGCGGCGGCAGGCGGCGATGCCACGCTTACCATGGCAGGCACCTTGCTGGGTGGCGCGTCGGTCAGCGCCGGCCAGGGCAATGCGACGGCAACTATTACCGGGATCGTAGATGGCGGTTCGGTTTCCGCTACCACAGGTGGAGCGTCTTCGACCTCACAGACGGTATATGACTATGCCGGAACGGTTGACGATGGTGTCGAACTGACTCAGGTCACTGCAACTTCGACCGGGACGGCGCAGGGCGGAACGGCGACCATCGTGGTCGACAGTGTTTCGACCTTCCTCAATAAGGGACAGTCGGGCGTCACTGGCGATCTTGTCGCCTCGGGCCTTGGCGGTGCCTCGGTTTCCGTTGCAGGGGATAATGTCGTCGGTGGCGGCATCTATGCCTCAAGCTATGGCTATGACAGCGCCTCGACCAAGGTGACTAGCTTCTCCGCTGATGGTCAGGAAGACAGTAGCTACAGCTATAGCCAAACCGCTCGCGGCGGTGCCGTGAATGTCGTGAACGACGGTGAGGTCGCCGGCAATGTGAGCGCTAGCGGCGTAACTTCCGCCTCCATCACCAATAACGGAACACTCGGCACCTACGGCTACGGCAATTATTTCTCCGCCAATGCCAGCGATTATGATGTGACTGCACAGGAGGAGGAGACGCATCTCGAGAATCCGGCCCTGCGCCGGTTCGAGGGCACCTACACGATCACGCCGGTTGCTGGGAATGCGAGCTTCACCAATGGCGCGGACGGAATCGCCTTCGGTGATATCAGCGTCATCGGCGGCACCGGGACGGTGACGAACGACGGTATCATCACGGGAACTACCTCTGTCGGCGGTTGGGCGCTCAACGGTTCGGCCGTAGTCGATGCTACGGAGACGAGCACAAACGTCACTGTTACCCCCGGCGAGGAACTGGTATCGCAGACCTATGTGGTGAACCAGAATGGCGTCTCGGGCGGCATCGACGTGAGCGGTGCGGTTATCACCCAGGACAACCTGGCGAGCTATGCATCGTCCTGGCTCAGCGGCACGAGCATTGTCGTTGATCCCGAGGCTGTCGATCCTGACAAGTTCCCGCTGACGGTAGCTGGTGAGAAGGCCGTCAAGACCAGTGACATCGCGGCGACCGTCAACCTGAACGACGGTTCGATCACTCTGGGCGACATCACCGCCCAGCGCGACGATAGCGGTGCCTATCTTACCAACACCACGGTCAACCTGAATGGCAGCGGCTTCCTGGGCGCCAGCGAGTTCGAGAATTATTTCGCGCAATATTCGCCTGCACCCACATTGTCTGAAGCCGCAGAGGGCTATTTCTCGACTGGCGGTGCGCGCGTTCTTGGCGTTACGGCTCTCAACAAGACCGGCGATGGCACATTTGTCATCAATGGTGCTGCTTATGAACCCGCCGAAGCCAGCGAACTACAGCCGAATTGGACGCTGGATGTCGGTGACTTCAATATCAAGGCCGGTGAAGTCCAGTTGGGTCTGGATGCCAGCGGCGAGGATGATGTCTTTGGCGTCAAGGGCAACATCACCAATGACGCTACCCTCGTGCTGGGTCGCCGCGTACCGGCGCTGACGGCGACTGTCGGTGACAGCCTCGTTAGCGCCGGACCGGAAACCATCGACGGCATTTCCCTCTACCAGAAGGGCAATTTCACGCAGAATTCGACCGGAGCGTTGGTCGTCAATCTGAACCCCTCGTTGGTGCGCTACAGCCCCATCGACGTTTCGGTTGGTTCGAGCAGCGGTAGCGAAGTGCTTGGCCCCGTCGCTGCGGGTGTCAATGTCTACTACTTCACCACGCCGAGCGCGCTGGGTGTGTTGCAGACAAATTCGACTGTCGAGGTTGACGGCAATGTCAGCCTCGCCGGCAAGGTGGCGCTGACGGTCTCGAAGGATAGCCTCTTCTCCGATGGGGATGGCTATACCCTCTTTACCTACACCGGCGAGTATGATGGCACGGGCCTTGCGGTCACGCCTTCGCTCAGTTCGCCGTTTGTCAGCTTCGACTTGGTGAATGACACGGCCGCCAAGACGGTGAAGATCGAGGCTAGCCGCGCCAGCTATGCTACTGCGGCAACCAACCCGAACGCGGTTTCGGCCGCTACGGCGCTCGACAGCACCCTCACTACGGTTATCGGGAAGATCAAGGCCGATGCGGCAGGTGAATCCGCTTTCGGGAGCGTGACCGAACTTGGTTATGCACAGGATATCGCCAATATCGCGGCAGGTCTCGACTGGCGCCTGAACGAAGCGGGTGCCGCAGCGGTCTTCAACGAACTGTCGTCGGCCGAGATTTACGGGTCGCTTGCCGCGATCGAGCAGAATTCGGCGCTCACCGAATCGTTCGAAACGGCCGCCGTTGTCGGCAATGCCGGTCCGGGACTGGGGCTGTGGATCAATCCGGTCGGTCGTTTCGCTCGCTATGGCGGTACGGCGTCAGGCGCATCGAAGATCCGCGACAACAGCTATGGGGGGGCCATCGGCATCAACCTTGGCTATTCCAATAATGGTGGCTTCGGGATCGGCTTTGCCTATGCCGAGCATGACATTGCGGCTCGGGGCACCCCTGAGACGGCAAAGGCCAAGACCTACTCGCTCGGTGTCAACTGGAAGCATGTCTTTGGTCCCTTCCAGGCCGGTGCGCAGTTTGTTTACGGTTTCTCGAACTTCGATGTTACCCGTGAACTGGCCATCCTGGACCGGACGGCGACCGCCAGCTTCAAGGGGCGTCAGTGGGACGGCAACGTCGAACTGGGCTATAATGTCACCCAGAACAGCAACGTGACCGTTCTGCCTTACGGCAAGCTAGCGCTGCGCCACTGGACCTTGGGCGGGTTTACCGAAGAGGGTGCCGCTGGCGTCGGTCTCACCAGTGAACGGGACTCCAAGACGGTGTTCGTGCCGGAGGTTGGTGTGCGCCTTGGCACTGAGTGGGCAGCCAACAATGATGTGTCGGTTCGTCCGTTCGGTAAATTGAGCTACACCTTCCAGGGTGATGTCGGCAGCAACCGTTCCTTCGCCTACGTAGCGGGCGGTGACTCCTTCGTTCTCAAGGGTGTCGATCCCAAGGGTTACGGTTCGGTGGACGCTGGCATCAGCGCCCTCTTCAAGGAGCGGGTCGGGGTCTTCGTTCAGGGCGGTGTGAATTTCGGCGGCTCGCAGAAGGGTGCCGAAGTGCGTGGTGGCATCAACGTCCGGTTCTGACCCCCAAAGACCAGGATGAACTGACGTAGATGTTACCCAAGGGGTGGGAATGGTCGCATTCCCACCCCTTGTCGTTTCCCATGACAGGCAAAGTCGATAGGGGCGCGTCGAGCTGACATCGCATCAATTTCTGGTTGCAACGCTGGACGGATTTGGTGGCGACATTGCCTCCAACCAGAAAAGTCATCATGTGACCCGTTCAAGATAGTCGAGCAGCAGGGCGTTCTTATGGCCCATCGCGCCCGCTCGCTCCTCGGTCGGCAGCGCACTGCGTACCATGCTCGCCAACGCCCTGCGCGCACATCTTGCTGAACTGGGGCACCCTTGGCCATTTATCGTGACAGGCTACACCCCGCCATGCGGGATTCACGGCCCGCTCTATATGTGATAATGTCCTTTATCACACATTATCGGAGTGCGTCGTGCGAGCGGAACATGGGAAGATCGAGGGGCCTTGCGCGATCGAGGAAGACATCGCCCTTTATGGCATGATCGCCGGCGATGCGACGCTGCGCCGGGGCGTGCGCTTCATCCTGCACGGGACGATCGCGGGCAACCTCACGATCGAGCGCGGCGCGCGGGCCATCGTCCACGGCACCGTCTCGGGCCGCATCTACAATGATGGCGGCCGCGTCGAACTGTTCGGGTTCGCCGATGCCGTCACCAACGGCGCACAGGATGCCATCACCATCATTGACCCCGCCGCTCATGTCCGGGGGCGGCCATGACCGGGCCGAGGCCGCGACACCCCCGCAGCGCCGTCCCATCATCCAGGCCGTCAGCTTCGATGAAGTCGGCGCGGCGATCGGCCGCTTGCTCGCCATCGCCATGCCGCCCACGCGCGCGGCCGAAACCGGCGCATCTGGCAAGGTGGCGGATTTTCTGCTGGCATGGTGGAACGGCGACGAGTGCGGGCATTTTCCGATCCTGCACCTTTGCAACCTCGATGCCGTCATTGCCGAGGACATGCTGACGATCATGGCCTGGCTGGCGCAGGAGCCGACCACCTATGCCGACGCATGGGGCTACCGCGACGCGATGGGCGACCTTTGGGTGCGCTATCGCGGCGATCCTGCCGAGAGCGTTTAAACGGCCCGGAGATCCACAGCCAGGAGGGAGCGTTGATGCACAAGGATGACGACGAGGCTTTTGCCGACAACTACGCCGAGCGCGAGCAGGCCAAGGCATTGCGCGAACAGGCGCGCGCGGGCGGCCTGCGTTTTGAGGTGAATTTACCTCCGACGATCGCGGACTGGCTGTTGGAGCGGATCGAGCGCGGCGTTTATGCCCACCTCGCCGAGGCAGTGTTCTTCATCCTTGGAATCTTCCGCGACCTGGAGCCGCACCGCGATCTACGCGACGAATTGGTGCGCCGGTCATTGCAGGCGCTGACGGACAATCGGAAACCGCCGCTTACCGAGGAACAGTTGAAAGCGGAGCTGAAGCGCGTCTTCATCGAACCCCGGCCCGAGCCGGCGCGCTGGGAGAAAATCCAGCGATGAACCAGCTCTCCCCCCTCCCCTCGCCCGCGCTGGCGCTGCCGGCGCTGGTGGGGTCGGCCGACGAGGCGGCGCGGCTGCGCTTCCTTGAGTTCTTCGCCGTCACCATCCGCAACCCGCATACGCGCCGCGCCTATATGCGCGCGGCGGCCGACTTCCTGGCCTGGGTCGAGGCGCGCGGGGTGACATCGCTCGCCGGCGTGCAGCCGCTCCACGTCGCAGCCTGGGTCGAGGCGCTGGGGCGCGAGGTTGCCCCGCCCAGCGTCAAGCAGCAGCTCGCCGCTGTCCGCAACCTGTTCGGATGGCTGGTGACGGGCCATATCGTGCCCGTGAACCCCGCTGGATCGGTGCGCGGGCCGGCGCATAGCGTCAGGCGCGGCAAGACGCCGGTGCTGGCCCCTGACGAGGCGCGGCGCTTGCTCGACAGCATCGACGTGACCACCCATGCGGGCCTGCGCGACCGCGCCCTGATCGGGTTGATGGTCTATAGTTTCGCGCGGATCGGCGCGGCGCTGGCGATGCGGGTCGAGGACGTGTTCATGCAGAATAGGCGGCTATGGGTCCGCCTGCATGAGAAAGGCGGCAAGCGCCATGAAATGCCCTGCCACCACAATCTAGAGGATTATCTGACCGCCTATATCGACGGGTGCGGCTTGCGCGAGGATCGCAAGGGGCCGCTGTTCCGCACGATCGCGCGCGGCACTAAGCGACTAAGCGATACCCCCCTGCCCCAGCCCAATGCGTTCGCGATGGTGCGCCGGCGCGCGGGCGCGGCCGAGATCGGGACGGCGATCGGCAACCATTCTTTCCGCGCGACCGGCATCACCACCTATTTGAAAAATGGCGGCACCCTGGAGACGGCCGCGACGATGGCGAACCATAGTTCTACCCGCACGACGCAGCTCTATGACCGCCGTCCGGACGATGTGACGCTGGATGAGGTAGAGCGGGTGTTGATCTAAGAGCAGGAGTCGACCGCATGGTGCTGGCTGTGCCGCAGGTTTTGCGGACATCAACGATATTCGCGCGCGTAGAGGGAATATTCTATCGGGCTATCGATCCTCGCTACAGTGAGGATGCCATTGTCCCTGTCGGACTATCGCGCACTCGTGGCGAACGGATCGAGGGTTTCAAAGCACAGGCGATGATCGACGCTTAGAAACCCAATTCATCAGAGGCTTCTGCTGGATTGTCCAATCCTGGGTTCCGTTCCGACGAGCAGCCGTTGGATATTCGCGGTGTGACGGGAGACGATATAAGCTGCACCAACAACCGCCATGAGCAAGAAGGCCGCTGGTTCCCGGAAGATCACCATTAGCGCGACCGCCGCCCCTGCTGCCGCAATCGAGCTTAGCGAAACAATCCGCGAGACCGCCAGGGTGGCCCCGAAGGTAATCGCGACACCCAAGCCCACTTGCCAGGACATCGCCAGAAGCACGCCTAGCCCGGTGGCTGCCGACTTGCCGCCAGTGAACTGTATCCAGATTGACCGGCTGTGCCCCAATATCGCTAGCAACGCTGCCCCTGTAAGCGCCCAAGGGAGCCAAGCTTTCACATCTACTCCGCTGGGCGCGGCTGTCATCACGACAGGCAGCGAGTAGAGCCAGCGCGCAAAGGCAACTGCTGCGACACCCTTAAGCAGATCGATGAGAAGCACCACCAGGGCCGGTCCTTTGCCGAGCGTCCGCAAGACATTCGTCGCGCCGGTGCCTTTGGAGCCATGCTCTCGTATATCAATGCCCTTCAGTTTGCCGAGCCAATAACCTGTCGGGATTGAGCCGAGCAAATAAGCGACCATGCCGGCCAACGTGCAGTAGGCAATCGAATGGGGCATTGAATTCTCCATCACACAGCGATCGCCGGCGCACATTCCCAGCGCCCGCCCTGCCAATGGAAGCCTACCCGCTGCGCGTTGCTGATCGCGGGCGGCTCACCCTTGCGCCAGAACGCTCGCATCCTGGCCCGTTCGTCCATATGGGCGTCGGCGACGATCGCGCGGGCGGCCTGGATGAACTGCCCATGCCCGAACACATAGACCAACGAGGCGGGCGGCATGGCAGCGAGGCGCACCAGCGCGACCTCGCAGCGCCGTAGCAGGGTGGCGAAGCTCTCCGCCCCTTCCCCGTCGCAATAATCCGGATCGGCCGCGCTCCAATAACGTTCAAGGTGCGGCATCCGCTCGGCGCTGCCCGTGCCGTTCCAGCGCGCCGGTTGCAGATAGGTGAACTCTTCGATCGGCCACACTTCCACCGGCACGCCGGGAAAGCGCGCGATCGTCGGCGCGGCCGTCTGCTGCGTGCGGGTATAGGGCGACGTGACGATGAGCGCGGGCGCTTCTATCCAGCTCGCCGCGACTTCGCGCGCCTGTTCCTGGCCCAGCTCCGTCAGCTCGATCGTCGCGAGATCGTGACAGGGGACGCCGGCGTTGCCGGTGCTTTCGCCGTGGCGGATGAAAATCGCCTTCATGCCTAGTTGTGACGGAGGCGATCGGGCGTCCAGCCTTCCGGCAATTCGTCGCCGGGTTCGGGCGGCCGATTGGGCACCATGTCGAGAATACGGCCCAAGCCGCTGCCGGTGCGGCCCTCCGCGCGGCGCGTGAAGAACTCGGCCGCCGTCTCGACAGCGCCGATCTTCTGCGCGACCGCCGTTGCGATCCATTGATTGAGGCTTACGCCATCTTCTTTTGCCAGTCGCGCCGCCGCTGCCTTGATCGAGGTTGGCAGCTTGAGCGGGTAAGTCGCCTTGCTCATTGTCATAACTCCTTCAAAAGTTCGGCGGGCTGTATCAACCGGATTCCGAAGCGCGGGGCCGCGCCCCTGAAATCACGAATATTATAGGTCACAAGCGCATCGGCTCGCCCGTTGATAGCCGCTTCCAACACCATTTCATCATCCGGGTCGCGCAGTTGCGGCCGCCATAGCAGATGAACCTCCACCGGCTCGACAAGCGCTGCCAGTTCGTCCAGCAGCTCATTCACGTCCTGCAATGACAGCCCCGTCACTTGCCGTTGTTCTGGCCTTTTCAGCACATCCTCATATTCGAGGAACAGCGATGGCGTGGCCAGTATCTTCAAGCGGCCATACTCGACGGCCCGCAGCAGGGCGAAGCTGGCTCCCGTTTGGCTCCGCAGCGCCGTGGCGATAACCGAGGTGTCCAATACGACTCTTTTCATCGCCGCTAATGTAACATCCTATGGGATGTTTTTCTACACTGTTTTGGAGCGCCCTCCCTTCCCGATGCAATCCATATACTAAGCAAATAACCGACTAAGCGATTAAGTGCCTGCCGCTGGCGCGGCACCGTGGCCCTACTCGCTTCGCTCCCCAAGCCCGCAAGCGGTCTTGGCCCAAGGTGACGACCCACATGGCGGGGGCGAGATCGCCAGCGGATCTCGCTTCATGGTGCCGGCGTGCGCCGGCGCGTTGTCTGCTTAGTGGGGAAAAGCCGGTCCCGGCCTTCTCTCCCCCGCAACGGGAGTAGACGGGCCGTGCCTCGCTGCGCTGCGGCCGCACCACCCCATCGAATCCCGCTGCCCCCCTCTCTCGCCGGCGTTCTTGGGCGCCCGTGTTCCGGCCGATGGCATGGCCATCGCCGGACAGGCGATTTGAAGGGAGTAAGGACGATGACCCACCAAACCCGTGAAAGCTGGCTCAATGCCGTGGCGCAGGGCATGGCTCCGCTGTTCGAAGCGCTGGACGCCCCCCTGCCCGACCGCGTGCGCGTGGCGATCGGCTTCACCAGCAGAGGCGCGAAGGGCAAGGCGATCGGCGAGTGCTGGGATAATCGGTTGAGCGCGGACGGGCATTTTGAAATCTTCATCCGGCCCGACCTCGCGCACGCGCCCGACGCGATGCCGGCGCAGATCGCGGCCATCCTCGCGCATGAGCTGGTCCATGCCGCTGTCGGCATCCCGGCAGGGCATGGGAAGGCGTTTAAACGGGTCGCCCTTGGGCTGGGCCTAGTCGGGCCGATGCGCGCCACCACCCCCGGCGAGGCGTTCCTTGCGGCCATCGCGCCGATAATGGCCGATGTTGGCCCCCTCCCCCACGCCCGTCTCGACACCGATGGAGAGTCGACCGCACCCAGGAAGCAGAAAACCCGGATGCTCAAATGCGAGTGCGCGACGTGCGGCTATACCGTCAGGACCGCGCGCAAATGGCTTGAGCAGGCCGGAGCGCCGCTTTGCCCGGTCGAGGATCACGGCCAGATGCAGCATGAACCGCTTGACGACGATACGGACGACGGCGAAGACTAAGCTACTAAGCTACTAAGCTACTAAGCTACTAAGCTACTAAGCTGGTGCGACTTGCTTGCTAAGCGACTAAGCGATATAAGCCGCTTAGTCGCTTAGCAGGAGTCGTCATGCAAACTTGGGCTATCATCGCACAGAAGGGCGGGCAGTCGAAAACGACCATCGCGACCGCCTTTGCCGTGGAGGCCGCCCGCGAAGGGGCGGCGGTCGTGATCCTCGACGCCGACGATCGGCAGGGGTCCGCTCTCTATTGGTCGGAACGCCGCGATACCGACGATGTATTGGTGAAGGATAGCAGCGTCGCGGGCCTGCCCTTGCACGTCTCGCGCGGGCGTGAGAGCGGCAAGCTGGACCTTATCCTCATCGACACGCCGGCGAACTCGAAGGACATTGCCATGCTGGCGGCCGAGCAGGCCGATTTCGTGGTGATCCCGGTCGCGCCGCGCGGCCTGGACGTTCATTCCGTCCTGCAAACCGTCAAGCAGGTGCAGCAGGCGGGAACGCCGTTCGCCGTGATCCTTACCCAAGTGCCGCACCAGGGCGGGGAGGGGGCCGAGGCGCGCGCGGGCTTCGCCGCCAAGGGTGTTGCCGTGTTCGATTCCGTGCTGCACTTTCGCAAGGATTTCTACAAGGCGACGCCGATCGGCAAGACCGCGATCGAGCTGGACCCGGAGAGCAAGGCGGCGGGCGAGTTGCGCGCCGCCTTTGCCGAGGCTAAGCGACTAAGCGGTTATGCGAATAAGCCACTAAGCGAGGTAGCATAATGGCCAAGAAATCGTCGGCCCTGGCTGGGATTTTCGATGAGCCTGAAACTGAGGTTGCGCCGCTGCCTGTGCCTCAGGCCGCGCCTGAAGCAATAGCGCCTCAGACGCCGGTAGCAGCGCCATCTTCCAAACCGACGAGGGCAGAGGTGGCCCAAAAGCAACGGGGCAGGGGGCGGCAGGGCGCGCGCAGCGATGCCAGCGAAAGCGCGGCGCGGCGCAGCAGCCATCCCGGCAAGAAGCCCGTCCTGATCCATATCCCCGAGGATATGCACCGCACCTTGCGGCAATTGAGCGTCGAGGAAGGGGGCGAGCCGCTGACCGTCATCACCGAGCGGCTATTGCGGCAATATCTCGTGACGCGCGGGCATACCCGGTTCGCCCCGTGAGCAAGCGCCGCGATCCCAATCCCACGTTCGACCTGTTCATTCCGCTGATGAACGACCTGCCACTGAAGGATCAGCGGGAGGTGATGGAGCGCCCGTTTTTCTCGCTTCAGAAACGTAAGCGCCTCAAGCCGATCGAATATCGCAGCCCGGACGGCGAGGCGTGGGTGAAGGTCGAGGCGATGCCCGCCTACGGCATGGCGACGATATGGGACGCGGACATATTGATTTGGGCCGCGTCGGTCCTCAACCGGATGAAGGAGCAGGGCGTCAACGATCTGCCCCGGACGCTGACCACGACGACCTACGACCTGTTGCGGGCGATCCGGCGCGGGACGGGCGGGCGCGACTATACCGAGCTGCAGGCGGCTTTGTCGCGTCTGGAGACGACTTCCATTCGCACGTCGCTGCGCGCGCCCAAACGTCGCACCGAAGCGCAATTCGGGTGGCTGGACGGGTGGAGTCTGGAGGTCGATCCCGCGACAGAGCAGCCGCGCGGGATGACCATCACCCTGTCGAACTGGGTCTATGAGGGGATTGTCAGCGAGCGGTCGCTTCTCACCATGCACGCTGATTATTTCCTGCTGACAGGCGGGCTTGAGCGGGCGGTGTATCGCATCGCGCGCAAGCACGCCGGCAGTCAGCGGGGCGGATGGACGTGCCGCGTCGAGCTGTTGCGCGAGAAAGCGGGGAGTGACGCCCAGCCCAAGGAGTTCAACCGCATGTTGCGGAAGATCATCGAGGCCGACCAGCTCCCCGAATACACCATGACCATGACCAAGACGGCCGAGGGCGCACCGGCAGTGCTGTTCGAGCTGCGCGGCGCGGCCGAGGCGGCCGAGCTGCACGCCAGGCTGGAGGCCGAACGCGAGCGCCATGAGCGTTACGAGGCCGATCGCCGCCGCGCCGGCGAAGTGGACGACCTTATGGACCGCCTCGCGCGGGGCGGGGCGCGCTAACTATCGTGGTTTCACACACCGCTGCCTTGGAAACAGGGGCAAGCTGCCCCGAAATCCGGGGCGGCGAGTCGCAAAGGAGCGCCAAAACCGTGAATCCGCCCCCACCCGAGAGCAATTATCGGGGTTTCACCCACCATAGCGTCGGGGTTTCACCCACCCTACTATCGGGGTTTCACCCACCGAATCACGGGGTTTCACCCACCAGCGGCATGAATAAGCCATTGAATTGCAAAGCATAAAATCCCAGTTTTTCCGCCTTAACTTACTTAACGATTCCTATTTTAACAGAATCCTTTAACGCCACGGCAGCGCCTGCCTCCTGTGGATAACTCCAAATCCAATGGTGTGTGCGTGCGGCAAAGACAGCAGCACCGCCTCTTGGGGGCTACGCCCCCGCCGGCTCGCGGCCTTCGGCCGCCCCGGATCGCTTTGCGATCCTCCCACCCGGCATCCCCCATGATGAGCCGGCTTCGCCGGCACGCTTTTTATCGGATTGGGGATCGTTTAAACGCTGCGCTTCTACCGCAACCACAGCGCCAGCGGCACCGTCGCAATTGGCTTTCCAGAAAAGCCAGGCGGATAGGGCAGTGATCGACCCGAGAGGGCAGGGGAGGCGGAAATGTCGCGGCAGGGGCGATTCCCGGGCCGCTGGGCGTCATTCTAGACGTTCAGTGAGGTGTCGGAGGGTCCAAGCGCCCATGGTGCTCTACGAGCTTCCCAGGCGGTCGATCTTTCCGGCGCGAGATCCGCGCGCCGTTTAAACGCCCTCACACCTTGTCGAACCGACCCGCGAACTCGCGATCGGCATAATAGCGCAGCTTGGCGGCGACGATCGAGCGCTGCCCCGCGAGGAACAGGAGTTGGAGATCCTCGCGCAGCGTGCGGACCTCATCGGGCGTGAGCAGGGGGCGGCCGACATGCTGCGATCCGAACGATATGCCGGTTTCCTCCGCGTCGATCGCGCGGCTCATGGTCTCGAACACGACCGTTTCCTGGCCGAGCAGATCGGAGACGAGTTTCGCGCTGTCGTGATCGTTGACGCCGAATATTTGCAGCACGCCGGCGTTGGACAGGAAGGTGCCGGCGCGGCGCTCGTAGAGCGCGCGGAGCTGGTGAACATCTTGCAGGATCGGCCAGAGCTGGATGCCGTAGCCGGCCATCAGGCCCATCGCCCGCTCGACGGGTTCGAGGCGGCCGAGCGCGGCGAACTCATCGAGCAGGAACAGCACGGAGCGGGCAGGGGAGGCCGGCGCGCGCGCCAGATCGGTCAGCCCTTGCGCGAGCATCAGGCGCAGCCAGCGGGCATAGGTGGCGAGCCGATCGGGCGGCAGCACCAGATAGACGGTGGTGCCGCGCGCCTTCACATCGGCAAAGGTGAAATCGGAATGCCCCAGCACCGCCGTCATGCGCGGGCTGTCGAGAAAATGGGTATGGCGCTGCGCGGCCGACAGCACGCCAGCGGCTTCGCGATCGGACTTGCCCAGGTGGCGGTTGGCGGCGCGCGCGATCAGGCCCCGCGCTTGCGTGCTGCGCGACATTTCCCGCAGCATCTTCTGGAAATTATCCGGCGCGAAGGTGAGGCAGTCGCGTAGGGCTTCCAGCGTGCGGTCTGTCCCTTGCGATTGCGGGTCGCAGGCCACCCACAGGAGGATGCCGGCGATCAGCGCCTTGGCTTCCTCGTTCCAATGCGCCTCGCCGGCTTCGCCGGGAGCGTCATAGACCAGCGCGTCGGCCAGCGTCATGGCGTCGTCGGCAAGATCGAGGCCGGCAGGGTCGAGGCGATCCAAGGGATTGAACGCGGCCGAGGGGATGCCGGTGACGCCGAACGGATCGAGCACATGGACCGGGCCGAACCTGGCGCGATGGCGGGCGGTGATGCGGGCGTTCTCGCCCTTGGGGTCGATGCAGACGACCGGACCGGGATAGTCGAGCAGGTTGGGAATGATCGTGCCCACGCCCTTGCCGGTGCGCGTCGGCGCGATCGTCAGCAGATGGGCGGGACCGGCATAGCGCAGCAGCTTGCCCGACTTGCGATCACGGCCGATCAGCAGGCCGTCGCCATTTTGGGCGAGGGGGCGGGTTTCCCGATCGGTGGCGAAGCGAGCCGAGCCGTGGGTGTCGTCGCCGGCAGGGCCGCCATAGCGCAGGATCAGCGGTTGGAAGAGGGCGCGCAGCGTGACGAGAATGATGACGAGGAACGTCAGCATCATGCCGAGCTGGTAGAGATGGGAATCGCGCGCCAGGCCGAGCAGCGAGTGCAGGACATATTGCATCGTGCCGGCCAGGACTATGCCGACGATCAGGAACAGGATCGCGGTGCGAAACAGATGGCGGATGAGCGCGAGCGGGCTAAGGGTCAGCGCCGTGATCGCCCATATCGGTTGCTCGCGCGCGATGCGGGCGAGGTTGCGGAATGCGCGGCCGAGCTGGCGGAACCATTCCATCGTCAGGATTCCCTCCCGTTGTCGTTGTCGAGATGTTCGGCGCAGATCGCGGCGGCGATCGAGTGGAAATGCCTCACGCGCCCGACGAGCCAGGCCAGTTCGTCGGGGGTAATTTCATAGGCGTGGGAATAGCGGGCCTCGACATAGGCGCGCTGCAACTGCGCGAAATGGCGACGGGCGGCGCGGGTATCGCGCGGCCATGCTTCGATCAGCCGGGGGTCCAGGTCTTCGGCGAGCGAGCGCAGGATACCGAGCCGGTGCGATTTGGGCGCGTAGAGGGTCAGGACGAGCAGCACGGCATTGTAAGCCCGTTCGACGGCCTGGTGCAGCATGAACGCGGCATCGCGCGGCACGCCGTCGGCGATGCTGTCCTGGGCGAGCTTGAGCGCGTGCGCGGCGAGCGGGAACCAGTGGTCGCGATGGCGCAGGGCTTCGGCATGGCGTTCCTGCGCGTCGAGCTGGCGCGGCACGGCGAGGCGCTGTCCCGGCGCTTCATAGAGGGCGATCCCATCGCGCGCTATGTCGGCGAAGAAGGGACGGCCGCGCGCGAGCTGGTCGTTCACGTCCATGAGGGAATGGACGATGAAATTGACGGGGGTGGAGAGGTGGCGGGTGACGGTCAGCTCGCGCACCAGATGATCGTCGGCGACCGCCCACCATGTTTGCAGATCGGTGAAGGTCTCGGCGTTGACGACGACGAGCAGGTCATAATCGGAGATATAGCCGCTGGCGCGATCCTCGACCCAATCACCGCGCGCGTAGGAGCCGAACAGGATCAGCTTGAGGATGCGGCCGCCCTTGCGCTTGTCGGAGAGCTTGGTTTTGACGGCATCCTCAAATTCATCGAACAGGACGCGGGCGACCCGTTCCAGCTCGCGGCGCTTGGCGGCGGGGAGGTGATCGAGATCGGTCCGCATCGTCATCCGATCGTGGCCGGCGTTATCGCCAGCGCCGGGTCCGCGTCGGGATGATCGAGCAGCTTGAGGATGATCGCGGTGGCGAGGGGAGGGGGCACGGCTTCCTCGCGCAGCATGTCGAACAGGGCGTGTTCGTCGGCGTCGAGGTCCATGCCTTCGATCGCGAGATTGGCGCGGGCTTCGGCATCGCCTTCGCGCCACATCGCGATTTCGGCGGGGGTGCCGCGCACATAATCGAGCGTGCGGACGTGGGCGCGGATCGCTGCGATGTCGAGGGCGCGCGTCACGATCCCTGTCCTTCGCTTGCCGGCAGCGCGATATGGGTGATGCCCGGAGCGGCGGCGATTTCGTCCACCAGGCTATCGACGGTTTCCATGCGGTGACTGGGCCAGTCGCGCGAGATGGTGACATAGCCGGCATCGGTCTGGACATTGATGGTCGCGGTCGCGGGAAGCAGATCGAGCAGCGAGGCGAGCTTGTCCTGAATGTCGGGGGTGATCCGGTCGATTCCCGGTCCGACCATCAGGAGCTGCCAGGAGAGGCGCGAGGTGTCAGTCATGGGCGGTCTCCGGTCTGGCGGTCGCGTCAGGATGCTGCGCGGCGACGAGCTGGCCCACGACGTTGAGGCCCTGGGCCACGGCGGCGCTTAACGCCGTGACTGCATCGTCATTGCCGGCAGCGGCTTCGAGCGCTTCGGCAGGGCGTGCATCGATATCGTTCGCACCCTGTTCGGCCTGGAGGGCGAGGGCGCGCATTTCGCTGGCGACGACGCCGAAACCGCGCCCATCGTCGCCCGAGCGTGCCGCCTCGATCGAAGCATTTAGCGCGAGCAATTTGGTCTGGTTGGCGACGGCGCGGATCATGCCGGTAAGCTGGCCGATCGCGTCGAGTTTCACATGGAGCAAACGCGCGGCGTCGTTGGTGCGCTCGGTCGCGTCGGCGACTTGCGTTGCGACCGCATCGAGCTGGGGTATCAAGTCCTTCATGTCTCCGGTTCCGTGCTGGCCGTTTCCGCGTCGAAGGCCCGTTTGCCGCGCCGCTTCCAGAGCGCGAGCATGTTGCCATCTTCACGCGCACGGGCGGCCAGATCGAGCATCGCGCCGTAGAGGGTGGCGCGATCGTCGTCGGCCAGCTCGACGAGGCCGGCTTTCTGGACGAGGCCGCCCAGCTCTATGAGATGGCGGGTGCGTTCGCGGCGGGCCACGACCCATCCTCTCGTATCGGTGCGGCGCGCGGCGGCTTCAAGCCTGTTCCTCGCCTGCGCCAGTTTGACTTGCGCCTTCACCGTCGCTGCCAGTGCGTCGGCCAGTCTTGCGCCCGCGTGCCTGAAAGAAGGCGGCACCCTTCGCGCGCCACGCCTCCTTTGCGTTCGCATCAGCCGATTCCACGGCGGCAAGTAGCGCGCCCGCCAGCGTGTCGAGATCGAGCGCATCGGCCCCGGTGGACGTGACCAGCTCGCCTAGCTGCTGCACCTTCTTCGCCTTGAGCACGCGGGCCTTGTCGCCTAGCGCCTTCAATTCGGCGTCATAGTCGCGGACCTTGCGCATATTCTCTCCCTCGCGCCCATGATCGGGAGCCGCAGCGTAGCACGATCGCGCGCGCGAGGAACCGCTCGGATGGGAAAAATGCGGCGAAGTCAATCATGCGAACGGCAGAGAGTGTGAGTGCGCGCTTATACGTCGTTGCCGACATGCGCTTAGAAAGGCAGTATAACGGCCGTCATGGCGATCTACCATTTCTCGGCCAAGGTCATCAGCCGCGCCAACGGATCTAGCGCCGTTGCCAGCGCGGCCTATCGCGCGGCCGAGCGCCTGTACGATGACCGACTGGGGCGCGATCATGATTTCTCGAACAAGGCCGGCGTCGTCCATTCCGAGATCATGCTGCCGGAGGGCGCGCCGGAGCGTTTAAACGATCGCACGACGCTCTGGAACGAGGTCGAGGCCGGAGAGAAGCGCAAGGACGCGCAACTCGCGCGCGAGGTCGAGTTCTCGATCCCGCGCGAGCTGAACCAGCAACAGGGCGTCCAGCTCACCCGCGATTTCGTCGAAAAGCAGTTCGTGGAACGCGGCATGGTCGCGGACATGAATGTGCATTGGGACATGGGGAAGGACGGGCAACCGAAGCCGCACGCGCATGTCATGCTGTCGATGCGCGAGGTAGGGCCGGAGGGCTTCGGCCAGAAGGTGCGCGAGTGGAACAGCGCGGCGCTCCTGAAGGAGTGGCGCGAGGCGTGGGCCGATCACGTCAATGAGCGGCTTGCCTCGCTCGATATAGACGCGCGGATCGACCATCGCAGCTACGAGGCGCAGGGCATCGACCTTGAGCCGCAGCACAAGATCGGGCCGGCTGCGTCGCGGATGCCCGAACAGGGACTTGAAGCCGAGCGGGTCGAGGACCATGCCCGGATCGCGCGCGAGAATGGCGAGAAGATCATTGCGCGGCCCGAGATCGCGCTGGACGCGATCACCCGGCAGCAGGCGACGTTCACGCGGCGCGACCTGGCGCAGTTCGCGTTCCGGCACAGCGACGGCAAGGATCAGTTCGACCAGGTGATGAGCGCGGTGCGGACCTCGCCCGAGCTGGTGGCGCTGGGGAAGGACGGGCGCGGCGAGGATCGCTTTACCTCCCGCGACATGATCGAGACGGAGCAGCGGTTGGAGCGCGCCGGCGATCGGCTTTCGACAAGGGCGGGGCATGGTCTCCCGGCAACGTCGCAATCAAGGGGGCTGGACGCTGCCGGGAGTGGAAGCCTTGCGCTGGGAAGCCAGCAACGGGACGCCCTGGCGCATATCACCGGCAAGAACGACCTGGCAATCGTCGTCGGCTATGCCGGCACCGGCAAATCGACCATGTTGGGCGTGGCGCGCGACGAGTGGGAGCGGGCCGGCTACACCGTGCGCGGCGCGGCGCTGTCGGGGATCGCGGCCGAGGGCTTGGAAGGCGGCTCGGGCATCGCCTCGCGCACGATCGCCAGCATGGAATATCAGTGGGGCCAGGGCCGCGAGCTGCTAGGCCCGCGTGACGTGCTGGTGATAGACGAGGCCGGCATGATCGGCACGCGCCAGATGGAGCGCGTGCTGTCGGAGGCCGAGCGGACAGGGGCGAAGGTCGTTCTAGTCGGCGACGCCGAGCAGTTGCAGGCGATCGAGGCCGGCGCGGCGTTCCGGTCCCTTGCCGAGCGCCACGGGGCGGCCGAGATCAACGAGGTTCGCCGCCAGCATGAGGACTGGCAGCGCGACGCGACGCGGGCGCTGGCGACGGGTCGCACCGGCGAGGCGATCCATGCCTATGAGCAGCACGGCATGGTCCACGCGGCCGAGACGCGCGAGGCGGCGCGGGCCGAGCTGATCGACACATGGGACGCGCAGCGCCGCGCCGATCCGGACAAGAGCCGGATCATCCTCACCCACACCAATGCCGAGGTGCGCGATTTGAACCAGGCCGCGCGCGATCGGCTGCGCGACGCCGGCGAGCTGGGGCAGGACGTGCGGATTTCGGCCGAGCGGGGCGCGCGCGAGTTCGCCAGCGGCGACCGCATCATGTTCCTGAAGAACGAGCGCGGGCTAGGGGTGAAGAACGGCACGCTGGGGAAGGTCGAGCGCGTGTCGCCCGACAGCATGGCGGTGCGGCTCGACGATGGCCGCCACGTCGCGTTCGACCTGAAAGACTATGCCCATGTGGATCATGGCTATGCGGCGACCATCCACAAATCGCAGGGCGTGACGGTCGATCAGGGGCATGTCCTCGCCACCCCCGGCATGGACCGCCATGCGGCCTATGTGGCGTTGTCGCGGCACCGTGACGGGGTGCAGCTCCATTACGGCCGCGACGACTTCGCCGACGATCGCCGGCTTGTCCGCACACTGTCGCGCGAGCGGGCGAAGGATATGGCGTCGGATTACGGCCGTGCCCCTGATAGTCGCGAGCACGATGCCGAAGCGCGGGCCTTCGCCGATCGGCGCGGGTTGGCGGGCGAGATCCGCTTGCCGGATGCGCCCCGCGAGGCAGGGCGAGATCCGTGCGCGGAGATCTCGCCTACAGAGCGAGGATCTTCTGCCGCGCCCGAACGGGGCATGTTCGCAGGTTTCACCCCGCGGCCGATCGAGCGCACGCCCGCGGCCGGACAGACGCCGCGGCGCGGCATGTTCGACGGCTTGAAGCTATCGGCCGAGCCGGCGAAGCCTGCCCCGGCGCGTGCCGATCGCGGCGAGGACCGCGCTTTCACGCGCGCGGTCGAGCGCGCCTCGCGTTCGGCCGAGGCGGTGTTGCAGGCGCGGGCGTCGGGCGGGCTGGTGCTGGAACATCAGAAAGTTGCACTTGAGCGGTCGAGCGCTGCCTTGGAGCAGATCAGGCGGGGAGCGGCACGCGACCTTGCGGCGGCGATGCAGCGCGATCCTGCCCTGCTGCATGAGGCGGCGGCGGGACGCAGCGGCCCCATGATCGCGGCGATGGCGCATGAGGCGCAGGTGCGCGTCGATCCTGTCTTGCGGGCGGATCGCTTCGTGGAACGCTGGCAGGGCCTCAGCGCCGAGCGCCAGTCCTTCTATCGCGCCGGCGACATGAAGGGCCGAGAGCGGGTCGGGCAGGAAATGGCGGGCATGGCGAAAAGCCTTGAACGCGATCCTCAGATGGAATCCATTTTGCGCGGACGCACCCGAGAGCTGGGCCTTGAGATCGGCATGAGCCGGGGCCGCGACATGGGCGGCGGCGATCTTGGCCGTCACCTCACGCATGAGCTGGGGCTGGGCATGGGACGTGGCATGAGCCGGTAAGGAGAAGAGGATGGACGAGACGTATCGCGACGAATCGGCGAGCGACGGCGATCCGGCGCTGGCGTTCGAGCGGCTGCGCGGCGAGGTGGCGCTGTTGCGCCGCGCGGTCGAGGGACTGACCGCCGCCCGCGAGTCCATCGACATTCCCGACTATGAGCCGACCCTGGCGCGCACCGAGAAGGTGCTGGGGATATTGGCGCAGCAGGTAGAGGGGATGCGCAAAAATCCTGCCATGATGCTTACCCCGGAAACGCTGGGAGGGCGTTTAAACGCTACGATTGCCGAGGCGACGCGTGAGCTGCAAGCCCAGGTGCGGGCCGCGAAATCGACACTGGACGATGCCGCGCGCGCCATGTCGGGCCTGGTGGCGTCGGCGCGGCGCGGCGAGCAGCAGAACCGCTGGTTGCTCTGGACAGGGCTTGGCGGGCTTGCGTTGGGGCTGTTGCTCTATGCGGTCTTTGCCGGTCCGATTGCGCGGGCAATGCCTGCGCGCTGGCACTGGCCCGAGCGACTGGCGACGCGGGTGCTGGGCGAACGGTCGGCATGGGATGCGGGGCAACATTTGATGCAGATGGCCGCGCCTGAGAGCTGGGCGATGATCGTCACGGCTAATCCGCTCGCCGATGGCAACCGCGAGGCGCTGGAAGCGTGCCGCGATACAGCTGCGAAAATAAAGAAGTTGGTGCGTTGCACGATTGAGGTGAGGGAGGAGGGTAAAGATCGTCCCCTCGTTGACTAGGTGGAGGTGAGGCAATGCGTTCAATGGCTCGAAAAATGCGATCATCGATCATTACATTAAGGGAGTGTTCTCACTCTTTAGAGCCCGATCCGAAACTAAGTTGAGTGGTATCAGTGGGTTAGCTTGACGCTTGCCGCAGTCGTTGATTCAGGGGTTTTGCAACAAACTTCCGGAGATCAACGATGTGGACCGATACCACTCGGGCGCAATATGCCCGCGCGGGACTGACTTTGCCAA
>NZ_JFHR01000066.1 GCF_000722875.1 Sphingobium chlorophenolicum | reverse complement strand
TTGCCGGGGCGGGCGGGCGGCCTGCCCTATGGTCCCGGTCTGGCGGCGCTGGGCATCGATCCCGAACGGCTGGTGATCGGCGTCATGGCGGATGACGCCATGCTGCTGCGCGCGGCGGTGGACGCGCTGCGTTGTCCGGCGCTGGGCGCTCTGGCGGTGGAGTTGCGGGGGCGTGCGCCCCTGCTCGACCTGACGGCCAGCCGGCGGCTGGCGCTGGCGGCCGAGGCGTCGGGCGTGACCGCTTTCCTGCTGCGCGTGGGCGGCGATCCGGCGCCCAGCGCGGCGGACACGCGCTGGCGGGTGGCGGCAGCCCCCTCCCCGCCCCTGTTGAGCAATGGGTCGGGCATCGGGGGGCCGGGCATGAGCGCCTTCGACCTGCATTTGCTGCGGCGGCGGTCGGGGCGGGACGGGTTCGACTGGCGGCTGCTGTGGGACAATGAGCGGCGCATATTTGCAGAGAATGGAGATGGGCGCGATGAACGCCATGACCTTGGCCAAGGGGGCGGAAGAGCAGATGGCGGAGAAGGCGGTCGGCCACCGCCGCTATCTGGCGCTGTGGTTCCCGTTCCTGTCGATCGATCGGCTGCGGATCGCGCGGCCTGACCTCTGGGCACAGGGCGAAGGACCGGCAGTCGTCGTCGAGCAGGTGCGCGGGGCGATGCGGCTGGCGACGCTGGATGCCGATGCGCTGGCGTTGGGGCTGACGCCGGGCATGACGTTGGCGGATGCGCGTGCGCGGGAGCCGGACCTGCGCATATTCGATGCCGACCCCCATGGCGATCAGGACTGGCTGGAGCGGCTGTGCGACGGTTGCGCCCGCTATACGCCGATTGCCGCGCTCGATTCGCCCTTTGGCCTGATGCTGGACATCAGCGGCTGCGCGCATCTGTGGGGCGGTGAGGAGATGCTGGCGCGGGAGGCGGCGGACCGGCTGGAGCGCCATGGCGTGCGGGTGCGCCATGCCATGGCCGGAACGGCGGAGGGCGCCCATGCGCTGTGCCGTTTCCCGGTGGGCGCGGCGGCGGACGAGGATACGGCGCTGCGTCGCCTGCCGGTCGAGGCGCTGCGGCTGGAGGAGGAAAGCGCGGTGGCGCTGCGCCGGGCGGGATTGCGCACGGTGGGCGATCTGGCGGCGCGGCCCGCGTCGGCGCTGGCGGCGCGCTTTGGCGAGGAGGCGGTGGACGCGCTGCACAGCCTGCTGGGGCTGGGGCGGCGGCCACTCGCGCCGCGACGGCCGCGCCCGGCGATCCGGGTCGAGCGGCGGTTCGCCGAGCCGATGGGCAGCACCGCCTTCGCCCTGAAGACGCTGGAGGAAATGGCGGCCGAAGCGGGCGAGCGGCTGAGCGAACGGGGCCAGGGCGGCCGCCGGTTCGAGGCGCTGTTCTTCCGCAGCGACGGCCTTGCCTTTCCGCTGCGGGTCGAGACCAGCCTGCCGGTGCGCGACGCGCCCGCCATCATGCGGCTGGTGCGGGAACGGATCGACGCGCTGGCCGACCCGCTCGATCCCGGTTTCGGCTTCGACATGCTGCGTCTGGCCGTGCCGCAGGTGGAGCCGATGGCCCCCACCCAATTGGCGCTGGAAGGGGGCGAGGCGCGCAGGCAGGAAAGCGTCGCCGCGCTGGTCGACCGGCTGTCGATCCGGGCGGGGCGGTCGCGCATCCAGCGGCTGGAACCGCGCGACAGCCATATTCCCGAACAGGCCCAGCTCGCCCTGCCCGCCGTGGAAAGCCGCGCCCCGGCAAGCTGGCCGCAACGGCAGGAGACGGGCGATCCGCCCATGCGTCCGCTGCATCTGTTCGACCCGCCCCAGCCGATCGACGTGGTGGCGCAAGTGCCCGACGGCCCGCCGCATCGTTTCCGCTGGCGGCGCGCCCTGCATGAAGTGACGCGCTTTGAAGGCCCCGAACGCATCGCGCCCGAATGGTGGACGGCGAAGGACGGCGCGCTGGAGGGCGACAGCGTGGGGCTGACGCGGGACTATTACCGGGTCGAGGATGCGCGGGGCAGGCGCTACTGGATTTTCCGCCACGGATTATACGGGGCCGAGGCGGTGCATCCGGGCTGGTATATGCATGGCCTGTTCGCATGACACGGCCCGATGCGCCGCCCTTCGCCGAACTGGTGGCGGCGACCAATTTCTCCTTCCTGCGCGGCGCGTCCCATGCGCAGGACATGGTGACGCGGGCGATCATGCTGGGTCTGGAGGGGCTGGGCATAGCGGATCGCAACACGGTCGCCGGGGTGGTGCGTGCCCATGTGGCGCGCAAGCGCTGGCCCGAACGGATGCGCGCCGCCCTGCTGGAAGCGCGCAAGGAAGCGGGGCAGCCGCTGGAACTCAGCGAGGAGGAGGAACGCGCCTGCCGCACTGACCTGCGTCTGGTCGTGGGGGCGCGGCTGGTCTTTGCCGACGGTACGCCGGACATCGTGGCCTATCCGGCGACGCGGCGGGGTTGGGGGCGGCTAACCCGCCTGCTGACCCGCGGCAATCTGCGCGCCGTCAAGGGCGGGTGCATCCTGCATTTCAACGATCTGCTGGAATATCTGGACGACCTGCTGCTCATCCTGCTGCCGGAAGCAACCGGGGGCGAGGAAGAGGCGCATGGCGATCCGGTGGCTTATCCCTTTGACGACGCGCCCCAAACGGCAGCCCCCTCCCCTCTTTCGCTGGTGCCACCCCTGCCGCCAGAAACGGTTGAGGAAAGCCTGCGCCGCCTAGCCGAGAAGGCGCCGGGCAGAGTGTGGCTGGGCGTTTCGTATCATCATGGCGGCAAGGACCGCCGGATCGCCGACCATCTCGCCAGCGTGGCGCGATCCCTTTCGGTTCCCCTGCTGGCGACCAATGACGCGCTTTACGCCGCCCCCTCCGACCGGCCCTTGCAGGATGTGTTGAGCTGCATCCGCCACGGCACGACGGTCGCGAAGGCGGGCAGGCTGTTGCAGGCCAATGCCGAACGGCATCTGAAACCGCCTGACGAGATGGTCCGGCTCCATGCGCTATGGCCCGATGCGGTCGCGCAAAGCATCCGGCTGCTTTCGATGATCGATTTCGACCTCGACCAACTGCGCTACGAATATCCTCATGAACCCGTGCCAGAAGGATGGTCGCCGCAGGACTGGCTCGCGCATCTGGTGTGGGAAGCGGCGGCGCGGCGCTATGCGGGGAGGACGATGCCGGACCCGCTGCGCCAGCGGGTGGAGCAGGAACTCTGCTTCATCGCGGAGCATGGCTATGCCTATTATTTCCTGACCGTTCATGACGTCGTGAAATTCGCGCAGGAACAGAAGCCGCCGATCCTGTGTCAGGGCCGGGGATCGGCGGCCAATTCGGCGGTCTGTTTCCTGCTGGGCGTCACATCGGTCGATCCCGAACGGCATGACCTGCTCTTTTCCCGCTTCATTTCCGCCGACCGTGGCGAGCCGCCCGACATCGACGTCGATTTCGAACATGAGCGGCGCGAGGAGGTGATGCAATATATCTACCGCCGCTACGGACGGCATCGCGCCGGGATCGCCGCGACAGTGATCCATTACCGGTCGCGCAGCGCGGTCAGGGAAGTGGCAAAGGCGCTGGGCCTGAGCGAGGATATCGCGGCGCGGATCGGCAGCACGGTCTGGGGCAGTTATTCGGGCGATCTGGGGGAACAGCGCCTGATCGAGGCGGGATTCGACCTGCGCAATCCGCAGATCGTCCGGCTGCGCGCCCTGCTCGACCAGTTGTTGCGGGAACCCTTTCCGCGCCATCTGTCGCAGCATGTCGGCGGCTTCGTGCTGACGCAGGACAGGCTGGACGAAACCGTGCCCATCCATCACGCCGCGATGGAGGATCGCAGCTTCATCGAGTGGGACAAGGATGACATTGACGCCCTTGGCCTGATGAAGGTCGACGTGCTGGCGCTGGGGATGCTGAGTTGCATCCGCAGGGCGTTCGACCTGATGCGCGAACAGGGGCTGGGCGACCATCAGTTGACCGTCGATCTGGAGGCGGACGACGACGCCGTCTACGACATGCTGTGCAAGGGCGACAGCATCGGCGTGTTCCAAGTGGAAAGCCGGGCGCAGATCAACATGCTGCCGCGCCTGAAGCCGCGCAGCCTCTACGATTTGACGGTGCAGGTGGCGATCGTGCGGCCGGGACCGATCGAGGGTGACATGGTGCATCCCTATCTGCGACGGCGCTGCGGGGAGGAGAAGGTGGACTATCCATCGCCTTCCCCCGAACATGGCCCGGCGAATGAGCTGAGATCGCTGCTGGGCAAGACCTGTGGCGTGCCGCTGTTCCAGGAACAGGCGATGCGGCTGGCCATCGTGGCCGCCGATTTCAGCGACGCCGACGCCAACCGGCTCCGCCGCGCCATGGCGACTTTCCGCAATGTCGGCACCATCCATCATTTTCGGGAGAAGATGATCAAGGGCATGGTGAAGCGCGGCTATGAAGCGGAGTTCGCCCAGCGCTGCTTCAAGCAGATAGAGGGGTTCGGCAGCTATGGCTTTCCGGAAAGCCATGCGCTGTCCTTTGCGCGGCTGGTCTATGTGTCGGCGTGGATCAAATGCCATCAGCCCGCGGTGTTCGCCTGCGCGCTGCTCAATTCGCAGCCCATGGGCTTCTACGCCCCGGCGCAGATCGTGCGGGATGCGCGGGACCATGGCGTAACCGTGCATGATGCCGATGTGAATATGAGCGGGTGGGACAATGGGCTGGAACCGCTGTTGCGTTTGCGGAACGGCGGCCGAGGCGAGGGCCGGGGACGGGCATTGGCGCTGCGGCTGGGGCTGCGGCAGATCGACGGTTTTCGTGAGGATTGGGCGGATCGGCTGGTCGCGGCGCGCGCGGATGGCCTGTTCGCCACCATGGAGGAACTGGCGCGGCGGGCGGGGCTGCCGGGGCGGGCCTTGCGGTTGCTGGCGGATGCCGATGCCTGCCGGTCGATGGGGCAGGACCGGCGGGCGGCCCTGTGGGAAGCGCGGCGGACGCCTTCGGACGAACTGCCCCTCTTCGCGGCGGCCAGGGCGCGGGAATTGGGGGAGGAGCCGGATGCGATGCTGCCAGTCATGCCGCTGTCGGAGCAGGTCGAGGCGGATTATCTGGTGACGCGCCTGTCGCTGAAGGGGCATCCGATGCAGTTTCTGCGGCCGGTCTTCGCCGCCGAGGGGGTGTTGAGTTGCGCCGAGACCGCCGCCGCGAAGAACGGGGCGCGGGTGAAGACGGCGGGCGTCGTGCTGGTGCGGCAGCGGCCGGGCAAGGGCAATGCCGTCTTCATCACTATCGAGGATGAGACGGGCATCACCAACATCCTGCTCTGGGCGCGGCTGTTCGAAATGCAGCGGCGGCCGGTCATGGCGTCGCGGCTGATGCTGGTGGAGGGCGAAGTGCAGCGCAGCAAGGAGGGGGTCATGCACCTGATGGCGAGCCGGATTCATGACCGGACGGCGGAATTGGGGCGGCTTTCGCGAGGGGCGGTAGAGGAACCTGACCGGTTGCGCGAGGCGCGGGCTTCGGGCCATCCACGCAACGTCAGGATATTGCCGCAATCGCGGGATTTTCATTAGTGGCTTGTGGGGGTCTAGGACCGACCGACATTCAGTTCAGGGCGAGGCGAAAATGGTAGTTTGCCGCGACCCTCGAAACGAGACAGGTGACTCGTTTCGACGCAGCGTACTCAAAGTAGGTGAGCACCGGAAGCACGGGAAAGTGCCATTTTCAGGACGCCATGGGCCGAATGTCGATCGGTCCTAGATCGACCGTCGGAACTGGGTTCCTGCCTTCGCAGGAACACGCTTCAGATTGGACAGGATAATTGCCAAGCTCGTGCGGAAAAGTGGCGCCGGTTTTTTCGCTACAAACGGTACGGCAACGAAAATCTGGAGCGTGGGCGCTGCTCTGAACCCCTTGGCCGCGCCGCTCGTTTCCGGGCGGGCGCGGCCGATGGCGCGAAAACGCACCATCAGTCCGAAAGGGGGTGGACCATATGCCGAAACGCCCGGCGTCCCCAAATGTTCCCTCGCTTGCCGGTCGTGCTTGCGCGGGTTAGGCCGCCAACGCCTCCGCGATCAGGCGGCGGCTGTTGGCGATGCCGTAGAGCGCGATGAAGCTGCCCATGCGCGGACCCTGATCCGCGCCCAACAGCGTCTGGTAGAGCGATTTGAACCAGTCGCGCAGTTCGGCGAAGCCATAGGCCTCATCCTTGCCGATGGCATAGACGATATTCTGGATATCCTCCGCCGTGGCGTCGGCCGGCAGCGCCGCCAGTTCAGCGTCCAGCTTGCGCAGCGCGGCGGCTTCGCTTTCGGTCGGGGCGCGGCGCTGGAGCGTGGGGGCGACGAAATCGCGGTGATAGGCGAGCGCATGGCCGATCAGCGCGTCCAGTTCCGGATAGGTTTCCGCTTTCGCGCCCGCGACATAATTTTGGAGATAGCCCCAGACCTGCTCCCGGCTGGCGTCTCCCATCACACCGACCAGATTGAGCAGCAGGCCGAAAGTGACCGGCAGTTCGCCCTCCGGCAGCTTGCCGTCATGGATGTGGTGGACCGGATTGCCGAGCTGCTGTTCGACCGCCTGCTTCGGATAATTGCCGCGGAACTGCCAATATTCGTCCACGGCGCGGGGGATGACGCCCATGTGGAGTTGCTTGGCCTTCTTCGGCTCGCGATAGGCGTAGAAGGCGAGGCTTTCCTGCGGGCCATAGGTCAGCCATTGTTCCAGGCTGAGGCCGTTGCCCTTGGACTTGGAGATTTTCTCCCCCTTTTCGTCGAGGAACATCTCGTAATTGAAGCCTTCGGGCGGGCGGGCGCCGAGTGCGCGACAGATTTTCGACGACTGGGTGACGGAATCGATCAGATCCTTGCCTGCCATCTCATAATCGACGCCCAGCGCGACCCAGCGCATCGCCCAGTCGACCTTCCATTGCAGCTTCGCGCCGCCGGACAGGATCGACTGTTCGATGACATCGCCCTCATCCTCGAAACGGATCAGGCCCTTGTCGGCGTCGATCACCTCCACCGGCACTTGCAGCACGATGCCGCTCTTCGGGCTGATCGGCAGGACCGGAGAATAGGTCGCCTGCCGTTCCTTGCGCAGGGTCGGCAGCATGATGTCCATAATGTCCTGATAGTGGCGCAGGACATTCTTCAGCGCATCGTCGAACGCGCCCGACCGGTAGCGGTCGGTGGCGGAGACGAACTCGTAATCGAAGCCGAAGCGGTCGAGAAATTCCCGCAGCATGGCGTTGTTATGGTGCGCGAAGCTTTCGAACTTTTCGAACGGATCGGGCACCTGCGTCAGCGGCTTGCCCAGATGCTGCGCCAGCATCGCCTGGTTGGGGACATTGTCCGGCACCTTGCGCAGGCCGTCCATATCGTCGCTGAACGCGATCAGGCGGGTGGGAATGTCCGACAGCGCGTGATAGGCGTTGCGGACCATGGTGGTGCGCAGCACTTCGTTGAACGTGCCGATATGCGGCAGGCCCGACGGACCATAGCCGGTTTCGAACAGGATATGCCCCTTTTCGGGCGCGCCGTTCTGATAGCGCTTCAGGAGCTTGCGGGCTTCCTCATAGGGCCAGGCCTTGGACGCCTGAGCGGCGGTGCGGATGAGTTCGGACACGGTCATGATGCGTCCCCCTAAGCATTTTCGCGGCGGTTGAAAACATCTGACGACTCGGAAAACGTCATGGCCGCAAATGGAAAGGCAAAGGCTTCGTTAATATAGATTAGCCTTCGTTTTGGATCGAAAGCGGCGATTCCAGGTGCCGAAATGGAGACGAATGACGGCTTTTTCCGGCCCCTCTTTAACTTTGATTAACCCTGATGATGCATATTTATCGGGAGCTTAGGGGGCTCAGGAGGGACTATGCAGCCGCGCAGCCGTCATAGAATAACGGTCGATATACCAGTCGTCGTGACGACAGTGCTCGACAGCGTGGAAGGAACGATCGTCGATTTGAGCGAGGGTGGCGCGCAGATTACAGGCTGCGGCCTGCCGGTGCGCAGCCAGTGCCAGATCGACTATGAGGGCCATGTCGTGTTCGGCACGGTGCAATGGGCGGAGGAAGACCGGATCGGCATTCGCTTCCCCTATGAACTGACCGACGGTCCGCTGTTCGACCGGCTGGAGATTGCACGGGCGGCGCGGCTGACCCCGACGGCCCTTCAGCCCCGGACGTTGGGCGCGCGTCCCGCGGGCGGATTCGGGCGTCGGTTCGGCTGAATTCGGCGCTTTTCAGGTTTCCCTTTTGTTCCCGTTCGCTTAAGCGGGACAGGTGATCGATCCCGCCGCCCTGCCCGCACTTCATGCCAGCCATGGCGGCATCTGGCTTCGGGAAGGGGACAGGACCGCCGCCGTCGCCAAGGGCACGGCCATTGCGCGGACGGCCGAAACGCCGACATTGCTGCTGAACGCGCCGCTGACCGGGCAACGGCTGGGCTATCCCGATCTCAACGGCCTGGACCTGCTGGAGCTATGGGCCTTCATCTATCCGGCGCGCTTTCTGGTGCCGACGCCCAAGGGGCTGGCCGAGGCGCTGAACCTGCCGCGCCCGGCGAGCGAGGCGGATATTCCCGAATTGTTGCAGGCGGCGACCGGCGCTCTGCTGGCGACGCTGGACTCGCCCGCGTGGATCGAGCGGGAGGGCGGCTGGACGGCGGCGCAGGCGCTGCACCGGCTGCGATGGCCCTGGGCGCCGCTGGTGGCCGGGCGCATTGCCACGCCAAAAGAGGCGGAACGCTGGCTCTTTTCCAAACTGCCCGAATGGGAAGAGAACCCGCCCCGCCCTGCCCCCCGTTCCGTATCGCTGCAATCCGATGCGGTGGTGGCGCGGCTGGCGCAGTTGACCGGCGCGGGGGCGGAGGCGCGGCCGGGGCAGCGGGCCTATGCGGCGGCGGCGGCGGAGGTTTTCCGGCCCAAGGCGCATCGCGACCAGCCCAATATGCTGCTGGCGGAGGCCGGGACCGGGATCGGCAAGACTTTGGGCTATCTGGCGCCCGCATCGCTCTGGGCCGGGGAAGCGCAGGGGACGGTGTGGATTTCCACTTACACCAAGGCGTTGCAGCGGCAGTTGGACCGGGAAAGTTTGCGGCTGTTCCCCGACCCCGCCGTGGCGGCGAAGCGGGTGGTGGTGCGCAAGGGGCGGGAAAATTATCTTTGCCTGCTCAATCTGGAGGATGCGCTGCAAGGCGGTTTTTCAGGACGCGCGGCGATATTGGCGCAACTGGTGGCGCGCTGGGCGGCCTTCACCAAGGATGGCGACATGATCGGCGGCGACCTGCCCGGATGGTTGCCGACCTTGTTCCGGCGCAATGGGTCGACCGCGCTGACCGACAGGCGCGGCGAGTGCATCTATGCGGGCTGTCCCCATTATCGGAAATGCTTCATCGAGCGGTCGGCGCGGGCTTCGGCTGACGCGGATATCGTGATCGCCAATCATGCATTGGTGATGATCAATGCGGCGCGGGGACGCGAGACGGGGCAGGCGCCGCAGCGCATCGTGTTCGATGAGGGGCATCATCTGTTCGATGCGGCGGATTCGACCTTCTCCGTGGCGTTGTCCGGGCAGGAAGCCATTGAACTGCGCCGCTGGGTGATGGGGCCGGAGGGCAATGCGCGGGGGCGGCGGCGGGGGCTGGCGGCGCGGCTGTCGGACCTGGCCAGCTATGACGAGCAGGGCGGCGAGGCGATACGGGCGGCGGCGGAGGCGGCGCGGGCGCTCCCCGCCGACGAGTGGTTGAAGCGGATCGTGGCGGGCGAGCCGTTCGGGCCGGTCGAAGAGCTGCTCGCGGCGGTGCGGGGGACGGTCTATGCGCGGGCCGCCGATACGGGCGAGGCCGATGCGGGCTATGGGCTGGAGACCGAACTGGCCGAGCCGGACGGCGCGCTGGTCGAGGCGGCGCAGGAGGCGGCGCGGGCATTGGACAGTCTGCTGCGGCCGCTGACCCATCTGGGCAAGCGGATGGAGGCGGTGATCGAGGAAGCGCCCGACTGGCTGGATGGCGCGGCGCGGGCGCGGGTCGAAGGGGCGATTGCTTCGCTGGGCTGGCGGCGCGATCTGGTGACGGCCTGGCTGGCGCTGCTGGCGCGGATCGGGGGGCCGGCGGATGCGGATTATGTCGATTGGCTGGCGGTCGAGCGGATCGAGGGACGGGAGTTCGACATCGGCATCCACCGCCATTGGCTGGACCCGACGCGGCCGCTGGCGCAGACGGTGTTGAAACCAGCGCAGGGGGTGTTGATCACGTCGGCCACGTTGAAGGGCGGCGGCGATTGGGACAATGCGGCCAGCCGCAGCGGGGCGAGCCATTTGCCGCGTGGCGCGGAGCAATTCGAGGCGAGCAGCCCGTTCGATTATCCGGAACGGTCGGAAGTGCTGATCGTCACCGACATCAAACGCGGCGACATTGCGGCGCTGTCGGGGGCCTATGCGCGGCTGATCGAGGCGGCGGGGGGTGGGACCTTGGGCCTGTTCACCGCGATCCGGCGGCTGCGGGCGGTGCATGCGCGGATTGCCGACCGGCTGGCGCGGGCGGGGTTGCCGCTTTACGCGCAGCATGTCGATCCGATCGATACGGGCACGCTGATCGATATTTTCCGCGACGATCCGCGGGCTTCGCTGCTGGGCACCGACGCCCTGCGCGACGGGGTGGACGTGCCGGGCCATTCGCTGCGGCTGGTGGTGATGGAGGGGGTGCCATGGTCCAAGCCGACCGTGCTGCATGCGGCGCGCAAGCTGGCGGGGGGCGGCAGCGCCTATGACGACCGGCTGATCCGGGCGCGGATGGCGCAGGCGTTCGGGCGGCTGATCCGCCGGGCGGAGGATCGGGGCAGCTTCGTCATCCTGTCGTCCGCCATGCCCAGCCGGTTGCTGAGCGCCTTTCCGCCGGGCACGCCGATCCGCCGCCTGACGCTGGACGAAGCGATCATATCGGTCAGCGGGCAATCCCGCTCTGGCCATGGAAGCCATGCCGCGTTAGGGCTTCGGCAAGTCGAATCCGGCACTCCCGATCTGGAGCAAAAATGAAGCGGTTGATCCTGTTCCGTCACGCCAAGTCCGATTGGGACGATCCGGTTGCGCGGGACTTCGACCGGCCGCTGAACGGTCGTGGCGAGAAGGCGGCACTGGTCATGGGCGAATTCGCCAAGGCAAAGGGCATCCGGTTCGACATGGTGGTCGCTTCCCCGGCGGTGCGGGTGGTGGAAACGCTGAATGTCTTCTTCACCGGCTATGGCGATGTGGTCGATCCGCATTGGGACCGGCGCATCTATCTGGCCTCCACGCCGACCCTGTTCGACGTGATCCGCGACCTGCCCGACAGCGCCGAAAGCGTGCTGATGTCGGGGCATAATCCGGGGCTGGAGGAACTGGTCCTGGACCTGGTTCCCGACGATGGCGCGAGTCCGTTGCGCGAGGATGTGGAGGTGAAATTTCCGACCGCGTCGATCGCCGTGCTAGACCTTCCCATCGAGCATTGGAGCGAGGTGAAGCCCAATATCGCCAATCTGGCCAGCTTCACGCGCCCACGCGATCTGGACCCCGCGCTGGGGCCGGGTTCGCGCTGAGCGGGCCGGTGACGCCGATCCTGTGGCGGCGGGCGGAGGCTCGCGACGTGGCGGCGCTTTCGCTGCTGGGCGGGGCGACTTTTCTGGCCAGCTTTGCCCATGATCATCCAGGGGACGCGCTGATCGCCCATGTCCGCAATGCCCATGGGGAAGATTTCTACGCCGCGGCGCTGGCCGACCCGGACCAGACGCTGCTGATCGGGGAGACGCCGCTGGGCGCGCCGGTGGGCTATGCGCTGCTGACGCCGCCTGCGTTGCCGGTCGAGCCGCGGGACGGCGATATGGAATTGAAGCGCATCTATCTGCTGTCTGGCTGGCAGGGGGGCGGCAATGGCGCGGCCTTGCTGGCGCTGGTGATGGAGGAAGCGCGGCGACGCGGGGCGAAGCGGTTGTTGCTCGCGGTTTATGAGGCCAATGAGGGCGCGCAGAGATTCTATGCGCGGCATGGATTCGTCGAGATCGGCGAGACGGTCTTCATGGTGGGCGATGCGCCGTTTCGGGATTTGATCTACGCGGCGGCGGTTGAGTGATTGGCGGTGCGGGAATGTCGGGGGAAGGCCAATAGCGGACGCTCTTGATCCTCCCTACGCGCAGCGTGGGGAGGGGGACCATGCGAAGCATGGTGGAGGGGAAATGGCGTGACCTGCGCATTTTCCCCTCCACCACCGCTTTCAGCGGCGGTCCCCCTCCCCATCTCTCGATGGGGAGGAATAGGAGAGGTCTGTTTTTCACCTAAACCATCAGTCTTAATTTATTTGCGCTGCCCAGGCTTCTTCGCGCGAGCACGTCTTCCATCCGAACCGACAGTCATTATTCCCCGATGGCCTTCGCCAGCACGGCGCGGATGGCTTCCAGGCGGGGGAGCAATTCGGCGCTGGGGGTGGTTTCGCCATTCGTCGCCGATGTGGGCGCGGGCATGGCCGGGGACGAATCGCCGCCGCCGTCGGCCAGCGCCTTTTGCGCGCCGCGCACCGTGAACCCCTCGACATTCAGCAAATGGTTGATCCGCCGCACAAGCGCCACGTCGGCGGGCCGGTAATAGCGGCGGTTGCCCGACCGCTGGAGCGGGCGCAACTGGGTGAAACGCGTCTCCCAATAGCGCAATATATGCTGCGGAAGATCGAGTTCGCTCGCCAGCTCACTGATCGTCAGAAATGCACCCTCTGCCTTTTCCATGGTCATGATGTTGCACCCTTAGCGGCGCCAAGGTCAACCTCCGGGAAAATGGCTATTTTGACGACCGCCCGGCCTCAGGCCGAGGCGACGCGGTCCCGCATCGTCTGGCTGGCGCGGAAGGTCAGCACCCGGCGCGGTTCGATCGGCACTTCGACGCCCGTCTTCGGATTGCGGCCCATGCGCTGCGTCTTGTCCCGCAGGACGAAGGTGCCGAAGCTGGAGATCTTCACATTTTCCCCGCGTTCGAGCGCGGCGGACATATGTTCCAAAATGGATTCGATCAACGTTGCCGCTTCCGCCCGCGACAGGCCAATATGACGGTTCACGCTCTCCGCGAGATCCGCGCGCGTCAGAGTCCCTGTACCGCTCATAGCACTTCCCCACCTTGACACCCGTCGAGTCTGAATGCGGGCGATCCTTCTATAATGTGCGCGATTTCGCATGATTCGGCAAGATGACAGCTTCGTGAAATCCTTAAAAAAGCGTGAAAAATGGGCGGGATAGCGGTCCCGAAACGGGATTTTGGGCGTGGCGGGTCATAGCGATGGCGTATTTTACGCGAAAAGGACGGGTTCATCCATAATCGCAGGAACATGGATCGGCGCGGGATGAAGCGGGGCGTGGACCGCCTTCCGCGCCCGGCACGGCTGTTCGGACGCGCCATCCCGCGATATGATCGCCGCATGCGCGCACTTTACGCCCTGCTTCCCCTTGCGGCCTTTTTCGCACAGCCTGCATGGGCGCAAAGCCCCGAACGCGCGGGTCATTATTATCTGCGCGGCGTGATGGAAACCGGTTCCGAACTGATGCTTCATGCCGACGGCCGGTTTCAATGGTATCTGGTCTATGGCGCGCTGGACCTGTTCGCGGAGGGGAAATGGACGGAGAAGGACGGTGCCGTCCTGCTCACCGCCGAAGCGACGAAGGACGTGCCCCAGCCCGGTTTCAGGACGCTCACCCTCTCCATCAGGGACAAGGCGCTGGTCCCGCCGGACGGGCGCGGCGCCTATGTTCGTCCCGCCGATGACGAGGATTGATTTGAATAGAAGGTCTTAGCGGACTGCCGGTTCCAGCAGGCGGATCGTGCCTGCGTCCGCGTCGATCTCCGCCCGGCAGCCGACCGGGAGGCTGAACTGGCTGCCCACATGGCCGAACAGCGCGCCCTGAAAGGCGGGCACGCCGAGCTTGCCGAGATGCTGTTGCAGCACTTCCGACAGGGTGAAGCCGCCATAGGAGGGGCCGCTCGGTCCGCAATCGGTGCACTGGCCGAACACGACGCCCGCCACCTTGCCCAGCACCCCGGCCAGCGAAAGCTGCGTCAGCATCCGGTCGATCCGATAGGGCTGTTCGCTGACATCCTCCATGAACAGGATCGCGCCGTCGAAATCCGGCACCCAGGGCGTGCCCATCAGCGTCGACAGCACGGTCAGGTTTCCGCCGAGCAGTCGCCCGCTCGCCTTGCCGCCGCTGAAGGTGCGGATGCGTCCGCTGCGCTGGACCAGGCGGTCCTCATGCCCCTCCGGATTGGCGAGCAGGGGCGTCGCGCCGTCGAAGGCGACGGCGCGGAAGGCGTCCCAGGAGAAGCGCGGCCAACTGCTGGCGGCGTTCGGCCCGTGGATGGTGACGAACCCCGCCCGCGCCGCGAAGGCCAGATGCAGCGCGGTGATGTCGGAAAAGCCGATCAACAGCTTGGGATTGGCCCTGATCTTCGCGAAATCCAGAAAGGGCAGCACCCGCGCGCAGCCCCACCCGCCCCGGACGGCGAATATGGCCCGCACCTGCGGATCGGCGAACATCGCGTTGATGTCCGCTGCACGATCCGCATCCGTCCCCGCCAGATAGCCGTAGCGTTCCGCCAGATGCCTGGCTGGCTGGGGCACCAGCCCCATAGCGACGATGGTTTCCTTCACCAGATCGAGGTCGAAGGCGTCGTCGGTGAAGCCTGCCGGTTCGACGAGCCCCACCATGTCGCCCGGACGCAGGCGAGGCGGCTTCACCACCCCGGCGGAAGACGCCGCCCAAGCCCCCGGAGCGGCCATCGCCGCGCCCAGAACGCCCATCAATGCCCGGCGATCGAGCCTCAAAAGCTGCTCCCATCCTTGCGGCGATAGCCCGCCTTCGACAGGTGCATGTCGATGTCGGAATAGTGGCAATCGCTGGTCGCCACGCGGCCAAAGGCCACGAATGCGCAATCCGCCGCACTTTCATTGATCAGATGATGGCCGTTGCCATCGCCCTTGGGAAAGACCGCCATGTCCCCCGGCAGCATTGGCGTGCGGCCGTCATCGTCCACCAGCACCGCCTGTCCGCTCAGCATGACGACGAATTCGTCCTCTTCCTCATGCCAGTGGCGCTGCGAAGAGGCCGCGCCCGGCTTCAGCACCACATGGCTGACGCCGAAATCTGTGAGGCCGAAGACCGGCGCCAGTTTGCGCACCCACCGCCCCTGCACCAGCCCGGCATATTCGGCGGGATAGCCAGTGCGGTTGGTCTGATCGATGGCCGCAAGGTCGATCTTGGGCATGACATGTCCCTCCTGCTGGCAAAGGAGCCTTGCATTCGCTAACGCAAAGCCATGACCATAGCCAGCACCGATGCCGACCCGATCGGCATAGCCGAAAAACTGATCGCCTGCCCGTCCGTGACCCCCGCCACGGGGGATGTGTTCGCGGTGCTGGAGGCCATGTTGAAGCCGCTGGGCTTCACGGTGGATCGCTTCGTGACAGGGGAAGCGCCCGATGGCCCGGTGGAAAATCTGCTGGCGTGGCGGACGACCGGTCCCGGCCCGCATTTCGCCTTTGCCGGGCATCTGGACGTGGTGCCGCCGGGCAATGGCTGGGGCAGCGATCCCTTCACGCCGGAGGTGCGCGGCGACCTGCTCTACGGGCGCGGCGCCGTCGACATGAAAGGCGCCATCGCCGCCTATGTCGCCGCGCTGCACCGCCTGCCCGACGACCTGCCAGGCACGATCAGCCTGATCATCACCGGGGATGAGGAAGGCGCGGCGGTTTACGGCACGCTCGCGCTGATGGACCGCATGGCGGCCCATGGCCTGCGCCCGGACCTCTGCCTGGTGGGCGAGCCGACATCCTCGCAGCGGTTGGGCGACGTCATCAAGATCGGCCGTCGCGGGTCGGTCAATATGTGGATCAATGTCGATGGCGTGCAGGGCCATGTCGCCTATCCGCATCTGGCCGACAATCCGATCCCCCGGCTGGTCCGCATCCTGTCCGCCATCGACGCCATCGTGCTGGACGAGGGCAATGACTGGTTCCAGGCCAGCAATATCGAGATCACCAATCTGGACGTGGGCAACCCCACCACCAACGTCATTCCCGCCGCCGCGCAGGCGCGCATATCGATCCGCTTCAACAATGAGCATAGCGGCGCGGAACTGGTCGACCGCATCGCCGCCATCGCCGCGGCCGAAGGCGGCACGGTGGAGGCGAAGATCAGCGGCGAACCTTTCCTGACGGAGCCGGGAATATTGTCGGGACTGGTCGCGGGCGCGATCCGCGAGGTGACGGGGGTGGAGGCGGAATTGTCGACCACCGGCGGCACGTCCGACGCGCGCTTCCTATCGCGCCTCTGCCCGGTGGTGGAATTCGGCCTGAACAACGCGACCATGCACAAGCTGGACGAAGCGGTGGCGCTGGACGATCTGAGGGGGCTGGCGGAGATTTACCGGCTGGTGACGGCGCGGGCGCTGGCTGGTTAGCGGACGCTTTTAGACCGAGCGATGCCGGGCCCGTGGCGCTGGCGAGGCGAAGCGGGCGAGATAGTCCGCTTCCCCGGTCGGCCGCGCCAGATGATAGCCCTGGAACAGCGTGCAGCCGATCACGCGCAGCATGTCCATCTGCGCCTCCGTCTCCACGCCCTCTACCACCACTTCCATGCCGAGGCCCTGGATCAAGCCGACGACCGCGCTGCAAATGGTGCGCGCTTCCGCCGAAACGGCGATGTCGCGGACCAGCGAGCGGTCGATCTTCACCCGGTCGACGGGCAGTTCGCGCAAGCGCGAGAGGTTGGAATAGCCCGTGCCGAAATCGTCTATGGCGACGCGCACGCCATCGCGCCTGAGGGCGCTGAGCTGGTCGAGCGTCTGCGGCTTCATGTCCATCGCCAGCGATTCGGTGATCTCCAGTTCCAGCATGGCGGCCGGGGTCTGATGGGCGTCCATGGCGTGGCGCAGCCGCAGGAAGAAATCCGCCTGCGCCAGTTCGCGGGAGGAGATGTTGATCGCGATCCGCTGCATGACGCCGGCCCGCGCCCAGCGCGCCGCCGTTTCGCATACCCGCCCCATGACCCAGTCGCCGAGCGCCACGATCGCGCCGCTTTCCTCCGCGACCGGCACGAAGGAGCCGGGCATGACCAGATCCCGTTCCGGATGCACCCAGCGGACCAGCGCCTCGACGCCGATCGCCCGGCCGCTGACAATCTCTATCTGCGGCTGGAATTCCAGCAGGAATTCGTCCCGTTGCAGGCCCAGCAGCAGATCGCGTTCCAGTTCGGCGCGGTCGGCGGCTTCCAGCGCCAGTTCGGTGGTGAACATCTCCGCCCGGTTCCGGCCCTGATGCTTGGCATGATACATGGCGATGTCGGCCGAGCGCAGCAGGGCGGACAGCGTGTCGCCATGCGCGGGATAGCAGGCGATGCCGATCGACGCGCCCAGGTCGACATGCTGGCTGCCCAGATCGAAGCGTTCGCCCAACGCGAACTGGATGGCGCGGGCGATCCGGCAGGCGGTGTCCAGATCGGGCATGGCGGGCACGAACAGGGTGAATTCATCCCCCGCCAGGCGGCCGATCAGGCAGTCGCCCGCGCCCGCGCTGGCCTGCGCCATGGCGACTTCGCGCAGCCGCCCGGCGACGCGCGCCAGCAACTGGTCGCCCGCCGCATGGCCCAGCGTATCGTTGACGCTCTTGAACCCGTCCAGGTCGATGAAGAACAGGGCGGCCAGCCCCTCCTCGCTGCGTTCGCCCAGCATCCGTTCGACCTGGCGGCAAAAGCTGGCGCGGTTGGCGAGGCCCGTCACCGGGTCGAACAGGGCCAGTTCCTGGACATGTTCCAAATTGGTCCGCACCTGGCTGAACAGGCTTTCCATCGCGACGGACAGGTCGGGCAGTTCATGGCCGATGTCGGCAGGCACGGCGGATTGCAGGTCGCCATGCGCCGCTGCAAGCAACCGTTCAGTCGCGCCGTCGATCGCGCTGGCGGTCGTCGTGACGGTCTGGCGGGCGGATGCCCAGCTCAGCGTGCCGCACAGGATGGCGATGATGAGGGACCGGCCGATGCCGTCGATATCCGTCGCCTGATCCTGACCCAGCACCAGCGACAGGATGAACACCAGCGCCCCGGCGGCGCAGGCGAAGGCAGTGGCGCGGCTCGTCAATGTCACGCCCTGCATGTGCCTCCCTACGCCGTGGCCCGACCCTGGACCGGATCAGTGGGATATGAAGGGCAGTGGTTAAGAAATAGTCAGTATATCGGTCGAAAAATGCTTATTTCTTGCGCCGCAATATGACGTAGAGCGCGCCGTCGCCGCCATGGCGCGGATGCGCGACCCGCACGCTGGCGATGCGGTCGGCATGGCTGCCGGTTTCCAGCCAATGGCCGATCTCGCCGCGAATGGCGCCCCGGCGCGATCCGCCGACTGATGCCGTTTTCGGCGGTTTGCCGGTGATCACCAACATGGTGCGCGCATCTCTGGCCCAGGCGGCCGCCAGCGCCTGGTTAAGCCGCGCATGCGCCGCCGCCAGACTATGGCCGTGCAGGTCTATGGTCATGTCGGGGGCCAGATTTCCGCTACGGATTCTGCGTTCCCAGCCGGAATCGAGGATGGTCGCCGGGGTGCGCGCCGGGGCCGCCGCAGCGGCCTGAATGGAGGGAAGCGTTAACCCTTTCACGTCGGTCGCCTTGACCGGCACTGCCGGAAGGACGGGCGTCCGCGCACCGGGACGCAACGGCCGGACCGACCGGGTCAGCGCCGTCCAGAGCGCCTGTTCTTCGGAGGAGAGATTGCGCCGGCCCATCGCAGCATGGCGTCAATTCTGGCTGAGCCGGGCCGCCGACCCGATCGGCAGCAGGATGAGCGCGCTGCCCCGCGCCGACATGCCGCCCGCCGTGGCGCGCGCATCGCCGCCCGCGCCCCAGAAGCTGTCGAAGCGATTGGCGCCCTTGATCGCGCCGCCGGTGTCCTGCGCGATCCAGATGCCGTTGGGCTCGGCCCGGTCGAGCGACAGGAGGACCGGCGCGCCCAGGGGCACATATTTGGGGTCGACCGCCACGCTCGCCCCCGGCGTGACGGGCACGCCCATGGCGCCCAGCGGCCCCGCGCCGGTCAGCTCGCGGAAGAAGACGAAGCTCTTATTCTCGTTCATGATCGCCGCGCCCTCCACGGGATTGGCGCGCAGCCAGGCCATGATGTCCTGCATCGATCCGGCCTGGATCAGGCCGCGATCCTTCATCAGCTTGCCGATGCCGGTATAGTCGCGCCCGTTCTGCCCGTCATAGCCAATGCGCATCACCCCGCCATCGGGCAGCAGCAGCCGTCCGCTGCCCTGCACCTGCAGGAAGAAGAATTCGACCGGATCGGCGGCCCAGGCCAGTTCCAGCCCCCTGCCCGCCAGCGATCCGGCGACGATCTGCGACCGGTCGTCGAAGGGTATGAAATTGCTGCCGTCGACCTTGCCCCTGATCGTCTTGCCCTTCAGGCTGTCGCTGAACAGACCCAGATTGGCGTCGATCAGATTGGGCGGGCGGCGGTAGATCGGCACTTCATAACCGGGCTGGCGGGTGCGCGATCCGGCGATTTCCGGCTCATAATAGCCGGTGACGAAGGCCTTGCCCTCGCCCACCTGGACCGCTTCGAAATAACGGGAGAAGAATTCGTTGGCCGAAGCCTCCGGCCAGCTTGAAGCGGCGGCGCAGGCGCTGTTCCAGTCCGTCCCCCGCGTGAGGCCGCTCTGGTCGTTGCGCTTCATCAGCGATGGGCAGGACATGCGGAAGGCCTGAAGCGCCTTGCGCGAACGCTCGCCCGGAGGGATGAGATCGGCGATGTCGGGTCCACGGGCGACGCCCGCGCTGGCTGCGTTGGCGCTATCGGCGGGTACCGTGGTCGTTGGCGGCGTGACGGGCAAGGCCGGACGGGGCGTCGAGGGAACGGGCGGGGCCGCCGTCTCCGCGCCGCCGCGTGGCGGACGCGTCGGCGCGGGGCCGCTCGTGCCCGGCGGAATCAAGCCCCCGGCGCAAGCGGACAGCAGCAAGGCCGCAGCCAATGCCCAAGCCGCCGGTGCCCAGCCCGACCGACGCAGGCTCATGCCGCCTCGTCGGTCTCGCTGAGCTTCCAGTTGGGATCGGTGCTGCGCAGGTCGCGGGTGAAGGTCCAGATGTCGTTGGTGCCGACCGCGTCGGTCAGCGAACCGGCGACGACATTGCCGTCCCTGTCGCGGGTGACGGCAGCGATATCCGCCTCGAACCGCAGCGAAATTTCCGCCATGCGGCCAGTGACGCCGGCATCGACGATCTGCACCTTTTCGATGCGGACCAGACGGTTGTCGAGGACATGACCCTCCGCCTCGCGCGCGGCGATCGCGTCCTGGAAGGAGGCCAGCACATCAGCGTCGCACAGCCATTCCAGTTCCTGCCGATCGCCCCGCCAGAAAGCCTCCAGCACCATCTTATAGGCGGACTTGGCGCCCTCCACGAACTGGGGCACGTCGAAATTGCGGTCCGCCGCGATCAGGGCGCGCACGCCCGCCTCTCCGCCGGGCGCGATCAGGCCGTCGGCCAGGCGCACCGAATCGCCCGCCATCTCCGTGACCGGGCGGGGCTGCACGATCGTCACCTTGGCGCGTTCTTCCGCCGGGCGCAGGGCAGGCTCCTGCTCATGCCCGGTGCGCTTGCCGAGCACGGAATAGAGCCGCAGCGCCAGAAAACCGGCGATCATGGCGAGGATAACGATCACATACACGGGGTCAGGCACCCTTTGGACTGAATCTGAAAAACCGTAACGCAGCCAACATAGGCATGTTTCCCCATATATTCAAATGGCCGCTTTTCGCGGGGCCGCCATTGCTCCGCCCTGCCGCCCCTGCTAAGCGCCCGGATCGAACATGCGCGGACATTCCGCCCGCCGAACGAACCTTAAAAACCAGGGAAATGAGAATGGCCGAGGAAGCCGATACCATTCAGACCACCGGCAATGGCGCCGACAACGGCCCGCAAATCGCGCTGATCAGCCAATATGTGAAGGACATGTCGTTCGAAAACCCGAACGCGCCCGCCGTCTACCAGTGGCAGGACCAGCCGCAGATCGACGTGCAGTTCAACATTGGCGCCGACAAGGTGGGCGAGGAAGTGGTCGAGGTGTCGCTGAAGATCGAGGTCAAGGCGACCGCGCCGCAGGGCACCGCCTTTGCCGTCGAGTTGGTCTATGCCGCGATCTTCGGCATGCGCAACGTGCCCGAGGACCAGATGCAGCCCTTCATGCTGGCCGAAGCGCCGCGCCTGATCTTCCCCTTCGCCCGCCGCGTGCTGGCCGATGCGATCCGCGACGGCGGCTTCCCGCCGCTGCTGCTCGATCCCATCGATTTCGGCGGGCTTTACGTCCAGCAGGCCGAGGCGATGGCGCAGACCACGGGCGAGCCGGCCGGTCACGCCTGAGGCGAAACGCCGGAATGTCTCCTCCCGTCCGTTCGTGCTGAGTAGGGACTGAGCTTGTCGAAGGGCCGTATCGAAGCAGCTTCGCAACCGTCCTTCGATACGCCGCTTCGACTTCGCTCAGCGGCTACTCAGGACGAACGGGAGGCCATGGTATGAAACTCGCTAAGGCCCTCGGTTCCGTCGGCGGTCTTACGCTTGCCAGCCGGGTGCTGGCGCTGGTGCGCGATTCGCTGGCTGCGCGTTATGTCGGGGCGGGCTTTGCTTCGGACGCCTTCAACGGCGTCGCTTTCCGCCTGCCCAACATGTTTCGCGCCCTCTTTGCCGAGGGAGCCTTTTCCGCCGCGTTCATCCCGATGTTCAACCGCAAGGCGGCGGGACCGGGCGGGATCGCGGAAGGCTATCATTTCGCTGAGCGGGCGCTCGCCGTGCTGCTGCCGGTGCTGCTGGTCTTTACCGCGCTGCTGATCGCGGCGGCATGGCCGATCACCTGGGCGCTGTCCGGCGGCTTTTCGCGGCAGAATCCGACGCCGGAACAGTTCGCCTTCGCGGTCATGCTCTCGCGCATCACCCTGCCCTATCTGGCGTTGATCAGCCTGGCTTCGCTGCTGGGTGGGATATTGAATTCGCTCGACAAATTCTGGGTGAATGCGGCGGCGCCGATCCTGCTCAATGTGGCGATGATCGCGGGACTGTGGCTGTTCCATGGCGCCGACGAATATGAAACGGCGCGGGTGCAGGCGATTTCCGTCACGGTGGGCGGCGCGCTGCAACTGCTGTGGTTGATCTGGGCCTGCCGCCGGGCGGGCGTGTCGATGAAGCTGAAACGCCCGCGTTTCGATGCGGATGTGAAGGAGCTGCTGCGGCTGATCGTGCCGGCGGCGGCGGGCGCGGGCGCTTCGCAAATCAACCTGCTGATCTCCACCGCTTTGTCCGGCTGGCTGCTCGCATCCGGGTCGATCACCTATATTTATTATGCCGACCGGCTGAACCAGTTGCCGCTGGGGCTGATCGGAATCGGCCTTGGCACCATATTGTTGCCGACCATTTCGCGCCTGCTTTCCACCGGGCAAGAACAAGTAGCGATGGACACGCAGAACCGGGGCATCGAACTGGCGCTGTTCCTGACGCTGCCCGCGACCGTCGCCTTCATCACCGTGGCGGAACCGATCGTGCGGGGCCTTTTTCAATATGGGCGCTTCACCGTGGAGGATGCGCAGCGTTGCGGTTGGGCGTTGTCGGCCTTTTCCATCGGCCTGCCCTCCTATGTCCTCGTGAAGGTGCTGACGCCCGGCTATTATGCGCGGGGCGACACGAAGACGCCGGTGCGCTATGCGATGCTGTCGATCGTCATCAATATCATCGGCAATTTCACGCTGATCCCGCTGCTCGGCCGGGCGGGCATGGGCCATGTCGGGCCGCCTCTGGCGACGGCGCTGGCCTCGACCGTGAACGTGGCGATGCTCTATTCGACGCTGGTGAAGCGCGGGCATTTCGCCGCCGATGCGCAATTGCGGCGGCGGCTGCCCCGGCTCGCGGTGGCGGCGGTCGCGATGGGCGGCGTGCTTTATGCGGGCGAAGGGCTGCTCGACCCCTGGCTCGGTGGGGTGATGATCCAGCGTTATGTCGCGCTCGCCCTGCTTGTCGGCGTGGGAATCGCGCTGTACGGGGTGGCCTGTTTCGTCACGGGCGCCTATCGGCTGTCCGACCTCAAGGCGCTGATGCGCCGCAAAAGTGCAACCAAAACAGAGAACGGATAGAAGAATGCGCGTCCTTTCCGGCATCCAGCCGACCGGCAATCTGCACCTGGGCAATTATCTGGGCGCGATCCGCAACTGGGTGCGGATGCAGGATGAGATGGATGCGGACAGTCAGTGCTTCTTCTTTCTGGCCGACATGCATTCGATCACCGTGCATGAGGGGCGCGAGCAGCGCATTCGCAATGTCCGCGACATGGCCGCCGCGCTGGTGGCCGCCGGGATCGATCCGGATCGTTCGGTGCTCTTCAACCAGGCGCGGGTGCCCGCCCATGCGGAACTGTGCTGGCTGCTGAACGGCACGGCGCGGATCGGCTGGCTCAATCGCATGACCCAGTTCAAGGACAAGGTCGGCAAGGATCGCGAGGGCGCGTCCATCGGCCTGTTCGTTTATCCGGTGCTCCAGGCGGCCGACATCCTCGTCTATAACGCCACCCATGTTCCGGTGGGCGAGGACCAGAAGCAGCATCTGGAACTGGCCCGCGACATCGCGACCAAGTTCAATACCGATTTCGGCGTGGAGCTGTTCACCCTGCCCGATCCGATCATTCCCAGGGAATCGGCGCGCATCATGTCCTTCCGCGACGGCACGGCGAAAATGTCCAAATCCGACCCGTCCGACATGAGCCGTATCAACCTGACCGACGATGACGATGCCATCATGCAGAAGGTGAAGAAGGCCAAGACCGACCCTGAACCGCTGCCCGAAACGGCGGAGGGGCTGGCCGGGCGTCCGGAGGCGAATAATCTGGTCGGCATCTATGCGACGCTGGCGGGCAGGACCGCCGACGCCGTCTGCGCCGAGTTCGCGGGCAAGGGCTTTGGCGCGTTCAAGCCCGCGCTGGGCGAGTTGCTGGTGGAAACGCTCCGCCCGATCCGGTCGCGATTCATGGAGTTGCGCACGGACGATGCGGCGCTGGACGCGATCCTGGAGAAGGGTGCCGCCAGGGCATCGGCCGCCGCTGAGCCGACGCTGCGCGCCGCCTATGATGCGATGGGGCTGATGCGCTGACGCCACAGGGGCCGCGAAAGTCGCGGCCTTTCCAGTCGATGACGGAATAATCCGGCCCGGGTAGTGTGCGGGATGTTCTGCAAAATCCATTGAGGATTTGAGCGGCCATGGCAGGCTGGTGATGTTCAAAGTCGCCAACCCCAATGGAGCCCCACCATGACCAGGAATGAGAATAGACCATCGATAGCGGCCGTCAA
>NZ_JFHR01000065.1 GCF_000722875.1 Sphingobium chlorophenolicum | reverse complement strand
CCAGCACGCCGGCGATCAGGATGCCGCCGTTGGAAATGAAGTCGTTGAAGCTGAAGGTGGTTGCGGCCCGGAGATTGACGTCCGGATCCTTGAGGCGCTGGAGCAGCCGCAGGCAGAGGTAATTCACGACGCCGGCGATCGCGGACATGACCATCATGGTAGGTCCGATGGGCTCGCTGCCCTGCACGTAGCGCCGTCCGACATCGATCAAGATGCCGCCCGCGAAGATCAGCAGCATGACGCCCGAAGCGACCGCGGCGCGTGTCTTCCATGTCTGGCCCCGGGTGAGCGCCACAAGGCTCAGCGCATACACAGCCGTATCGGACAGGTTGTCGACGCCGTTGGCGATCAGCGCGCTCGAGTCCGCGAAGAAGCCGGAAACGAAGAAGCCCGCAGCGATCGCCGCGTTCAGCAGCAGGACGATCCACAGTGTGCGGCGCTCCTGCCCGCCATTGTTGTCGTTGCCCGGGATCATCCCATCATCTCCTCAAGTGTCAGCAGGGCCAGGAAGCCGACGAAAAACATCGAGCTGATGAGCGGGGTGTCGGGTTTCTCGTGCGCCTCGACCAGCAACTCCTCCGTGACGAGGTAGAGCAGCGCCATCAGCCCGAAGCTGAGGAAGCCGGCGATCATCACCGGCGACAGCGCGGCGACCGGCACGGCAGCGAGCGCGCCGATCGGCAGCAGCAGGGCCAATGCCGAGACGATCACGATGATGCGCAAGCGCGAGCGATAGGTTTCCGCCAGCGCGTCGGTCAGCGTCAGTCCCAGAAATAACACTTCCAGAGTGAGCGCGATCGTCAGCAGGAGACCTGCCTTCTCGCCCGCCACGAAAGCGAGGCCGAGCACCAGGCCGTCGACCAGAATGTCGATGCCGATCGCGGCGAGTAGCGCCATCGGCCCCTTGAAGCGGGCCTCAAGAGCCTTGAGCCCCAGCATGGTCGCGACGCCCGCCGCCCCGCCGATCAACGTCGCGCTGGGCGATGCCTCATGCTTGACCTGCGGCAGGATTTCGGTCGCTGCCGCCGCGAACACGACGCCGGCAGCGAGATGCTGTAGGCCCGCCACGAGGCCAGGTTTCAACTTGGTGCGGCTCGCGACAATCGCGCCGAGCACGACCGCCAGCACAGGCGCAAGCGTATAGAGCAGTGCCTGCATTTCCTAGGACTCCTCCGGGGTTCGGTGGCAGACGCGGATCTTCCCGCGTCGCGTGAACGCGATCGATCCGCCCGCCACGACAGCCCGCGAATGGTCGCCGCGAAACTCGTCACCGGTTCGCTGCGCGCGCAGGATCTCGGTCCTGCCCTTCGGCAGCCAGGTGACGGCCATTTTCAAGCCGTCATCGATGAAGTCGACATCGGCGCGTGTGCCGTCGTCGCAGTACATGATGCGCTGCGCGATTAGTTTCGACGTCAGATGCTTTTCATGCGCCGGCTCGGTAGGCTGGGTCGGCGCTGGATTACACGCCCCTATAACCGCCCCGGAGACGAGAACGACGCCGAGGCGCGCGATCGCCAGACCGGCCCGATTCAGGCCGCACAAGGTTGTCACATTTGAAATCGACGTGTCAGACATCGGTCTCTTCCGACGAAGCGCCCTGTGGCGTTCGAAGGCAGGGCAGTTCATCGCGTGCCTTCCTGCCCGCAGATCCGGGTACGGCCATCGCCTTCCACGATGGTGAGCTGCGACCCCTTGAAGGTCGCGGTGGCTGTTTCGCCGACATATTGCAGGCCCTGCGCTGGCGCGGTCAGCATCATCGGCGGTCCCCCGTTGGAGCGCCGCAAATCGATCTGCAGGCCGTTGTCCTTGTAATCGACGAACAGCGGTTCCCCGTCGGAACAGCGATATCTATGCCGCCCCATTTCCCCGGTCGCCACGGCGCTGTCGGACGAATGGATCTGCTGCTCCGTTGGCGGGGCTGGCGGCTTTCTTTCCGAGCACGCCGCGAGCCCGACAACGAGGATGACGGCGGGCAGCACCCGCTTACAGTGCATCATCATCGCGCCTTCCTCCTGTAGCGGAAGGGGACGCGCTGACGATTGATAGCCCGGGCAGGCTGACCTACCCGCCAGCGGAGATAGGTTGCGAGGCGATCGTCAGATTCGACCATCAGGGATCGCAGGCGGCGCAACATCATCGCCGCGAACGGCAGGGAGAGCGCCCCGCGCAGCGTGCAGCTATGCGTTAGCCTGGTGCCGCCATCGTCCCCCGCCAGCTCGTACCGCTCTTCGAGCGTGAACAGATAGGGGATGCCGCAGGACCAAGCGAAGGCGTGCGGTTTATCGAATCGATCAATCCGTGCTGGCGTCCGAATTGGCCGGGTGATGCCCTGGATCGCAAAGGTGCATTCTGTGTCGCCGAGCCGGGACGGATCATCGAGAAATACGAGCGGACTCCACGCCCGGCGATGATCCGGATCGGTGAGTGCCGACCAGATGCGCAGTGGCCCGCCGTGAAGCATCGAGCTGGTTATGGTGCGAGGCATATCCCCATCTCCCAGAGATGGGCGGGGCGATCGCGGATCGCCCCGCCCATCCATCAGGCCAAGTTGTTCACGAAGGTCTGACCGTGGTCGTCCCCTTCATGCTCCTCATTGTAGTGCTCGGGTTTCTCGATCACTTTCTGCCCGAACCGGGCATAGAGTGTCGGCAGCACGAACAGCGTAAGAAGCGTCGCCGAGATCAGACCGCCGATGACGACCGTCGCCAAAGGCTTTTGAACCTCTGCGCCGGCGCCTTCGCCCAGCGCCATCGGCACGAAGCCGAGGCTGGCGACTAGCGCGGTCATGATGACGGGTCGCAGACGCTGCATCGCGCCAACATGCGCGGCTTCCTCGCGGCTCATCCCTGATCGGATCAGATCTTGGATCGAGCTGACCATGACGAGGCCGTTGAGGACCGCGATGCCCGAGAGGGCGATGAAGCCCACTGCCGCCGAGATCGAGAAGTCCATGCCCCGCAGGAACAGCAACAGGACGCCGCCCACCAGCGCGAAAGGCACGCCGGTGAACACGATCGCGGCGTCGCGGACCGATCCCAACGCCCCGTAGAGGAGCAGCAGGATCAAGATGAAGCAAGCCGGAATGACCAGCTTCAGCCGTTCGCTTGCCGATTGGAGGTTCTCGAACTGGCCGCCCCATTCGAGATAGGTGCCGGCAGGCAGCCGGAGTTGGCTGCCGATCGCCGCCTGCGCATCCGCCACGACGGATCCGACGTCGCGGCCACGCACGTTGGCTTGCACCACCACGCGCCGCTTGCCGTTCTCGCGGCTGATCTGGTTCGGACCATCGACCACCTTGATCTCGGCGACGCTGGACAGCGGTACATAGCCGCCGCCTGCCACCGGCACCTGCACCTGTTGGAGCAGGCCGATGTCGGCACGCTGCGCCTCCGACAGGCGGATCACCACGGGGAAGCGACGGTCGCCCTCGAAGATCTGGCCCGATGTTCGCCCGCCGATCGTCGCAGTCACGGTGTCCTGCACATCCTGAGCCGTAACGCCCAACCGCGCCATCGCGTCGCGGTTGACGCGAATGTCGAGCATGGGAAGACCGGTCGTCTGCTCCACCTTCACGTCCGCTGCGCCTTGCGTTCTGCGCAGCACCGCCGCGATTTGCTCGGCCGTCCGGTTCATCTGGTTGAAGTCGTCCCCGAACACCTTCACCGCGATGTCGCCGCGCACGCCGGCGATCAGCTCGTTGAAGCGCATCTGGATGGGCTGGGTGATCTCGTAGGCATTTCCCGGAATCTTCGCGAGATTACCCTCGATCCGGCTGACCAGCTCCTCCTTGGGAAGCTCAGGATCCGGCCAATCCTTGCGCGGCTTCAGGATGACGAACATGTCGGTCGCGTTCGGCGGCATCGGGTCGGCCGCCAGCTCGGCGGTGCCCGTCTTGGAATAGACGAATTGCACCTCCGGCTGCTTCGACATCATCCGCTCGATCGGCACCTGCATCGCCTGGCTCTGCTGGACCGACGTTGCCGGAATGCGGAGCGACTGGATCAGCAAATCGCCTTCGTCGAGCTGCGGCAGGAACACCGAGCCGAGCGTAGTGAAAGCAAGCGCCGCCACCACAAGGCTTCCCACACCCGCACCGATCGTCAGCGTCGGGCGCTTCATGGCCCGGTCGAGACCGGGTTCGTAGCGCTTCTTCAGCCACGTGATGATGCGGCCGTCCTTCTCCTCGACCTTCTTCGACAGCCAGATCGCAATCATCGCCGGCACGAAGGTGAGAGAGAGGATGAAGGCGAAGGCGAGCGCGATGATGACGGTCAGCGCCATCGGTCCGAACGTTTTACCCTCCACGCCGGTCAGCGTGAGCAGCGGTACGTAGACGAGGATGATGATTGCCTGCCCGTACACAGAGGGACGGATCATCTCACGCGCAGCGGCTGCCACGGTCGCGAGCCGTTCCTTGACGCTGAGCAATCGGCCTTCATGATGCTGTTGCTCGGCAAGCCGGCGCAGCGCGTTTTCGACAATGATGACGGCGCCGTCGACGATCAGACCGAAGTCCAAAGCCCCAAGGCTCATCAGATTGGCCGAGACCCCAGCGCGCAGCATACCAAAGCCTGTCAGCATCATGGTGATCGGGATGACCAACGCCGCGATCAGGGCCGCACGGAAGTTGCCGAGCAGCAGGAAGAGCACGACGATGACCAGCACCGCGCCTTCGGACAGGTTTTTCGCGACCGTCTTGATCGTCGAATTGACCAGCTCGGTGCGGTTCAGCACCGGCTGAATTACGACGTCAGGAGGCAGCGAAGCGTTGATCGTCTTCAGTTTCTCAGCGACCGCGGTCGACACGATGCGGCTGTTCTCGCCGATCCGCATGATCGCCGTGCCGACGACGACTTCGGTACCGTTCTCCGATGCCGAACCCATGCGGATCGCCTGACCCGTCTTCACAGTCGCAACTTGTTCGACCGTGATCGGCACGCCGTTACGTGTCGCGATCACGGTCCTGGCCAACTCGCTGGCATTGCGAACGAGCGCATCCGAGCGAACAGCCAGACCTTCGCCATTGCGATTGACGAAGCCACCGCCGACGCTGGTGTTATTGCGCTCCAGCGCATTTCCCAGGTCCGTCAGCGTGATGCCGAGCGAGGCCAGCTTCTGCACGTCGGGCACGACGAGGAACTGCTTGGCGTAACCGCCAATCGAGTCGACACCGGCGAGGCCCGGTGTGGTCTTCAGAAGCGGCGTCACGATCCAGTCCTGCGCGGTGCGCAGGTAGGTCGCCTTGTCCTCTTCGGTCGTCAGTCGCTCGCCCTCTGGCGTGATGTAGCTGCCATCGGGCTGTTGGCCCGGTTCACCGGGCTTGTGCTTGTCGTCCTCGCGATGATCGAGACGAACGGTGTACATGTACACCTCGCCCAGGCCTGTCGCGATCGGACCCATTTCAGGGTTCACGCCGTCGGGCAGATTCTCTTGCACGCCCCGCAGACGCTCGCCCACCTGCTGGCGGGCGAAATAGATGTCCGTCGCGTCCGAAAAGACCGCCGTGATCTGCGCGAAGCCGTTGCGGCTCAACGAGCGCGTATATTCCAGGCCGGGGGTGCCGGCGAGCGCGGTTTCGATTGGAAACGACACCTGCTTCTCGACCAGCTCGGGCGAGAGGGCAGGCGCGCGGACGTTGATCTGGACCTGATTGTTGGTGATGTCCGGCACCGCGTCGATCGGTAGCCGGTAGAGGGAAAAGGCGCCGATGGCGGCGACGATGACGGTGAGGAGCAGGACTAGCCAGCGCTTCTCGACCGCCCAGGTTACGATACGGGCGATCATGGCTTAATCCTCGTGGCTCGCTTCGCCCTTGCCGATCTCGGCCTTGAGCGTGAAACTTCCGGTGGTGGCGATCTGTTCGTTGCCGGTCAGGCCCGACCGGACGATCACCGTGTCGCCCGACGCATCGCCGAGCTGGACCGGGGTCGCCTTGAAGCCGGTGGGCGTGCGCACGAACACGACCGACTTGCCCTCGAAACTCTGGACCGCCGTCGTCGGCACGCGGACCGCCCCGCTCCCGCCGCTGCCCGTGAGCTGCACGGCTGCCGTCACAGGCTCGCCGACCCGCCATTCGCCACCGCGATTGTCGAGGGTGGCGAGCGCAGGCACGAGCCGCGTCTGCGGATCAAGCGCCGGCGACACGAAGGTCACGCGGGCGGTCGCCTGACGGCCTGCCGCCTTCACCAGCACCGTATTGCCGGGACGCACCCGGCCCGCATCCTCGGGCTTGAGATTAAGCGCGATCGACACCTGGCTCAGGTTGGCGATGCGATAGAGTTCGGCATCCGCCGCGACCGTTTGTCCCAGCGTCACGGGGCGCGCAATGATCTGGCCCGAGATCGGCGCGGCAATGCCGAGCCGGTTGAGCCCGCCGCCGCCGACACCCGCCGCCGAAACCATGCTCTGCGCCTGCGTCAGGGCGATCCGCGCCTCCGTCGCCGCTGTGCGGGCGGCGATCAGATCCTGTTCAGGGGAGACTCTCTGCGCGAACAGCCGCTGTTCGCGCGCGAGGTTCGAATTAGCGAGCTGAAGCCGCGCCCGCGCCGCCTCGACCTCGCCCTTGATCTGCGCCGCCTCGCGGCTTTCGATGACCGCAATGGTCTGGCCGCGTCCGACCGATTGGCCGAGGTTACGGGTGAGCGCGACCACGCGTCCCGCAATTGCGGCCGAGACGACCTGCGTTCCCTGTGGGTCGCCCTCGATGATCGCGGGCAGCTCGATCGTCCCGGCCCCGCCGATGATCGGCCGTCCGACCTGGACGCCCGCTGTGGCGATCTGGTCGGCACCCAATGTGACGACGCCTTCACCGGCATGACCGCCTTCAGCACCGCCCTTTTCCGTGCCCGCTGCCGTCTCATTGGCAGCTGCGCCTTCGGCAGTTGCCTCGTTTCCGCCATCCTTGCCGCCGCAGGCAGCCAAGAGCAGGGCGAGCGACGCCGCGCCCGCGAGATAAAAGCTCTTCATCACTGATTCCCCCCATTGGGCGCACGAGCGGTCAGTCGCTCCACTTGCGCGCGGGCATTCTGGTAATTGGCAAGCGCGTCGATCGCGGCGACCCGCGTTTCGGCGAGCGTGCGTTCAGCATCGAGCAATTCGAGCTGGCCGAACTTGCCCTCGCGATAGCCGATCCGCGCGATGCGGGCGGCCTCCTGTGCAGCCGCCAGCGCCGGCCCCGACGCCGCACGAGCCGTCGTTGCGGCATTGGCCGCCTGCGCCTGCGCGTCCGTGATCGCCTGTTCGATGTCGAGCGCGGTCACGCGGCGCTGCGCATCCGCCTGGGTCCGCTGCGCGGTCGCCTGCGCAATCGCGGCGCGACCATTGTTGAACACCGGGATCGGGATCGACACGCTGAACACCGCCGCCATGTCGTTGGTCGCTTCCAGGCGGCGGATCGACGGCCCGACGTTCAGGTCAGGCACGCGATTGGCGCGCGCGAGCCGCACGCCGGCTTCGGCAATGGAGAAATCCGCGTTGGCTGCCGCCAGCGCGAGTGTGCCGGTCGTGTTGACCGGTGCCAACGGCCCATAGACGTTCACACCGGGAAGGCGATCGAGCAGCGTGTCATCGAGCAGGCCGTCGATCGGCCGTCCGATCCGACGCGCCAGATTGGCGCGGGCCGCCTCGGCCAAGCGAAGCTGCCGCTCCACATTGGCGTCGGCATTGATACGCGCGACATCCGCGCGCTGTTGCTCGAGTGGCGATGCCCGCCCTGCCTGCACGCGAACGCTCGCGGCCCGCAGCGCATCGCTGGCGATCCGGGCCTGATCGCGGGCTGTCATTACCCGGCGATCGGCCGCGACCGCTTCGACATAGAGCTGCGTTACCTGAAGCCGGACATCCGCCGCGATGATCGCGGCCTGGATCTCGGCCCGGGACAATTGCGCATTGGCGACCGCGACGCGGGCGCCGCGCTTGCCGCCTAGCTCGATCGGGATCGCAAAGCCGACCGTGGTTTCCGCGCTGCGGACCCCCCGATACGGCCCGGAGCCGATGACATTCTCGACTTGGCCTTGAACCACCGGATTGGGCCGCAAGCCGGCGACTGTGCGACCTGCACGGGCCGCGTCGATTCCAGCTGTCGCCGCTTCCGCAGCAGGGGCCGAACCGCCCGCTGCACTGACCGCTTGGTCAAGCGTGTAGACCGGCGCATCCTGCGCAACAGGCGCGGACGGTCCGACCTGCGCCTGCGCCATCGTGGCGCAAGACGCTGCGGCCAGCATGGCCGCGAAGATACGATTCATGAAAATAGGACTCCTGACGATGATCGACAGGGGCGCGCCAACGCACGCCCAAATCGGACGTCAGGCTTGGGGGGGCCTCAAATGGACCATGCCGGTGCGGCCGTCGAGCGACGCAGAGGCGGAGATTGTCGGCTTGGGCACTGTGAGGACGGGGGTATATTCCATCGTCGTGCGCGCAGGCGCGCCGACGTCGTGTCCGTGACAATAATTGTGATGATGCGGGACATTCTTGTCCGAGTCCGATGGCACCTGATCGATGTCACCGGCGGTATGGACCGTGAACTCAACGCCCGCGATGCTTCCCCCCGCCAGATCGGCGGCATGGGCCATGCCGGAGAAGCTGGTCAGGACCAGCATCAGGCATGTCAGGAAAGGCAAAAAGGCTCGCACTAGCTTGCCTCTATCACGGAAGGGTTTTCATGTCATTGCACTAATTCGAACCAAGGGTCACTGAGCCGGAACCCGAGCGGGATCGGTCGCGCCCGTTCCAGGCGAACCCGACCGCAATGGCGACCGCCATCAGGAGTTGCGCCAGCACCGATTGCCAAGTGGGAAACACGCCGAGCATCGACAGCCGTGGCACGTCCGCGAGCGGTGCGATGTTGATAAGGCCGGCTTCCTGGAGCGCGGCGACGCCTTTACCCGCCAGCACGACGGTCAGGACCGCCATGAGCCAGGAGCTATAGCGGAAGAACTGCGCGATCGGCAGCTTGCGACTGTAGCGAAGCATGGCCCAAGCGATCAGGCTGAGCAGTCCAATCGCCGACCCGGCCCCCGCGAGAAGCATCCCGTTGTCACCTTGCGCCGAAAGCGCGGCATAGAACAGGATCGTCTCGAAGACCTCGCGATAAACTACGACGAACGCCAGCCCGAACAGGAACCAGCCCGACCCGCCCGAGAGCGCCCGCGACATCTTCTCGCGAATATAGCGCTGCCACTGATCGGCCTGCGCCTTGCCGTGCATCCAAATCCCGACCGAGAGCAGCACGACCGCGGCGAACAGCGAGCCAAACCCTTCCGTCAGCTCCCGGCTCGCACCGCTGATCCCGATCGCATAGGTGGCGACCGCCCAGGTGATCCCGCCCGCGATGATCGCGCTGACCCAGCCGCCATGCACGTACCGCAGCGCCTCGCCGCGCTCGGCTTTACGCAGGAACGCGATCATGGCGACAACGATGAGCAGGGCTTCGAGCCCTTCACGCAGCAGGATCGTGAACGCGCCCAGGAACGTGGACGCTTCGGTGGCGGCATCAGGCGCGAGCGCCGCTTCCGCATCGTCGAAAAGGCCGCCCAGTACTGCGACCTTCTCCGCGAGATCATCGGGCGACGCGCCCCGGTCGATCGAGGCGCGGAACTCCCCCATCGCGCCCTCGATTCGACCCATCAGCGTCGCGTCGCGCGCGGTGAGTGTTGGCTCGATCGGCTCGAACCCATCGAGATAGGCCGACAGCGCCAGCTCTTTCGCCATGCGCGCATCGCCGCGCCGCGCAGCCGCCACGCTTTCGGCGAGTTTGGCGCGGGCGACCGCGAGCGAGCCGGGAGCCTGTTGTATCACCTGTTCGGGATGACGACGCAGGAACGCGAGCACTGGGTCAGCCTTGGCGTCGCCGATCGCCGCGCCGAGCGCGGCCGGGGTGAGCGCGACCAGGGTTTTCAGGTCCGGAATGCGCCGGCGAAGGGTCGGGTCGGATTTCCAAAGCCGCTCGCCTTCGCGCGCCTGCGCATCCGTGAAGGCGAAGCTCCCGGCTCGGAATGCTAACGCCCAGCGCTGATCGTTGGGCAGATCGGCGAAGCTCTGCATCGCGGTCCCGTCGATGCCTTGCGTCACCACCTGATAGAGCGCGAACACGCTGCGCTGGCGCGCGCGCTCGGCATCGGTGAAAGCAATCGGGGGCGTAGCGAGCTTGGCGGCGTCAGGGCCACGGCCGTTGCCCGTCATCCCGTGGCAGGACGCGCAGGATTGTCGGAACAGGGCATCGCTGGAGACGAGGTTCGGAGCCTTATCGGGCGCGAGCGGCACCGGGTAGGCGCGCAACAGATCGGCCGCGAGCCCGTGCGCCAATGTTGCCACCTGTTCAGTCGGTCCCTTTTCCGCGATCACCGCCTGGAGGTTGGCAGCCCGCTGGATGAGGGCTTGACGCTCCGGCTTCGCCGGCAGGCCCTGAAGCCGTGTCGAGACCGACGCGGCGAACTCCGTCATCTCGGCATATTCCGACGTGCTCTTGATCCGACCGTTGGCGACCGCGCCGCCATAATCGACGGCCATATAGTCGAGCAGCCGCCATGCGGTTTGCACGTCGCCGGGTTCGGCGATTGCCGCAGCAGGGATCAGCAGCGCCGCGAGCGCGGAGAGCAGCCGCAACGAGAGCATTGCCCGGATCAACGCGAGCAGACGCACTACCGCTCTCCCAATTCGCGCCGAGCGCCAGTGACGATTTCATAAGCGGAGTGGAGGAACAGGAGGGCGATGAGGCCGGCGACGGCGAGGTCCGGCCAGGCGCTTCCTGTCCACGCCACCAGACCGGCCGCGGCGATCACCGCCACGTTGGCGAGCGCGTCGTTGCGGCTGAACAGCCAGATCGCGCGAACATTGGCGTCCCCTTCCCGGAAACGCGCAAGCACCAAGGCGGACACGACATTGATCGCGAGCGCGACAACGCCGATTGTGCCCATCAGTTCGGCATCGGGCGCGGTTGCGTTCAGGGCGCGCCAAATCGCGAAACCGATTACGCCCACGCCAAGCGCACCGAGAAACAACCCCTGCGTCAGCGCGACCTTTGCCCTCGCCCGTGCGGACCAGGCAAGCGCGAGAAGACCGATAAGGCTGATCGACCCGTCCCCGAGAAAATCGAGGGAATCCGCTTTCAGCGCTTGGCTATCGGCGATGAACCCGCCGAACAGCTCGGCGACTCCGAAGCCGAGGTTGAGCACCACGACGGTCAGCAGCGCACGGCGATAGGCCGGATCGGTTTGCGCGCGCGCGGGCTCCCCGTGGCACCCGCAGCTTTCGGTAGAAGCATTCATGCGGCCTTCCTTACCACCTCCAGTCGCTGTAGAAGCAAGCGAAATGTGCGACACGTTCGCATAAGCAAGGATGGCATGATGAAGCCGGTGATGATTGGGCAGCTCGCCAGCGAGACCTCGACGAAGGTGACGACGATCCGCTTTTATGAGTCGATCGGGTTGCTCCGATCCGCCCCTCGCACGGCGTCGGGTCGCAGAACCTACGATGCCAGTGACATTGAGCGTTTGCACTTCATCCGCAACGGTCGCCGGCTTGGCTTCTCCGTCGACGAGATCCGTTCGTTGATGGGGCTGGCGCAGAACCCGGACCAGGATTGTGGTGCCGCCTCAGCTATCGCTGCTCAGCACCTCAAGGATGTGGAGGAGAGACTGGCGCAACTCGCGGTGTTGCGGGATGAGTTGGCAATGCTCAGCCAGAGCTGCACCAAGGCGCGCATGGCCGATTGTCGGATCATGAAGGCGATCGGCAAAGGCCACCCTCAAGCCGATCAATAATAATCGGCCAGCCTGAGCTCGCGCACATCACCCGAGGCCATCGTCAGCTTTACGAGGGTGCCAGCAGGCCGGGAGCGCACTTGCCAGAGCTCCCCACGCGTATAGTTCGCATCGATCGAATGGCCGTTCACCGCCACGATCCGGTCGCCGACCGCCCAGCCAGCCTTTTCCGCGGGACTGTTCGCCGCCACATGAACAACGGTGAGCGCCGTTGGTGAGGCTGCGAGGCCAAGGCCGCTACGGTCCTTCAGCATCGGCAGGCGACGACGAGGACCGAGTGGCCGGAGCCACACGAATCCGGCGGTCACGTCGAACACCACGTCGAATTGAGCGATCAGCGGTAGGCCGACATTGCCAACCGTGCTGGTGGAGAGCCAAGCTCTCATCCCGAGTGTGGGGACGTTCGAGACGCCAAGCCCTTCGATGTTGATGTTCTGGATCGTGAAAGCATCGTTGATACGCACACCATCGACGCCGCCGATCGCCGCGGTCGAGACGAGCTTCCCGTTCAACAGCCCTTGATCGCGGGCATAGGCCGACGAGAGCATCAGCGCGGCCGAGCTGCCAAGATCGATCATCAAGGGCACGGGAGGCAAACCCGAGACGGAAGCTCGAATGAACAGCTCCTGCTTGGCACCGCGCCCGAGCGCGACAGCGCGCCAGTCGGGACCGGCGAGAAACGTGCCTGACTTGACGACCGCCATACGCCTTTTCGCGAAATCGAGCGCGATGCAGCTACCCGTGAACATATCGGCACCGAGGAGGATATCGATCGGTCGTCCGAAGGCCGCCGACACTGAACTCAGATCACCAACGACGGCAAAGGGTAAGCGACGGGTTTCGCGGGCGAGCTGTACGTCGATGTCGCGGACCAGCAGCACCGGGGCCTTGGCGCTCAGCCCGCTAATCATGCGCCGCTCACCATCGTTCAAGCCGAGCTTCGCCGCGAGCGCCGTGCTCATGATCGACGCGCCGCTGCCACTGTCGAGCACCGCCCGCACCGGCACTCCGCGCACTTGTGCCGAAACAAGGAGGGTATCACCCGTGCCGACTTCCAGCGGCTCCCATTCGAGGTGAGCCGCACCGAAGTTCCACGAGCCCGCAGACCGGGAAGTCTGTCGCGCGAGCGTTGGAGAACCGAGCACCAAGCCGGTTCCACAGGCCACCAGCCGCGCCACTAATGAGCGTCGAGACATACCGATTGCTTCAACACGGGCCGTCAAAAAGCCACCTCCAGCCCCCCGTCCGCAGGAGAGCAAATTGCGGTTACATGCTCCAGCCACTGGAGGAGCAAGTGCTTTTGGTGCGCCCGAAAATCCTCAGAAGCGCTTGGAGAACTTTAGATGAAGGATGGTGCAGACCGCTTAGATGCCTTCCCGATAACGAACGGTTCCGGGGGACGCTGGGCCGATCGGGACCGCGAACGGTGTAAACGCTCGCGCTAAGTGGCGGCATTCTGATCGCGCTATTTGTCGGCGAGCGTCGCTACGCGACTACCGGCTTGGTCTCGGCCGATCGCACATAGGCGTAGAGTGTTGGCTTGGAGATGCCGAGCATCGAGCAAATCTTGGCGATCGGCATCGTGTTCTCGTGGTAGAGCCTGACGGCCAGGTCGCGCTTGTCCTTGCCGAGTGCGGCCGGCCGGCCACCCTTCTTGCCGCGAGCGCGGGCTGCGGTGAGACCGGCCTGGGTCCGCTCGCGGATCAGGTTGCGCTCGAACTCCGCCAATGCCCCGAACAGGTGGAAGGTAAGCTTGCCCGACGTGGTGGTCGTGTCGATCGCCTCGTGCAGGCTCAGCAGCCCGACCTTTTCCTCGTCGAGGTAGGTCATCCATCCGATCAGATCACGGAGCGAGCGGCCGAGCCTGTCGAGGCGCCAGACCACCAGTGTGTCGCCGGCGCGAAGCAGCTCCTTCACCTTTTCCAATCCAGGGCGAGCGGCAGTCGCCCCGGAGGCCTTGTCGGTGATGACCTTCTCGCAGCCGGCAGCCTTCAGCGCATCACGCTGGAGGTCCAGGTTCTGCTCGGCGGTCGATACGCGGGCGTAACCGATTTTCATGCGTAGGGCCGGTGGCGCCCCGATCGGGCGCGGTTTGGGAAGAAAGTCGTCATCGGCAGGTCTATGTTGCCCTAGTTTTCTTTACCGGGTAGATTTACGTCGAACAGGCCGGTTTGGCAACGCGAGCGGACTCGCATGGCGATGGGCAGGCAAATCTCCGTTTTCCTTACCTGCGACACGGACCGTCGGCGGTGACGCATCCGGCGCTTGTCCCGCCGCTGGCGATCGAGCGCTACCGCGTCCTTGAACCGCACCTCGCCGATGGCATCCCGCTCGCGGACCTCGCCCGCACCGGCACGCTGAGCGAGCGGACGTTGCAGCGCTGGCTCGGGCGCTACCGTGCCGAAGGACTTGCCGGTCTCGCGCGTCTGCCGCGCAACGATCGGGGCAGGCTGCACCTGCCGGAACATCTGGTCGAACTGACCCGCACTCTCGCCACCAAGCGCCCGCGACCCCCGGTCGCCGCCATTCACCGAAAGGTGCAGGAACTCGCCATCGCGCATGGACACCGAACCCCCAGCTATGCGGCCGTCGCGCGTGTCGTCAGGGCGATACCGGCAAGCCAGATCGCCGCAGCCTCCGATCCGGCCGTCTACCGCGACCAGCACGAGCTAGTGCATCGGCGCGAAGCCGCGACCTCGAACGAGATGTGGCAGGCCGATCATACCGTTCTCGACATTCTCGTGCTCGATGATGCCGGAACCCCGGTGCGTCCTTGGCTGACCGTCATCGTTGACGATCACAGCCGAGCCATCGCCGGTTACTTCCTCAGCCTCGATGCCCCCAGTGCCCTCAACACGGCGCTCGCCTTGCGGCAGGCGATCTGGCGCAAGCCCAATCCCGAATGGATCGTCAGCGGCATTCCCGAACAGCTTTACGTCGACAACGGCTCGGATTTCATCTCCGAGCATATCGAGCAGGCGTGCATCGCCCTCAAAATCCGCCTCATCCATTCGCTGCCGGGGCGTCCTCGCGGGCGCGGCAAGATCGAGCGGCTGTTCCGCACCATCAACGACATGTTCCTGCCCGACCTGCCCGGCCACCTGATCGCGGGCAAGCCGCTGTCGGCGCCAGTGCTCACGCTCGACGAGCTGCGCGCCCGCTTCGAGGCGTTCGTGTGCGGCGTCTATCATCGTCGCCCGCATGGCAGCACCGGCGAACCGCCGATCACGCGCTGGCAGAAGGGCGGGTTCCTGCCCGCAATGCCCGACAGCCTTGAACAGCTCGACATGCTGCTCGTGCACGTGCCCAAGCCCCGTAAAGTGCTGCGCGACGGCATCCGTCTGATGGGCAGGCGCTATGTCGAACCCACGCTCGCGGCCTTCGTCGGCGAGCAGGTCGAGGCGGTCTATGACCCCCGCGACCTGACCGAGATCCACGTCTACCACCAGGGCCGGTTCGTCTGCCGTGCGCTCAGCTCCGAGCACGCTGGGCACCCGTCGTTGCGCGCGATCCAGCGCGCCCGGCGCGGCGCGAAGGAGCGCGACAAGCAGGTGCCTGCCCCCACGGAGACCTTCGATGGCGACCAAGAGGATACGGCTTCCCGGCCCACCACCTACCGAGGGCTCCGGCTCTACGCCGCTGACGATTGAGTTCCTGGTCGAGCAGCCGTTCCTGGCGACCCGCGAACATGCCCGGTTCGTCGAGTTTGCCGAAGCCTGCGCGCACTACCGCTATATCGGCGTGTGTCATGGCCGGCCGGGCGTCGGAAAGACGCGATCGGCGCGCGAGTTTTCCAGCTTCCCCGACCTGGGGGAATATGCCGCGCTCCGTCCCATTGCCGCGCTCCTTGGCGAAAAGGTCGCTCGCTGCCGCGCCGTCTTCTACACCGTGTCGGTCAGCAACACGCCCAAGACGATCGACGCGGTGTTGGGCCTCAACCTCATTAAGCTGGGCTATGCCCGGCTGACGGTCGCGGGCGGCTCGCAGGACGAAATCACCCATGACGCCGCCCGCATCGCCTGCCCCCTCGTCATCGTCGACGAGGCCGACCGCCTGACCATAAAGTCGCTCGAACATCTCCGCGACATGGCCGATCGCCACGGCTTCGGGCTGATCCTGATGGGTATGCCGGGCTTGGAGAAGCGCCTCGCCCGCTATGCCCAGCTCTACTCGCGGATCGGCTTCGTCCACGAGTTCAAACCGCTTACCGAGACCGAAATGCGGCTGCTGCTCGCGACCCACGCCGGCGATTTCGGGATCAGCTTCGACCCGGCCCAACTCGACGCGATCGAAGCGCAGGCAGCCGTGATCCGCATCACGCGCGGCAACTTCCGGCTCATGGAGCGCCTGTTCGCGCAGATGCGGCGGATCATGACCCTCAACCGCGTCGAGGAGGTCACCGCTGACATCGTTCAGGCCGCGCGCGATTGCCTCGTCATCGGACCCGGCAACTGACAAATAGCGCGATCAGAACGCCGCCATTTAGCGCGAGCGTTTACACAGGATAAGATCCATACCGTTTCCGGAACCACTTTCTTGTTTCCTCTTCGAAATTGGACTGTGCTGATGAGTTTGAGCGATGGTGGCTTCGCTCATACACTACGCGCTACCAGGCCCCTGCCCGTTTCTTAGGCTTAACGTTGTAGCTCAAGACCCCGGGGGCTCAGCCTCCCTTCTCCGGTTCTTGCCGCTGCGCAAATCCCTCGATCTACCTGCCGCCGTCGTGTGGTCGCACGGCATCATCCAAAGACCTATTTAGGCCGTCATGACTAGCCAATCTTCGCCATAAGGCGCCCCGCCGCCCCCTGCTCTGCCGCGAGATTGCGATTATAAGCGAGCGGCATCCGCGGCGACTTCCACCGCAGCGCGTCCATGATGCCGGCCAAATCCTCCCCGCTGGCGAACAGGTCCTGATTGAGCCCGATCCGCGTCGAGTGCGCACTGATCCCCTTCAGCAACCGCGCCAGATCGTCCGCCGTCAAATCGGGCAGCGCGCCACGGTCGAACGCGCGGCCGATGATCGACCGAAAGATTGGTCCGATCGAGCCCGGGTGCAGCGCCACGGTGCCGATGTCATATTCGACGCGCGCCTTCACCGCCGGCTTGGACAGCGTCTTGCGCAGATCCCACGTCTCCCGGCCCGAGATGCTGTCGATCGGCCGACCGCGCACGGCTGCCCGCGCCTTGTAGCGCCGCACCTGCACCCGCCGGAACAGCGGCCCTGTCGTGATCCCCGCCGCTTCGGTCCACGCCGCGATCGCCGCGACGGTGCGCGGGCTGAGGTAGGCGGTCGCCCCCTCCCCGTCTTGATCGCCCTTATGACGCAGAATCTGCAGCAGCCGCGCTTCGGGATCGATCGCCTCCTCAATATGCTCAATGGCGACCGCCACCAGTTCGGAGGCGCGCAGCCCGGTGTCATAAGCGGCCGATAGCAGCGCCCGATCACGCAGCCCCGGCAGATCCTCGCCACAACTCTCGAGCAGCGCGCGGATGTTGAGCCCCCGCGCCTTGTCGCGCTCGACGTCGCGCACCGGGCCCTTGAACCGCAGCGGCCGCGCCTGCTTCTGCGCAGCCCCCTTCTCGCGGCGCACCGTCTGGAGCCGCAGCTTCACCAGCGGCGCCGGCGTCGGATCCTTGAGCTCGAGCAGCTGGTGGATCTTGGCGATAGACGCCTTGTAGCGGGATAGCGAGGCCGGCCGGCTCCCCCTCCCGGCCCGCGCGTCGAGATAATCGGCCACGGTCTCGGGCGTGGCCGGCAGCGCGATCCGGTTGTTGCGCCTACACCACGCATCGAACGCCTCGACGTCGGACTTGAGCGCACGGATGCTATGGGGCGATGAAGCGGCCTGATAGGCGGCGATCAGGCCCTCGTTGACGGTGATGCGCTCGCCGGCGCGCATCTGCACGATCGTCCACGCAAGGTCGGCCGGCGCCCTGACGGCCGGCAGGACAGCCTCAGGCGGCGCTACGGGGATTTCTGGCCCTTCCCGGGCGGTTTCGGTGCTCACGACGCGCCTCGCTCCTCAGCCGCGCTTGTAGCCCACCTTATAAAGAACGGTCAAATCTGCTTATGTGATAAGTGCAATTATCGAATGTCCACTTTCGGGAGGTCACGGATGTAGAAACGAACTGCTGACTTTGGTTTCCCGCCATGGCATTGTCGCCATCCTATGACGCGGACAGACAACCTGCGCGCCGACGACAGCCTGCTCCTGCTCGGGCGCCTCGATGGCCGATTGCACGGTAGTCCATGCGCCGACATCTTTCTCGCGCGCTCGCGCCTGGAAGGCGCCACCGTCCTGGCCGGCCTCGCCGGCGTGCCGATCGCGGTGCGCGACCTGCAGGACTGGATCGCCGGCCGCACACCCCCTCCCCGCGCTTCCGAAGGCCTCAACGATCCGATCTCGGTTGCCGCCGTCTTCCACCTTGCGCTCAGCCGCGACGAGGATCTCAAGGATTCGCTCGGCCGCGCCACGCTCAACGTGCTCCGTACGGTACTCGATGACCGCACCGAGGCGAAGGTTTATGCGGCCGAAGACTTGGCGCACTTCGGGCCGATGTGGCGACAGCTGCGAACCGTGGCGGACGCCCCCTTCCCTTCCGGTGACCTCCTCTCTGTCGCCAACCGCATTTTCCAGCTGTTCGCGCTGACCGAACCAGCGGCACCAGGCAGCTGGGATGTCGTCAGCGTCGATGGTCGCGCTCTCGAGCTGCCTCCCCGTGGACGCGATCGAAACTGGCTGATCGCCGCCGCCGTACCGCGGATGCTGTGCCGCGCTGGCTTCACGACCCGCGTGATCCCCTCGTTCATCCTGATGTCCAAGTTTCTGCCCCCCTCCCCCGCCGATCTGGCAGAGACCTTGGCCCAGGCGATCGGTCGGACGGCGCATGCTGGCTTGCGCGACCTCGACGCGATCGAGCGTGCGGCGTCGCGCATCCAGACCGATCTGGCCGTCACGAAGCGGAGCAAGGCCCCTCTCCTTGCCCGCCTGCAGCTTGCCTATCCGGGCCTTCAGCCGGCCGCTGTCGCGCGCCTGTTGAAGGTCACCCCGCAAGGCGCGCGCAAGCTACTCGCCTCACTTGCTCATCCCTCTTGAACCACAGACACCGTGCAATCCAAGCCACAGAACCCTCCGTCCCGGCATCACTTCATCCCGCAGTTCCTCCTCGACCAGTGGAAGGATGGCGACACCCTGCTGCGCTATCGGCGCAATCGGATCGGGGAGATCGAGAGCAGTCCTGCATCACCCAAGAGCGTCTGCTTCGAGCGGGACCTGTACAAGACGATCGGGTTCCCGCCCGAGCATGCCCAGCAGATGGAAACCCTGTTCATGCAGGTGATCGATGACGCTGCGGCCAAGGTTCACGCGCTGCTCCTCGACGGCAAGGTCAACTCGCTCAGCGACGCGCAATGCTCGGATTGGGGCCGGTTCGTCATGTCGCTGTGGTTCCGGACACCGCTGGATATGCGCGGCATGAAGGACGCCGTCGGCGCTCTCGCAAGCGCAGAGGCCGCGAAGTCCGTGCTGCGCGGCGAAGATGGGGCGCTGCCGCCCGAGGCCGTGAGCGCGCTTCAGATGGAAGTCCTGCGCTTGGTCATCGACGACGCGGATCGCGGACGAGCGTTCATCAACATGGACTGGCGCATAATCAAGACGAACAATCGCCGGGAATTGTTCGTCTCCGATTGGCCGCTCGACGTGCCGGTCAGCTTCGCCTGGCTTGGTAGTGCCTCGTCCTATGTCACTCTTCCGATCGGACCGGAGACCCTCTTCGTTGCTGCCGGGTCCACTACGCTGGCAAATCGGATCGTGAGCCTACCCGAGCGAGAACTGATCACGCGGCAGAACCGGTCGACCGTGGGACATGCCCAGGCGTTCGTAGGCGCGAGGACGCGTCAAGCCGGCGACTTCATCCGCGCGAACTTCGGCCTGCGAAGCCGCCACTCCGTGACGCAGAGCACCGCCGACAAATATAAGCGGGACGCCATATAAGGCGGCGACCTCGCCAGACGCCGCGCTCCATCACCCTACGACAGCAGCCCCTCGATCGCCTTCAAAAGCTCGGCGGGCGACGCCTCAGCCTTCGGCGGCACCTTGATCGTCAGCCCCCCTCCCCGCGCCTTCGTATAGCGCAGGATGACCTTGCCCCCCTTGCCGGTGATCTCCTTCTCGGCGGCAGCCTTCACGGCTGGCGCGACAGTCGCCTTCACGAGCCGCTTCGCGACTTCCGGCCCGCTCAGCTTCAAGCCTTTCTGGCTGCGCTCTTCCTCGATGCGTTCAGCCTCTTCGCGCATCTTCGCCAGCGCCTTCGGATCTCCGGTAAGCGGCTTGATGTCACGCGCGACGCGTACCGTGATGTCGTGCGTATCGGAGAACGCCGCGACAACTGGTTCGGGCAAGCGCGCAACGTCGAGAAGCCGGCTCAGCCACGACTTGGAAAGGTTTAAATGCTCGGCCATCTGCGACTGCGAGCCCTCGTAGAACTCCGCGAGCGCCACCGTATATTCCTTGGCCCGCTCCCAATCCGAGATGTCCTTACGCGAGCGGTTCTCGACATCTGAAACCCGGAACGCCTCCTCGTCCGTGACACTCTGGATCGTCACCAGATACTCGAACTCCGGGTGGTGATGCGCTCGCAGCCATTTCACCGTCCACCAACGGCGGACGCCGGCGATGATCTCGAAGTCGAAGTTCGGGTCATCTTTCAGACGCCGAACGATAGCGGGGATCCGTTGCTTCTTGGCGGAGAGGAAGGAGTCGATGAGATCGCGGCAGCTATCTTCGTTCAAATGATCCAGATCGCGATTGTGCATCCGCCATGGGCGGCACCGCTCCGGATCGACCCACTCCGTCCGGTCGGCGACCGTTTTCCCCGTCGCGATGCGCGCGAGCGTCTGGCTGCGACTTGCCATGATGCCGTCCGCAGGGGTCGCCTTATCGAGGTTCTCCTCGTCGTCGAGCCCCTCTGTGAACATCGAGCCGAAGCCCTTGTTGCCCTTGCTCATCGGCCCGTTTCTCCTTCTCTCTTGCCCTCGCCGACGGGTGCCAACAGGCCAGAGTTGCCACGTGGCAACTGCGCCGCCCCCAGGCGCTTGCACTGACGTTCCTGCCGTGTGCGATCTGACATGGTATTCCTACCTAACATATTGCTTCTATTGGGTTCTTCCACTTTGTTGTCACGTGGCAACTCGGTGATCCGGCTTCGTCTCACTCCCCGATTGCCCGTGCTCGCCGACGTGAGAAATATCGGAGTTGCCACGTGGCAACTCTCCCTAAATTCGGCCCCCTGCCCTGCTCGCCCAGGTGCGCAGAACGTCCTGCTCAATATCCTGGCAAACGTCGCTGAGATGCTTCATGCAGCGGTTGTAGACCTCGTGCGACGTGACGGGCTTGTCGAGTTCGAAAACGGTTTTCATCCTGGAGCTGGCATTGTCGATTTCGGCGCTGGTGACCATCACCGACTGCGTCATTGAGCCACCGAAGACCTGCCGCATCATCGACAGTATCTCCCGGTGCATCGACTTGCTCTCGTCCACGCGGCTGCCGACCAGCCGGATGAAGTTGTAGGCCGGCCTTCCCCGCCCCGCGAGTTGCTCGAGCTGCTTCATCGTCGTTCGCGTCATGTCGATGAAAGATACCGTCGAGGCGAAGTCGACAAGGCTCGGCGGCACCGGAATGACCATGCAGTTAGCGGCCTGGAGCACAGCCATCGACACCATGCCCAATGCCGGCGGCGGGTCCATGATCACGACGTCATAGTCATCGACCACCTCATCAATGGCCTGCGCGATCAGGTCGATGATCTCCATGTTCTGATTTCGCGCCATGTGCCCGGCGATCTCATACTCGAGATTATAAAGTCGCAGGTTCGACGGGATCAGGTGGAGGTTGTGAAAGTGCGTCTTGCGGATAATCTTGCGAACGCCAAGCAGCTCCGGATTGTGAAAATGCCCGTAAAGCGTGTCTTCCTCGTCGAGGTCCACGTCGGGGCGATAGCCGAACATCATGGTTGAAGACGCCTGGCTGTCGCAGTCGATGAACAGGACCCGGTAGCCCTTGATGGCAAAATGCTGGGCGAGATGCAGCGCGATCGTCGACTTGCCGACGCCCCCCTTGAAGTTGCAGACCGAGATGATCGCCGGGGTATCGGTTGGCTCGCGCCAGGGACGCGTTCCAAACACCTCGCGCATATGATCAAGCTCTTCGAGCGTATACTGCAGCCTATGCCCGGAGCCCGTCCGCCCTCGAGCGGGGAGGCGGCCGTCGCGCTCCGCTTCCCGGACAGCAGATGCCGTCCGCCCGACCAGTGCAGCAGCTTTCGAAATCGGGAAGGTCGGACCCTTCTTCTGACCGGTTTCGGGATCAACCGCGCTGTCACGAATGCGCTTGAGGATCGTCAACGACTTTCTGTGGAGCACGTCCAGACCACCTTCGATGAGGTCGTCCGGCTGTGCTAGGGAGGGGTCGGTAGCCATCTCAGTCCGCTTCTGTGGGTTTGATGCGCCATGATAGCCACGTTGGCAGTTTCGAGCAAGGAAATGGCCACCAGACTTACAAGTTGACCGATGATCTCCGAGCCCCTTGCGCATGTGCGCGCTTTCTGGCCAATCGGCGGCGGCTGCGACCGATGATCTCCGTGCCTTTGCGTGTTGCTGCAAAGTCTGGCGCTGGGATTGTGGCGACAAACGGCTACCTGTGGATAACCACCGATGATCTCGGTACTTTGCGATGATCTCGGTGCGTATCAGCGATGATCTCGGTGCGAGCCGACCGATGATCTCAGAGCCCATACCTATTACTAGAATCACCCTATAAAAAACCGATTCGCGAATCGTTTTGATTTTTCGATTTTGGGTGAAGGAGGGCAGGGGGAGGCCGCAGAACGGCACCGACATCATCGGTGTTTCTGCAACTCTCGCGGCCTTTTCCCCTCCCAAACTGCCAACGGGGTTGATTTCACGCCTCAAACCTGTTGAGACATGCCCATCACAGCCCCCGGTCGATTCGGGGGGAAGGGCAGACCATGAATGGGGATCAGCATAGGCCGCTGGGGCATCAGTACGCACTAGCCATGCTCAACGGCGGCGAGGAGAGCGTCCGCAAGCTCGCCACCACCGCCGGCACCCAGCTCACCTTGGACGCATTCCTGCGCGTCCAGGACGAAGAACCGGTTCCTGCCTTCCTCCACTCCGCGCTTTGTGCGATGTCGCTGCCAACCAAGCGGCCCAAGGACGACACTCAGCCCATCGTCCGTGAGGACGGCAAATATGCGCTGGCCATCAATCCCAGGCCAGTGCTTCAGAATGTCGACGGCAAGTCCGTCATGCGAAGCCTTGGTGTGCCTTATGGCGCCTATCCACGCGTTGCCCTGATCTACCTCCTCTCTCAGGCGGTCATGAAGCAATCGCGGGACGTTTATCTTGGCCGCAATTTCACCGAGTGGATGCGCCGCCTTGGCTACCAGACCGTGTCTTATGGACCACGCGGGACGGCCAACCTGATGCGAGAGCAGGTGGATCGGCTGCTGGCGTGCGAGTGGCAGATCCGCTGGGACGGCACCGACACGGAAGACAACGCCTTCGCTGTCCGGGACGTCAAGATTTCCAACGAATATGCCGGTTCGCTCGACAAGAACGGCTCATTCGCGCGCGAAATCCGTATGTCCGAGGCGTTCTACTCGCACCTCATCGACCATGCCGTGCCACTCAATGAGATCGCCATCCGCGAGCTCAAGGGTACGCCAACGGCGCTCGATCTCTACACTTACCTTGCCTACCGACTCCCGCGGATTGGATCCGACAAGGGCCAGGTTATCTCATGGGACCAGCTCGCCAAGCACCTTGGCAACGAGGCCGACAGCAAGCGCTTCCGACAGACCGTCCGCGAAACCATGCAGATCGTGTCGGCGGTCTATCCCAACGCAAATGTCGATCTCTCCGGGCGGAAGGTCATTCTTCATCCGTCACCGGCACCGCTGGAGCGCAAGCTCGTGGGGCCGCACCTTCGACTCGTCGGGGGCGAGGCTCCGAAAACGGCACCGAGATCATCGGTCAAACCGGCCCATGCAGCGAAGTCCGCGCCCGCGAAGGACGATGCGCCGACTCTTCCGTTCCCCGCCGGGTCTCTCTCATACGGCACGCGTGAGGCCGTCTTCCGCCAGATCGCGCTGACCAAGGGCCATCCGTGGTCAGTGGATGACATGGCGGCTGCATTCCGCAAGGGATGCCCCGATTTTAGCCGGCCGCGCACCGATTCAGAGTGGCTGCGGATCTGGGAGAAGTTCGTCGTCGCCTATGCTGAACGCCGCGCGAATCGAAGCGACGACTAACCGATGATCTCCGAGCCGTTCGCGTTGAGGCGAGCGCAGGCTGAATCTGTCTCCAAGTCTCAGACCGACCGAAAAGAGGAAAGGAGGGGCCGAGCGTGTAAGCAGGAGGTAGAATTATGCCGCTTACAGCCAGACGGCCATCGCAGGAGATAGTCGACATTGTCGGGGCCCTGGGCGGCACGTGGAGCGGCAATGTCGCGATGTGCCGCTGTCCCGCACACAGCGATCGCGATCCAAGCTTGTCGATTCGGCAAGGGGATCGCGGCATTCTCGTCACCTGTTTCGCAGGATGCTCGCGCGAAGACGTCCTGCGTGAACTGCGCCTTGTTCGCCCGGGTCGCCATTATCCGCCACCCGCCTTGGCGGACTCGCCGCGGCCGATGAACGTCGAAAGAATCTGGAATGAGGCGGTCGACGTTCCGGGCACCCTTGCCGAGCGCTACCTCCAGTGCCGGAACCTCCTCCCACCACCACGCGATCTTCGCTTCCATCCGCGTTGCCCTTACCTGCCCAAGCCGAAGACGATCTTCGAACCCGCTCTCCTGGTAGCGGTGCGCGAGGGAAACCGTCTGGTCGCAATTCAACGCATATTCCTGAACCCCGACACCGCCCATTACACGCGCAAGGTCATGCTTGGCGCCCCGGGGCACGGCGCTTGGCGGGGCGGGGCAGGGGGCAACACCCTTGCCATCGCCGAGGGCTTTGAGACGGCCGACGCTTTCGCGCGCCTGAGCAACCTCCCGTGCTGGGCTTCACTCGGCGCACGTCGGCTCAACCAGCTCGTCATTCCGCCCACGGTCACAACGCTCCTGGTCGCCGAGGACAACGATTCCGAAGGGCACAGGGCAGCCGAAAGTGCCCAAGCGCATTACGCCCGGTCGGTGTTGATTGCCACTGAGAGTTGACCCGGGATTTCCACCGAGAAGTGACCCGCCTGAAGGTTATGTTTCGGATATCATCGGTGGGTCAAGATGGGGTTTTCTCCTTTCGGGATTTGCCCTGCTGGGCAGAG